>JAFWFV010000017.1 GCA_017515465.1 Clostridiales bacterium
GACCCGTTAAGGCCATATTCCTTCGAAAGATAATCGCTTCCATAACCTTCGCAATGCTTCTCGTAAATCTCTTTCTTAACTTCAAAACTGTATTTCATATAAAGACCCCTAAAGTGTTCAACTTTAGGGGTTCACTTCAATTGTTTGCGGGGGTTTTTAATTTCCATAACTGTGTTTACGACGATTCCAGGTATCTAGTTTGGCGTAAAGATAATTAATATCTGCTTTGAGAAAAAAATGTAGGATATGAGGAAAACCGCTGTCCATTTGTACTCTATAGTAAATGTACGAAGCTATATCAATTGGAGGACATAATGGAGATCAATCATAAATATAACAAAGAGTTGGCAGGTTCACTTGTCAATGCCGCGGTAGGATTCCTTCTGCAGAATGAGATGATCACAAAGGATGATCTGGATTCAGTAAGCGTCAAGATGGGATATCTCTTTTCCAGGGAAGATGGCGGACTCGAAGCCCTTTTCGGGATAGAAACTGCTGATGACCGTTTTTTCTTTGCACTCCAGGAAGGCATTCTAAAGGGGATCGACATTACAGATGAGATGTTTACTGAGACGGTCTCTGTTATGGAGCAGAATCATCCATGCCTGTTAAACGATGATCTGCCCGAGACTGAAATACAGAAGGTACGCCGTGAAAAGAATAATGATCTGATAAACGGGATGGATATCATTACATCCGACAGGCTCATGACAAGATGGGAAGACAGTGAAGTTGAACTTAAGGACAAGGAATCAATATGCAGGAGGGCGCTTGCATGTTTCTATGTTATACAGATCGCATGTGACATCAACAATAACAATTACGAAGAGTCACTCGATTATTTCAAGCCCATACTGGAGTCGCTCGGTCTTATGGATGAACTTAATGAGAAAGAGGAGTCGATCCTCGACGGTTCATATGAGATGCAGGACGTATTTGATCTTGCATGGGCTTACGAAGCATACTGGGCTTTGTGCTGGTGCCTGGGTCTTGTAGATGATATCACTCATGCGGAAGAGATATGTGACTGCGATGCTGCTATTAGCTTTGCCGGCGTTTCTTCTGTAGAGGAATTTGCTTCCGGATGTGAACTCCGGAGCAAGGAAGAGATCCTTGATATGCTGGATCTTTATTTCAGATACAACTGGGCAGTCAATGATTCACGTGCATACCGCAGGAACAGCGCAGGTAATCTGAATCCCTCAGTTGTCATTGAGAGACGCAGAGGTCTCGAATGGATAGTCTCGTATGAGGATGACTGGTATGACCTCGAAATGAATGCCTGAATCCCAAAACAAAGATTAAAAGGAGTGGAACAAGTTATGAGTGAGAAAATCTTAGTTGCAGGAATTGCCTCAGAGTATGATGATCAGATCCTCTGGATAGAGAGACCGGAGGTGGGCGCAGCAGCTGCTCAGATCGTGGATGAACGTGAGTACACACCTTGTACGGTTACAAAGATAGTTTTTAGAAATGATTACGGCAGTGAAGAAGAGTATAGTGAGGCAAGTGACGCGCTGCTGGAAGAAAACACTGCAGTTGCCACCGGTGAATTCATAACCGTTGATGGCGTTTTCTTTGTCGAAATCGATGCTGACGGAGACACTGAAGAGTTTGAAAGCATCAGTTTCGACGGTGTGGATTTCTGCTGACCGTATCTGAAGAAAATAAAGAAAAAGATCAGTCCATACTGTTCCGGATACTTTTATTCTCCGAAACGTTCTTTGAGCATCGCCATAAGAGTTTCATGGTAGATGGTGGTGCTGTCACTGAGCCTGAAGATGTTTAATCTGTTTTCGTCTGTGGCATATAGATATGAGAATTTGATACCTGTTTTTTATGGAGCCAAAGGAGGACGTCTCTCTCGCTGTTGACCACATAGTCAGGGTCGTGCTTTTTGATGAAAGCCTTAAGCTGCGGATCAGGACAAATACCGGAACCGTCTGCAGGCCGTTCGGACCACGTCAAATATAAATTACCTCAGGATAATCAACACACAGGTGCAGATTGGTTGCTTTATCAACAGAACGGGATGTTATTAATCATTGGTTTGTTCTATGTAACGGATGATAATAGCAGTGTCAAACAAAAACACACCATACAGGAGGGAAAGACAATGGATAACAAGGAGAGCGGTACAGGTAAGATCCTCACTCATGAGGAAGTCATGAAAAGGATAGGAGGATAAGGGCGATGTGCAAGAATGATCTTGAACTGAATACGGTGTCCGGCGGTTCCAAATACACCGTCGATGAAACTGTTTTCGGAGTACAGGATTATATCGGGGTGTGCAAAACAGCCAGATCACATAATCTGGGCAATGGTACTGAACTGGACAACGCTCAAACATTAGACTGGCTCTGGAAGAAATATGTCAGTTACGGATTAGAAGACAGACTTGATCAGTGGGGATATGGTGACATCGTGGAGAAGTATTACTTCAAATCACCGCTCTTTAATTGAGAAGTCAATGATCAAAATAAAAACTAATCAGCAAAACAGGAGGAAGGAACTATGAAGAACAACATGAAAGAATTTGATAAGGCAGAACTTGAGATGGTTACAGGCGGCAAGGACGATTCCATTCCCGTTATCGAGATCCCGATGGTGCAAGAGCCGATAATCGAAGAGATTAGCGATGAACCCGTCCCTGAAAAGAAGATCGTGATCCGCCGTCCGCTGACGACAAGGAGACGTACCACCATTACGGACAGGCACCGCCGCATAGAAGCACGCCGTTATCCTCAGCTGATACACCTCCAGTGATCTTTACGTATCTGACTATTAAGCCGTTCCATGGGCAGAGCCTGTGGGACGGCTTATCATTGTTAATATAAAATTATCAATTGTGGCAACATATTCATTATCGAGGGGTGTAAAATACCTTTGATGGAATTAGTCAACGCGTCGGCACGTAATACCAGGAGACTTGTAAAGGCGACGATCACGGTTCTCGTGACCGTTGTTGTATTCTTTTTTGCCTCAAAAGCCCTGATGGATTATTTCGGAGTAAAGTGTCACGGCAAGTACAAGATCGACAGGTGTTATGTCGTTTCACACTACACAAACGGGATCACGAGATATTCATCCAACTCCAGATTTGAAACACTGAACAAGGGCGATTCCGCCACCATCAGCTTCACGATCCCGCAGGGCATCTACGCGATATTTCCTGATCCGGTCCTCAGGTTCGATTACTACAACTGCGCAGTAAAGGTCTATGACGAGAGCGGCAAGCTCATCTTTGCCAACGGATGGAAGGACCCTGCATATACGATACCTGAGAATTTTACGGGTAACTGTACATGTTCTATCCCTCTGTTTACGAATTCCTATAACCTTTCAGGTCAGAGGATCAAGGTCTGCATGGAGTCCATTGCAAACAACTCCGTTTCCCGTTTTGAAGGATATATCGTACGATCCCTGGATTCATGGAAAGTACCGATAGACGGAAAGCAGGTTATGTTCGTTCTGCTGACAGCCATAGTTGTCATTTCGGGGCTCCTGGCTCTGTACAGTATCGTTAAGTCCATTGCTAACAGGGAGCTTGATATGGGAATATCGATCTTCCTTACGGTCTTCTGCTTCACCATGTGGAGCCTGGGCAGTCAGCGGATGATAGGAGTATTGATACAGGATGTTGATATATGTGCCAAGATCGAGTACTACTCGCTATATGCTCTGTCTGTATCAATAGCTTTATTTGGACTGAGCTTTTTCCGTCAGGGTCTGTTCCGTAAGATCTGGGGGATCATATTAGCAGTTGCTTCATGTTTCTTTGTTGCGGTATGCTGCGTCCGGATATGCAGCAAGTCGATCAGTATCCAGGATTTCATGATACCTCTCACCCTGTTCATCTTTGCCGAAGTTACTTTCTTTGCTGTGGGTGCCAATGTCGATAAATATAAGAACAAGGCAGTATCCACGGTCATTATACGATGCGGTGTCCTGATCATGGCGATCCTCGTGCTCCTGGAGATCGGCAGATATCTCATGGTATTTGTATTAGGCGATACTGCGATCTCAGATTTTGCTTCCGGATCTTATGCCGCCGTAATTCTTACGGCCATCATGATGACGTACTATATCATCCTCATACTCGAAGCCCAGACTACTATCGTTGAGAGGCAGAAACTGGAGGAGATCGCATATACGGATACCTTGACCGGCATTCCCAACAGAACTTATTTCAACCGCCGTCTGGATGATATGAGCAGTGAGGAACAGAAGGAATACACCATGATCTTCATGGATCTGAACAACCTGAAAAAGACAAATGACGAATTCGGTCATGAGATGGGTGACAAACTCATCAAAGCGGCCGCCGGCTGCATGACAAAGGCTTTTGAGGGCAAAGGTATCTACTGCAGATGGGGAGGAGACGAATTCGTTGCCTTTGTTCCCGGGAGCGAAGAAACGGGTGCCGGGTGTATCGATGTCCTCAGGAATTCTTTGGATGAGATCAACAGTACAAAGGAATTCATATTTGACATCTCGGCTGCGATCGGTGAGGTTCGGAGTGATGAAAATGCTCCGGTAGACCCCAACAGCGCTATCCGTGAAGCAGATGTCAGGATGTATGAGATCAAAAAGCAGATGAAAGCAGAAATGACATGATTTTTATGTTTTTAAATGTCATGTACTTGAAATAAACATCTTAAAACGTATAATTTATTTAGCAGATTATTTTTAATAAAACGAACATATGTGGGGTGGTAAATATGTCCAGCTTTATTGATTCGATCAAAAACAAAACAGATGAACTCTTCGGAAATCCTTCAGTAGGCCTGGCTATGGCAGGTAATCATTCTAGTCATGGCAGTTCAAAGTCCGAGCCTGAGACGGAGCATGCGGCCAAGATCGATTCTCCCGCTGCAAATTACGCCAGGGAGCGTGCTGCTGCCGCCAAGGCGCAGATCGAAGCCCGTAAGGCAATGGAGGAAGCACGCAAGTCTCCTTCCGATGTAGACGGCAAGCCTGATAATGATGAGAAGATTGAAAAGGCACAGGAAGTTGAGAAGAAACCTCCCGTCGGTCTTAAGCCTCCGATCAAGAGACCTCCCTCAGCGTCAATTAACCGTGCCCATGCCATGGCCGCCCAGCAGGAAGAAGAGAATACCAGACCCGGTTCCAGACCCGGCGGCGACCGTCCCGATGCCAGACCGTTTAACAAGAACAGGTCGGCAGCTGCCATTGCCGCAGACAAGGCAAAGGGCGAATTAGACATAGCCAAGAGACGTGAAGAGCGTGCCGTCAAGGAGGCTGAAGACGCAGCATCCAAGGCCGAAGAAGCAAAGAAGGAAGTGATCAGAGCGGGCGAGGCCAAGGAGGCAGCGATCGCTTCTGAGAAAAAAGCTACCGATGAGGCACGTGTTGCAGAGGAAGCATACAGCGCTGCACTGGCTGCTGCTGAGGAAGCTCAGCTGGAAGCCAATAAGGCTGAGAAGATCGCAAAGGAAGCAGCAAAGAAGGCTGAAGATGCCATCGCACTTGCAGCTCAGAAACAGGCTGAACAGAGTGCCAAGCTCTCTGTCGTCAAGGCTGAGGAGAAGGCCAGGATAGCTGCTGAGGAATATGAGCAGGAAGCAAAGACCGCTTCTGCAAAAGCAGATGAGCTCGTAACCAACACCGCTGCCAAGGCAGAGGAAGCAAAGCTCGCATCCAAGCAGGCTGAGGAGGCTTACGAAGCAGCAAACAAGAAAAAGATCGAGGAAGACGAGAGGATAGCAGCTGAGAAGGCCGAGGAAGAGGCCAAGATAGCCGCTGCCAAGGCAAAGGAAAAGGCTGAAGCCGCTGCGAAGAGAGCTGCCGAGGCTATGGAACTCGCACGCAAGGCTGAAGAGGAAGCCAGAGCCGCTGCCGAACAGGCTGCAGAAGAGGCCAGGAGAGCACAGGAGCTCGCTGCCGAGATGGCAAAGTTCGAACCCAAGGCCGAAGAGACCCCCAAGGTTGAAGAGCCTAAGGCTATCGCAGAATGATCCTTTGATGATCTGAGATTAAAACATAGTAATCTGACACCTCCTTACCGGGTAGTGGTGGGGAGGTGTTATAATTGTAATATATGAAAGAATAAGGGAGACAGTGAATGAACAAAACAGGCAAGGTAATGATCGTTACGGCAATCACTTTATCTATGCTGATGTCCGGCTGTATGAATGAAGATGATAAGGCTTCTGATGTCCTGATAAACCATATGACACAGAATGAGCTGGATAATGCCGTCAAGACTGATTTCCAGCTGCTGGATGAACCCTGGCAGGAAGCTGCAAACAATAACGACGATCCTTTTGATATCTATAACCATATGGTAGGTATTGAGATATGGGATCATGAGGATTTCATAAACGACTACAATACCAGTGAGTATTATACGGATGAAGAGAGGGAAGAATATATTGCAGAGGTTTATGCTGAACCGTCAGCCTATGACAACAAGATTGAATCTGTCATCGTAAACGGACAGCTGTACTACAACTTCCTTCCTTCCCCTGATTATGACGGGGGAGCAGGATCAGTCTATATACTTGACTATGATCCTGATACGGAACGGGATTTTGGCGAAACATTAGAGTTTTCCAGCTATGAGGAATTCAAGACTCTCCTGAGGGCAACACTGGACACGCTCGTATCTGATGGATTCAGGGCTCAGGAAACAGCTGACAGGGATTTTGATAATTATGTGCTGCTGATGGACGGTATCATTGACGGAACGGTCGAGATACTCGAACCCGGAACCGCTGTCTCATACCGCGATCATCTCCGTGAAAAGATAGCCAGCAGCGGAGATGAATTCTATTGGGAGTTTGATGAGCATGAAGTCGAACTCATAAAGGACAACATTTCCGAATACCATATGTACGATGAGGAACTGGACATGAGATTTGCAGTCCATGTTACGACTCCTCCGGGATATGATCCGCAGGTTCATTATCCTGCATATGTGATGACGGATGCAGTCTGGAGATTCGATGATGTGGCGGCGCTGTACAATGCTATGGCAACAGGTGAAGCAGAACCGATGATCATGGTCACTATCGGCTTTGATTACGATCTCGATTCCTGGTCCAACGAGCTCAGGGGGTATATATTCTGTGAACGCCAGAAGGAATTTCTTGATTTCATAACGGATAACATGATGCCGTATCTCGATGAGATATATGGATTTGACCATGACAGATCTATCTTCTTCGGCCATTCCCAGGGAGGCGTGTTTTCCCACTATGCAGCCTTTAATTATGATCTGTACGAGAACCGTCCTTTCGGCAGATACATAATAGCCAGCCCTGCCTTCTGGACTCCGTTTTTTGTAGACTGCCCCGGATTCACCAGATACAAGAACGAGTACGGTTATTTCGAACGTAATGAAACATATCCCAATGCTCTCTTCATTGCTGCAGGAGAACATGAAGACTCGGACTATGAGGATTACTATAACGGGAACGATTCAACTCTGGAGGGTGTTCAGAACCTGACTGACAGACTGACGGCACATGGAGTGACATCATTCGAAGTAAAGATGTACGATAGTCATCACTTCCAGTACGTCGGTCAGCTGCTCCTGGATTATGCCCGTGAAATGATGGATAAATAGGGGGAGTGACGAATGAGGAATATTTATATGCACGAAAATTTTATTGCTGCATTGTTCTGGATAGTGGTAGTGGTCGTTGTTGCATACATCACCGTATCTATTGTCCTTTTCATCAGAGACGGCATCAAAGCAAAAAAAGAAAAGCGCCCCCGCAAGATACCGATAACGGTCATGTTCATCATTGCCATGGTCCTTGCTGCCATTGCCATCTCGATAACGGTCTTTTCTATAATGTTGATAGATGCCATCATGAGGTCTATGTGATCATGAACGATAGAAAGTTTATCACCACTGTCATAGTCATTTCCGTAATAGGGATCCTCGTCACGTTTGCCCACATGGCATACATATATTATGCGTATCAGAATTCATCGATCATCCACTATATTGCTGAGGAGATGTGGTAATGAAAAGACGTCTTGTTATCATTGCCCTGGCGGCATTCTTTATCGTTATCAATGTCTTTTTGTACGTGTTCTTTACCAGGAGGCTCGGCAATAACTTCAGCGGTTCGGATCAGCTCAAGATGATAGACGTGGGACAATATCTGCCTTTTGAAGGAGAGTCTGACCTTGCCCGCACGGGTTCTTCATTCAAGCTTTCTGAAGACGACGATCTGCCTGTTCTGGACGGTGCCGCAGCACTCGTTCCCGTGTATGCCTCCATCATAGATAACGTTTACCCCGAGGGCTGCGTTACATATGAGGGCGGGTCTTTCTCCGACGACAATTATTATGGCGAGAACTTCGCTCCTGACAGTGCCATGCAGTACAGGAACACGGTCAGGGGATTCAATGCCCTTGTGGACGGAACGGCAGACCTGTTCTTTACGGCGAGACCTTCCGCTGAACAGATGGAATATGCAGCCTCCAAAAATGTGGAGCTGGAGATCGTCCCGATCGGCAGAGAGGCGTTTGTGTTCTTTATAAACAGGAACAACCCGGTAGATTCTCTGACATCTGACCAGATCCGCCAGATCTATACTGCCGGAATAACAAACTGGAAAGATGTGGGAGGGCCGGACATGCTCATTAATCCCCATATCAGGATCAAGGACTCCGGCAGCCAGACCATGATGGAATACTTCATGAAGACGGAGATAATAAGGACCTCGAATCCCCTGAAACTGTTCGGAGGTTCGATCGGTTATTCCTTCCGTTTCTATTTGTCGGGAATGGTCGCAAATGATAATGTTAAGATGTTATCAGTGGACGGAGTATATCCCGATGCTGATAATATCAGGAACGGGAACTACCCTCTGACCGCATTCTTCTATGCAGTGTATAGAAAGGACAATACAAATCCCAATGTTCCCGCCCTGGTGGACTGGCTGTTGTCAGAGGAGGGGCAGGCTATGATCGAAGGCTGCGGATACGTATCGAGAGGAGAGATATGATCTATTTTACTTCTGACCTGCATCTCGGACATGCATCGATATTAAAGCACAGATCCGGGTTTAATGACATTGATGAGATGAACGCCAGGATCATCGAAAGCATTAACAGCATCGTCACACCCGCAGATACGCTGTACATGCTGGGAGATATTACATGCAGGGTCGCGGAAGATGAGGCAAACAGCCTGATCAGCAGGATAAACGGTAAGAAGATAATGCTGACCGGAAACCATGACGGGGAGTACGATCCGTCTTTGTTTGAAGATGTTGAGGATTACATCGAATTAAAGCACAACAGGAGAAAGTATGTCCTGATGCATTATCCCCTTGTTTGCTGGAACAAGATGAAGGAGGGGAGCATTCAGCTGCACGGCCACATACACTGCCGCTCCGATTACAACGAATACAATCATGAGCAGGGCAGGCTCCAGTATGACGTGGGAGTCGATGCCAACGGATTCCTGCCTGTATCTATCGACCAGATCGAAAAGTGGGCTTCTTCATGCAATTGGGAAGAGTATGCCGGGATAGAGCATCACAAAGCTAACAAGATCATTTTGTGATGCGGAACAGTCCGATTATTTGGATACCGAATGCGTTACAATCATCATAGTACAGGATCAGCATCATTTATATAGTGAGGTAATTATCATGAGAGAGATCAAATGTCCTAATTGTGAAAAGGTATTTCAGGTAGATGAGACAGGATATGCCCAGATAGTAAAGCAGGTTCATGACAGCGAATTTGAGAAGGAACTGGCACTCAGATGCAAGGCACTTGACGAGCAGAGGATCAGCGATCTTAAGATCTCCCGCATGGAACATGACAAGATCCTCGCAGACGCAATGAATGAGAAGGACAGGGTCATCGCCCAGCTCCAGGCCAGGATAGATTCTTCTGAGACTGCCAGGAAACTTGCAGTCAATGAGGCCATCCAGGAGAAGGAAAAGCAGCTGAACGATCAGAGCAACGAGATCACCAGGCTCGAGGGCCAGCTTAAGAGTCAGGAGAGCGAGAACAAGCTCAAGGAAAACAGCCTCAAGGAACAGTACGAATTCCAGCTCAAGATGAAGGATGAGGAGATAGAGCGCTATAAGGATTTCAAGGCCAGGATGTCTACCAAGATGATCGGCGAGAGCCTGGAGCAGCATTGTATGACTCAGTTCAATACCTACCGCATGGCCGGTTTCCCCAATGCATATTTTGAGAAGGATAACGATGCGTCCTCGGGGAGCAAGGGCGATTTCATATTCAGGGATTATTCCGAAGGACTGGAATACATCTCCATCATGTTCGAGATGAAGAATGAGATGGATACGACCGCATCCAAGCACAAGAACGAGGATTTCTTCAAGGAACTGGACAAGGACAGGAGGGAGAAGAACTGCGAGTATGCCGTTCTCGTTTCCCTGCTGGAACCTGATAATGAGCTCTACAATAACGGCATCGTGGACGTATCATACAAATATGAAAAGATGTATGTTATCAGGCCGCAGTTCTTTATTCCCATCATCACCCTGCTGCGCAATGCCGCTCTGAATTCCCTTAACTATCAGAGGGAACTGCAGATAGTCAAGAACCAGCAGCTGGACCTGCAGTATTTCGAAGAGAACATGAACACATTCAAGAACGGTTTTGCCAAGAACTACGATCTGGCATCCAGACAGTTCCAGACAGCAGTCGAGGATATCGACAAGACTATCAAGACCCTTGAAAAGATCAAGGATAACCTGCTCAAGTCATCAAATAATCTGCGCCTTGCCAATGATAAGGCGCAGGATCTCAGCATTAAGAAACTTACAAAGAATGCTCCCTCGGTCAGGGCCATGTTTGAGGAGATCAAACAGGACCGGGACGGGGAATGAATCACTGATAGATAACTCTGTTTCTGCCTGTTTCCTTTGCAGTGTACAGGTGACCGTCAGCGACGCTTATGTTTTCTTCGATCGTCATTGACGGATCGAACTGTCTGACACCGAAGCTCAATGTGCAGTGGATGGTATTTCCGTCTGCAGGGAAGTCACTTTCCTCGACCTTTTTACGGAGCTCCTCGGCTTTTTCAACTGCCTCTTCCAGAGCGGTATCGGTCATGATCATTATGAATTCCTCGCCTCCCCAGCGGTATGCGGAGTCTTTCTCGGTGCATGCGCCCTGGATCAGGCTGGCACAGAATGCAAGAACGTCATCTCCTGCATTATGTCCATATGTATCATTGACTCTCTTGAACTTGTCTATATCGCAGATAAACATGGACAGAGGGCTGTCGCACCCGTCTTCGAGATAGGAATTGAACCTGCGGGAGAAGTCGTTATAGAATCCCATCCTGTTCTTGAGCTTGGTGAGCTTGTCGTGATGGGAATCCTCCAGGAAGGTCTCTGATTCGAGTGCGATACCGCAGATGAGAGCAGGGAGGGAGAGCTTGTGAACATCTTCCTCCTCATTGAACTTGCTTCCTTCGGGGAGCTTGTTGATGAGCTGGAATGCTCCGATGAAATTACCGTATACGTCAGCGACCGGGAGAACGAGGACGGATCTGGTAATGTATCCTGTCTTCTTGTCGACTTCCTGATTGAACGCAGGATCGCTGTATGGATCGTTTGTTATGATCACGCTTCCTGACTGCATGGCCTTGCCTACGAGACCGGTGGTATCAGGTATTACTATCTTATCGACACCTGTTGCCGACTGGGTCCAGAGTTCTCCTCTCCTCTTGTCCCATTTCCAGAAACTGGCCCTGTCGGCTCCAACGATCGTCTTGCCCAATTCCGTAAGATAGGAGAATAGCGTTGCGTGATCGTTCTCCTTGTTCGAGCACATTTCATTGTAGAGCTTGTCGCTGATGTTATAGATCTCCTCCAGTGCCCTGTTGTCTGATTCTGTCATACTCCAAACCTCCTTGATGTCCGTATCGCCCAGCAGAGGTGCGAATTCGGTCTTTGTTCCTTTCAGCATTTCCCTGACCATCTGTTCGTCGTCTATGTGCATGAGATATATCCTGATGCCCTTTGCCGTGTATTCGTTTATGAAACCGATCATGTCCGGTGCATAGAGATGAACGTTGCTCTTATGAGAAGAGATCTCCATGTACAAAGTGGTGCCCTCTTCCAGATATGGCTTGAAGGGTTCGATGGTCCTGGTGTCTCCGGTATAGACGAAACGTTCACCGTTATCGCTGAGCAGGTATCCGTAGCATTTTCCCTCCAGACCTGAAACGTGCTGGGTAGGGATAGCCTCGATAAACCAGTCGGCTTTGAGCTCGGAGACATCGATCAGGTTATACCAGCCATCCTCGCATCCGTCGAGGTTGTCCAGAAAGAACTTAAGATCCGATCTAACCTCTTTGTTCGGAGCGATGACCGTGACCTCCTTGTGACCGATAAAGTACTCGAAATCAACGAGCATCGCGATGCCGCCTATATGATCGCTGTGTGTATGTGTAACGAGTATGGATATCCTGTTATAGCGGGACAGATCCATCTTCTTGATGATATGGAAAGCTCCCATCGGACAATCGATAAGGACAAGTTCATCGCCGCAGCTGAAGAGCGCACTGTTATGTGTGTCTGCGAAAGCGCTTCCTCTACCCGGGAATCTGATCATTTTCGGTACCTCCGGTTCTGATCTGTTGAATACAACAATTTAACAATATCATTTTTTCGGGTCCATTTGTAGCATCCATTTGAGTTAATCCCTTGTAAAGAGTATAATCCTTTAGCATACTTATTATAGATGATCACATTTTGGAGGTATATATGGGAATCTACGAAGAACTGCAGGCGAGAGGCCTGATAGCTCAAGTTACTGATGAGAGTGAGATAAGGGAGCTTATCAATAATGGAGGAGCCAGGTTCTATATAGGCTTCGATCCTACGGCAGACTCGCTCCATGTAGGCCACTTCATGGCGCTGTGCCTCATGAAGAGACTTCAGATGGCAGGCAACCGTCCCGTAGTCCTCATCGGAGGCGGAACGGGATATATCGGAGATCCCTCCGGCAGGACAGACATGAGGTCCATGCTGACCCCTGAGATCATCCAGCACAACTGTGACTGCTTCAAGAAGCAGATGGAGAGGTTCATCGAGTTCGGTGATGACAAGGCCATCATGGTAAACAATGCAGACTGGCTCCTGAAGCTCAACTACATCGATCTCCTCCGCGAGGTTGGTGCTCATTTTTCGGTTAATAACATGCTCAGGGCAGAGTGCTACAAGCAGAGGATGGCCAAGGGCCTGAGCTTCCTGGAATTCAACTACATGATCATGCAGGCCTACGATTTCTGGCATCTGCATAATGCTTACGGATGCAACATGCAGTTCGGCGGAGATGACCAGTGGAGCAACATGCTGGCCGGAACTGAACTGATCCGCCGTAAGGACGGAGACGATGCTTTTGCCATGACGATAACGCTCCTTCTCAACAGTGAAGGCAAGAAGATGGGCAAGACTGCCAAGGGCGCAGTATGGCTCGACCCCGCAAAGACATCTCCCTACGAGTTCTATCAGTACTGGCGTAATGTCGACGATGCGGATGTAATGAAGTGCATCAGGATGCTCACCTTTATCCCCATGGAGGAGATCGAGGAGATGGATAAGTGGGATGATTCCAGGATCAACGAAAAGAAGGAGATCCTCGCCCACAGCCTTACCGAACTTGTACACGGAAAAGAGGAGGCTGACAAGGCAGAAGCTACTGCAAAGGCCATCTTCTCCGGTGCCGGTGACGATGCCAACATGCCTTCCACGGAGATCTCATCAGACGACGTTCCTGCAGAGGGTATCCAGGTAACTGAGCTGATGGTGCTCTGCAAGCTTACAAAGAGCAAGGGTGAGGCCAGGAGGCTCATCGAGCAGGGTGGTGTATCCGTAAACGGAAGCAAGGTTACGGATGTATTTGCTGTTGTTTCCAGGGAGGAACTGGGCGCTTCCGTCAAGATCCAGAAGGGCAAGAAAGTCTTCCACAAGGCTACTTTGAAGTAACAGGTGTTATCTGATGGCAGATCTTGGTTACGTATTCAGAAGGATCGCCAGAATGGACTTCGGAAGAATGTTCAAGGTGATCGGCAAATGTCACGATAAGTCAGGCAGGAACAGGGTGAGCCTGTTCTTTGACTGCATCTTTACGGGCCTTATCTACGGTGCCGGATACATGGATTACTACCAGTTCCGCATGTACGACATGAAGGCTTCGGAAAAGAAGACTGTCGTTACGAGGGGAGTAAACAATACCTTCGTCAGGAAGTATAACGATAAGGCATCCATCTATAAGTTTGACGACAAGATCAAGTTCAACGAGATCTTTAACGATTACCTGAACAGGGATTGGATGGCCCTGACGGCAGATAATTACGAAGACTTTGAGCAGTTCTGCAAGGACCACCACGAGATAATCGTAAAGCCCGTATCCCTTTCCTGCGGCAAAGGAATCGAAAAGATCGTTACGGTGGAGCAGGATATCAAGGCTCTTTACGACAGGCTCTTTAAGGGTGGTCAGATCCTCATCGAGGAGGTTGCCGATCAGCACGATGACATCAATGCCGTGTATCCCCTTTCCGTTAACACGCTGAGGATCGTTACACTGGGCGGAATCGTGGTCACGGCGCTGTTCAGGATCGGCAATGGCGGAAACGTGGTGGATAACTTCAATCACGGGGGCATGGTCACCAGGATCGACATTAATGACGGCATCGTCAAGTGGCCTGCCATCGACAAGGATACTAACGTGTATGAGATACACCCTTATACGGGTCACAAGATCATCGGGACCAGGATTCCTTTGTGGGAGGAATCCATGAACCTCTGCATCGAAGCCAGCAGGAAGGTTCCCGAAGTCGGATATATCGCATGGGATGTGTGCGTAGGCAAGGACAAACCCTGCCTCATCGAAGGAAACGACTATCCCGGATACGATCTTTATCAGCTCCCCGTTCACAGGGAGGGAAACATGGGACTCCTGCCCAGGTTTAAGGAAGTAATAAGTCAAATTGAGTCGAAATAACTGACAATTGTGGCGTCATTTACAACATTTGTAAACACATTATAAACGATGCTTTGCAGGTATTCTCTTTTTGGAGAATTAGGATAGAATAACATCAACAGGGAGTTCTTCCGCAGGTTTGAGTTTGTACAACAGAGGTGCTGTTCGCAGCACCTTTTATTTTGCACATACACAGTAAAAAAATCTCCCTGAATATGATATTATCTTGTTGGTAATGAACCTAATAGTTATAAGGAGGGTCTAACATGAAGGTTTATGCAAAACAGTTGATCGCTTTTGCTACCGTTGCTGCAATGGTAATGCCCCTTGCAGGATGCCTTGATTCCAATAAGCAGCCCATACTGGAAGCTGCTGATGCTTATGCCAAGGCCATGACTGACGGAAATCTTAAGACGATCAGAAAGCACTCACTTGATATCGACGATGATTTCCTTGATGATCTGTCTGAGAAGCTTGACGTTACTGGTGATGACGGTGACGTTCTCGATGCGATCGCAGAGAAGATCACATACGAGGTCCAGGAAGACACATACGAACTGGGCAAGAAGAAGGACGAGGCGTCTGTAGATGTCATATTCAACATCGTTGACTGGGAGAGTCTCCAGGACGATGAGGATATCTATGACGATGTTAATACTTACATTGAGGCCATCGAGGATTCAGAGGAATTCGAAGAAGTAACAGTTACACTGGAGTTCGAACTCGATGACGAGGACTGGCTCGTAGCAAATTACGAGGAAGCCTGCGGTGATTTCTTCGACGCATGGACCGGTGCCAAGGCTCCTGTCGATTATTCCAACATGGTAGACCATACAACATGGTACTACTACACATCCAGGGATGGAGACAGCATCATCTATAACAACACTGACAAGATCGATATGGATATCTCCCTCGCTGACGGTTTCTCCGGACAGCCCGTATATTATGAGGTATCCTTCAACGGCAGCAAGGTATATACGAGTGAGACCGATTCCACATCGCGTGAAGGATACTACAGAACATCATATGATGGAGCTCGTGTAACTACTGCAGGCCATCTGGAACCCGGTGAATATACGATCACTTTCTATGCTGAGAACGGCACAATGATCGCATCTGAGTCATGCACTGTAACAGAGGAAGCAACATCAAGCGGAGGAGGATCAAGTGAGGATACATCATCCAAGGCTGAGATCTTTGATTCCCGTGTCCAGAGGATCAGATGGTTCTATGCTGATGACAGGTCAGGCGGAAATATCGTATATAACTCACCCACATATATCGATCTGGATCTCTACTTCTCAGGTTCGAACGAAGAAGTATATTACGAGGTTGAATATAACGGAACAAAGGTCTACACCAGCGAGACGTCCACCAGCTCCAGAGAGGGTTACTTCAGGACCTCATATGATGGTGCCGTAACAGATGCAGCAGGTAATCTTGCCGAAGGTACATACACCATTACTTTCTATCTCGCAGACGGAACGAAGCTTGCTTCAGACTCATGTCTGGTAGGCAGCAGCGGTTCAGCTGCACCCGCAAGAGACCTGACACCCGACGATGTATCCAGCACCTACTGGTGGTTCGCGGATGAGAGAGATAACGGCATCGTTTATCACGATTGCGACAGGATAGACCTGGATATCACTCTTAATTCTGATGTTTCCGGTACTCCCATCTACTATGAGGTACAGTACAACGGAACCAAGGTCTATACATCTGAGACCGATTCCGGTTCATATGCAGGTTACTTCAGGACAAGCTATGATGGTGCTACCGTCGAGAACGGACATCTCGCTGCCGGTACATACACGATCACTTTCTTCTCCGCAGCAGGCACACAGCTGGCATCAGATCAGTGCACTGTTACAAACGGAGCAGGCTGATATCTGACAGGTGAACAAAACAACGGAGAGGCTGCCCTGAGGGCAGCCTTTTCTTTATATTATTAATATATTTAGTAATAATTATAAGTATGGTATAACCCGAGTTTGCCACCTAGAA
>JAFWFV010000001.1 GCA_017515465.1 Clostridiales bacterium
AACGATTTCACGATAAATAGTCTGAGATGGATTCTTAGGAATCGTGCTTATATCGGTGAATACCGTTATGCTGATGTAGTTATTCCTGACGGTATGCCAAAGATAATCACAGAAGAGATGTTTGAGGCAGCACAGGCTAAGGCTTCTCTTAATAAGCGTAAGCATAATGCAAACAATGATGAGCCTGATGCTCCCCGTTTTTGGCTTACAGGCAAACTGTTCTGTGGAGAATGCGGAGAGAGGGTTTCAGGTGGTTCTGGAACATCTAAGACAAAAGGTCGGAAATACTATTATTATTCGTGCAATAATTACAGAAAGCATAAGTGCTGTCTTAAACCTGTCCGTAAGGAAATGGTTGAAAATGCGGTTATAAGGGCATTGGATGACATTCTCGGCGATTCTGAGAACCTTGCTTCACTCGCTGTAGATATTTCGGCTTACTACAAGAGAATAAATTCTGATGATTCTTTCCTTAAATCCTTAGAAAAGAACCTCAAAGACACGGAAACAGCATTAAAAAACCTTGTAAAAGCATTAGAGCAAGGTATTTTCTCCGAAACAACTCAGAAAAGGCTGAAAGAACTGGAGACTCAAAAGACGAATCTAAATGATGCAATAGCGTCTGAAAAGGCTAAATTGGCTATTACTGAAGATGATTATAGTATCTCAAAATACTATATGTTCTATAAAAATGCCGATTTCAAAGATGAGCAGACAAGGGATGCAGTCCTGGAATACTTTATCGACAAGATTTACCTTTATAACGATAAGATAGTCATAACGTGCTATTATAGTGACGATAAACGTGAGGTTCGGCTGGATGAACTCAATGAATTCATTGATTCAGGTGGCACGGACAAGGGTTCGTCTTGTTCGTGCTATGCTCCACCAAGAACTCATGAAGTCATTCTGAAATACAGTCCTCGAAGCTATTTATAGTTTCTGCGTCATTCAAAATACGTTGACGCTTCTGCGGTAAAGTATTTCAGAATGACTTCATTCGTTCACAGAGGTGATCTTCTTCTGCGGTAAAGTTTTTCAGAAGGGTTCCATTCGTCTTCCGAGGGAATCTTCTTCTGCGGTAAAGTATTTCAGAATGACTTCATTCGTTTGAATTAAGGATTTAGGTGTTCATAAATGAAGGATAATCTAAGACGTATGATCAGTTACTATAAGCCTTATCTGGGAACGTTCTTCCTGGATATGTTCTTTGCGATCGTTGCGTCGGCCATATCCCTTGTGATCCCGCTCGTTGTAAGGAATATCACTTCTGATATCCCGAATATGACACCTGAGGCGGGAATGACTAAGATCCTCTGGCTTGGAGGGGTTCTTATCGTCCTTGTCATAGTTCAGTTTTTTGCCAATTACTTCATCACATACATCGGACACGTTATGGGTGCGAAGATGGAATACGACATGAGAGCTGAGATCTTTTCACATTATCAGAAGCTTTCGTTCTCATTCTTCGACGATCAGAAGGTCGGACAGCTCATGAGCAGGATCACGAGTGATCTTTTCGAGATTACGGAGTTGCTGCATCACGGCCCGGAGAACATCGTCATATCCTTCATTAAGATAATCGGCGCTTTCATTATCCTGCTCAGCATCAGCGGATATCTTACGGCTGCAGCATTTGCAATGCTTCCGTTCATGTTTATCTTCGCTTATATCCTAAATAAGAGGATGCGCAGGGCATTCAAAAAGAACAGGGAGAAGATCGCTGAGATCAACACTCAGATAGAAGATAACCTCTCCGGTATCAGAGTTGTTAAGTCCTTTGCAAATGAAGCGATAGAGAATGAGAAGTTCAAGGCCGGTAATGATGGATTCCTCAATGCCAAGAAAGCCAGCTATTTTAACATGGGCATCTTCCATTCAGGCATGACGGCCTTCACGTTTCTTATCAACATCATCGTCATCGTAACGGGAGGTGTGCTCATGGTCAAGGGGCTCGTTGATGTGCCTGATTTTGTAGCTTTCCTGCTGTACATAAACGTATTCACCGAACCCGTAAGGACCCTGATCGACTTTACTGAGCAGTTCCAGAACGGCTATACAGGATTTGAGCGCTTTGCCGAAATGATCAGCATTATTCCTGATATCCAGGATAAGAATGATGCGGTACCTCTTACGGGAGTAAAGGGCGATATCGAATTCTCTGATGTTTCGTTCAGATACAAGGACGGCGCACACAGGGTCCTCCGCCATATCGATCTTGAGATACCGGCAGGATCCTATGTCGCACTCGTAGGCTCATCCGGAGGCGGCAAGACGACTCTCTGCAGCCTTATTCTGAGGTTTTACGACGTTACCGGCGGTTCGATCAGGATCGACGGGAAAGACATCAGGGATGTAACTCTGAAGAGCCTCCGGGACAGTATCGGGATCGTTCAGCAGGATGTGTATATGTTCGCAGGGACGATAATGGAGAACATAAGCTACGGCAGACCGGGCGCTGCCAGGGAAGAGATCATTGAAGCAGCAAAACTTGCTAACGCTCATGATTTCATTATGGAACTCCCCAACGGTTACGATACCGATATCGGACAAAGAGGAGTCAAGCTTTCGGGAGGACAGAAGCAGCGTATCTCGATAGCGCGCGTATTTCTAAAGAATCCCCCGATCCTGATCTTTGATGAAGCTACGAGCGCTCTGGATAACGAGAGCGAGAATATCGTAAAGGAATCCCTGGAGCGTCTTTCCAAGAACAGGACGACGATCGTTATCGCTCACAGATTATCAACTATCAGAAATGCAGAAAGGATACTGGTCCTCACCGAGAACGGTATCGAGGAGAGCGGAACTCACGATGAACTGATGAAAAAGAACGGTGTTTATGCATCGCTTTATAGTTTCAACGCTTAATCATACACCTTCAGAGGATGGTCCGGTCTGTCAATGGATAGCCTTCGATCGATGAAATATGATATACTGAATTATCAATTGAATGAGGGTTTATTTATGGCTTACAGCATTCTTCTCACTTCTCTCTGTGCATCAAGTAAAGACGAACCCATACGTTATTACGGCATCAAGGACGGGAACAGGTATTATTACTGTGACGCCGTTCTGACTGTTGAGGCATGTGCCAAGTATGCTCTTTCCAAGTATAAGATCGATGAGATAATAACTCTCGGCAGCAGGCTTACATTTGATGAAGGTGATGACGGCAGGATCATAGAGCTCAGGGAGGGTAAGACCTTTTATGCCGCAGATATCAACGAGCTTTCTACATATAGCCTGTTCAGATACAGGATCGCTCAGTATATTGATGAGGTTAGGATAGAACAGCAGGATCTTGCAGAACTCCTTAATCCGAAGGAGCAGGAAAAGGTCACGAAGTTCATCAAGCAGTTCTTCAAGAAGTATTCCGCTGAATACGGGATCGCCAAGTACAACCGTCTGTTTGACGCGCTGGCCCGTGATGAGAAACTCTACTCCTGCTTCCGTTCTGAATTGATCAAGAAGATCCCCCAGGTGAAATATGATTCTGCCAGGTTCATGTCCTGGATCAAGAATTACCTTTATTATGAGTTCAAATCATCCGGCAAGCTGGAGATCCTGCCGGATAATGAGGATATTAAGTGCAGATTCATACCCACGAGCATCATGGATGACGGCAAACTGCCAATCGACAACATCATCCAGCTGGTCAGTTCTATAACCAGTGGTCACGATGAGATAGAGCTCTACGTTGCGCTCCACAGTGATGATCCGACGGATAACTATGTGCTCATCAACGTTCTCGACATCGTTAAATCCATGCCCGGCAGCAATGTCGAGCTAAGGAAGATATTTACCAGCGCAGGCAGAGGCGACAGTTTCGTCGGTGACGTTTCTGACGACACTGAGAGCTATGGCATTTCCGAACTTGTAGCAGCAACACGTACATTCCTGCAGTACGGCAAGGTCGACATGATCGTTGATTACTGGAAGAGATACGGCAGCAAGAACGAGAGAGTAGAGCAGATGATCTATGCCATGCGTCATATAGACATCGGTATCTCACTTTGCACCATATCTGAGATCGAGGACGGCATAGCCAAGCTCAGACACTTATTTTCCACTGAGAGGGAAGGCTGGGAAGATGATTACTACTGCAACCTGTTCGCCATTATCGGAAGCGGAATCAAGCGTGATTACGGTCCGCTCCTCGAAAAGGATACGACTGAGTTCATAGATCTCGTAAAGTGGGCATACAGGAAGAAGTTCTACCAGCAGACCCTGACACTGATCGAGTCCAAGGCTCCCATGGAGTTCGTAAACAGGGGATTCTTCTATTACTGCGATGATGTGCTCAAGAGAGATGACGTCATCAGGAAGTTTGCCGAGATCAGATCTGAAAAGAGACCTCACGAACTCTATATGTTCGAGAAGATCGAGCATTACTTCGTAAAACTTCACGAGAGACGCAAGACTGACAGGTCTAATCTCAAGGCAGATATTCAGAGGGTATATGCCAAATACAGGATCAGTACGCTGGATGCGGAAGGTCCCGATGAGGTCAGAGCCTACACATGCTGCGATGACCGACAGGCGTTGGAGAACCTGCTTTACGCATATTACCACCTGGGTGAAGTCAGGAACAGGACTAACCATGCCGATGAGACCGACGTTGAAAGTGCGATCGTCATTGACCCCAGAGACATGAGTGCACGTCTCAATCTGATCTGTGAGAGTATCGAATATTTCCTGTTATGCTACGACAAGGTGGCTCAGCTGACGGAAGGTAAACATCCGGAGGTCGTCAAGGTCCTTTCCGCTGAGGTCAAGGCCAAGTGCAATGAGCTTAAAAAGCAAAATGATGGTGTTGAACCCAAAGCTGCAACCAAGGCAAAAAAGACGTCAAAAAGCCCCGCCAAGAAGGCTTCTGCCAGGAAGAAGACCACTGAGTAACCTAAAATGTTACCTTTATGACATTTAATATTCCGGATTAATGGTAAAATAATTATTGATATTAATTTATTGGAGTAGATCAACTTATGTCAAAATACAATGATAACAGCGATGATATCTTATGTTGTTCCTTCTGCGGCAAGTCAGAATATGAAGTGCCCAGACTCTTTTCCGGCGTAAACTGCTATATCTGCATTGACTGCATCAAGACGGCTTACGGCATAGTAAATGAAGAGGAGAAGGTCAGCAAGAAGCGTAAGATGCGCAAATCCAGACCTAATACTGTCGTAACTCCCCATGAGATCAAGGACAGGCTTGATCAGTATGTAGTAGGACAGGATGAGGCCAAGATCGCCCTGTCCGTTGCAGTCTATAACCATTATAAGAGAGTCTTTGCCGATGTTGCTGAGGATGATGTCGAGATCTCCAAGAGCAACATCTTGTTGCTCGGGCCCACAGGTTCAGGCAAGACACTTCTCGCTCAGACACTGGCCAGGATCCTGGATGTTCCTTTCGCAGTTGCCGATGCAACATCCCTTACCCAGGCAGGTTATGTAGGCGAGGACGTTGAAAACATCCTTCTCAAGCTCATTATCGCTGCCGATTACGATATCGAGAGAGCTCAGACAGGCATCATCTATATCGATGAGATCGACAAGATCACCAAGAAAGGCGAGAATGTCTCCATAACACGTGATGTCAGCGGCGAAGGCGTTCAGCAGGCACTGCTCAAGATCCTCGAGAGTACGGTTGCCAACGTTCCTCCCAAGGGAGGCAGAAAGCATCCCAACGAGGAGTGCATCACCATTGATACAACGAACATCCTGTTCATCTGCGGCGGTGCCTTCGACGGCCTCGACGAGATCATCGCCAACCGTGTTTCTAATAAGCAGTATGGCTTCGGAGCAGAGGTCCAGTCCAAGAAGGACATGCACAGCGGTGCATTCTTCCATCAGGTATCTCCTGATGACCTCATGAAGTTCGGACTCATCCCCGAGTTCATCGGACGTGTTCCTGTTACCGTTGCACTGGACAAGCTCGACAGTGAGGCACTGATAAATGTCCTTACACAGCCCAGGAATGCCATCATCAAGCAGTATCAGAAGATGCTCAAGATGGATGACGTTGAGCTGGAATTTACGGATGAAGCCATCAAGGCCATTGCTGATAAGGCAATCGAACAGAATACCGGTGCCAGAGGACTTCGTTCCATAATCGAGGATACGATGAGAAATGTAATGTATGACATACCTTCCGAGAAGGATGTCGTAAAGTGCATCATCGATGAGAACTGCATCAAGAACGGCAAGCAGCCGACCATCATCTACAAACAGAAGAAACAGCATGAGCAGGCTAAGAACAATTCTGCAACTGTAACTCAGAGTGCAGGCTAAGGAGGCATAATATGGCTGAAACTTATAATATCTGTCTTGATATTGGCGGAACCAAGATCCTGGGCGTTATCTTCAATAACAAAAAAGAGATCATCTACAGACTTAAGAAAAAGACTAAGGAAGCAGGTGAATCCTCACAGAATGTTGAAGAGGTCATTATCAAGGTCGTCGAAGAGATGATCGACAAGTCAGGTATCAAGACCAGCCAGATCAATGCTATTGCAGCCGGTGCTCCCGGTGTCATTGACCAGGCAAAGGGGATCGTATTATTCTCACCCAATCTGCCCTGGCGTAATTACGACATCAGAAAGCCCATCGAAAAGAAGTTCGGCACCAGGTTCTATATTGGAAATGACGTAAATGTCGGCGTTCTCGGTGAGTACAAATACGGAGCAGGCAAGGGATATAAGAACATAGTAGGTCTCTTTGTCGGTACGGGCATGGGCGGAGGACTTATCCTTGACGGCAAGCTCTATACGGGCCACCAGTTCAAGGGCGCTGAGTATGGTCATATGATCCTCGATCCCGAGGGACCCTTGTGCGGATGCGGCCAGAGAGGATGCCTCGAGGCTTTCTCCAGCAAGAAGGGCATGACAGCTTATATCAACGAACAGATCGCCAGAGGCAGGGAGACGCTCATGAAGGATGCACTCTCAGCCGGAACGTTCAGGAGCAAGGCTCTTAAGAGGGCGCTCGCAGCAGGCGATGAGGTAGCAACAGAGGCAGTCGATCGTGCATGTCACTATCTGTCCATTGCCACAGGCAACCTCGTTAATACATTCAGCCCCGAGGTCATTATCTATGGCGGAGGCGTTATCGAAGCCTGCGGAGATATCTTCCTGCCCAAGATCCTCAGAGAGGTCGACCGTTACTGCATGCCTTCCATCAGGGAGACAGTCGAGTTCAAGAATGCAGCTCTGGGCGATGATCCGATCCTCTATGGCGCATTGTCCATGATCATGGATAAATAACATTCATCACTGATCACATGATAATCCGGGTGCGCATCCTTGCGGTGCGCACTTTTATTTGGCAGGACGAGCGTAATTCTTGAAAAATAGGCATATTTGAGCAATAATATATTGTTTAATGTTTAATTAAGGAAGGCATGTTTCAGTTATGGCACGAATTGACAGCATCAACAAGGTTTTTGACCCCAACGAGGCAGAACCGAGATTATACAAGGAGTGGATGGAAAAGGGTTATTTCAAACCCGATGATGATAAAAGCAAGAAAACATTCTCCATCGTGATGCCGCCCCCGAATATTACGGGACAGCTTCACATGGGTCATGCACTCGATAACACACTCCAGGATATCCTTACCAGATATAAGAGGATGCAGGGTTATTCAGCTCTGTGGCTTCCCGGTACTGACCATGCGTCCATCGCAACTGAGGCCAAGATCGTTGAGGCCATGCGTAAGGAAGGCATCTTCAAGGAAGACATTGGCAGAGAGAAGTTCCTGGAGAGAGCCTGGGACTGGAAGAAGCAGTACGGCGGACGTATCGTTGAACAGCTCAAGAAGCTGGGTTCATCCTGTGACTGGTCCAGGGAACGCTTTACTATGGATGAGGGCTGTTCCGATGCCGTAAAGGAAGTTTTCGTAAAATACTATAATCAGGGATATATCTACAGGGGAGAGAGGATCATCAACTGGTGTCCTCACTGCCTCACATCCATATCCAACGCCGAGGTTGAATACGAGGATCAGGCAGGACATTTTTGGCATCTCAGATATCCTCTCGAAGACGGTTCCGGATATGTTGAACTGGCTACCACCAGACCTGAAACTCTGCTCGGTGATACTGCCGTTGCGGTCAATCCCAAGGATGAGAGATATAAGGACATCATCGGCAAGATGCTCATCCTGCCTCTCGTTGGCAGAAAGATCCCCGTCGTTGCAGACGATTATGTCGATATTGAGTTCGGTACAGGTGTCGTTAAGATCACACCTGCTCATGACCCTAACGACTTTGAGGTTGGTCTCCGTCACAATCTGGAGGTCATCAACGTTCTCACACCTGATGCCAAGATCACTGAAGATTATCCCAAGTATGCCGGCATGGACAGATATGAAGCCCGCAAGCTCATCGTTGAGGATCTGGAAGCTGGCGGATATCTGATCAAGGTCGAGGACTATAACCACAACGTCGGTACATGCTACCGCTGCGGAACGACTATCGAGCCCAGGGTATCACTCCAGTGGTTCGTAAAGATGGAAGAGCTGGCCAGACCTGCTATCGAAGCAGTAAAGGACGGCCGCACCAGGTTCGTTCCCGAGAGATTCGACAAGAACTACTTCAACTGGATGAACGATATCAGAGACTGGTGTATCTCCAGACAGCTCTGGTGGGGACACAGGATCCCTGCATTCTACTGCGATGACTGCGGTGAGATCGTCGTAACAAAGGATGATACCGCTGTATGTCCCAAGTGCGGCAAGCCCATGCGCCAGGATCCTGATACTCTCGATACATGGTTCTCATCTGCACTCTGGCCTTTCTCTACAATGGGATGGCCCGAAAAGACTGAGGACCTGGCCCGTTTCTATCCTACAGATACGCTGGTCACAGGTTATGACATCATCACATTCTGGGTATCCAGGATGATGGTTGCCGGTATGGCTCATATGGATGATGTTCATTTCAGGGATGTACTGATCCACGGCCTCGTCAGGGATTCCCAGGGCAGAAAGATGAGTAAGTCACTGGGCAACGGTATCGATCCTCTGGAGATCATCTCTCAGTACGGTGCCGATGCATTGAGATATGCACTGTGCACTGGCAACGCTCCCGGAAACGATCAGAGATTCCAGGAAGACAAGATCATGATGGGCCGTAACCTGTCTAACAAGATCTGGAACGCTATGAGATTCGTTATCATGAATCTGGAGGATGACGTTGATTTCACAAAGGTTGATCCTTCCAGGTACACGATCGAGGACAAGTGGATACTCACCAATCTTCGCAGGCTCGTGGATGAGGCAACAGTCAACATCGATAACTATGATTTCGGCGTTGCACTGGCAAAGATCGTTGATTTCATCTGGGACAACTTCTGTGACTGGTACATTGAGATCGCCAAGAGCAGGCTCTTTGACAAGGCATGTGAGACCAGGCTGGAAGCACAGTATCTGCTGAATTATGTGCTCGGTACTGCAGTCAAGCTCCTGCATCCTTTCATGCCTTTCCTTACAGAGGAGGTTTATTCCAACCTCGTTCTGACTGATAAGGATTCTTCGATCATGATCTCTGACTGGCCCAAGGCTTCCGATATCCCTTCATTCGATAATGAAGCAGATATGATGACTACTCTGATGGGCGCCATCCGTTCCATCCGTAACATCAGGACAGAGATGAACGTACCGCCTTCACAGAAGGCCCACATCATCGTTGTTTCCCAGAATGAGGATACCTTAAGGATGTTCACAGAGGGTGAGGCATTCCTGGAGAGACTGGCATCAGTATCCAGCCTCGAGACTACCACGGACAAGAGCGGGATCCCTGCTACTGCCGTTGCAGCCATCTTTGACGGCGGAGAGGTATATATCCCTCTCGAGGAACTGATCGATATCACCAAGGAACTTGACAGGCTCGGTGCCGAAAAGGAAAAGCTCGCCGGCGAGATCAAGCGTGGTGAGGGCAAGCTGTCCAACGAACAGTTCGTTAACAATGCACCTGAAAAGGTAGTTAACGCAGAACGCGAGAAACTTGCAAAATATAAAGATATGTATAAAAATGTCGAAGAGAGAATAGATATTCTCTCCAAGATGTGATCAGGAGGTTTTTATGGCATCAGGTTTTGAAGATCAAGTAAAGGTTAATGCGCTTCCGCAGGAGGGTGTTCATTGCTTCCCTGCGAACTCAAAGCAGATAGTATCCAGGAGGATTATCACACTGATCCTTCTCGTAGTTTTTGGTGCTATTTCCGTTTACTGTTTCATGAAGATGGGAGCACTTTTGCCTGCAGCGATCATCGGATGTCTGGGTGCGGTCGTCTCAGTACTCGTATTCGTTCAGACTTTCCTCATCGCAAATTACAGAGTTGCTATCGACTATAACGAGAAGAATGTTGTTCTCAGGTTCAGGTTCAGCAACATAAAGATCCCCTTCGAGAACTTCGATGCCAGAGACGGCAGTCCTGACAAGGCAGAAGCCCTGATCGACGGAAACCTGAGCTCTGACAAGGCAATGTATCTCGTTCTCGACAACGTTTTCGAAGATGCATGCTTCCAGACCTCAACAAGGGATCTCGCATCCAAGGAGGATTTCCTCAAGCTCAAGGAAGAGGCCTTCGCCATTGCAGATGCTTATGGTGCCAGGAACAGTGAGGACAAGGTCAGGTTCTGGAATGAGTCTGAAAAGGACAACCAGCTTGACGATGATGATATCGATGCCATCGTAGAGGCTGCAAAAGAAGCAGATGTTGAAGAGATAACACCTGACGATGCTGAGGAAGAGGAAGAGACAGCTTCTGAGGAGATCAAGACAGAAAAGCTCACACTCGATCTTTCAGACGACAAGAAGGAAGAAGAAAAGAAAGACGACGAAAAGAAAGAAGACGAGCCTCAGGTCGAGACCAGGGAGAGCCGCAAGGATGAGAGCATCGAGCTCGAAAAGCCCGGCGAGACCGGTGATGAGTCAAAGGAAGACTGATATCATCTGAGGATGATGCTCGTTAAATAAAGAACGGCGAGCATGATGACATTAATGACGGTAAAGGCAGCGATATATCTACCGCTGCTTTTATTTTGCGAATAGATCTTATATGTGATCAGGCTGGCCATGCTGGCAATGAGAGTGCCGAGCCCTCCCAGGTTCGTACCTATGGCCAGAAGATCTCCGTCACTTACAAATGCTGACAACAGCAGGGCGCAGGGGACATTACTGATGACCTGAGACAGGATGATAGCGGCAAGGACCGGGTTGGCTGAAGCGATTCCCGTAATGCTGTTATGGATGCTTTCGATCCTGCCGATATTCCCTGAGAGAACGAAAAAGAATATGAATGTAAGAAGCAGGGAATAGTCCACTTTCAGAAAGGCCTTGCGGTCCAATATCAGCATGGCAACACAAATGATCGCTAGCATTATCAGGTAGTGAAGATATCCGGTCACGCAAACTATCGCAACAAGCATGAGTGCTATATAGATCAGAGTCTTTAATGTGGACGGCCGGGCGGAGACCTTGATATCGGGAGATGCTTTTCCTTCTCCTATGAGGATAAAGCACAGCCCTATGATCATTGCCAGAGACAGGCCAGTGTAAGGCAGCATCAGCATAACGAAGTGACCTAGCGTCATATTATAGTTAGTATAGATAAACGGGTTCTGAGGATTACCGATGGGAGTCAGCATGCTTCCCAGATTGGCGGCGCATGTCATCAGGATCAAGGTGTACATCAGTCCCTTATCGTCCTTGAAGGGTGTCAGGGTTATCAGGGCAAAAGGGACAAGAGTTACCAGCGTAACGTCGTTTGTCATGATCATGCTTAGGAAGAATGACAGAATGATCAGCATAAGAGATGCCTTGCGCTGACTCCTGACCTTGGACAGTATGACGGAAGTCATATGATCAAATGCACTCAGATTGCTCAGGGCTCCCACAACGAGCATCAGGCCGCCGAGTATTGCCAGCACACGCCAGTTGATATAGCCGGAGTATTCTTTGTCAGGGGGTATTATAAAGCATGAAATAACAGCGAGGATGCCTGAAATAGGGAGTACAGGATCCTTTTTGAAAAATGCCATTACCTTATTCATATGATCTCTTTAGTTCTTCCTTTTCTGTTCTCGATAACAGACGATATTCCCCGGGCTTCATATTGTCAAGGGTAATATTCATAAAACGGATCCTTCTGAGCTTGACCACACGGTAGCCTAAGTATTCGCACATCCTTCTGATCTGTCTGTTGAGCCCTTGGTGAAGGACGATCCTGAAACGCCTCGATCCCAGCACTTCAACTTCGCAGGGAAGGGTTATCTGGCCCAGGACGGGCAGGCCGCCTTCCATCTTTTGGCGGAATGAGCTGTCCAAAGGCTTGTCAACAGAGACGATATATTCCTTTTCATGGTTGTTTTCGGCTCTCAGGAGCTTATTTACTATATCCCCGTCATTAGTGAGGAGGATCAGTCCTGATGAGTTCTTATCGAGCCTGCCGATAGGGAATATGCGTTCGGGGTAATTGATGTAATCGATGATGTTGGTGGGATCTGACCTGTCAGTGGTACAAGTTATCCCCAGAGGCTTATAAAAAGCGATATAGATCTTGTCATCCTTGGGAATAACTGCCTTGCCGTCTAATTCGACCACATCTCCGTCAGATACGACGGTGCCGAGTTCTGCAACGGTTCCGTTAACGGTGATCCTGCCTTCTGAGATCAGCTGATCCGCGCCTCTCCTGGAGCAGGCTCCGGTCTCGGCCAGATACTTGTTGATCCTCTTACTTCCAGACATTGTAGGATTCTGCCTTAGTCAGTGAGAAACGGAATGTAGTACCCTCGCCGTATGTGCTTTCAACGGTAATATCCTCACCCATGTAGTTGAGAAGCTCTTTTGCAATGGACAGACCCAGGCCGCTGCCTTTCTTTCCTCTGGCACGGTCAGCCTTGAAGAACCTGTCGAAGATATGATTGATGTCGTACTCGTGGATTCCCTGACCTGTGTCGGAAACGGAGATATATACCTTACCCTCAACGTCGATGAAGTCTGAATAGATCGTGACACTTCCTCCGGAAGGCGTGTATTTCTTTGCGTTGTCCAGAAGGATGATCAGAATCTGTTCGACTCGGTCAGGGTTGCCCATAACTGTGGGGAGCTTGCCGGAATTGAACTTGACCCTGAAATTGATCCCGGATTCCTTCATGATCGGTATGATCTTCGTCTCGAGATCGGTGAGGAGCTGGTTGATATCAAAGGGGAAGCTCTTAAAAGCTACAGCCCTGGACTGCAGCTTGGAAAGCTCGAGCATGTCGTCGATCAATCTGGACAGTCTCATGGTCTCGTTGAGGATGATGTTGTAGTATCTCTGTTTGTCCTCTTCTTTCTTGACCATGCCGTCTGCAAGAGGCTCGATAAGGCCTCTCAGGGTCTGAAGGGGAGTGCGGAGCTCGTGGGAGATGTTGGAAACGTAATCCCTCCTGGTCCTCTCGAGCTTCTGCTCATCGTAGACGTCTCTGAAGAATCCGATGGCACCTACGCAGTTCCCGTCTGGATCGAGCTTGGGGACTATTGTGGATGAATATGCATAATCGGGACCTTCTACAAGCCTCTGTTTGTTCTCGGAATCTGCGAGGCATTCGTCAAAATCAGTCCATATCTCATCGAATGGTATCAGCTGGAGACGCTCTGTAAACAGATTGCTCCTGTGAGCATTGGTAAAGATCGTGCGGGCTTCGTTATTTACAACTATAGGAATACCTTTCTGGTCGACAACCACGATACCTTCGGAAATGACGTTGAAGATATCTTCGAGCCTGTTACGTTCTATCGTGAGATCGTTAATGGATTGTGAGAGCCTGTCAGCCAGGATATTGAAGGATGCACCGAGCTCTCCGATCTCGCCTTCGTGGGATTCGTCGGCTCTTACATTCATGTTGCCCTGACCAAACTGTTTTGCAACTTCGTTGATGTTCTGGAGAGGGAGGATGATCTGGTTGACCATAACATATGAGGGCACCAGCATCGCAAGAGCTGCAAGGAGGGTGGACAGGGCCAGGATGTTAACAAAAGATGTGATGACCTTGTTGAATTCCTCTACTGCGGATATGGAAACCAGATTGTAGTATGTCCCGTCTATGTCGATGGTGGTGCAGTTGATCAGGAGCTTTTCTGCGGGATCCGTAGAGTCGATCAGAACGTACCTGATACCGTCCAGTGTTTCGCTGCCCATAGTGGATTCCTGGACATAGGAGATAGCTTTGTAGATCTTGTTCTCGCCTAAGACCAGATAGTCGCGGGAAGGTCTCTCTATGACGTTGCCGTCCATGTCCATCAGGAAGATGTCTGCTCCTGAGGTCGCAAATGATGTGTCAAACAGGATCTGTCTTATGGATTCATTGTCGATTATCTCCGGATTGTTGACGATCGCATGCTTGATGGCGAATGTCTGATCGATCGTCCTTTCCACCTCGTTATCTATGGTAACGCTTCTGCCGGCCAGGAGGAATGCAATGAGTGTCAAAAGCATTGATGCAGCCAGGGCACCGATAACCAGTGACATCGTTCTCCTGAGCATTGCGCTTTGAAACATCAGAGAACCTCGAATTTATAACCTACACCATAAACGGTCTGGATATTCCATCTGGCGCCCTCGACATTAACCTTCTGTCTGATGCGCTTGATATGTGTGTCTACAGTCCTGGGATCTCCTGAATAGCTGTCTCCCCAGATAGATGTGATCAGCTGTTCACGGTTGAATACCTGTCCGGGGTTGGAAGCGAGGTGGTGGAGTATCTCAACTTCCTTGGGAGTGAAGGGGATGACTTCATCCTTGATCTTTACAACGTAATTGCTCACATTGATCTCCAGATCGTAGAACTTGAGAGTTGTGGAATTGTCCTGTGTATCGCCGATCCTGCGGAGTACGACCTTGATCCTGGCGATTACCTCTCTGGGAGAGAAAGGCTTTACGATATAATCATCTGCGCCGAGTTCGAGGCCCAGGATCCTGTCGATCTCATCACCCTTGGCAGAAAGAAAGATGATAGGTGTGGATATGGACTTCCTGACTTCCTTGCATACGTCGATGCCGCTCATCTCAGGCATCATGATGTCCAGGAGTATCAGGTCAGGATTAGTGGAAAGGATGAGGTCCAATGCCTCAGTTCCGTTATATGCATCAGAATGTGTAAAGTTCTCATTATCAAAATACAAGGCCAGTGATTCGTGAACGACGGGATCATCATCACAGATCAGTATATGAGGTGCTGCCATAACATTACACTCCTTATTAATAAACTTAAGCTCAATTGCAATTATAACCCAGTATTGTAATTTTTTGTAAATGAATTAAAATAAATTAGTTACTTAAATAACCAATCACGAACATGGAGGTGGGTTGAATGATTAATATGAAGAAAGTAACCGCAGCAGCCCTTTCCGTTGCTCTTGTTTTCTCAATGACTGCTTGTATGGGCGGCAACAAAGACGAGATCATCGACGCTGCTGATACTTTTGCTAAGGCAGTTACTGCCCTCGACGGCAAGAAGATCATCAAGCTTACAGAGGAACTCGACGGTGACAAGGCTGACAGCATCAAGGATAAGCTGGCCATGACAAACCTGGAGAGCGATGAGAAGGAAGTTAAGCAGGCTATCGCCGCTACACTTACTTATGCGCTCGATGAGGAGTCAGTAGAGTTCGGTGACAAGAACGAGTCTGCTACTATCGATGCTACATTTACTCTCGTTGATTACGCAAAGGCTCTCGATGATGACGATCTCTCAGATGCTGACAGCATGGTAGAGGCTATCAATGATCAGAGCAAGACAAAGGATTACGAAGTAAAGCTCGAATTCGTTAAGGACGAGGATTCCTGGCTCGTTTCCGAGGATACCATCGATGATCTCGGTGATGTATACGCATTCCTCGGCTATGAACTGAGCTTCGGTGCATCCGGCGGAGATGTTGTCAGCATGATCGACCATACATCATGGTGGATGAGCTCCAACGATAACTATGAGAACGCTACATACATCGAACTCGATCTGTGGTTCACATCTAACCCCGGCGTTAACGTTTATTACAAGGTAACAAAGGATGGTACAGAGGTCTACACAAGTGATGTTGAGTCTTTCTCATCTTCTTACTATGAAGCAAAGTACGGTGAAGAGCAGAATGCCCAGATGAGCGGTTCATACATCGCTGCCGGCAACTACTCGATCCAGATCTTTGCAGAAGACGGAACATTGCTGGCTGATGAGTCTACTGTTGTAACAGTTTCATCATCCTCTACCTCAGCTTCATCTACTCCTTCATCATCTTCCACATACACGATCGTTGATGGCAACTTCGCCAACATCAAGGAACTCGGATGGTGGGATTACGGAGTCGAGGAAGATGACGGTACTGAGCACGGCACAATGGCAGCTGACGCTGTATACTGCATCGACTCTGAGACTATCGCATTCTCAATCGAGCTCAACGAGGAAGGACCTGACATCTACTATGCATACTACTTCATCCCCGGCGAGAACGCAGATGCAAGCTCAGTAGATTACGCAAATCCTACATTTGCTGATACTATCAGCGTAACAGCTTACCGTAACGGTACAATGTTCTACAACATTGACTACACACCTGACACAATGGAAGTTGGTACATACGTACTCGTAATCGCTTCCAGCGCAGATCAGGTAACTAACCCTTACATCACAGCTGCTTGTACTGTAATCCCTCAGGATTCATCTGATTTCATGTAATCCTTTGATTTGAATTCTGTTTGAATTTTGTCCCGAATGGTTTAATATACCATTCGGGACTTTTTATTTGGAGAGGTATCATTCGTGGCTAAGAGTAATAAGAAATTTATGGTATTATCTGCTCTTGGTATCATAATGGTCGTAGATTCACATTCCTGGAGTGTATTACCTTTATTTCAGGGCATTATCCCCTATAACTCCTTCTTTATGCCTTTATTTGTATTTATTTCCGGATACTTTAACAAGGTGGATACTGGTTCGGATCTGTTAAGGCACATTAAGAACAGGACTGTCAAGCTATTTGCCCCTTATTGCCTGATATCTTTCATATGTTTTATCTTCGAAATGCTTCTTTATCCTAAATTGGTCTTTCCGATCGATATATTTGACATAGCACAGAGCATATGCAGGCTATTTACCGACGGCTCAGTCGTGTCCATAGCTTTTCCGTTGTGGTTTGTTCCGGCCTTGCTGATAACGGATCTGATCTATTCGTTAATATCGAAGTATATAGACAGGAAGAAGCATTCTCTGCCAATATTGCTCTTCTTTATCATCATTCATCTTCTGTCTGTATATCTTGCCAGGAACGGATTAATTATTGATTATTCTCTATTGTTATCCAAAGCTTGTTTTTTTCTTGTATTTATGCATGCCGGATCCATTTACAGAGACCGGTTGGAAGATAAGATGAGAAGATTGAATAAACCGTTATTACTCGTTTCTCTTCTTCTGATAAATATAGTGAGGGGAATATATCTTCCTGATCCATATGATGTGGCTTTTAACGATATTAACTTTATGTGTGGTTTCACCAGCCCTTACATTGTAACACCCCTGATCTCTTCCCTGATCGGAATACTGTTCTGGCTTACCATGACTGATTGGATTGGTAAGGCCTTTTACGATAAACGGATCATAAGCTATACGTCTGATAATACTTTTTGGATAATGGGGTTCCATATCCTGTTCTTCGGATTCCTGAACAAAGCCCTGTATCTGGTGAATTCGATCATGCCTTTGAAAGGGTTTGACGCTGAACAGTGTACATATAATATCTCTTATCTGTGGAAGGAATACGATCAGTTCAGGTTTGTCTATTTCATCGCAGGGTTCTGCGGATCTCTGTTAGCTAAATACCTCTTTGACCGTATCATGAATAAAGTTCGTTCGAAATCTGTGGAAAAGAATACATGTGTATAATATAATCTTGTTCTATGAAAACCTTTAATAAGATCTATGTTAAGACAATATCTGTCCTGCTCATACTATGTTCCGTATTCATGTTTTCCGGATGCGGTGCTATTATGGACAGCTTTACCACCAGGGGCGTGGAAAGCTTCGTTACCGAGACCTTTACGTCATATATTGATTCGCAGGGCACAACTGACCTGGCTTCATATTCCAAGAAGGATTGTGACGTTCCGGAACTTACGGATGAACAGCAGAGTATCTTTTCCGATGTGATATCCCGGACTTCATTTGAGATAGGATCCACCAAGATCAAGGAAGGCAGAAAACAGGCAACATGTCAGGTAAGCTTCAAAAAAGTAGCTGACCTCAGTACTCTGGATTCCTGGGTTGGCACTTATGATGATATTTCAGAGGCGGTCAGTTCTGTTAAGAAAAAGACAGTAAAGATCACATTTAAGATTATCAAGAAGAACGATAAATGGATGTTTGATGACCTGTCCGAGTTCTTCGGCAAGGTTGTGTCAGGCTACGAAGATCTCTGCTTTCTTGACGATGAAGGCAATCCTATCAATATAACGCCCCATTATATCGAATCGTTCATGGTTGACAGTGTCTGGTATGATCCCGTTATGGATAACCCGCTGGATGCCGACATGACATTCCATGCCGAACAGCTCGTCAATGTATTGTATTTCGATCATCCCATATCATATCAGTTTACGGCTCAGCTCTATTCCGGACGTAACATGCTGGCCGAAAAGGAAGTTACTGTTGATGATTCCGTTGTGGCCAGACTGGCCTTTGACAGCATGCTGTATACGAACAGTCAGTTGTTTGAGCCCGGTGAATACTACATAAAGGTGATGGTAGGCAGCAACGAACTCTATGAAACGGATCCGGTAATAGTCAGATAATATGTTTGTTGCAGATAAATGGAAAGATTATGAAGTGATCGGATGCTCCAACGGCGAGAAATACGAACGTTGGGGCGATATCCTGCTCAGGAGGCCTGACCCCCAGGTCATCTGGCCCGACCCGGATTTTGAATCTTACTGCAAGCCCCATGCCGTATATAACAGGTCTTCTACCGGAGGCGGATCCTGGACCAGATACAAGTCACTTCCTGCTACATGGAAGATCGGTTACGAATCCCTGGGGAAGAAACTGTCCTTTATAATTGAACCTACGCCTTTCAAACATACCGGGTTGTTTCCCGAACAGGCTGCCAACTGGGATTTCTGCGGAAAACTGATAGAGGATGCGGTCAGGCAGGGTAAAAAGGACATCAAGATACTTAATCTGTTCGCATATACAGGCGGAGCGACTCTGGCTGCTTCCTGTCACGGTGCCTCCGAAGTAGTCCATGTGGATGCTTCCAAGGGTATGATCGCCAGGGCAAAGGAAAATGTCAGCGCATCCGGTCTCCAGGAGAATTACATCAGGTTCATTGCCGAGGATTGCCAGAAGTTCGTTGAGCGTGAGATCAGGCGAGGCAGGAAATACGACGGGATAATCATGGATCCTCCGGCATATGGCAGGGGACCTTCAGGTGAACTGTGGAAACTCGAAGATTCGATCTACGATTTCGTATCCAGAGCGGCTCTGCTTCTGTCGGATGATCCTCTGTTCTTTGTCCTGAGCTCCTATGCTACTGAGATCACAGGGGAAGCGATATCCCAGGTAGTCAGGCTATGTCTTCCTGATGGTAATATCACCTGCGGTGAACTGGGACTTCCGGTAACAAATGGCGGTGTATTCCTGCCATGCGGTTCTACCACCAGGTGGAGTCCCCGCTGATGGAGATCCTTTACGAAGATAACCACATCATAGCAGCAGTAAAACCTTCGGGCGTGCTGTCACAATCTGACGGATCAGGCGCCCCTGACATGCTTACCCTGTTAAAGGCTTATATCAAGGAAAAGTACAACAAGCCCGGAAACGTATATCTGGGTCTGGTGCACAGGCTTGACCGTAATGTATCCGGGGTCATGGTGTTCGCCAGGACTTCCAAGGCGGCGTCCAGGCTTTCCGCCCAGATCAGGGAGCATACTACTGAAAAGCTGTATTATGCAGTAGTGGAAGGGAAAGTCAGTGGAGAGGGCACACTCAGGAACTGGATACTAAAGGACGAAAAGACTAATACGGTCAAGGTCCTGGACAGGGAGGAAAAGGGCGCAAAGTCTGCAGAGCTTTCTTACAGGGCTGTTGATTCCACTGATGGTACCACGCTGTTGGAGGTCGATCTTAAGACCGGCAGGAGCCATCAGATCAGGGCGCAGCTGGCAGCATCCGGCCATCCGATAACAGGCGACGCAAAATACGGCCGTGCAGGCGGAAAAGACAGGATCGCACTCATGTGCCACAGCATGACCATAGACCATCCCACGAGCAAAGAAAGAATGACATTTAAGTGTGACATGCCGGACAGCCATCCGTGGATTTTATATAAAAACCGCTTTTAATATTCCTGGATTATCGTTACAATAATCTTAATATGTTTGGAGGTGGCTTTATGTCAGATGTCAAGTATAAGAGAATCCTTCTCAAGATATCAGGTGAGGCTTTGGCCGGTGAGAAGAAGGTCGGTATAGATAATGACGTCCTTAAGGAGATCTCTGCCAATATCAAGGCTGTCAGCGATCTCGGTGTAGAGGTTGCCGTAGTAGTCGGAGGCGGAAATTTCTGGAGAGGCAGATCATCAGAAAAGATGGACAGGGTTGTTGCAGACCATATGGGTATGCTCGCAACTCTCATGAACGCTCTGGCACTGTCAGATGCTCTCGAGCAGCAGGGCGCAGTAACCAGAGTCCTGTCTGCCATCGAAGTCCGCCAGATGTGTGAGACATATATCAGGAAGAGAGCCGTAAGGCATCTGGAAAAGGGCCGGATAATCATATTTGCATGCGGAACCGGAAACCCTTATTTCTCAACTGATACAGGGGCTGCACTTAGAGCAACCGAGATCGGTGCCGATGTCTTCCTCAAGGCAACGATGGTTGACGGTGTCTATGACAAAGATCCCAAGGTATATCCCGATGCGGTCAAATATGACAAGGTATCACATGATGAGGTGCTGAGGCTTAAGCTCAAGGTCATGGATGCCACGGCTGCCGCTCTTTGCAGAGACAACAACACCAGGATCCTGGTGTTCTCCATGGAAGATCCCGCAAATATCGTCAGGATCGCCAAGGGCGAGAACCTCGGAACACTGGTTGAATAAATTAATCGAAAAGGAGTATTACCATGATTGAGCTGACACAGAAGGATTATGATCAGGTTGAAGAGAAGATGACCAAGGCAATAGATAATCTCCGTGAGAATCTTAATGCCATCAGAGCAGGCAGAGCCAATCCGCACGTTCTCGATAAGATAACAGTTGAGTACTATGGATCACCTTCACCTCTCAATGCAGTTGCAAATATCCAGGTTCCCGAGGCAAGGATGATCACTCTTGCACCCTGGGATCCCTCAATGCTCAAGGAGATAGAGAGAGCAATCCAGGCATCAGATCTCGGCATCACGCCTTCCAATGACGGCAAGATCATCCGTCTGGTGTTCCCCGTCCTCACTGAGGAGAGACGTAAGGAACTTACAAAGCAGGTTAAGGTCTACGGTGAAGAGGCTAAGGTCGTTGTAAGGAACAACCGCCGCGACTTCATCGACAAGATGCGTGCTGCCAACAAGAAAAAGGAACTGACAGAGGACTCCCTCAAGGAATACGAGGAAAAGGTTCAGAAGATCACAGATAAGTTCACCAAGGAGATCGACGGTATCTGTGAAAAGAAGAATGCTGAACTCATGGAGATCTGATGGCAGCAAAGAAAGATTTTGACAGGAAGGATCTTAAGATCCCGGTATCTCTTGGCGTTATCATGGATGGTAACGGAAGATGGGCCAAAAAGAGACTCCTTCCCCGTAGTGCAGGTCATAGAGCAGGAGCCGAGAATCTCAAGGAATTATGCAGGAACTGCGGCAGGTACGGTGTTAAGTACCTGACTGTATATGCGTTTTCCACGGAGAACTGGTCCAGGCCCGAGGATGAAGTCAACCAGCTGATGAAGCTGTTCGTTGAGTTCTTTAACAAATACGATCCCGAGCTGGAGGAGGAGGGCATCAGAGTCAGGTTTACAGGTGATATCGATGCTCTTCCCGAAAACCTCAGAAAGGTCTGCCGTGAAGGTGAGGAGAGATCCCTTCACAGACAGAAGATGCAGCTGATCGTGGCATTTAACTATGGCGGCAGGAGAGAGATCGTCCAGGCCGCCCAGAAGATAGCCTCAAAAGTAGCTTCCGGCGAGATCGATCCGGATGATATTGACGAGCAGATGCTGTCTGACAACATGTATCTGCCAGATGTTCCTGATCCTGATCTCATCATCCGTCCCAGCGGCGAGATGAGGATCTCGAATTTCCTGCTCTGGGAATGTGCTTATTCCGAACTGTGGGTTTCAGACTGCTTATGGCCCGATTTCGGATATGAGGAGCTTACCCGGGCTTTCGAGGCATATACTAAGCGTGACAGGAGATTTGGCGGCCTGTCCAGGGAGGATAATAAATGAGACAGAGAGTGGTTACCGGTATCCTTTTTACCGTTGGAGTATTGCTCTTTGTCATACCTTCTTACTGGATACCTTTCATTTCCGTCGTATTTGCATGCGTCGTAGGCGGATTTGTTACCCATGAGCTCTATAACGCTTTCAGGGCAGGGAAGATGCAGCCCTTGCTGCCTCTGATGATAATCGGAGGTGTATTCACTCCGCTTCACGTGCTGATATCCTATTTCTTTATCAAGGATATCAATCTCTCTTCGGTACTATTCTTTGTCATCCTGGGAATGATATGCTTTATCGGCAGCGTCATCCCGTCTGTAATTCATAAGGATGGCGAAGGCAGACTGAGAGACGGGGTAGTCACTTCTGCTGCCATCTTCTATTATTGCTTTCCGTTGTTCTGTCTCATGGCAGGGATGCTCCTGGCTGAAAACGGCTGGTACTACATGGTATTCGGACTTTTCTCATCATGGGTTTCCGACACCTGCGCATACTTTGTAGGTGTTACCATCGGCAAGCACAAGATCGTGCCTCACATCTCCCCGAAGAAAACATGGGAAGGATGTATCGGCGGGGCTCTGGGATGTGCATTGCTCGTAATGCTCTATCTTACCCTTATCGTCTATAAGGTCGATAATCTTACGGTAAACATCTATGTCTTTGCCGTTATCGCATTTGTCTTCGGACTTATAATCTCCGTGATGTCACAGCTGGGAGATTGGCTGGCATCACTCATCAAACGCCTGGTGGGCATCAAGGACTATGGCAAGATATTCCCGGGCCACGGCGGTATGCTGGACAGATTTGACAGCGTATTCTTTACATTGCCCGTTGGATTTCTTTTGGCGATCCTTGCCAATGATTTCCTCTAAATTTTAAAACTGTTAGGTATATAATACTCGTATGCGTAAATTATCTGTATTGGGTTCTACCGGTTCTATCGGTATTCAGACATTGGAGGTTGTCCGTAATAATCCGGACGACTTTACTGTTGAGGCGCTTTCCTGCTCCTCAAATATCCATATCCTGCTGGATCAGATCTTAGAGTTCGAGCCTGCTGTAGCCGCTGTCAGCGACGAGGCAAAAGCAGACGAACTGAGGAACATCATCAGGCAGGATCATCCCGGCATCAGGACGGAGATCATTTCAGGTGAGGGTTGTAACATCACTGCAGCCACCATTGATTCCTGCGATACCGTAGTTGGTGCCATCGTAGGCATTGCGGGTCTCGAACCCACATATCATGCCATCCTAAAGGGCAAGGACATCGCTCTTGCCAACAAGGAAACTCTCGTCACCGGCGGCGACATAATCATGCCCCTTACAAAGCAGATGGGGGTGGAACTCCTGCCTGTTGACAGCGAGCACTGCGCAATCTGGCAGTGCCTGTGGGGAGAGAAGAAGGAGAACCTGGACAGGATCCTGATAACGGCTTCAGGCGGACCTTTCAGAGGCAGATCACGTGATGACCTGGAACAGTTTACACGTGAACAGGCCTTGAATCACCCGACCTGGAAGATGGGCGGCAAGATCACGATCGATTCAGCCACCATGATGAATAAGGGTCTGGAAGTTATCGAAGCCAGACATCTCTTCGGGATCGCTCCCGACAGGATCGATGTTGTAGTACATCCTCAGAGCGTTATCCATTCCATGATCAGGATGAGGGACGGATCGGTACTCGCCCAGATGGGCAAGCCCTCCATGATCCTTCCCATTATGGTAGCCCTTTATTATCCCGAACGCGGACCCAAGCTGATCGAGGAGTTCGATCCTTTTGCAACAGGCCTCAATAACCTCACATTTGAGAAATGTGATACTGATGTATTCAGGCTCTTAGGTCTCGCATATGAAGTAGGGACCAGGGGAGGACTTCTGCCGACCGTAATGAATGCGGCTAATGAAGTAGCTGTATCTCATTTCCTCAAGGGTGAGATCAGGTTCATTGATATTGAAAAGACTGTTATCGAAACCGTAGACCGCATGAGCGGAATAACCGGTGAGATGACGATCGACAACATACTTAGGTGTAATGCAGATGCCAGAGCCCGCGCCGAAGAGATTATAAGGAGCATATGATATGAGTCTCAGCATCTGGAGCATCCTTGTAGTAATACTTCTTCTCGGAGTCCTGGTCACGATACATGAACTGGGTCACTATTGGGTTGCAACGCTTCTCGGCATCAAGGCTTACGAAGTATCCATCTTTGTTGGACCCAAGCTGATCAAATGGAAGCATAAGGACGTTGATTTCTCCATCAGATGCATACCTTTCGGAGCATATGTCAGGTTTACTGATATTGATGAGAACGGCAATGCCGTCGTATCAGACGATCCGGCTCTGCTTGTCAATCAGAAGAGATGGAGGAGACTCATCGTTGCACTGGCAGGTCCGTTGATGAATGTCCTGCTGGGAGTACTGATCTTTATCCTGCTCTATTCTTTAACGCCTTTCAACTCTCTCGATATTGGCCCTACACGTGAGGGTTCACAGCTGGCAGGCCAGGAATATACCGTAGGTGACAAGATCCTCGCTGTAAACGGCAACCCGGTATTCACATATCTGGATTTCTATTATGAATTTGATACTGCCACCAGGCCGGATGAGACTGTCACGCTAACTCTTAAGTCACGGGAGACGGGAGATAAGTATGATGTAACCCTGACCCCTGAGATCGGACACAGACCCATGATGGGCATCACTACTTATCAGGATCCTGAGAGCAACAAGTACAACGGATGGGAGATCGTCTCAGTCGATGAGAACCAGAACGGTGGATCACCAGTACTGAAATCCGGGGATTTCCTGACATTTGTCAACGGCAAATCCGTAGCTGATGAGGATTTCTTTGATTTCCTCGGTACTTTTAACGATGGCGATGTCCTCAAGCTCTCATTCGTCAGGAACGGCAAGGAGATGGAGGCTGACTGCAAGGTAACCACCCTTCTTTATACAAATGACAGGGGCGTGTACTGCTTTGCCTGGAAGGTCAATGACTTCAAGGGATTCCTGACCGCGTGCAGCTATGCTATTAAGATGCCAGTAACTATCGCCAACGTGAGCATCAAGTCCATAGGCGATGTCTTTGAGGGCAAGGAAGAAGTTTATAATATGGTCTCAGGCCCTGTAGGTGTGACTACAGCGGTATCTGAGGTCGTTGATGATGTTGATGATTCCGTATCAGACAAGATCTATTATGTCGTGCTCCTCGGAGGCGTTATCACCATAGGTCTCGCATTTACGAATCTCCTTCCCATTCCTGGTCTTGACGGCATCCAGATCCTTCTCATCGCCGTTGAGATGATCATGGGAAGGCCTTTATCCAGAAAGGCGGAAGGCGTTCTCAATGCAGTCGGCTTTGTAATGCTGCTGTGTCTGGTCGTCTTTGCCTTCGCATCGGATATCATAAGGATCTTTGCGGGCAGATAACATTCTGCCTGTTTTGTACCAATAAAAGAACATCATGTTTGATATCATGTATTTATGGAGGGTTATATGACTAGACAGGTTAATGTTGGCGGAGTAACTATAGGCGGAGGTGCACCTATCAGGATCCAGTCCATGAACAATACCAGGACTGCTGATGTTAAGGCAACTCTCGATCAGATATATAAGCTTAAGGACTGCGGATGTGACATCACCCGTGTCGCTGTTCCTGATATGGAGGCGGCTGCTGCAATCCGTGAGATCACGTCCAATTCACCGATCCCCGTAGTCGCAGACATCCATTTTGATTACCGTCTGGCAATAGAGGCTGCCAGGAACGGAGCTGCCAAGATCAGGATCAATCCCGGCAACATAGGCGGCCCTGACAGGGTCAGGCAGGTAGTAGACGTTTGCAGGGAGATGAATATCCCCATCAGGGTCGGAGTCAATTCCGGTTCTTGTGAACGTGAACTGGTTGATAAATATGGCGGAGTGTGCGCAGCTGCCCTTTGCGAGAGCGCCAGGGGAGCAGTCAGGCTCCTGGAGGATCACGGATTTGAGGACATTGTCATCAGTATCAAGTCATCCTCTCCCAGACTTACCATCGATACATACAGGACTCTTTCTTCAGAATGCGATTATCCTCTCCACGTAGGCGTTACCGAGGCTGGTACCATGAGAGAGGGTGTTGTTAGGTCAGCAGTAGGCATCGGAACCCTTCTGGCTGAGGGAATAGGCGATACCATCAGGGTATCTCTTACTGATGATCCCTGTGAGGAGGTCTATGCTGCCATCTCCATCCTTAAGGCTCTTAACCTTAAGACAGGCGGAATTGAATTCGTGTCCTGCCCCACATGCGGCAGGACCAGGGTCCCTCTCATAGAACTTGCCAACAAGGTGGAGGACCGTATCTCCAGGCTCCCTTATAACATTAAGGTAGCTGTAATGGGCTGTGCTGTTAACGGCCCCGGAGAGGCCAGAGAGGCTGATATCGGACTTGCCGGCGGCGTTGGCGAATTCCTTTTGTTCAGGAAGGGACAGACATGCGGCAAGATCGTCGCAACAGACATAGACAGAGCTGTAGATGAGTTCGTTAAGGAGGTTATCCGAGTTGGAGAAGAAGCAAATAAAGCTGATTGATTTCTTTGAACAATATCCGGCGGAGATACTGAATGGCATTGGAGACCTCAACATAGACAGATTTGATTTCTATAACGATCAAATCTGTTTAACTCTTAGCGGGATCTCATCCATGGAGGACAATAACTCTCTGGGCAGGTTCTATAGTTACCTTAGAGAGCATATAGCCATGAATGTAGCCATCAGGTTCAGTGACTACGATGTTCATGATTCGGATTTTGACATCTTCAAGAAAAAGGTCAGGCAGTATCTGATCTCCAGGTTCGAGGATTCCGGATGCCCGGGATCCGGCTTTGCCGATGCCATTGATTATGAGTTCAGCAGCGGAGTGCTCTTTATCAAGTGTACTGACGTATTGGGCGTTATGTTCGACGATGACGAGCTCAAGGAATCCTACGGCAGGTTTGCATCCTCTGTCTTTTCCGAACTCATGGGCCTTACACAGTGTGATTTCCAGTATGTGATAGAGCAGACCGGCGATCCCGAAGATCAGAAGTCAGATGCTTATTACGATGAAGCTCTCAGGATCATGGAGCAGCAGGAGATAGATAAGAAAAATAACGAGGAAGAAGCCGAGAAGAAAAAGCAGGCTCCTGCAGTTGAAGGCGACACCTGGGAGGAAAAGTCCAACGCCATCAAGAAAGAAGTTAAGAAAGAGTTTAAGAACTATACCAAGAGCAGTGTCGACAACAAGATATTCGGCAAAGTCAGAGGCGGGATCCCCGTCAAGAACATAGATCAGCTCGAGCTTGGTGAAGGTACAGTAAATATAGCTGGAGACATCGTTAACGTTGACAAGTTCAGGATGAGCAAATCAGGCAATTCCGTCATCGCTAAGTTCAATGTCCTCGACAAGACAGGCGAGATAGCATGCCTGGCGTTCCTCATGCCCAAGGATGCGGATGCCATCGAGGCAAAGTTTACCGGTGGATGTTACTGCGGGATCCAGGGAACAGTCGAGCCCGTAGACGGTGAGATGGGTATCAAGGTTTCCGGAGGATTTGAAGCTGACAGGCCCAAGGGCAGGGATGATAACGCACCCGTAAAGCGTGTCGAACTCCACTGCCACTCCAAGATGAGCGAGATGGATGCTGTCTCCGAACCAAAGGACATTGTCAAGCTCGCTGCCCATTTCGGACACAGAGCCGTTGCTATCACAGATCACGGCGTTGTTCAGGCATTCCCCGAAGCCTATAACACCATGAAGGACATCAACAAGAAACGCGGTGAGGACGAGGAGAAGTTCAAGACCATCCTCGGATGCGAAGGCTATCTTGTGGATGATGGCCCTACGATAGTGTACGGATTATCCCTCATTCCTGATGAATTCAGGCATATTGGTTCTTTTGTCACCCTGGATATCAGGACAACAGGCAGTGATCCCAATACCGATACCATGTCTGAGATCACAGCCTCCAAGTACCGCATTTCCGGTTATAAGTGCAAGAAACTGCCTTTTGAGGGTGAGACTGACGAGGATGCCATGGCCTTTTCTGCCAAGGACATCGATACTTCATTATGGGAACCTGATGAGATCCCGGAAAAGCTCAGGGATGAGAGCATCAGGACTGAGGCTCTGCCTCCGCATGCCAAGCTCGCAGAGATCATCAACAGGGATCAGGATATAGCGACAGAATGTGAGGATGAGGAATTAATCCCCGACAGCATCGTTTTCGAACATGTAGCTGATTTCCATGCTGTCTTCGAGGATAAGATATATCCCGGAAAGGGCGAACCCTGTGAATCCTATTTCCTTATGGAGGAATTGCTGGAGTTTATGGATCAGGCCTATATCGGCGGATCCGATATCTTTACCAAGCTGGGATTCCTCAGGAGAGCAGGATTTGGTCTCAACATAGAGGACCACGTTTATTACAGGCAGAAATTCCTCATGCCTGCCATCAGCGTTGAAGACATCTGCAGATACGGCGGGATCTCCGATACGCCTGTCAGGTCTGATGACCTCCTGGCTAACTGCAGGGCAGATGCTGATGTCATCATCAGATATCTGACTGAGCAGGGAACAGTAGATCCCAATGAGCTCAATACCAGGATCGGTCATCTGAGCGATGAGGATATCAAGTCCAGAAAGGTTTCGCCTAACTATCACATCATCTACCTGGCCAGGAACTATATCGGACTTTATGATCTCTACAGGATCGTATCTGAATCCAACATCAATTATTTCTCTTTCAGGCCCAGAACGCCCAAGAGCAGGCTGAAGTATTATTCCAGCGGCATAATTATTGGCGGTGCCTGTGAACGAGGTGAGATATACAGGTTCCTGGTAAAGACATACAAGGAGTGCGGCAAGGACAGGTCAAAGACCATGGAAGTCCTCAAGTCATCACAGCAGATGGCAGATATAATCAGTCTCTACGATTATGTCGAGATCCAGCCTCTGTGCAACAATATGTTCATGACCAGGATCAAGGCCAAGCCGGACGAGACAGGATTCGTGGCTCTGAACGGTGATGATATCCGTATCATCAACGAACTCCTGGTGGAACTGGCTGATGCATTTGACAAGCCCTGCTGTGCCACGACTGACTCCCATTTCCTGGAAAAGGATGATGGCAAGTACCGCAAGTTCATCCTCATGAATCAGGGATTCTCCGATGCGGAGATGCAGTCTGACCTGTATTTCAGGACTACCGAGGAAATGCTCAATGAATTTGAGTATCTGGGTGGGGACAAGGCATATGAGGTGGTCATCACGAACACCAATAATATTGCAGACATGATAGAATTCGGACTCAAGCCTTTCCCTGACGGAACATATCCTCCTATTATCGCGAGAGCTGCGGCTGATATCAGGGATATCGTATATACGCGTGCAAACAAGTTGTACAGGCATAACGGCAAGCTCAATGAGACAGTTGCTGCCAGGATCGAGAAGGAACTTACATCCATCTTTACAAACGGATTTGCCATCATGTATTACATTGCATACAGACTCGTTAAGCAGTCTAACAATGACGGATACATCGTTGGTTCCAGAGGCTCCGTCGGATCCTCCTTCGTTGCCACCATGAGCGGTATCTCAGAGGTTAATCCTCTGCCGCCTCATTACAGATGCCCTAACTGCCACTATGTTGAATTCGACAACACCGGCAATTACGGTTCGGGATTTGATATGCCTGTCAAGGATTGTCCTGAATGCGGAACTGTAATGGCCAAGGACGGCCAGGATATACCTTTCGAGACATTCCTGGGATTCTACGGAGACAAGCAGCCTGATATCGACCTTAATTTCTCCGGAGAGTATCAGCCCAATGCACATAAATATGTTGAATTCCTCTTTGGTACGACACATACCTTCAAGGCAGGAACGATCGGCACATGTGCTGACAAGAACGCATACATGATCGCAAAGGAAGCATGCGAGTCTCTTAATCTGCCTTATACGAATGCCAAGCTGGATTACCTGTCCAGGGGCATCATCGGAGTTAAGAGGACCACATCCCAGCACCCGGGCGGCATGGTCGTCGTTCCTAAGGAAATGGATGTTTACGAGTTTACACCGATACAGTGTCCTGCAAACAAGGTAACAGGCGATATAATCACTACCCATTTCGATTTCCGTGCTATGCACGACACCATCCTCAAACTCGATATCCTGGGTCACGCTGATCCTACTGTTCTCAGGATGTTAAATGAGCTTACGGGTATAGATGTCACGACCATACCGATCCCTGATGAAAAGGTAATGAGCCTGCTCCAGACTACGGATGCACTGGGATTCCCGCCTGATGCAACTGAGGCAGGAGCTGCTACATTGGGCCTTTCTGAGCTCGGTACGCCAATGGCCAGAGGAATGATCGCTGAGACAAAGCCGACCAGGTTCTACGATCTGGTACAGCTGATGGGTCTGTCGCACGGTACTGATGTATGGACCGGCAACGCACAGGATCTGATCAGGAAGGGTATATGCGACCTTAATTCCGTTATCGGATGCCGTGACTCCATCATGACCACGCTCATCTACTGGGGACTGCCCAACAAGGATTCCTTCGACATCATGGAGAAGGTCAGAAAGGGCAAGGGTCTCACTCCTGAACACGAACAGCTCATGATCGACAATAACGTTCCTGACTGGTATATAGGATCATGCAAGAAGATCAAATACATGTTCCCCAAGGCGCATGCTGCGGCTTATTCCATCTCAACCCTCAGAGTTGCATGGTTCAAGGTTTATTATCCCGAGGAATACTACTGTGCATTCTTCTCAATAAGAGGCGACGAATTCGATGCCGAATCCATGTGTAACGGACCTGAAAGGGTTAAGGAGAGGAGACACCAGCTCGAGGAAAAGAAAAAGACTTCTGACGAAGCGAGAAATAACCCTAAGGTGAAATCCGAGATCGCCCTGTGTGAGATCGTGGAGGAGATGTACGCCAGAGGTATAACCTTTGATCCCATCTCACTTGAGGAGTCCGGCGGAGACAGGTTCAAGAAAAAGTGCAAAGGCGTGATAATTCCGCCATTTGATGCCATCAACGATATCTCCAGTTCCATGGGCCTGGCTATTGAAGAGGCCAGGAAGGACGGACCATTCAAGAACAGGGAGGAATTTGCCAGGAGGACAGGCCTCGGCAGTTCCACCATTGAGAAACTGATTCAGTACGGCGGTATCCTTGATGATCTTCCCGAGAGTGCACAGGTAGACATGTTCTCGATGTTCGGTATGGGAGATGAATAATGCTCGTTGCGGGGATCTTGCTCAGAGGTGCTGTAAGACAGACTGATAAGTACTATTCTTATCTGGTGCCTGAGGAATTGGAAGGCAGGATAGGAGAGGGTTCATTTGTCAGAGTTCCTTTCGGCCAGGGCAACAGATCCAGGTCCGGCATAGTAATGGAGATCAGGGACGCTGCAAATGACGCGGCCGCCCAGTCAGGCAAGCTGAAATCCGTCAGCGAGATCATAGAAGAGAAAGCCATGACAGCAGATCAGTTGGGTTTTGTCGAGCCTTTTGCCCGCAGGTTCAACTGCACCAGGAGCGACATAATCGAACTGTTCGTGCCGTCCTTCGTCGAGGGACACAAGATCAGGACATGTGACTTTGTTGATATCAGAGACAGGGCAGAGGCTGAAAAGGCACTCAGTGAGAACAGCCTCAGATCCGTTGGCCACATCAGGATACTGGAATACCTCCTGGAAAACGGAAGGACAGACAAAAAGACCCTGTGCTCAGAAACAGGAACATCTCCTGCATCAGTAAAAAGCCTTTATGGCAGGGATCTGATCGATATTACCAGGGACAAGGCTCCGGATACAGCATCTGATCCTGATGATCTTCCGTCTGATCCCAAGTTTTACAGGGAATATGATCTGAATGATGAACAGAAGGCAGCAGTCAGGGAGATCAACAGTTCAGAAGGCTACAAGGTCTTTCTGCTCTTTGGCGTCACCGGAAGCGGCAAGACGGAAGTATTCCTGAACTGTGCATCTGACGTGCTGTCCAGGGGCGGACAGGTCCTTTATCTCGTTCCTGAGATCGCACTTACTCCTCAGACTGTTTCCTGGATCAGATCCAGGCTGGGTAATGAATGTGCCGTTCTCCACAGCAAACTGACTGACAAGCAGAGATATGAGCAGTGGAGCATGATCAGAGACGGCAGGGCAAAGGTGGTAGTAGGACCCAGAAGCGCCGTGTTTGCTCCTTTTGACCATCTGGATCTGGTGATAATCGATGAGGAGCACGATCCTTCTTACAAAGCTGATTCCCATCCCAGGTATAATGCAAAGACTGTTGCCATGGCCAGGGCCAGGCATTACGGAGCCCGTGTGGTAATGGGGTCGGCTACGCCCGCTGTCGATTCTTTCTACGCTGCAAAGAACGGTTATTATTCTCTGCTCAGGCTTCCGTCCAGGGCAAATGCCTCATCCAGCCTGCCTTCTGTCTATCCCGTTGACATGAAGGAGCAGATCAGGCTTGGCGGCGGAGAGATAATCTCTTTGCCCCTCAGGAATGCAATGGCGAGGGCTTTTGCTGACAATAAGCAGGTCATACTCTTTCTGAACAGGAGAGGATACTCCAGGACTCTGGTATGCGATTCGTGCGGAGAACCTGCTGTATGCGAGAACTGCTCCGTAGGCATGACGCTCCATAACAACCCCAGATCATCTGAAAAACTCCTTATCTGCCACTATTGCGGTTATACGGTGCCTGCGGGCAGGTATGAGTGCGGCGCATGCGGAGGAAAGCGTTTCTCCCGTGCGGGTATAGGAACACAGCAGCTGGAGGAAGCACTCAGCCAGCTCTATCCCAACGAAAAGATATTGAGGATGGATCAGGATACGACCCAGAAGAGAGATGCGGTATCAGACATAGTAAAGGAATTTGCTTCAGGCAAGGCCTCAATACTGATCGGCACCCAGATGATCGCCAAGGGCCATGATTTTCCGGACTGTACGGTCGTAGGGATCCTTGCAGCAGACCTTATGATCAATTCCTCGAACGTCAGGGGATCTGAGAGGGCTTTCGCCCTGATCACACAGGCTTCGGGAAGAGCAGGCAGGGGAGATCACCCAGGTGAAGTATATATACAGACGTCAAATCCCAATGACCAGCTGTTCAGAAATGCAGCCTGCCAGGACTATGAAGCCTTCTACGAAAATGAGATAAAGTTCAGGGAAAACCTCAATCTGCCGCCTTTTAAGGCCATGGGGGAGATAATATTGTCCCTTCCTGATGCAGGAGAGGCTTTCGATAAGGCCAATGCTCTGATGAAATACATCAGGGATTTCCTGGCCGTTCAGGACAGTTCCTACGGATTCGAATGTTTCGGACCGATCCCGGATGTAATATTCGAGCTCAGGAACAGGTTCAGGTACAGCATTACCATCAAAGCCAAGAATATTTCTGCCATAAATGCCGTTTTCAGACAGATAATGGCCGATTTTGACCCTTCAGAATACCCCTTATCCTTTGATAATGATTGTATGAATTGAATTAAAACGCCTTAGGTGATACAATCTACAAAGTATTTTTTTATTTGGAGGTTATTCTTATGGCCAGACCTATTTTTACCGGCGCCGGAGTTGCTATCGTAACACCTTTTACTCAGACTGGTATTGATTACAAGAAGCTTGAACAGCTCATCGACTTCCAGATAAAGAACAAGGTTGATTCCATCATCATCTGCGGCTCCACAGGAGAAGCTGCCACCATGGACCACGAAGAGCATGTCAATGCCATCAAGTGTGCCGTCGATGCAGTAGCAGGCAGGGTGCCCGTTATCGCAGGTACCGGATCGAATGATACCGCTTATGGAATAGAACTGTCCAAGGAGGCTCAGGCAGCAGGCGCTGATGCAGTACTGCTGGTTACTCCTTACTACAATAAGTGCACACAGGAGGGCCTCTACAGGCATTACAAGGCCACTGCAGAAAGCGTAGATATTCCCTGCGTACTTTACAATGTGCCTTCCAGGACCAATGTGAACATCTCACCCGAGCTCCTGTACAGGCTGGCAGATATCGAGAATATCGTTGCAATCAAGGAATGTAACTTCGGTCAGGTTCCCGAGATCCTTAACCTGACAGGTGACAGGTATGCGCTTTATTCAGGTGAGGACGGACTCGTTGTTCCCATGCTCTCACTGGGTGCTTACGGCGTCATCTCCGTTGTTGCAAATCTGATGCCCGAATATGAGAGCACAATGGTACACGCTTATGTTGACGGCGACATCGAGAAGGCAAAGAAGATGCAGATCGATGTGATCCCCTTCGTAAAGGCCATGTTCTGTGAGGTTAATCCCATTCCTGTAAAGGAAGCCATGAACATTGTCGGAATGAACGTTGGACCCTGCCGTCTGCCTCTGTGTGAGATGAGCTCCAAGAACCATGACTACGTTGCTGACGTATTGAAGAAATACGACCTTTCCGCTATCGATGCATTTTTCAAATAATTCAGAAAAGGAATATACGTAATGGTAAAGATCTTTCTAAACGGTTGCAGCGGCAGGATGGGCAAAGCCATTGCTGCCATGTGCAAGAACAACGATGATTTCAGGGTTGTTGCAGGTTGTGATGTAGTTAAATCCGATGAACTCACTTTCCCTGTATATGAGAATCCCAATGATTGTGACGTGGAATTCGATGCGATAATCGATTTTTCCAATGCAAAGGCAGTTCCCATGATCACACAGTTTGCAGCATCTTCCGGCAAACCCTTTGTATGCTGCACAACTGCTCTTACGGATGACACCATCGCAGGCATACTCGAAGCATCCAAGACGATCCCCGTGTTCAAGTCCGCGAACATGAGCTACGGCATGAACGTTCTCTTTGAGCTTGTCAGACAGGCAACCAAGGCTCTTTATCCCGAGAGTGACATTGAGATCGTCGAGGCTCACCACAACCGCAAGCTCGATGCTCCTTCAGGCACAGCTCTTATGATCGCTGATGTTATCTCCGAGGAGACTGACAATGCTCTGGAATATGTTTATGACAGGCATTCAGCAAATAAGGCAAGATCCAAGAACGAACTGGGCATTACCAGCATCCGCGGTGGCAATATCATCGGCGAGCATGAAGTTATGTTTATTTCTGACGAGGAAATTGTTAAAATATCACACAGTGCCCAGACGAGGGATGTATTTGGCAAAGGCGCTCTGACCGCTGCTGCTTTCCTTGTAGGTAAGAAGCCCGGCTATTATTCCATGCAGGATATAGTAGCTGAAGCATTTAAATAAATCATTGGAGGAATCAGATGACTGATTACATTATTGCATTTACCGGCCTTACAGGTACAGGAGCAGGACAGCAGCCTGACTGGATGGCAACCGTTTATCCCATCGCCATGGTCGTTATCATGGTCGCAGTGTTCTACTTCCTTATCCTGCGTCCCCAGCGTAAGCGTGACAAGGAGATGAAGGAGCAGCTTTCCAAGCTCAGCGTGGGAGATAAGGTAACAACCATCGGCGGCGTTATCGGCGAAGTTGCCAATATCAAGGATGATGAGGTAACCATCTCAACATCAGTTGCGCACACTCTCATGACTTTTACAAAGTCTGCCATCCAGACGGTTGAAAAGAGAGAGGCAGCAGGCAGCAAGGCGTCTGATTCTAAGGAAGAAGACAAGCCTGCAAAGAAGAGCTTCTTCGGTAAAAAGAAGTCTGACGATGAGGAATAATACAAGACAGATCACTGATGAGAAGCTCCGCTGTTGCGGAGCTTTTTATTAAATATTATAATTTATGCCATAAATTCTCTTACGAGGTATCACATATGAGAGACGGTTATATCAGAGTCGGTGCGGCTACTCCCAAGGTAAAGGTTGCAGATTGCGCATATAATGCGGACAGGATAGTTGAGATGTCGCTCAAGGCGTCCAAGAACAACATATCAGTCCTTGTTTATCCGGAACTGTCGATAACAGGATATACTTGCCAGGACATGTTCCTCCACAAGACTCTGATAGACAGTGCATTTGATGCTCTCATGAACATTGCGGACAGCACCTCTGAACTGGACATGGCCATCGTTGTAGGCCTGCCCATCCTTAAGAACAACAAGCTCTACGATTGTGCGGCAGTTCTGTGCAGGGGCGAGATCATGGGATTTGTCCCCAAGAGCGTTATTCCCGGATATGGTGAGTTCTATGAGACCCGTTATTTCACGGCTTACGAAGAAATGGATGAGCTCTATTCCTTTGAGGAGATCCCTTTTGGCAAGCTCATTTTCGAGCATGAGGATCATCCTGAAGTCTCATTTGCCGTTGAGATATGTGAGGAACTGTGGGTTCCCGATAACATCTCCGTTGATTACTGCATGGCAGGAGCTTCCCTGATACTTAATCCTTCTGCATCAGATGAGATAATCGGCAAGGCTTCCTACCGTGAGAGGCTTGTATCCATGGCATCTGCAAAGCAGCTTTGCGGTTATGTATACTGCGACTGCGGATTTGGTGAGTCATCAACTGATCTGGTATTTGCCGGTCACGATATAATCTGTGAGAACGGCAAGATCCTCGAAAAGCGCAGGGGATACGACGATGGCCTCATCTGGGCTGATATCGATCTGGACAGGATCGGTCATGAGAGACAGAAGATGAATACCTTCTATTCAGAGACAGAGGGCAGCTTCCCGGTTGTTAGCATCAATTTCAATATCCCTGATATCGATGTTCCGGTAAGGCCCGTTTCACGCATGCCTTTTGTGCCTGAATCCACCGACGAGCTGGATACCAGGTGTGAGGATATCATCAATATGCAGGCAGCAGGCCTTGCCACCAGGCTTTCAGCCATCAATTGCAAGACTGCAGTCGTAGGCCTGTCCGGCGGACTTGATTCCACGCTGGCACTCATCGTTACTGTCCATGCCTTTGACCAGCTTGGACTGGGCAGGGAGAATATCCAGGCAGTTACGATGCCCTGTTTCGGAACCACATCCAGGACAAAGAACAATTCCATCGAACTTGCCAAGTCTTATGGTGTACCTATTAAGGAGATCAGCATTGCGGGTAGTGTTTTGCAGCACTTTGAAGACATCGGTCAGTCAGAGGATGTTCACGACGTAACATATGAGAATTCCCAGGCCAGGGAGAGGACACAGGTCCTGATGGATCTGGCAAATCAGAATGGCGGCATCGTTATCGGAACGGGAGACCTGTCTGAACTGGCACTTGGCTGGGCCACATATAACGGCGATCACATGTCCATGTATGGCGTTAACGGCTCCATCCCCAAGACGCTTGTCCGTCATCTGGTCGAGTATGAGGCAAAGAGGGTCAGAGAGTCTGATCCCGAATTGTCCGCTGTTCTCATGGATATTTTCAATACTCCAGTATCACCTGAGCTACTTCCTCCTGATGAGTCCGGCAATATCGCTCAGAAGACAGAGGATCTGGTAGGTCCTTACGAATTGCACGATTTCTTCCTGTACTATTTTGTCAGATACGGATTTGCACCTTCCAAGATCTTCCGTCTGGCAAGGAATGCATTTGCAGGAACATATGACGATGATACCGTCTACAAGTGGCTTAAGACCTTTATCAGGAGGTTCTTTACACAGCAGTTCAAGAGGTCATGTCTGCCTGATGGTCCCAAGGTAGGTACTGTTGCATTGTCTCCCAGAGGAGATCTCAGGATGTCCTCGGATACCAGCTTCAAGGCCTGGATGGATGATCTGGAATCTGTAAAACTGAACGGATGACATAATGTACAGCATTCTGTTCTATGCATCTTGCTTTTTGTTAATTGCTGTTGACGCACTATGTATAGTCCTGGGTTTATTGATCTCAGGGAAACATAAGTCATGTTCCGGTCAGTTGGGCCTGATCTTTATCATTAAGGGTGTGCTGTCTTTAATCAGCGATTCTTATCCGCTCATAACCAGTCTGTCTCCTTCATTTGCAAGCAAGACAGCTGTCATGTTTAAACTGTCAGTGTTATTCCTTACAATCGCGTCACTGGTGCTTATAGTCATGTTGTTAAAGACCAGATACGGATCTGTTCATCCGGGATTATATGTAGTCGTGATCATGCTGACAGTATCAGGCTATGTAGCTTCCATCTTTGTGAAGATATGCATGGAAATGTATATGAAGCATATGGATGCCTGGTATTACAGGTTTGCGGTAAGTCTCGGATTTGACGGGGACAGATACTATATCTTCGTTTCGCTTGTCACATCGATCGTATCTGCTGTCTTTTCGATCATCATGTGGATCATCGTGACCAGGGCATTTTACGTTAGAAGGGACATGGAAAAGATGTTTCCGTCTATGTGGGTATTTGTCATGTCACATATCTGGATCATCCTGGCCAACTTGTTTATATCTAACATAACACTCATCAAACCTGGATTCCCTGATCTGTTATGTATTATCCTGCAACTGGTCATAGATCTGGTAATGCCTGGCTTTGCTTTGAGATTCCTGATGGATCTTAACAGAAAGAAGTCTGAGACTGTTTGGTAAATCATTTGTCTTTTTTATTCTTTGTTATATAATTAATAAGTCTATGCCAAACGGGGAGTAGTTAGTAGATTGATATCCCGAACGATCCATATGTCGGAGTATGAATCTAGTGACTACCTCCTTGGCAAATAATAATTCAAGGAGATTTTGAAATGGAAAAGATTTTCAAGACCGAGATCGCCGGCAGACCCCTGGTAGTCGAGACCGGTAAGATCGCTCAGTTTGCAAACGGATCCGTTCTCATCAGATATGGTGAGACAGTAGTTTTGTCAACTGTAACAGCTTCAGCTCAGCCTAAGGAGGGTATCGATTTCTTCCCTCTGTCAGTTGATTACGAGGAAAAGCTCTACGCAGTAGGCAAGATACCCGGCGGCTTCCTCAAGAGAGAAGGCAGACCCGGTGAGAAGGCTATCCTCACATCACGTGTTATCGACAGACCTATCAGGCCTTTGTTCCCTAAGGACCTCAGAAACGACGTAGTAGTTTCCAACACAGTTATGGCAGTAGATCCCGATTGCCTTCCTGAGATCACTGCAATGGTAGGTACATCCATTGCTATCGCCATCTCAGACATCCCGTGGAAGGGACCTGTAGGCGGTGTTGTCCTGGGCCTCATCGATGGCAAGACCATCATCAATCCTACTCTTGAGCAGCGTGAAGTATCCCAGATGTACGTAACTCTGGCAGGTACTGAGAAGAAGATCTGCATGGTAGAGGCAGGTGCTAACGAAGTTCCCGATGACGTAATGCTCAATGCTATCGCTGAGGGCCATGAGGTTATCAAGGAGATCGTTAAGTTCATCAACTCCATCGTTGCCGAGATCGGAAAGCCCAAGTTCGAATATGAGTCTGCAGACGTTCCTGAGGACGTATTCGCATCAGTCAAGGAATTCGGCTGGGACAAGATGAGAGCTGCAGTTCTCTCTGATGACAAGAGCGTCAGGGATGCAAACGTAGCTGCTCTTCAGGAAGAGATCGCTGCAATGCTCGAGGAGAAGGAAGAGGGTCTCTCATCCTGGGCTCCCGATGCAGTTTATAAGCTCGAGAAGAAGGTTGTAAGAGACTATCTCTTCAGAGAGCATGTCAGAGTTGACGGACGTGCACTCGATCAGATCAGACCTCTTTCATGTGATGTAGGAGTTCTTCCCAGAGTTCACGGTTCCTCATTCTTCCAGAGAGGACAGACTCAGGTAATGAACATCTGTACACTCGCTCCTCTTGCAGAGGCACAGAAGCTCGAAGGTCTCGATGAGCAGACAACAAAGAGATATATCCATCACTATAACTTCCCCGGTTATTCCGTAGGTGAGGCAAAGGCATCCAGGAGCCCCGGACGCCGTGAGATCGGTCACGGAGCTCTTGCAGAGAGATCTCTCATTCCTGTTCTTCCTTCAGAGGATGAGTTCCCTTATGCCATCAGAACAGTATCTGAGATCACCATGAGTAATGGTTCCACATCTCAGGGCTCCGTTTGTGCATCCACTCTGTCACTGATGGATGCAGGTGTTCCGATCAAGAGACCTGTTGCAGGTATCTCTTCCGGTCTTATCGTTAACGAAGAGAACGAAGATGACTTCCTCGTATTCATGGATATCCAGGGCATCGAGGACTTCTTCGGTGATATGGACTTTAAGGTTGCAGGTACAACAGAAGGTATCACATCCATCCAGGTTGATATCAAGGTAGAGGGTCTGTCTCTCGACATCATCAAGGCAGCTTTCGAGATGACACACAAGGGCCGTCTCAAGATCATCAACGAGATCATCCTGCCCCGTATCCCTGCACCCCGTGCAGAGCTCAACAAGTACGCTCCCAGGATCATCTCAATGCAGATCCCTGTTGACAAGATCCGTGAGGTCATCGGTTCCGGCGGAAAGGTCATCAACAAGATCATTGCCGATACAGGCGCTGACATCAACATCAACGATGACGGCAAGCTCTATATCTCCACACCTGATCTCGAGGCTGCTGACAAGGCACAGAAGATCATCAACGGCATCATCTCCGATCCTGAGGTAGGTGCTGAGTTCGACGGCGTTGTTACACGTCTCATGGATTTCGGTGCATTCGTAGAGTTCCTGCCCGGCAAGGAAGGACTTGTTCACATCAGCAAGCTCGCATGGAACAGGGTAGACAAGGTAGAGGATGTCGTTCACGAGGGTGACCAGGTAAAGGTCAAGCTCATCGAGATCGATTCCCAGGGCCGTCTGAACCTGTCCATCCGCGATACTCAGCCTAAGCCCGAGGGTTATGTTGAGGAAGAGCCCCGCAAGAGAGAGGGCCGTCCCAACCGTGAGAGAAGAGGCGGCTTCAAGCCTAACCGTTTCGACAACAACGAAGGCGGTGACGAGGGCGACCGCAAGGGCAGAAGAAGAGAATTCTGATGTCCCTTGATCATCAATGATCACTAATATGCCGGAGCAATCTCATGCTCCGGCATTTTTAATAATAAATCAGTTGCAGATTTTTGAACTTTGTTATAAAATACCTCGGTATGCGGATGTGGTGGAATTGGCAGACGCGCTAGCTTCAGGTGCTAGTGATCGCAAGATCGTGCGGGTTCAAGTCCCGCCATCCGCACCAGATAACAGAGATCCCTTACCGGATAATAGATCACCGGTAAGGGATTTTTCTTGTTTAGGATATGATCTGTATTATTTGGTAGAGTTTTAGACAATGTAAAAATCTACACTACCTAAAACACTACCTATTTAGAATATTAGTCACCAAGGACGGAGCCTGAAAAAAGGAAACTGTTTAGCGGCGATCTTTGACGAGACGCATCGCGTCGAGGACGGAGCCTGAAGAAAGGAAACTGTTTAGCGGCGATCTTTGACGAGGTGCAACGCACCGAGGACGGAGCCGCTATATAGTTTCCTTACTATATATGCAACTCCCGTTCCTGCCATTGCGTTTTACATAATACAATGCTGCATCAGCTTTGCTGAACAGTTTCTCGCCATCTGTTTCATTTTCGTCGTATGCAATACCGACGCTCAGAGTAACGGCAGGGATATTGCCTATGGGCCTGCTCAGTTCATCATTGATCTGAGCGATCTTATTCTCTATCAATTCATCTGGATTATCGGGGATATTGACCATGAATACGACAAATTCGTCTCCTCCGATCCTGCATATGTAGTCATTGGAACGGAAACTCTTTTTGAGGACGTTTGCGATCCTCTTTAATACTTCGTCTCCTGTTTCGTGGCCGTAAGTATCGTTGATCTCCTTGAATTTGTCAGCATCGATGATCATAAGGGCAGTAGAACTGATATCCAGATTTGTCTTTATGATCTCATATCCTGATCTGTTGTAGATGCCGGTCAGTTCGTCGTGGGATGCCTTGAAATTCAGCTGGGATATGCTCTTCTTATATGCATTGAACATGACATTGTAGGTTCCTGCCAGGTATCTGAATTCCTCTGAACCGATGACAGGGATCCTCTCATCCTTTTTAATGTGTTCAACTGCCTTGAGCAGAGGGTTGATCCCGAGATTGGTGTGGAGCCAGATGTTGACGCATACTGAAACAGCCTGAATGAGGATGAGGACCATGATGCTGATCAGTGAACGCCTGGAAATGTTGTCCAGGCTCTGCTGAGAATCAAAAGTGCTGTTCTTAAGTGCTCTCAGGCAGTCATTGAGGTTTCTTCTGATCTCTGATTTTTCGAAATAGTATTTTGTGTCATGGACCATCTCAACTGCCAGGGCAGCCTTTTCCTCATTGCTTAGAATGGCATCCTCATCTTTGATCACCACATCCTTGAGCTGTTCGGGAATATCAGTATCGCCCAGGCTGTCGAGAACAAGTCTCATTGAATAATATTCGCACTCCATGAGATGTTCTGAATGACGCATGCTGTCTTTTAATTCATAAAGGGCCAGGGAGCCCGGCAGGAGCGATTCAGTGTATTCAATGGCATTTTCTCTCCTGCGGCTGCTGATGACTTCCTCAAAATAGTGGTCCATGTATTTGCGCTCTCCGAGGATCGCAAAGCACTGAACCTGTTCAGTCAGAAAATCGGATGCCTCCATGAGTGAGGTTGCCTGTTCTTCCAGATGGATATATACTTCAGTTGACTGCTCCAGGGCTCTGAAACTGATAAATGCACGGATCGAAGCAAATATGAGGGCAGCCGTAACAATAATGGAGATAATGAGCATCAATCCGGATGCAAACTTCAAAGAAATATCTTTTTCCTTGATCTTTCCAATTCGGCTCATTTGAAATACCTCCACATATTTCATTGATGATTATAGCAAAAATAATGATTTAATGATGTAAACGGGGATTAATATTATAATTATTTGATAACATGCCGGAGGTGGATCATGAGAGAGATACCAGTTACTGATATTAAGCCTTTATACATCGGACAGGTTGAAGATGCAAAGGGAGGTACGGGCATTACCGTTTTTGTCAGCCCTGAAGGTATGCGTGCAGGGATCGACGTCAGGGGAGGAGGACCTGCTTCCCGCGAGACTGCACTGCTGGAACCTTTGACATCTCCCAAGGATATCCACGCAGTTGTTCTCGCAGGGGGCAGCGCATTTGGATTAGGTGCCGCCTCCGGAGTAATGAAATGCCTTGAAGAGAGAGGGATAGGCTACGATGTTGGCGTTACCAGGGTTCCGCTGGTCGTACAGTCAGATCTGTTCGATCTTACGGTTGGAGATCCTCAGGCCAGACCGGATGAGGATATGGGATACCGTGCAGCTTGCCAGGCTCTGGATGATCCTAACTACAGGGATGGAAATTACGGTGCAGGATGTGGCGCGACTGTTGGCAAGATAACCGGAATGGAGAGGGCTGTAAAGACAGGTATCGGCAGTTATGCAATAGAACTCGAAGGTCTCAGGATAGGTGCAGTTGTTGCAGTTAATGCTCTGGGCGATATCTATGACTGCAATACGGGAAAGATCATCGCCGGCCTTTTAAATGAGGACAGGACAGGCTTTTCATGTTCTCCTGCCGAGATGGAAAGATCTATCAGAAAGATCAAGAACCGTTTCGTAAAAAATACTACTCTGGGAGTGGTTATCACCAATGCCGGTTTTGACAAGACTGCGCTATGCAAGATTGCTGGAATGGGCCATGACGGCTATGCCAGATCCATCAGGCCCGTGCATACTTCTTTTGACGGGGATACAATATACGCACTTTCCGTAGGAGATGTGGATGCTGACCAGGAAGTTGTGGGTACACTTGCTTCAGAAGTGATAAGCGAGGCGATAATAAGGGCTGTTTATAGTGCTGAAAGTGCATACGGGATACCCTGTGCAAAAGACATCGCCAAGTGATACAAAAGCACCTGTTTGCAGGTGCTTTTTTCTTTTAAACTTATTGAAATCTCCGTGACACATTAATCCGGACACCTAATAGTAGAATTAGATTAACAACAGAGAAGGTGGTTCGGAAAAATGGATGAAAAACAGTTAACAAATCTTACAACAGAGACACAGCAGACCAGAGCCACCGTTACCAGACTCGGAAGCATGTCTTTTGAAGATGAGAACGAACTCGAACTGATCGATTTTCTCACACTGCTCGATGAACGTGAGTACAGGTGATCCTGACGATGAAGCGTTTATCCAGCGATTATGAGGGCCGCTGCGGCAATTGTCACAAACTGCTCGCCGATGATGATCAGTTCTGCCGCTATTGCGGCACTCCCAAGGGTGAGGGAGGATTCCTTCCGTACGAAAACTCAAATATGTGTGTTTACGGTCCTCCGGTAGATACTACCCATACATGTACATCATGCGGCTATTCCTGGAACATCAGAGCTCTCGGCGTCGATAATGCCAGGTTCTGTCCCAGGTGCGGAAGTTCAGTCGATACCACTTACGAAGACAGGTATTGATCCCCAAAACAAGTACTTTTGTTAATTATTGACATTTAGGTTATAATGTACTCGACCATTTTTAAGTCAAGTTAGGGAGGGTATTATGTCTAAATGTCAGTTTTGTGGCTCCGAGATAGAAGATGGTGCCAAGTTTTGTAGTAATTGCGGCGCAACAGCTCCTGTAGCAGCTGAGCCTGCAGCAGTTCCTGCTCCCGTTGTAGCAGAACCTGTTGTTCCTCAGCCTGAACCTCAGCCTATTGCTCAACCCGCACCGCAGCCTCAGTATCAGCAGCCTCAGCCTGTTTATTCAGCACCTGCAAGCAACAACAACTATTCCACTTTCACTGAGCAGCCCAAGAACAATGGCTGCTGCGTAGCCGGATTCGTTGTATCTCTTGTTTCACTGCTCTGCTGCGGTCTGACTGCGATCATCAGCTTGATCCTGTCGATCATCGGTCTTGCTACTGTTGGCAAGAAGAAGCAGAAGGGTAAGGGCCTCGCTGTAGCAGGTCTGATCATTTCTATCGTTCAGTGCATCTTCTTTATCTTCTTCTTCCTAATTGGTAACGCAGGCATGATCGCCAGCATGGAGAAGTACATCAGCAGTGCTCAGAGAGTAACAAGAAGCTCATCTTCATATGATGATGACGATGAGGATGATGATGACTGGGATGTCGATGATGACGACGAAGACGATGATGACGATTACGACTTCGACGACGACGATTTCGATTACACAACAGATGCAACAGATTCTACAACTGAGTCAACTTCCGGCGGATATTCAGGATCTCTTTCCGTTCTCGGCAGCACAGAGAACGGTTACATCGATCTGACGCAGGGTGCATGGGATCCCTGGACAGAGGCTACCACATGGCCTGATTCAGTCGTCAAGGTAGATCAGGCATTCAATTCCAATTCCGGAGCCATTATTACAATGGTAACTTACAATACGGATCAGGATGCTGATACTATGGCCAGAACATCTATGGCTCACATGGATTCACAGGGTGTATCAGGTATCACAGGTGCTCATGTAACCATCGGCGGATATAATGCATCTCAGGCATACGGACTCTATCCTGATGGAACATATTTCGTATGCTGGTACTTCAGGACTGATGAAGACGATTATCTCCACTACATTGCAGTCGAATTCCCTGAATCAGACTATGCATCTTTCTCAATGGTAGAGAATAACTTCAGGATGAACTGATATCTGATCAGCGGTCAGAAAACTAACAGATCCCCATCTTCCGTCTTCGGAAGATGGGTTTGATCTTTTATAAGGGCAGGAAGTATCAAGGTGAACGCGAACGGCAGGATCATTAACAGGATATTTACGAAGTCTGTGATCAGCATCATCGTTGCAGCAATGGCTGCGATGCTGGGTATCGTCATAGACGGAATAGTAATAGGCCGTTTCCTGGGTCCCGAATCCATGGCGGCTTACGGACTGGTAATGCCGGTGGCAAATCTGGTAACCCTATTCAGCGGTGTGCTGTCAACAGGCGTTCAGATCGTATGCGCACAACGTCTCGGCAGCGGTGATATAAAAGGTGCCAGAAAGGCATTTTCCATGTGCATGGTCATCACCGTGATCATATCTGTGATCCTGATCTCTGTCATCTTATCCTTCAGGAATGATATCGTCGTATTTCTAGGGGCGAAAGGCAATTCGGCATATCTGCTGCCATATGCCTCTGAATATCTCCTGGGCCTGGCTTTTTCGATCCCGTCTATGCTCTTCCTGTTTGAGTTTAATACTCTCCTCAGGCTGGATGGGGATCCCAACAGGATCATATTAGCTGTTGGAGTAATGACAGTATTAGACATAGCAGGGGACATTATCAATGCACTGGTGATCAGGGGAGGAATGCTCGGTATTGGCCTTGCTACCACGATCAGTTATGCTGTTGCAGTAGTGATAGTGCTCTTCCATTTTACAAAGAAGGATATAATCTTCAGGTTTTCGTTCAAGGGTCTGCAGCTTTCTGATCTGAAGGACATCTTCCTGACTGGCTCCTCCTCCGCGGTAGGATCTGCATCAGCTGTTCTCAGGAACACAGTTCTAAATAACATACTCGTATTGACAGTGCTGTCAGGAACAGCCGTCGGTGCTTTCGGGATCATGAATACCGTACTGAGCTTTTCCCAATGCACCATGATCGGCATTGGATTGACAGCATCGATGATCGCAGGAATGCTCTATGGTGACAGGGACAGAACAGCGTCTGAGTATCTTGTGCGCATGACTGTTAAGACCGATCTTTTACTGGGTCTTTCTATCGGAGCGGTGTTGTTTATCTTTTCCGGTCAGATCGCATCCATATTCGGGAATAAGGATGGTCAGGCAATGGTTGAACTGGCCGGCAGAGCCATAAGGTTCTATGCTTTTAGCGTTGCGCTTTACGGAATCAATAATTCATTTGTCAATTATGTTCAGGGCATGAAGAGGATGGTGATCGCAAATGTCTACGGTTTCCTGCAGAACTTCCTGTTCATTGCGGTCCCGGCGGTCTCACTTATCGGTCTGATCGATACAGATGCCGTGTGGGCCGCATTTGTTATTGGTGAGATCTTAACCTTGATCTGTGTAGTGATACTGGCTGCTGTCAATAAGAAGGGAATGCCTTACCGTTTCAGGGACTTCCTGTTCCTGCCTAATTGTTTTGACCTGTCTGATGAAGATATCTGCGAGATAAGCATCTCCAGACAGGAGCAGGTCATTCCCGCTTCTCTTGAGATAGACAGGTTCTGCAGAAAGAAAGGGGCAGATGCCAAGATCAGGCTGCTCCTGCCGCTCTTCGTGGAAGAACTGGGAAACAACGTCTCTTCATACGGTTTCGGCGATGACGGCAAGAACAGCATGGATATAAGAGTGATCTGCGACCGGGAAGGATTTGCGCTGAGGATAAGGGATAACTGCAGGATGTTCGATCCGGTCGAATGGGCCAGGATAAATGAAGCCGGTGATCCTGCTGCTAATATCGGTATACGTATGGTCCTGGGAATGGCCAGTGACGTCAGTTATGTTAATACATTGGAACTCAATATCCTGACTATCAGGATATGATCAGCAGGATACTTCTTTCTTTCTGATGTTCTTTGTGAACCAGCGGGGAATATATGTGAGGACCAGGGTAGTAACTGTGATCATGGCGATCTTATATATCCAGTGTGACGGGGATACCAGAGTCATATAGTATGTATCAGGCTCGACCTTTGCATCCGTGAGAGCAATGAATATTATGTCCATTATGGTAAATGCTATGAACTGCCATGAATAAACTGTCATTGATTCTATTCCAACGGTAGCCAAACATTTCTTGAATCCGGAAAACGGTATCAGGTCTAAAAGCCTGAAGAGCTGGATCGCTACATAAGATGTACCGATGCCTCCGAGATAGAGCAGGAATACGCTGAAAAACTGATAAGGACCATAAAAGCTTACTACATAGCCGTTACCTATCGTTCCGGTATACTGTGATATTCCAATAAATAAGGCGGATATCAGAAATGCCGGTATGAGCTTGCGGGGGCTTTTGGGAGTCAGCATATCATAGTCCTTGATCAGACTGCCAAACAGCATGAAAGCCGCACCGATACACCCTCTGCCAAAGCCGTATGGGAACTGGAACATTCCCGTGAATGTTTCCAGACCGCCTAGTGCCAGATATATGACAGTAGCAGCTGCCAGAACGATGTTGTGATGCTTTTTATTCTCCAGGATGGGATATGCCAGCATACATGCGGTGAACATGGCTGGCAGGAACCACAGATGGCAGTCGGTAGGGAGTATGCAGTCGATGACTCCGGGACCCGGGTGGGTCTTATAGGAAGCAACTTCCAGCAGGAATGTCTCAAGCCCGGAAGGTACGGGTACTAATCCCGATCCCCATGTTCCATTCAGGAGAGCCATGACTATAACCCTGTAATCGCTGTACCCGACAAAACTGCTCCTGAACATTTCCAGGAACCCGAAAAGGGCAAGGTAGGACCAGTAGGGGATCATAAGCCTCTTAAAACGCTGGAGAGCATATTGCTTAAAGGTGAATTTGCCCTTGGTATAAGTGCATCCTGAAATAATGAAAAAGGTGGGGATGATGAACATGCAGATATCATGGAGTTGCGTAAACCCCGCATGAATGGTCAAAACGGCAATAATGGCGATCGCCCTGGAATAATCGATTACATTTATCCTCTGATTAGTTGCCGGCATATAATAATCCCCATCGTTGTTATAGAGAAATTATAACATAACGACAGGGATTTAATACACTTGGAGCCAATGGTGGGAATCGAACCCACGACCTATTCATTACGAGTGAATTGCTCTACCCCTGAGCCACATTGGCATTTCAGCATAAGAATTTTACTTAGATTAGTGAGTTATGTCAAGTAATGTTATAATTAGCTTATGCATTACAGATACGGTCTAAAGTCAATATCATTAATACTTGCGGCTATGTTTACTGCCAGCATGTTCTTTACTGCCTGTAAGAAGGATGATGATGACTTTCCTGACATGGAGTATCCCGAGGAGACCACGGCAGAATCTACTGATGATCAGTCAGTTCCTCAGAATCAGGAGTCCGATATCATATCCATAACAGTTGCATCTCCTTATTCATCCGAGACGATCGAATATCTCGCAAAGCTCTATTACTGCAAGGAAAACGACCTTTTCGGAGAGAACACGGGCGATACTGTCAGTCTGTCGTTCCTGGACGGAATATCTCCTGACTTTATAGTAAATTCCATCGTAACTTCGGGAGAGGGTCTGTCACAGGACAACATCATCGAAATGAACAACAACGGTGGGGTCATTGACCTGTTCCTGACGGGTCATGTAGATGATTCCATTCAGAGAGACAAGATAGTACCTCTTAATGAATACCTTTCCTCGAACAGCCTGATCGCGTCGGGCAAGGTCTATATGAGCGAGATGGACAAGGATACCCATAACGGTCTGTTATATGGCATTCCATTCTATTCGTCAGTCCAGCTGATGATCGGAAACTCCGATTTCATACCTGATTCCGGCAAGATCCCTTTCAGGTACAATACGGCAAAGCTCATTGAATATCTGACTGAGATCAAGAACGGATACAACTGTACACCTCTTTATTCCGGCTATGATCTCATGCCTTATATCTGCAGCTCGTTTAGTGATGTTGACAGATGTTCCTTCATGCTCATGGATGAGTACAGGGTAGATCCTGAAGGGACTATGGAGGTCATAGGCAGTGAACTAAGCTTTGTTAATTCCCTTTATGGCAGCAGGCTGTCAGGGGATCTTACCGTCAGCGGGTCCAATCCCGTGTTTTCGAGAGATGCAGGCATGTGGGTATCATCATCATCTGAGATCTCCAGCTGGGAAGCCTATTATCCTTCCGGTATCTATTTTGTAGGGCTTCCCGTAGCGGATAATGCCCGCATGATCCCCATAGTAAATCTCTATTCTCTATGTGTTAACAAGGCATCCCCGAACCAGAAGTTTGCTTCGGAATTTGCAGCTTTCATGGCGCTGGATACCGATGCCAGAACACTTCTCGAGAGGCTGGAGCCCATGACGGGGTTCCTTCCATCCGTTAAGAATCAGGAAGTGTGGAATCATGTCCTGGCTGATGAGCTCTTCGGCCAGGTTGCTAATAATTACTACCAGAATATGGAGGATGCCGTTTACTGTCCTGATGTTTCTGACAGTACGTATTCTTCTGTGATCGGATATTTTGATACTTATGAGGGTGGAGAATTCGATCCGGAGGCCTGCTATGGTTACACTAGATAAGATCAGGCTTTCCGATGCAAAGAAACTGAGATCAGCAGGACTTGTCACAGGGTCCCTTACCATGATCGAGGATGAGTTCAGGACTTATGTCAACTTCGCGCAGATAGATGTTCTGGTTGCCAGTATAGATGAGGTTCCGGCCGCGCTTGTGAAGCTCTATCATCTGGACCGTAACCGCTGCCGAGTTCATCTTAAGGTAGTGATCTCTGCAGAATTGTCAGATGATGTCTACTATGAACTGATGGACAGGATAACTTATCATGCACTGGTCGAATCAGGTTACCATAAGCTCACGGTCAATATATCCTCTGCCAACTCTTTCTTTGAGGATCCCTGCATCAGACTGGGATACATTCAGGAATCAGTCCTTTTTGATGAGATAGATAATGACGGATTATTCGAAGATGCGGGTCTGTTCAGGATCCTGTCCGCCGATTACAGAAACTATAATGTATGTTTTGTTCCTTTTGACATTGGTGTGGCAGTGATATCCGGCAGCAACTCAGTTATTAATGGGATCAGACTGTTCAGGTTCGGTGACAGGCTGCCCGGAGGTTTCATCCTGAACGTTGCCAAACAGCTCAGGATCGTTGACCGCAGCGGCTGCCTGCTTGCTCCTGCAGATGATATCTATTCCATGAGGGATGAAGATATCAAGCTCCTTCCTGATGAAGTAGCAAAGGCATATAAGCAGGTCTCCGACTATTTCGGCAAGAGGTCGTCCAGATTTGATCTGAACCTGGATCTGTCTTCCGGCACTGAATTCCAGCAAAGGGTGTGGGAGGAGATATCACGCATAAAGTACGGAGATACCAGAAGCTATGAGGACATTGCGCTGTTGATATCCGGTGGCGACAAGTCCAAGGCCAAGAACCTCACCAGAGCTGTAGGTAATGCCTGCTCCGATAATCCCGTTATGCTGGCGGTACCCTGCCACAGGGTCATCGGAAAGGACGGCAAGCTGGCAGGTTTTTCAGCAGGTGTTGAAGTTCAGGATGCCCTGCTGACTCTAGAGGCGTTCTCATACGTCACATCGATCATCTGAGGAGGAGTAATATGGCTAAGCATGACAAGACTGATATAGGGATCTCCACGTTGCTTAATCCGGTCCCTGTGGTAATGATCTCTGCATCAAATCTCAAAGGGGAGAATAATGTCTGCACAGTAGCATGGGCAGGAACTGTCAATTCAGAACCTCCCATAGTTTCCATATCCCTGCGCAAATCCAGACTGACCCATGATTATGTTGAGGAGACGGGTGAGTTCGTCATTAATCTTGTCAACAAATCCTTGGCTAAACCCTGTGATTACGTGGGAGTGAAGTCCGGCAGGGATGAGGATAAGATCTCAAAGTGCGGGCTGTCCGTATATAGATCAGACTATCTGGAGCATGCTGTAGCCATTAAGGAATCTCCGGTCAACATCTTCTGCAAAGTCATAAGCAGACAGGAACTGGGATCTCATGATATGTATCTGGCAGAGATCAAAGGCATCAAGGCTGATTCGTACCTCCTGGATGAAAACGGCAGGCTGTGTCTGGACAATGCCAGGCTCGTTGCATATAACCACGGTGAGTATTATCTGCTGGGTGAAAAGATAGGCTTCTTCGGTTATTCCCTGGCAAGTGAAGAGATACTCAAAAAGAGACTGGGAAAGACCTGATCAGATCAGGTCAGTTTCATCCTCGGTAAAAACTCTGATCCCGTTATTGATCAGCAGATCGCAGGTAACGCCGTTGCCTTCCTTTTTGCTTCCGGAGAAAGACCCGTCATAGATGGTGCCTTTTCCGCACGAAGGACTGTTGGCCTTAAGTATTGCCGTATCAGCTCCTGTCAGCTTTGCGATCTGAAGAGCGGCGTCCGCACCCCAGTTATATTCGGCGGTAACATCATTGCCGTTTTTCATGATCACTTTGTCTCCGACTCTCTCAGAGGGAGTCCTCGGTGTGGGAAGACCGCCAAGCTGTTCGGGGCAGACGGGAATGAGCTGATTATCACTTCCCAGGTCTATGACTTTCTGACAGGGACAGGAGTCTCCTTTGTATCTGCAATCGATCCCCAGCAGGCAGGCGCTCACAAGAATTACTGACATTTTTCATACCACCATTTTTAGGATAAAAGTACATAAATCGTGTTTATTAAATCCGTTTTATTTATTATAATTTTTATAGTGTGCTTTTTGCAAATAAAAAAATGCGAGGTGTTTTTATGGACAGTAAGTATATGAAAAACGTTACTGTATTCGACCACCCTTTGATCAGGCACAAAGTTACCCATCTGTGTGACGTTAATACCGGTTCAAAGGAATTCTGTGAGATCGTTTCCGAGATAACGATGCTTATGGGCTATGAGGTGCTCAAAGATCTTCCGACCAAGATGGTGGAGATCCAGGCACCTCTTTCCAAGTTTATGTCTCCCGTTCTCGCAGAGGATTTTACCATCGTTCCCATCCTTAGGGCAGGACTGGGGATGGTAGACGGTCTCAGGGACCTGCTGCCCACGGCTAAGGTCGGCCATGTTGGTCTTTACAGAGACGAGACCACTCTGCAGCCCGTTCAGTATTACTACAAGATGCCTGTTGACATCGCCCAGGGTCAGGTTATAGTAGTGGATCCCGCATTTGCAACCGGAGTCAGCGCAAATGCCGCCATCAACCTCCTCAAGGATGCAGGTTGTAAGCGTATCAAGTTCATGTGCATCTTTGCAAATGATCAGGGAATAGAACTTGTTGCCAAGAATCATCCTGACGTACCCATCTATGCAGCATATCATTCAACGCTCCCTCTTAATGCTCACGGTTATATCGTAGATGCTGCGGGAGATGCTGGTGACAGAGTCTGCGGAACAGTAAGTTACAAGCCGCAGTAATCTAATCCGGAGGGGAATATGAAACTTGTTTATGACGTAAGTGACAGGCCTGCGTTTAAAAAGGTCCTGTTGTTTGCTTTTCAGCAAATGATCGCCATCATGGCGGCTACGCTCCTCGTTCCGATGCTCGTAACGTCATTCGGACTTGAGGCAGATCCTTCAGCGGCACTGTTCGGTGCAGGCATTGGTACACTGGTATATATATTCTTTACGCAGAAGAAGAGCCCAGTCTTCCTTGGCAGTTCCTTTACGTTCCTAGGCGCTTATTCAGCATCCATAGGACAGAACTTCGGGTATCTCGGCATCATCCTGGGTGTGCTCTTTGCAGGCCTTGTTTATGTGATCATCGGACTTATCATCAAATATGTCGGACCCAAGTGGGTCAACATGCTCATGCCGTCCGTTATCATCGGACCCATCGTTGCGATCATCGGTCTGTCTCTTTCTGGTACGGCAACATCCTGGATGGCTACTAATGGCGGTGATGATTACAGCCTTTTGACGATCCTGATCGGAGCGATTACTTTCTTTGCGATCGTAATAGCTTCTGTCAAGGGTTCCGAAAACATCAGGCTCGTGCCTTTTATCGTTGGTATAGCCATTGGTTATTTTATCGCTCTTGGCCTGACTCTCGTAGGAGGAGCTGCTGATATCGATTCTCTCCAGGTAATGAGCTTCGACTCTTTTGAAACGGCTTTTAAGCCTTTGACATTCTCATCTTTCATCAGGATCCCGGATTTCTTCTTCGTAAAGGCGATCCAGGAAAAGGGCTGGATGACACTGTCTCTTGCTGATATCGGATCCATTGCGATCATCTATGTTCCTATCGGAGTTGTTGAACTGGCACAGCATATCGCTGACCACAAGAACCTCGGCAATATCATCAACAAGGATCTGATCATCGATCCCGGACTCGATAAGACGCTCATGGGCGATGGTGTAGGTTCCATCGTCGGATCATTGTTCGGCGGTGCAGCTAATACTACATACGGCGAGTCCATCGGATGTGTTGCCATTACCGGAAATGCTTCGATCGTAACAATAGCTGTTGCATCCCTTGGAAGCATGATACTTTCATTCTTCACGCCTTTTGTTGCGATCATCAACTCTATCCCTAAATGCGTTATGGGCGGAGCCTGTGTAGCACTGTACGGATTCATTGCCGTTTCAGGTCTGCAGATGCTCAGAAGGGTAGACCTGAACAATAACAAGAACCTCTTTATAGTCTCCGGTATCCTGGTAACTGGTATCGGCGGACTTACCCTGGAGTTTGGTACAAACAAGCTTACGGGAGGCCCTATCCTGACGATCACATCACTGGCAGTAGCCCTGCTCTTCGGTTTCATTACGAACCTCATCGTTAATAACGGCAGGTTTGAAGAAGAGTATTCAGAAAAAGATCTTAAGAAAGCTCAGCCTGAAGCTCTTGCTGCAAAAGGTGTAACGCCTGTTGCCCCGCGCAAGGACAGGAAGAAAAAAGGTAAGAAGTAATACCTTCTCTTAAGCAAAAAGAATCCCGGCAATAATGCCGGGATATTTTTGTTGTCAGATATTGGATTATCTTATTTGATCAGTTTCTGGATGAACATGCTCTCTTTTAATGTGATCCTGTTATCTGCAGAAACGATGCAGAGCATGAAGGAAACCATGTCAGCCTTAACGTTGAGATCGAGGTTGCCGAATACGTCAACGATAATGTCTGCGAGTTCTCTCAATGCCTTTGCATTCGTATTCTTTACGAGATTCTCTGCATTCTCGTATCCGATGTCAAGTCCGGTAGCAGAAGCAACGAGAGTATATTCAGAGCCCTGGAGCTCGCCGTCTGCAGCACATGCAGCACGGACAAGGATCTTAAAGGCTTCGAGTCCGTTAGGGAGGACCATGAGTGCGGGGATGATGCTCTTGGAAAGCTCAGCGAGCTCGTCGCGTCTCTCCTCAAAAGTCATGTCTTCATATCTGTGACAGAGTTTTTCAAATTCAAACATTGTTTAATACCTCCAATCAATACTGTGCGGGAGCAGCTGTCAGATTAAATTCTTCGGGAGCTGCGATACCCTTTGCGATCGCCTTGTCACGGAGAACGAGATAGAGCTCACAATATGTAGCCTGAACGTAAGGTGTTACAAAATATGTACCTATGCAGCATGCAAGGAGACCGAGGAGCTGCCATCCGATGAATGACAACTGAAGCACGAACAGATCCCACTTTTCACCTTCCATCGTCTTCTTTGTGATCTCGAAGGCTCTGTCCTTGGAGATATCGGGATTGTCGGCAAGGATGTAAGGGATCATGAAGTATTCCAGTTCCTTGATGATGCCGGGGATGATGAACAGGAGTGTCCACAGCCAGATGAACAGCCTGTAGAAGAACATTACCTTGACCCTGGCCATGTATTTGCCATTCCTGAATCCGTCAAACAGATTGACAAAATTGGCGTTTCCGTAATGCTGGTCGATAAAATACTTGTTGTAACCAACAGTCATCGGCGACGTTACGAATATGTTAAATGCGGCCTTGAGAAGTGAGATGAACAGGGAAAATACAAGTGCTCCGACACTGATAGCGATGATTGCGGGATTAAAGTATGAGTCAACGATATTCTGTGCCTGCTGGATCTCAGATTCTGACATGTTGGTATTATCATCGAGATAATCGCGGACGTCGATCATGTGAGTCCTGCTGGACGTGTAATTATTGTTGGTGCTACCCAGATTACTCGTGCCTCTGTAACCGCTGCTTGCTCCAAACGAAGTTATGATGGCGAATACGATGCATACGGCGAATGCCATCCAGTAATTTGCCTTGAGTACTTCTTTGGCAGATGTCTTAAGTCTTTCTCTTGTCCACATAATGATTCTCCTTATATCAGAATTAATTGGATTATATCATATATTATGTTCCGGGCTTGTAACTGTCTTTGAGCGATACAGCTCTGTTAAAGACTAGATGTCCGGGTCTTGAATCCTTGTTATCGGCACAGAAGTAACCGACTCTCAGGAACTGGAATCTGTCAGCAGGCTGTGTTGACTCCAGTGATCTCTCGATCTTGGCTCCCTTGATCACGGTAAGTGATTCGGGATTGATGAAGTCCAGATAGTTGCAGTCTGCCAGGTCTGGCTACTCAGTGGTGAAGAGCTTGTCGTAGAGCCTGATCTCGGCATCGATCGCAGTTTTGGAATCAACCCAGTGGATGGTAGACTTGATCTTTCTGCCGTCCTTGGGATCTCCGCCTCTGCTCTCAACGTCATATTCGCAGTGGACTGCCTTAACAATTCCTTCTTCATCCTTGTCACATCCAGTGCACTTTACGATGTAGGCAGACTTGAGCCTGACCTCGTTTCCGGGGAAGAGACGGAAGTATTTCTTTTCGGGAACTTCCATAAAGTCCTCGGAATCGATCCAGAGTTCCCTGGAGAAAGATACCTTTCTCGTACCGTCATCAGGATTTTCGGGGTTATTCTCGACAGTGAACTCCTCGTTCATATCCTCGGGATAATTGTCGATGATCAGCTTGACGGGGTGCAGAACGGCCATTGCTCTCTTTGCGGTCTTGTTCAGATCCTCTCTGAGGCAGTATTCCAGGAAGGCAAAGTCGACAAGGGAGTTAACCTTGGATACACCGTTCCTCTCATGAAATGCTCTGATGGCTGCGGGAGTATATCCGCGTCTTCTGAGTCCACACAGGGTAGGCATCCTGGGATCATCCCAACCGTCTACATAGCCGCTCTCGATGAGGTTTCTGAGCTTACGCTTGCTGAGGACCGTATTTGTAATTCCGAGACGTGCAAATTCGATCTGACGGGGCTTGCATTCTACGGATATGTTCTGAACGACCCAGTCGTAGAGAGGCCTGTGGGATTCGAATTCCAGGGAACACAGGGAATGCGTGATCCCTTCGAGAGCATCTTCTATAGGATGCGCAAAGTCATACATGGGGTAGATGACCCACTTAGTGCCCTGACGGTGGTGGGGAAGACGGTTGATCCTGTAGATGACCGGATCTCTCATGTTAAAGTTTCCGGATGTCAGATCGATCTTGGCACGGAGTGTCATCTTGCCGTCTTCGAACTCTCCGTCACGCATCCTCTGGAACAGATCGAGGCTCTCCTCGATGGGACGGTCTCTGTAAGGGCTGGTGGCGGGAGTCTGCGTGTCACCGCGCATCTCCTTCATCTGTTCCGGGGTAAGTTCACATACGTATGCCAGGCCCTTCTTGATGAGCTCGATTGCATATTCATACATCTTCTCAAAATAGTCGGATGCATAATAGAACCTGTCATCCCAGTCATGACCCAGCCACTTGATGTCTTCCTTGATGGCTTCAACGTATTCCTCGTCTTCCTTGGTGGGATTAGTATCATCCATCCTGAGGTTGCAGAGTCCGTTGTACTGTTCAGCCATTCCGAAGTCGATCTCCAGGGCCTTTGCATGTCCGATGTGGAGGTAGCCGTTAGGCTCGGGTGGGAATCTGGTATGTACGGTCTTGCCGTAGCATCTGCCGCCTTCCTTTAATTCTTCGTCGATGATCTCCTGAATAAAATGCTTGTTGTCAGCCATTTCAAAGCTCCTTTATCTTTTCTAATCCTATCCTGATCCTTCTGAGGGATTCATCCTTGCCCAGCAGTATCAGTACTTCTGCACAGCCGCCGGGTGTAACTGCGACTCCTGCAGCAGCGATCCTGACGGGCCACATTATAACTGAGTTCTTGATCTCATTAGATTCAGCATATGCCTTCAATGCTTCTGTGATCGCATCGCGGTCCCAGGGGGTGTTCTCCAGGAGGGGGATCGAATCCTCGAGCATCTTTACGGAAGACTCTATGCTGGATTTGCTCTTCTTATGCTCAAACAGTGAGATATCGTAATCAGCCAGTTCTCCGAGAAATGCGAGTTTTTCTTCCAGCTGGTTAAACCTGGTGATCCTGGGCTTTAGTATCTCATCGAGAAGTGCATATTTATCTTCGCTTATGCCGTATCTGTCGTAGTAGGGCTTGGCATGTGCAGTAAAGGTCTCTGTATCCATTGCTTTGATGTGTTCGGCATTTACCCATTCCAGCTTGTCGTAGTCAAATACGCTGGGGGATTTTGATATTCCGTGGATATCGAAAACCTTTGTGAGCTCATCCAGATCAAAGATCTCGCGGTTGTCAGAAGGAGCCCATCCGAGGAGTGCGATATAGTTGATTATCGCCTCAGGCAGGAATCCGTCGTTTATGAGATCCATGAATCCTGTTGAACCGTGACGCTTTGAAAGCTTGGATACTGTTTCGGTCCCGTCCTCGTTAACAGTCTTTCCCATAATGAGAGGGAGATGAACGTATGTGGGGATGTCCCAGCCGAAAGCCCTGTAGAGTTCGTTGTATTTGGGCGTTGAAGAGAGGTATTCGCTCCCTCTTACGACATGTGTGATGCCCATTGTATGGTCGTCTATTACATTTGCGAAGTTATATGTGGGGAATCCGTCTGCCTTCAGCAGGATCTGATCGTCCAGATCCTCGTTGGGAACGGTGATATCGCCGTAGACCAGGTCATTATATGTTGTCTCGCCGGTCAGCGGCATCTTCTGCCTGATGACGTAAGGGATGCCTTTTGCCAGATTATCAGAGATCTCCTGCTCGGAAAGATCCCTGCAGTGACGGTCGTAGCCGGTAAGTCCGTTCTCATGAAGGCTGTCCAGCCTCTCCTTGGAGCAGAAGCAGTAATATGCATGGCCTGACTTAACCAGCTGTTCGGCATAGGGCTTATAAAGGCTCAGCCTCTCGCTTTGGACGTAAGGTCCGAAATCGCCTCCGATATCAGGTCCCTCGTCGTGCTTAAGGCCTGCGATCTTAAGTGTGTTGTAGATAACGTCTGTTGCGCCTTCAACATATCTCTCCTGATCGGTATCCTCGATCCTCAATACGAAAGTACCGTCTTCGTGCTTTGCTATCAGGTATTCGTAAAGCGCAGTTCTCAGATTGCCCACATGCATGAAACCCGTGGGACTGGGTGCAAATCTGGTTCTTATTGTCATATGAAACTCCCTCTAAAACTTTTGCAGTCTGTATTATATCACTTATAATAATTAAAATTTTAGTGGTAATATACAAATATCTCTAAAAATAACGGGGGAATTTGCATTTGGATAAGCTCAAGGTCAACCGTGAATATGAATTCTATTGCGGTCAGGACATTGCATTTGATTATATAGCTGATTATATCAGCGAACGGATCGGGGACAAGGATATCAAGGATTCCAACATACTGGTGGTATCAGACCGCAATGTCGGCGGATATTTTTATTCCAGATTCGAACAGCAGTATCTTGAAAAAGGCGTCAGACCCGAACTTACCATAGTAGACGCCAGGGATAACTACAAGAATCTGTCTTCTGTTACTGAAGTCATCAAGTCCTTAGTTGATTTTGACTTCGGAAAAGGTGACTGGGTGATCTCCCTGGGCGGAGGCGGTGTACTGGATGTAACGTCATTTGCCTGCAGGCTCTATTCAGCTGACATCAATCTGATATGCATACCTACGACCCTTAATTCCATGGCTGAATCATCACTTTCCGGTGAGTCCTATATCAATTCCGGCAGCCACAAGAACGTTTTGTCGGTAGATTCCGTAATCAAGGCGGTATTTATAGATCCGTCCTTTCTCAAGACAGTTCCGCAGAAGGTTGCGACCAACGGCTACTCAGCCATCATCAGATATGCAGTATTGGCTGATCCGACACTTCTTAAGGAACTGTTGGACACCTCCGATCTCAGGGTTTTCCTGGAACGTGTCTATGAGACCAGGTCCAAGGTTGAAAAGATGAATCCCGCACTGCTTACATTAGGTGCTGAACTGGCTGTTGCGATCGAGGGATATTTCCGCTTTATGAATTACTCAGAGGGCGAAGCCCTGGCCATCAGTCTTTATTCTGCAGTTCCTGTAAAGTACAGACAGGCACTGGATGTGCTGTATAATAAGCTTGGCCTGCCCAACAGACTGACTGGAGTTTCTGGCAACATGATCCTTAAGGTCCTTGAAGACGGTCTGGTACGTAAGTACAATAAAGAACTGTTTGACATAGTAGATCTTAAGCCCGGGGACAATACCTGGATAGTCAGGAGCGTTACTGTGGATGAGGCCATGGAGATCTTAAAGAAAAGAACAGGTGTTATATGCGAAGGATAACGGCTCTAATTTTGATTTTGACCCTTACGGCAGGTATCATCTGCTCCTGCAAGAAGGAGGAAGAGGTACAGCTTCCCGCTGATTTCGGCACTTATGGTGCGGATTTTGCCAGGAACCTGGCAACGGAATATCCTTACCGCAAAGCGTATTCCATCCAGGAGCAGCTGGCTGGGATAATGATCAAGGAAGAATTCGAAGCTCTCGGATATGAGGTACAGACCCAGCCTTTTACAAGTGAGAACGGAGAGAATTCAAATAACTACATCGCCATGTACAAAGGCTCAGGTTTTTACAGCAAGAATAATGATACAGGTGAATACATCCCCACAGAGAGATATATCGTGATCGGTGCCCATTATGACAGCTCGTATACCAGGGAAGAACTGGATGCTTATAATGCCGCGCAGGTCGAGGAAAAAGGGGAGGACGCAGTTACTTATTCATACGACGGAATAAATGGAAATGCTTCAGGCGTGGGAGCTCTCATGACCTGTGCCAAGGAGATCAATAGTTATAACAAACTTGGATTTAACGTTATCTTTGTCGCTTTCGGTGCATCAACTGATGATTTCCTGGGAGCGCGTACATTCCTTAACGCACTTACACCTGACGTAAAATCCAAGATCGAAGCCATGTTCTGCATTGACAGCATCTATGCAGGAGACAAGATCTATGCCAACAGCGGATTAAGTTCTCTTCTCCCGGGCAGAAAGTATGCCATGAGACGTAAGCTCTATCAGACTTATGACGTTGCTTTCGAGAATAACCTTCTTACTAATAACGGTTTTAATCTTCTTTATAATGAATCCAGACTGCAGGTGGATGTTACCGGAGATGAGGTTGCTGATCTCTATAATGAGATCTCCGTAAACAAGTCTGACTACGTTCCTTTTGACGAAGCCAGGATCCCCGTAGTCTTCTTTGACAGTTTTGATTACAATTTCAAGAGCATCGAAGAGATGCATGATACGAAGAACCTCGATCTGCAGGACTTTGGAGGCATGATCAGGGGTACATATCTGGACAGTATCGACCGGCTCGATCCGATACTGAATGGTGAGGAAGGCGACCTTCTGGCCACCAGGATCAATAATGTTGCATTTGTTATCCTGGGAGCAGGGATGAAGGGCTCAGATACGGCTCTCACCTATACCCAGTACATGGCGGCTCTTGAATCAGAAAGAAGTGCCGAGACGGCTGTTACCACCACGTCTACGATCGCTACGATGGCGGGCTGATGTTCCATGATCCTCAGAGGCGGACTTGTATTAAACAGCGATTACGGATACGACCTGCGCGACGTATATGTTGACGACGATACAGGCCTGATCTCTGACAGGGCCTCCGGAGATGCCGTAGACTGTTCAGGCAAAAAGATCCTTCCTGGTTTTTCGGACACACATATTCACGGATTCAGGGGAACAGATGTATCAGATGCTGATGCTGAAGGGATCATTAAGATGGCATTGGAACTCCCTTCAGCCGGTGTGACGTCTTTTTGTCCCACGACGATGACTCTTCCTTACGACAGGATCTATGATGTATTCAGTGCTGTTTCCAGAGCAAAGTTATACCTGGACAGGTGTGACGATCCTCATGCCCGAATACTTGGTGTTCATCTCGAAGGACCGTTCCTTACGGGTGACGGCGGGAATATCCAGCGGCCGGAATATATGAGGAAGCCCTCCGAAGGCTATGAACTGATCGATAAGCTGGAATCTGACTTCCCGGGACTGCTTAAGATCATTGATGTTGCTCCGGAACTGGAAGGCAGCATGGAGTTCATCAGGCATTACAGCAGCAGGTACATAATTTCCATAGCACATTCCCGTTGTGATTATGAAACTGCATCTGAGGCGATATTTAATGGCGTAAGTTCGGTAACGCACATTCTAAACGCCATGACGCCGATAGATAAGAGGAGTCCGGGCATAGCCTGCGCCGCATTCGATCACGGGTGTTATGCCGAGATAATATGTGACGGGATACATATTGAGGCTCCTGTTCTCAGGATGCTCTTTAAGACTATCGATATTGACCATACGATCGTAATATCAGATTCCATGCGCGGAGCCGGTATGCCTGACGGTGATTACAGGCTTGGTGATGCGATGGTCAGATGTGAAAAGGGGAGGACATGGTATGGTGCTTCAGGGAGCCTGGCAGGATCCCTGACTGATCTGTTCAGTGAGTATAAGATACTGACATCATCAGGAATTCCTGAGCCTCAGGTGATCAGATCACTTACGGTCAATCCGCTCAGGAGACTCGGAATGCCTGGAGGGACCATAACTCAGGGACTTCCTGCGGATCTTATCGTAACTGACGGAAATTTGCCTCTGGTTACGTATTGTATGGGTAAAGGTAAATTGTGTTATAATTGTTTGTAATCTATATTATTAGGAGGCAGCAATGAGCGAAGGTTCGATATTTTCCCAGATTATCGAGTTTTTTCGGGAACTTGTTGCTTCCCTGGGCGATGGTTATCTCTTTTTCGGCAGTCCGTGGGACATCTTTCTTTACATAATCGATATAACTATCGTAGCTTTTTTCTTCTTCTGGATAATGGTATTCATCAGGCAGACCAGAGCCTGGCAGCTCATCAAGGGTATCATAATAATCCTTGCCGCAGTCCTGGCCTGCTCGGTATTGGGCCTGCAGATGGTCAGCTTTCTGTTTAACAGGCTGCTATACGTCTTTGCGATCCTGTTCATCATATTATTCCAGCCTGAGTTCAGACGAGCTCTGGAGACAGTAGGTCTCAGATCAACCGGTTCCATCAGGAATTTCTTCAGGGGCAGCGACGATGACGATAATAAGCAGATGGCATCCTTGATCCATGAGATATCCTATGCATGTAAAGAAATGTGCAAGACATATACTGGAGCTCTCATCCTGATCGAGAGGAGTACCAAGCTCGATGAACTGCTGGATCAGGAAAACGTTGTAAAATTTGATTCATCCGTAACCAATTCTGTCCTTCAGTCTGTTTTCTACAAGGGATCTCCCATGCACGACGGCGGTCTGCTCATCCGTGACGGCAGGATAATCGCAGCCAGATGTCATGTGCCGCTTTCGGTTACCATGCATAACCTGGAGAGGAGCGGTACGAGGCACAGAGCCGCAGTCGGTGCCAGTGAATTGGGTGACACCATTGCTGTTGTAGTTTCAGAGGAGCGCGGCAAGGCTTCCATCGCGGTTAACGGTACGCTGTATGAGATGGCTGATGAGAAGGAACTGGAGGCAAACCTCTCCTATCTTCTCGGTGTCGGACATTATGTCAGCAACAGAAAAGGCATCGGCCGTGTATTCAGCCGTATCAGAAAGCATAAGAAGGTTGAAGTCAGGCAGGCTCCTCAGTCTGTTTCAGTAGATCTTGAAGAATCAGAAGGGTCGGTCCAGGCTGCAAATAATAATGCCCGGTCTGTTACCGAGGTTTCCGGAGCAGATAAGGTTACCATCTCGCTCAAGACTCAGAGCGGTGAGGAGAAGTCCAATTCGCAGAAGATCGGAATTGGTGAGAGGACAGTGTTCGTCATCATTTCGATCGTCCTGTCTGTCGGCCTGTGGATGTATATCCAGATCAACAACAATCCTGTTGTAAACAAGACTCTCACGGTACCTATCTCTTATTCATCCACGGATACTCCGCAGAACATAGAGGTCTCATATCCTATCGACTCAGTCGAGCTGACAGTTGTTGGACGTAAGAATACCATCAGCAACCTGGATGCTTCGGATGTATTGGTCACCATAGACTACTCATCTCTGCAGGAAGCTGAGACAGGTGTAGTAGATCTGCCCCTGATCATAGAACCTAAGGACAGCAGGGTCTATTTCAGAATCGTCCAGCAGCTGCCTGAATCCATATCGGTAACGGTATATACCGTTAATTAAGATCCATATTGATACCGGACATTGAAAAAGGCTGTCGTTCTGACAGCCTTGTTGTTTTATATTTCAATCGTGATCAGACTACGCTGGTCTTCAATCTGTCGAATGCGGCCTTTGCAACGTTCCTGACATTGGGGTCGGAATCTGCGAAAGCAAGTTTCTTAACGTATTCCTCACAATGTTTTGCATTGATATCAGCGGCGGAAGTAGCAGCTGCTGCCCTGACCATAGGAGAAGAATCTCTCAGAAGGGGGATCAATGCCATACCTGCTTCGTACGTTGAGATCATACCCATGGCAATAGCAGCCTCTGTCCTGATCTCTTCATCGGAATCTCCGGAGTATTTGATCAGACCATCGAGCTTCTGCTTTCTGCCGAGCTTCTGAATCTTATCCTTGATTGCATCAATACGTGCCATTTATGATCTCCTAATAAAAAGATTATAATTACATATATTATAGATTATCACTCCATGTTAGGTTTTAACAAAAAGTATATAAATTGTGAAGATAATGTGGCATCACGATTTATTATGTTAAAACAAAATTCATGTTATAGAAAATCAATAACTTGTTTTATAATATCACTAATGGCTCAAATTTGCATTTATTTGTGAGGATTAATTTATGAAAAGGTCAAGAATCTTTAAGCAAATTTCATTTGTCATTGCTCTTTCTACGATGCTGGGGGGCGTTTCGTCATGTTCGAACAAATTAGACAAGGAAACTCTTCCTTCAGTTACTACTACAGAATCTGTCGTAGAGACCACCGAGACTACCCCGGAAGAGACTGAAAGGACTTTGGGCCCTAACAGTACAGCCGTCGTAACGGACAGGATAGTAGACCTTCATGGCCAGTTATCCGTTAATGGTGTTGATATCGTTGATTCCAATGGAGAAAAGATCCAGCTTAAAGGCATGAGTTCCTACGGACTCAATGCCTGTGCAGGCTTCTTTAATGAAAATACCGTCAAGACGATCGCTGAGGACTGGGGAGCAGACGTTATCAGGTTTGCCATGACTACCAAGGGTAATTCTGACGATTATACGTCCGATCCCGATAAATACTATAACCTGATGTGTGAATGCGTTGACTTTTGTATCGCACAGGGCATATATACGATCATTGACTGGCACATCCTCTATGACGGCGATCCCAACGAGTACAAGGCCGAGGCAATCGACTTTTTCAGTAGGATCTCCGAGGTCTATAAGGACAGCCCCAATGTTATATATGAGATCTGCAATGAGCCCAATGGTATGAGATTTGATGATGAATCACAGCCTGTAGACTGGGATAACACGATCAAGCCTTATGCTGAGGAAGTGATCGCAGCGATCAGGGCAAACGATCCTGACAACATAATCATCGTCGGCACTCCCACTTGGAGCCAGGATGTAGATATTGCATCTGCCAATCCCATTTCCGGCGATAACATAATGTATACTGCTCATTTCTATGCAGGATCCCACGGTCAGGAATTGAGGGACAAGATAGTTACTGCCAACAATAACGGATGTGCAGTATTCGTTACTGAATGGGGAACTACCAATGATTCCGGCAAGGGTGAGATCTATGAGACTGAGACCCGCGAATGGATCGATTTCCTCAATGAGAGAGGCATATCCTGGTGCAACTGGTCTATCGGCGGATCTGATTCCGAGAAGTCCAATGCCCTTAAGTTCAAGTCTCAGATCCTCACAGCAGAGGAAAAATATCTGGGCCACTGGCCTGATGATTTCATTTCCACTTCAGGACTTCTGGTCAGAAGCCTTATTCTTGAACAGGAGACGGCAGAATAATTGAAACCATTCAGGTTGTTTAAGAGCGGATCTATCATCTCGTTGGCGTTGCTCCTGTCTTTGGCAGGATGTATGGCCGCACCTTCTGAGACCCTCGTAACGACTGAATCAGGTGAGCATGCAGCTGATACTCCGATAACGCCGGAACCCACAGGAGACATCGACCAGGATGCCCTGATCGAGGCTGCCGGTATGGAATCCGAGACCACGGCTGAGACTTCTGACGAGACTACTGCCGAGACTACACGCGGTTACGAAACATTTACTATCTCTTTTATAGGTGATCTTACATTATGCTCTGATATCAGGGGCGGTCACTCTGCCAGGAGCTTCGGCAATGTTGTCAATGGCGACATGGATTACTGTTTTCAGAATTGTACTGATATCCTCTCATCGGATGATCTGACCATTGCCAATCTCGAAGGTGCAGTTACCACCAGGAGATCCCACAAGGACAAGCAGTTTGCTTTCGCAATGCCTCCTGAGAACCTTCAGATGCTGGTAAATGCAGGAATAGAGGCCGTTAATCTGGCAAATAACCATACATTGGATTTCTTCGAGGCCGGTTATCAGGATACGAAGGACAATCTCGACGAATACGGCATAGTATGGAGCGATCAGGAGACTTCCGCCACATATCAGATCGGTGATTATCTGATCGGAATGTACGGAATATGTGACTGGGACAATGCCAATTCCGCATACAGAAGGATCGAAGAACTGCAGGGAAAAGGATGTGACATAATTATCGCCACGTGTCATTGGGGTACCGAGGCAACGTATTCTCCCAATTCAAAGCAGATCTATCTGGCACATCAGTTGATCGACCGCGGCACGGACATTGTAATTGGCGGACATCCCCACAGATTGCAGCCCATCGAGAAGTACAACGGTAAGTGGATAGCCTACAGCATTTCCAATTTCTGCTTTGGCGGCAACCTTGGATTATCCGATCCGGATACTGTAATATTACAATGTGAATTTGTTATGGACGCGGACACGGGTAATTGTGTAGACTATAGGCTCAACGCGATCCCGTTCTCTCAGACCACGACTAGCGGCAACGATTTCTGCCCCAAGCCGTATGAATGGGGATCAGAGAGATATTACCGGGTTCTTAAGAGACTCGGATGGTCTGATGAAGATGAATAGAATGGAGTGTATCATGGGTAAAAAGGTTTTAATCGTAATGGGTTCAGATTCTGATTTTCCAGTAATGGAGGGCTGTTTCAAGCTCCTTAACAAGTTTGGTGTTGAATTCGAAGCCAGGGTAGCTTCTGCACACAGGACACCTGACAAGGCTATAACCCTTGCCAGGACTGCAAAAGAGAACGGTTTTGACGTGATCATTGCAGCAGCAGGCCTTGCGGCTCATTTAGGCGGCGTTCTTGCCGCTAATACCATCCTCCCGGTCATCGGCGTTCCCTGCAAGGGCGGTGCGCTCAACGGTGTGGATGCTCTTTATGCAACGGTCCAGATGCCTACAGGTATCCCCGTAGCAACAGTTGCGATCGACGGCGGTTCAAATGCTGCGATCCTTGCTTGTCAGATATTGGCTCTGAATGATGAGGAATTATCTTCAAAGCTGTCTGAATATAAAAAATCACTTGAAGCATCAGTCGAGGAACGCGATGCGAGGCTTCAGGCAAAAATCTCAGAGTTGTAAGGTGAATTTATGAGCGGAGTATTTGGTTGTTTTGACAGGACCGGAGCAAATGACGTATCGAAGGACCTCTATTACGGTGTTTTTTCGTTACAGCACAGAGGACAGGAATCAGCAGGTATTGCTGTAAATAACGGCGGTTCATTCCTGCTCCACAAGCAGATGGGTATGGTAACAGATGTCTTTGATGAGATGACATTGTCGGCTCTGCCCGGATTCTGCGGCATTGGACATGCCAGGGGAGGTTCTGACAATTCCTCGGGAACTGACGGCATCCAGCCTATCCTGATCAAGTCCAGAGTAGGAAACATCGGTATCTCATGTGATTCAGTCATACTCAATGCTGACGAGATCCGCGATGAACTTAAGAATCTCGGTGCGATCTTCCAGTCCAGTACTGACTCCGAGCTCATCTTGTCCTTGTTCTCACGCAACAGGATCACAACAGACGACTGTGAGCATGCGATCCTCAATATGATGAAGGAGATCAAGGGTGTTTACTCTATGATCTTTATGACAGACAACAAGCTCATCGGTGTCAGGGATCCCTTCGGACTCAGGCCCCTCGTACTGGGCAGGACAGGTGAGAGATACTTCCTGTCTTCTGAATCATGCGCACTTGATGCCATAGGTGCTGAATTTGTCAGGGACATTGAGCCCGGCGAGATCATCTCTATATCAGAAGAAGGCATCTCATCGTATTTCTTTGATGAGGATAATGCTAACAGAGTAGCAGACGGACATATCTGTATATTTGAGTATGTATATGTTGCACGTCCTGACAGCACCATCGACGGAACAGAGATCTTTGCTTCCAGATATACTGCAGGTCAGGCACTGGCCAAGGAACAGCCCTGTGACTGCGATCTCGTAATAGGCGCACCTGATTCCGGTAATGCCGCAGCACTAGGTTATGCTGATGCTCTGGGTGTTCCTTATGGAATGGGCCTGCTCAAGAACAGATATGTTGGCAGGACTTTTATCAAGAGTACACAGGGTCAGCGTGAACTTGCCGTCAGGATGAAGTTTTCCGTACTTAAGAGTGCAGTTGCAGGCAAGAGGATCTGTATCGTTGACGACTCTCTGGTCAGAGGTACAACAACAAAGCACATCATCAGGTTCATGAGAGAGAACGGCGCCAGGGAAGTCCATCTGAGACTTGCTTCTCCGCCGGTCAAGTTTGCCTGCTGCTATGGCGTTAATGCTGACAAGGTTCAGGATCTGCCTGCTCATACTAAGTCCAATCAGGAGATCTGTGACATGATCGGTGCTGATTCCTTGGGCTACATCAGTCTGGAATCCCTTAAGGCTTCATTAACAGGCATCCACTGCAAGCAGTGTTCAGCATGTTTCGACGGCAATTTTATTGCAGGTAAAGCTGAAAACGGCGGTGATAACTGATGAAGATAGCTGTCTTTGTATCAGGCGGAGGAACCAATCTCCAGGCTATAATCGATAATATCAAGAGCGGTTTCCTCTCCGGTGTTGAGATATCCCTGGTAGTTGCTTCCAACAGTGATGCATATGCCCTTACCAGGGCTAAGGAAAACAACATCCCTTCATGTGTTCTCAGCATCAAGGATTTTCCCGGCAGGGATGAGTGGGACCAGGCAGTTGTAGATACTGTCAGGAAATCGGGAGCGGAACTTATCGTTCTGGCAGGATATCTGTCACTTCTCGGTTCCAGGACAGTAACTGAGTATTCCAACAGGATCATAAACATCCATCCAGCACTGATACCTTCTTTCTGCGGACCGGGAATGTACGGCATCAGACCCCACAAGGCAGTACTGGCCAGAGGAGTCAAGGTATCCGGCGCCACAGTCCATTTTGTCAATGAGAATTACGATGAAGGACCCATTATCCTTCAGAAAGCTGTGGATGTACTTCCTTCGGATACACCCGAGTCTCTGCAGAAGAGGATCATGTCCGAATGTGAGCAGGTCATCCTTCCCAAGGCCATCAGACTTATAGCTGACGGCAAAGTATCGATCGAAAATAATATTGCAGTAGTAAAGGAGTAATACTATGAAACTGAACAATCTTGCACAGCTTCTCTCAGAAACATCTTATCCAGGCAGAGGCATCGTCATCGGCAGATCCAACAACGGAAAGTACGCAGTATGTGCCTATTTCATCATGGGCAGGAGTGTTAATTCCCGTAACCGCGTATTCACTGCAACAGATGACGGTATCAAGACGGAGGCTTTTGATCCTTCTCTGCTCTCCGATCCCCACCTCATCATCTATAATGCAGTCCGCAAGATAGGTGACGATACGATCGTTACTAACGGCGATCAGACTGATACTATTTATGAGATCATGAGTGCAGGCAAGACCTTCGAGGAATCACTCAGGACAAGAGAGTTCGAGGATGATGCTCCTAACTTTACTCCCAGGATCTCCGGCATCCTCCACTTCAAGAACGGCAAGTTCAGCTACGAGATGAGCATCCTCAAGTCTTCTGACGGGGACTCATCTTCATGTGAGAGGTTCACATATCAGTATTTCCAGCCCATTGCAGGCGAGGGCAGATACATCCACACATATATGAGAGACGGAAATCCTCTGCCCAGCTTTACGGGTGAGCCAGAAAAGGTTTCCATAGACGACAACATCGTAACATTCACCAACGAGATCTGGGAGAGCCTCAACAGCGATAACAAGGTTTCCCTCTACGTTAAGTACGTGGATATCGCAACTGGTGAAGAAGACAGCAGAATAATCAATAAAAACAACTGATAGGAAGGTGATCTTTTATGTCAAACGAGATGCAGCTTAAGTACGGATGTAACCCTAATCAGAAGCCGTCAAGGATCTTTATGGAGAACGGATCTGAACTCCCGATTACGGTCCTTAACGGAAAGCCCGGATATATCAATCTCCTGGATGCTTTTAACGGCTTCCAGCTCGTAAAGGAACTTAAGGCGGCAACAGGTCTTCCTTCCGCAACATCATTCAAGCACGTTTCTCCTGCAGGAGCAGCCGTAGGAAAGCCTCTGTCTGACACCGAGGCTAAGATCTACTTTGTAGACGACCTGGGCGAGCTTTCTCCCATCGCATGTGCTTATGCCAGAGCCAGAGGTGCTGACAGGATGTCCTCCTATGGCGATTTCGTAGCACTTTCTGATACATGTGATGCCATCACTGCAAAGATGCTGGCCAGAGAGGTTTCTGACGGAATCATCGCACCTGATTATACGGATGAGGCTCTGGAGATCCTCAAGACAAAGCGTAAGGGAACTTATAACGTCATCAAGATGGATACAAGCTATAAGCCTGATCCCGTAGAAAAGAAGCAGGTTTACGGCGTAACATTCGAGCAGGGAAGAAATGAACTGGATATCAACAGGGATCTGCTTTCCAATATCGTTACTGATGCAAAGGACATTCCCGAAGACAAGGTCATTGACCTTCTTATCTCACTCATCACACTTAAGTACACACAGTCCAATTCAGTCTGCTACGTAAAGGACGGTCAGGCTATTGGTATCGGTGCCGGTCAGCAGTCCAGGATCCACTGCACCAGACTGGCAGGCAATAAGGCAGATAACTGGTGGCTCCGTCAGCATCCCAAGGTCATGGGGCTGCAGTTTGTTGACGATATCAGGAGACCTGACAGGGACAATACCATCGATGTATATATCTCTGAGGAATATGAGGATGTTCTGGCAGAAGGCACATGGCAGAACCTCTTCAAGGTAAAGCCTGAGATCCTCACCAGAGAGGAAAAGAAGGAATGGCTGGCAAAGAATACAGACGTATCTCTCGGCTCCGATGCTTTCTTCCCCTTCGGTGACAACATTGAAAGAGCACACAAGAGCGGTGTTAAGTATATCGCTGAGCCCGGCGGATCCATCAGGGATGATCATGTCATCATGACATGCAACAAGTATGGCATCGCTATGGCTTTCACAGGCATCAGGCTTTTCCATCATTAATAACTAAGTACAGGAGGATAATACAATGGCAAAGAAGAATTATGCGGAAATGTCAGATCACGAACTGATGGTCGAGATGCTCAAGGCACAGGAGAAGGATGCCAGGAGAGGTCTGCTTGCAGCAGCTTCCGGTTTTACCATCGCTTTCATCTTTCTTGTTGCGTTCATCATTCTTATACCTTTTATCCTCACTGCTTTGAACAACATCAATAATGCGCTTGATAACGTAACACTCATGGTCGAGAATGCCGAGGTTACGATCTCTCAGGCTCAGACGACTCTCGAAGGCATCGATACCATGACAAACAGTGTAAATGACGTTGTAGTCGACAATACCCAGTCAGTATCCGATGCTCTCGAGGAGATCAATTCCATCAACATCGATCAGTTGAACCAGGCTATAGATGATCTGGCTTCCATAGTCAGACCCCTTGCCCAGTTGTTTGGTAAGGGCGATTGATCTTTAAAAGTCTTAATCAATTATCGCGGAGGTCTTAAATGAAGGTATTAGTAGTTGGTAGCGGCGGAAGAGAACATGTTATCTGCTGGAAGCTCAAGCAGACCGGCAGGGTAGATGAATTGTACTGCTGTCCCGGCAACGGCGGCATTGCATCAATTGCAACATGTGTTGACATAAAGGCATCCGAAGTCGATAAGATCGCTGATTATGCGGCTTCCAACGGTTTCGATCTTGTCGTAGTCGCTCCCGAGGATCCCCTAGCGCTGGGTCTCGTAGACAAGCTGAATGAGAAGGGCATCAGAGCATTCGGTCCTTCAGCCAAGGCTGCGATCATCGAAGCTTCCAAGGCTTTTTCCAAGAACCTCATGAAGAAGTACAACATCCCTACGGCAAAGTATGAGCTCTTTGATGATGAGGAAAAAGCCCTTAGGTATCTTGAAACACAGGAGATGCCCATCGTTCTCAAGTGTGACGGTCTTGCTCTCGGCAAGGGCGTAATAATCGCACAGACCCTGGAAGAGGCAAAAGATGCAGTTCACCAGATGATGGGTGACAAGAAGTTCGGTAATGCTGGTTCTACCGTCGTAATCGAGGAATGCATGGTAGGTCCCGAACTTACGATCCTGGCTTTCTCCGACGGCAACATCGCCGTTCCCATGATCTCTTCCAGAGACCATAAACGTGCATATGATCACGACGAGGGACTTAATACCGGAGGTATGGGAGCAGTAACTCCCGGTGCAGATCTGTCTGATGAGGATATGGCTACTATAACCAGGACCATCATCCAGCCCACCGTTGAGGCACTCAAGGCTGAAGGCCGTGCATTTAAGGGCGTAATCTATTTCGGACTCATGCTGACAAAAGACGGTGCAAAGGTTGTTGAATACAACTGCAGGTTCGGTGATCCCGAGGTTCAGGCCATCCTGCCTCTGCTCGAGACTGATTTCATCGACATAATCAATGCGACCATCGACGGCACTCTGGATCAGATCGACATCAAATGGAAGAAGAAGTGTTCCTGCGTTGTTGTAATGGCATCCGGCGGATATCCCGAGTCTTATGCCAAGGGATATGAGATCACAGGCATCGATACATGCGGCAAGCTCGTTTTCCAGGCAGGTACTGCTCTTAAGGACGGCAAGCTTGTTACAAGCGGCGGCAGAGTCCTCTGCGTCTATGACGAGGGCGACACCCTGGATGAGGCAATAGACGGTGCATATGAAGGCGTTAAGGGAATCTCTTTCCGCGACATGCATTTCAGGACCGATATCGGAAGGACTCTCGGCTGATCATGAGGATCGCGCTGTTTGGCGGTTCATTTGATCCTGTACACTACGGACATCTGGAGCTGATCCGCGGTGCAATAGCATCGGGTTCTGTTGATATCGTAATTGTCATACCCACGGTAAATAACAACTTCAAGAGGGGCAGAGCGCTTACGCCTGCTCCTTACCGTTATTATATGACCGATGCGGTGATCTCTTCTGAGTTCAAAAAGAAAGTTTTCGTCTCTGATATTGAATTCTCTTTTGACGGCATAACGTATACCGTAAATACCCTCCGTCAGATCACAAAGGACAGTTATATCATTCCTTTCCTGATCAAGAACGGGATCCCCGGTGAGAGGGCAGCAGAACGTCACAGTTTCTTCTGGCTCTGCGGATCGGATATCCTCCGGGATTTCGATAAGTGGCATAAACCTGCTGAGGTCTTATCTTATGCCGCCCTTTTATGTGCAAAGAGGGAGGGTGATGAATCTGATCTGCTCTATAACTGTTCCAGACTGAAGGAACTGTTCGGATGTGACATCGCTCTTTTCAACATGAAAGGCATCGACCAGGCATCATCCGATATCAGGAACAGGAACGACATTAGTGCGCTTCCAGGGGCTTGCCGGGATTTCATCGCAACGCATGATCTTTATAATGCCATCAGATCCCTGGATAACTGTTCTGATGAGGCCTGTGATCTGTATTACCGATCAGCAGTCAGGATGTATCCTACATTATCTTCCAAGAGGCTTTTACATACTCTGAATGTTGGCCTTCTGGCAGCAAAACTGGCACATGATCATGGTATTGATGCAGATAAGGCCCTGATCGCAGGGGCTCTCCACGATTCTGCCAAGGAATACCCCATCGAGGAGCAGCGTTCCATGGCCCGGGAGATATCAGGTGACATGTTTGATCACGAAAAACTACTGCATTCTCCTGCAGGCGCCTATATCGCCATGCACGATTACGGCATAACTGATCAGGAGATCCTCGATGCCATCACTTACCATACCACGGGCAGGGGAGGAGCTACCACGCTGGATAAGATAGTCTATCTGGCCGACAAGATAGAGCCTTCAAGGACATATACAGATCTTACGGAAATGAGAAGACTGGCACCTGTTGATCTGGATGAGGCTGTCAGACTATGCGCCATATCGGTAGCTGACAAATTCCGCCGCAAGGGCAGGGACCTGCATCCTGTCACTTCCGACTTTATGCGGGAACTGGGAATTGTGCTATAATCAGGATATCAATCAGATTGGAGATAAATATGGATTCAAAAGAACTGGCTACAAAGATCACTGAGATACTGGATTCCAAAAAGGGTATAGATATCGAGATGCTCGATGTCTCTGAAAAGACTACACTTGCAGATTACTTTGTTATCGCCAGCGGTAATTCCACCACTCAGATCAAGGCACTTGCCGATGAAGTTGAATATGTTCTTAAGAACGAATTCTCATTGTATCCCGATCATGTAGAGGGCAGATCCGGCGACAGATGGCTGCTCATCGATTATAAGGACGTAGTAGTCCACATCTTCCATCCTGAGGAGAGATCCAATTACAATCTGGAGATGCTCTGGGCAGGAAAGACTCCCGTTTGATCAGATAACACTTTCCATAGTGTATTTTTCTATGATATAATGTGCCGTATAAAACACTTATGCGGAGGTTTATACATGACAGATTATATTATAGACATAAATGGACAGGAGATCTTGATAGAGAACGTTCAGTCAGATTACAGGACCAGGTTCGGCAGTCAGCTTCGTGATGTAAGGACCGGTCTGGGGATAACACAGAGTGAACTGTCACGAATGGCTGATATTGAGCGCTCCAATATCACCAGGATAGAAAATGGTCAGTATAATCTCTCTCTGGGTCTCATGGTAAAGCTTGCCCGTGCATTGGGTAAGGACCTGGAGATCAGATTTACAGACCGGGATTGACCGGTCATGAAGTTTCCTGTTATTCCTGACAGGATCAGATCATCCGCCAAATACTGTGGAGCTTTTGTCCTGATCGTAGCTATCGGAGTTATCTATAAATTCGTGTGCAGAGGAAATTTCGACGGACTGCCCGTTACAACCTCAGGTTCCGGTACTGATATCTCTGAAACGGACGCGACATCTTCCTTACAGTCTGATAATGATGAGATCAGCATCTATATCTGCGGTGAGGTCAATGATCCTGGAATTTATAAAGTTCCATCAGGAACAATCCTGAATGATGTTGCCCAGCTGGCAGGAGGATTCACGGAGGATGCTGCACTGGAAGACCTGAACCTCGTCTATCAGCTCAGCGGGAACCTGTCCATCTACATTCCTTCTTACGGTACTCTCGGAGAAGCAGACAGTTTTATCCTGCGGAGAGGAAGCACATCCTCAGATGTATCTGATAATGATAACGGCCTGATCAACATCAACACCGCTTCTCTGGATCAGCTTGTGACGCTTCCGGGCGTAGGGGAGAGCCTGGGGCAGTCGATAATCGATTACCGTGGAGGCAACAGGTTTGATTCCGTTGAGGATATCATGAACGTATCGGGGATAGGTGAAGCAAAGTTCAACAAGATCAAGGACAGGATCTGCGTGTGATCAGCTGATGCCCCTCACTCTGACCTCTCCGCTCCTGACATCATCTATGGTACCGTCTTCGTATCTGACCTTCAGTGAGAAATCAGGGTTGATATCTATGGTGTGAGCGGACCTTTTGTATCCAGTAGCATAATTGATCACATCGACATCCTTGTCCAGTGTAATGCATTTCCTGCGGTAGGTATCAAGGTATTCTTTCTTTCCGTCAGGCCATAAAGCGGCCATCTTGTCCAGTTCCTTTATTACCTCAGCAGCCAGCAGGGACCTGTCCAGCTCACCGGACGATGATCCGTAAGATATGGAAGTTGCTATGTCCCTTAATTCTTCCGGGAAATCCTCAGGCTTATGGTTAACGTTAATGCCGATGCCTATGATTATGCTGCTGACCATGCCGATCTCGCCTTCGACAGAGAGTTCCGTGAGTATTCCGGTTATCTTTTTGCCGTTCAGATACAGGTCGTTGACCCATTTTATATCCGTGTCGATGCCATATGCGCTTAGTATCGCATTGTGTACTGCAACGGCAGTCCAGGCCGTGATCCCGCTGACATCAGAGATCTGGCCTTTGGGTCTGATCAGCATGGACAGATATATCCCGCAGCCGGCAGGAGATGAAAAGCTCCTGCCCATCCTGCCTCTGCCACCGGTCTGTTCATTGGCGATAATGGTGGTGCCGGGTACAGGATCGTCCTTTAACATCTCCTTGAGCCTGTTATTGGTGGAATCTACGGTTTCCAGACATATGACCGATCTGGTGCGTTCATGATCCAGGTGGGAATAGATCTCACCGGCAGTAAGTCTCCTGGGGTAGGATTCCAGCAGATATCCCTTGTTTGTTACGGAGGATATGACCAGCCCCTCTGCCCTTAATGCCTTTACGGCACTGTTAACGGCCGCGCGGCTCAGACCCAGCTCTTTGCTGATCGCTTCACCTGAAATGTAGCCCTTGCTGTTGAGCAGGATTGCAAACACATCATCTTTGGTCATATTTCTTCTCCAATATGTTAAAATGATTAATATAGTTTAGCATATTTAATGATTGGAGAAGAACAGATGAGCCTGGCAACCTTATTGATCACAATAATAAGTTCGCTTTGTACTGTATATCTGATCTATAATGCGTCCAAGGGCATCGATCCTCTTTATGTACTTACTTCATTTATCCTGACGATCAGCTGCCTCGGGTATTACCTGTACGTTTCCGCCACCAATTATGAGAGTGCAATGTTTGCCAATGCGGTGTCTTACCTCGGCGGAATATTCCTTCCGATGATAATGCTCTTTATGCTTTCTACCTTTTCCGGGACAAAGCTTCCGTCCTGGTTTAAGGTGTTTATCATTCTTTCCAACCTGTTTATTTATGTGCTTGTATTACTGTCATACCGTTTCAGGATATATTATTCCGCATCCCTGTTTGCTCCTGAAAGTCCGGAAGTCCTGAATAATACACCCGGTGTCGGATACTATATCAGGATCATAATCCTGGCCGTTGAGGTCATATTGTGCGTGTTCTTTACGTCACTTACATTCTCAGGCAAGAAGACTGCTTCCAGGAGGATCATGTGGTTCTTTATGTTCTTCATGATGGCGACTATCCTGGGTTATGGCCTCACGACCGTATCCCACCTGAACAGGGGGTTCGTATCGTGTTTCTTCATGCTCTGCAATTTCGGGCTGGTCAATATTGCGACCCAGTTCCAGCTCTATAACGTAACTGACAATATGATCGGCAATGCGCTCATCACGATCGACCGTAAGTTCAGACTGACAGGCTATAACGATGACACTGTCAAGATATTCCCGGAATTCAATAACATCAAGATCGATTCTGACATCATTACTGACAGTTATGCCCTCAAGGAGATCATGAGGTGGGTAAAAAAGAATGCCCCGGCTATAAAAGGTGATGATGTTCTATCCAAGGAGTTCGTCATCAACGACAATAACCTGGAGGCAAACAGACATGTAAAATGTAATGTCAGTGCATTATCCTTCGGTATCAAGAATGTTGTTTCCGGATATCTTCTGGAGTTTATAGACGAGACTGAACAGGTCAATTATATTAACCAGCTCAACTATACTGGCGTCAGGCTGAAGAAAGAAGCCGACAGGCAGACTAAGAGGGCGGAGAACCTCCAGAGCTCGATCATTCTCGGAATGGCGGCTATGATCGAATCCCGTGACGACTCAACGGGCGGACATATCAACAGGACATCAGCTTGCGTGCAGCTGTTTGTCGAACACATCCAGGAATCGCATAAGTTCATGATGTCTGATCTGTACTGGGCAAACGTCATCCACGCCGCGCCTCTCCATGATCTCGGCAAGATCGCCGTTGATGACCGCGTCCTTAAGAAACAGGGTCAGCTTAATCCTGATGAATATGAACAGATGAAGAAACATGCAGAAGTCGGAGCCGAGATCGTACAGCAGGTCCTGGCAGATGTTGACGATAAGGAGTTCGTCAGGATCGCATCCAATGTCGCACATTATCATCATGAAAAATACAACGGTTCCGGTTATCCCGACGGACTCAAAGGCAATCAGATACCCCTGGAGGCCAGGGTCATGGCTCTCGCCGATGTATTCGATGCTCTGATCAGTAAGAGATATTATAAGAACAACATGAGCTACGATGAGGCATTTGCCATCATCAGGAACGATCTGGGTACTCATTTCGATCCCGAACTGGGCAAGATCTTCCTCAGCATGAAGCCTGATCTCATTAAGCTATATGACACGTTTACAGGCGTGGATGACCCTAACAGATAGGCGATCTGCGCACTTGACTTACTGTTTTTATGTAGTAAACTAACGATACAAAAGCAAAGACCGGGACACGTGTGATCGGCAAATATATTCACAGAGAATAAGGTGCCGCAGGCTGAGAGCCCTTAGGAATGTATCGATCATATACAACCCGAACAGCTGCAGAGGTAAAGGCGCAATGCCCTGACTTGAGCCGGATGACTCCGTTACAGTCTAATCGAGAGGTACGATATTTTTCGTGCAATTTGGGTGGAACCGTGCAGCCATGCATCCCAAAGTATTGGGAACATGGTTTTTTTATTGCAAAAAATTATATGGAGGTAAATACTATGTTTGATTTCAACAACGAGCAGGACAGAAAGAACTACAGACACACGACTTCTCATATTATGGCTCAGGCTGTAAAGAGACTGTGGCCTGAGACAAAGCTTGCCATCGGACCCGCTATCGAAGACGGCTTCTACTATGATTTTGATAAGGAAGGCGGATTTACAAATGATGATCTCAAGTCCATCGAAGACGAGATGAAGAAGATCGTCAAGGAAAACCTTCCTCTCGAGAGATTCGAACTGCCCAGAGCTGAGGCTATCAAGTTCATGGCAGACAGGGGAGAGGACTATAAGGTCGAGCTCATCAATGATCTGCCTGAGGATTCCGTTATCTCCTTCTACAAGCAGGGTGATTTCACTGATCTCTGTGCAGGCCCTCACGTTGAGAGCACAGGCATGATCAAGGCATTTAAGCTTACTTCCGTTGCCGGTGCTTACTGGAGGGGTAATTCCAATAACAAGATGCTCACCAGGATCTATGGCACCAGCTATCCTGACAAGGCAATGCTCAAGGAGCATCTCGACAGGATGGAGGAAGCAAAGAAGCGTGACCACAACAAGCTGGGACGTGAGCTCGGTTATTTCACAACAGTTGATTATATCGGACAGGGCCTTCCCATCATCTGCCCCAAGGGTGCCAGGGTCATCCAGACACTGCAGCGCTGGGTAGAGGATGTTGAGCAGTCCAGAGGCTGTCAGCTTACCATGACACCTTACTTTGCAAAGAGGGATCTGTATAAGATCTCCGGACACTGGGATCATTACCGTGACGGAATGTTCGTCATGGGTGACAAGGCTGACCAGGATGATGAGACAAAGGAATGCTTTGCTCTCCGTCCCATGACCTGTCCTTTCCAGTATCAGGTATTCCTCAACCGTCAGAGATCCTACAGGGATCTGCCCATGAGGCTTACCGAGACTTCCAAGCTCTTCCGTAATGAGGATTCAGGAGAGATGCACGGACTTATCAGAGTAAGGCAGTTTACTATCTCTGAGGGTCATTACATCATCAGGCCTGACCAGCTTGAAGAGGAGTTCAAGGAATGCCTCGATCTGGCAAAGTACTGCCTGGATACTGTCGGACTCCTGGATGAGTGTACTTTCAGGTTTTCCCAGTGGGATCCTGCAAATCCCAAGAATAAGTACGAAGGAACTGCAGAGCAGTGGGAGAAGGCACAGGCTGCCATGGGCAAGATACTGGATGATCTCGGTGTTGAATATGACATCGGTATCGACGAGGCTGCCTTCTATGGCCCTAAGCTCGATATCCAGTACAAGAACGTCTTTGGTAAGGAAGATACACTTGTTACCATCCAGATCGATATGCTCCTGGCCGAGAAGTACGGCATGGAGTACGTTGACAAGGACGGCTCCAGACAGACACCTTACATCATCCACAGGACCAGCCTTGGCTGCTATGAGAGAACTCTCGCATACCTTATCGAGAAGTATGCAGGATGGCTTCCTTTGTGGATGGCCGATGAACAGGTCAGGATCCTTCCCATATCTGATGCTCATTACGATTATGCATACGAAGTATGTAATGCATTGAAGAGTAAGGGCATCAAGGCAACCGTTGATGACAGATCCGAAAAGCTCGGCAAGAAGATCAGGGAAGCCAACATGGAAAAAGTCATCTATACTGCAGTAATCGGTGATCAGGAAGTTGCTGACAGGACCTGTGCCGTAAGCTCCAGGTTCGACGGCAAGCTGGGTTCCATGAGCGTTGATGCGCTGGCAGATACGATGCTCAAGGAGATCAACGATAAAGTCAGACACGAGGTCTGATCAGATTGATTAGTCACTAAATGAGTTGGGGTGTTTCCCCCGTCTGTACAGAAACACTGAACGTTCAGAGTTTTGGTAAAGGTTGGGGCAACACCCCAACCTTTTTGCTGAATGAACTGTAATATATGTACGATATATTTCCGATACAACTGAGTGTTAGTATCTGTTTATGGCTGATAAGTATATTGGAAGTACTGTATCTCTGATCCTGACAGCATGTTTTGCTGCATCTGTTTTCTCATGCGCCGATAAGACTGATGATACATCAGACCCTGTGATCGATACGGGCGGCAGCATATGTGATCCATATTCATCGGATTACCAGTGCGGAAATGATGATGTTGACAGTCTGTATTTTACTTCCAGGGTGGTTACACTCCCATCCAGGAATCTGACTGACAACGGCGTATTCAGGTCCGGCGATTATCTGGCGGTCAAATGTGAAAATATAAAGAACATTGTCATCTACAGGGTGGACTGGGATGGAAACATCATATCTGAATCTGATAATATCTGGGATATGAATATGTTCCCCTATGAGTTCTGCGACCTCGGCGGAGAATTCTTCCTCGCGGCATGCTACGGCTATTCATATGTGAAATATGATTATGAAGGCAATGTAGTACAGACGGGACCTGCAGATGATTCGATCGGATATGTGGAATCATTGATATCATTTGAAGACGGATTCGTGATCACATCCAGTTCATGTGCCGTCAGGTATGATGCAGAAGGCAATGAGACCGGCAGGATCACATTTGATGCGGCAATAGATGATCCTCATCTCTTTGTCCAGCGGGGAACGCTGTATATTTCCGGAATGATCGGAGTATATGAACTTGACTGGGATTCCTGCAAGGCAGTATACAAAGGTGATCCGAAGGAATATGACGGCGGGTACAAAGAAATGGGCCTGCTCCAGAAGTGCGCGGGATTTACGGGCTCGGACAGCGGAGCCCCGGGATTTGAGACATACTGTGATGAAACATATTTCTGGGAAGCTGATATCCTGAACCGTAAGACTGAGAAGATCGCTAAGCGCAGCAATATCATGAGAACCCCGCCCAGAGTGAATCCTGACCAAAGTGATCCTTCATACCTGATAATCGACAAACAGCACTATGTGTCTGTGTATAACTACTGGGATGCTGATTTCTGTGATGTGGTGCTTATGACCCCTGATACCGGCGGTAACTATGCATCAAGGGAAAGACTTACTGTTCAGGGAGTCTCAGTTACCCGTGACAGTCTGCTCAGCCGGGCAGCATATATGTATAACACCTCACAGGATGCGTACTATGTAGAACTGCAGCCTGTGGGGGAAAACTATGATATCAGCATTACTGAACAGCTCGACCGGTTCAGACTGGACAGGCTGTCGGCATATCATAACGGAGATGCTCCGGATATGTTTTACGGGAATCTCTTTGATTACAGATATTGGGGAGAGAACGGGATGTGTATCGATATGTCGCCTTATCTGGGTGACATGAGCAATATTTCACCAAACATCCTTCAAATGATGAAGGGCGGCAACGGTGAGATATATCAGGTCTTCGCTTCGTATAATGTATTTGGCTTCTGGGGAAGGGACAGCGCATTTGATACATCTGATGATCTTACACTGGATGATCTGTCAGGTCTGAGGCTCAGTGACGGAACCATCAGGCTCGAATCCAGATACATTCTTCGTAATATCTTCCTGTATTCGCTCGACAGACTCTATCATTCAGGAGAACTGAATTACGATAATATCCTGTCTGCGATAGATCTGTCTCTTACAGTTGGTACTCCGGGAACCGATTACCGGATGCAGTATGACGAGAATGATATTCAGGAGATGATGGATAATTCTGATCTGGTATCGACTGAGATCCTCTCAGCCTCGCAATATCACCAGTTTGAGCTGCAGATGAGGGATAATGCTCTGTATTTTGGTTATCCTTCAATTAATGATCCTGTATATCCGGTGCAGGTCCAGGGCCTTGTAGCAATATCATATGCCAGTGAACACCCTGATGCCTGCGGTGTTTTCATTCAATATCTCTTAAGCGACGATCTGCAGAGATACGTAGCAGTATCATCAGGATTCCCGGTTAATGATATTATCCTGAATGAATATCTGGATTATATGTGCGAGCCTTACAGTGTCCCGTCTGATCTGGAGCTCCTGTACAGCACCGCCTATATTCATCACTACATTGATAATGTGGAGGGATTCACGATAGAGGCGATGGACAGAACGGAGGCTGATGTACTTCTGGATCAGCTGGCAAAAGCTGATACTCTTCCGGTATGCGACAGCGGTATATCGGATATACTCGAAGAGGAGCTGACTTCACTCAGTTCACAGGGCAAGACTCCTGAAGAGGTGGCAGGAATACTGGAATCGAGACTGCTCCTTTATGCTCAGGAAAATTACGGATAACAACCGGTACGCACATCTTTGTGTTAAGAGGATATTTCTGAAATAAGACAATAAGGTTACAAATGCCCTAATCATGCTGTTTTGCCCTGTTTTACCTGAGTTTTATTGTAAAATACACTTAAGAAATAATGTACAGCAGAAAGGGGTGATCAAAATGCAATACGATAATTTAGTTTCAAGTAATATCGCAATGAGGATCGTATCATTTATCACCGGATGCGCTGTTACTGTAACCGGCTTTTGCGTGTCTGATCTCGGCGCTGCCGAGCAGATATCATTACAGGCACCCGAAGCATCAGGAAACACTTTTACTACCGAGGCAGCTGAGGACGGTTCTATTGTTGAGTCCAGGGTTATCCCTGAACCCGGCAGTGAATTCCCTGAGGAATATACCCTCATGCTTTCTGGTAATCCTGATGCGGATTATGTATATGACGGTTCGTACTATTATGTAAATGGTGATCATGTCAATCTCAGAGCTGTTCCTGATGCTAACAGTGAAGTAACTTCAACGATCGAGAATGAGACTAAGGTTGTCCTGGTTTCCACGTTTGCTAACTTCTCCTATATCAGGTCTTCTAATGGACAGGAGGGATACTGCTTCAGTTCACTTCTGATCGATGAGGCATCAGCAACGCCTACACCAACACCGTCTCCTACGCCTACGCCTGTTCCTACGGCAACACCTAAGCCTACAGCTACTCCCAAGCCTGCAAGTTCAAGCTCCAGCAGTTCGTCTTCAGCTTCAGAGTCAGCTTACTCTGCTACGGTTTATACCACAACAGCAGTAAATGCACGTTCAGGCCCCGGTACTAATTACAGCACACTCAAGACACTGTCAACTGGAACAAAGATCACTGTTGTAGCACAGACGAGCAACGGCTGGTACAAGTCTGATTCAGGATTCTATGTAAAGGCTTCCCTTACTACCACTACGGCGCCTTCATCATCGTCTTCTTCATCAGGTTCTTCCTCGTCATCATCATCTTCCTCTTCAGGAAGTGCAAATCACGATACGAGTCTGCCGTTCCCGGATTATGTAAAGACATTCCTGGGTATCCCTTATGTATACGCAGCAAGCTCTGCAACTGCAGCTGACTGCTCAGGACTTGTTAAGTACGTATATTCGAAGTACTACGGCATCTATCTGCCTCATGGTGCTAACTCGATGCTCAGCTATGGTACATCCATCGATCCTTCCAGCGTCCAGTGCGGTGACCTTGTATTCTTCGATTATGACCATAACGGCAGGGTAGACCATGTTGGAATCTACATCGGAAACAACACAGTCATCCATGCATCAGAGTCCAAGGGCAAGACTATACAGACTGCATATTCATCAATGACTTATGCAGTAGCCTGTGCCAGAAGAGTTCTGTAAAAGAGATCTAAAATATAAAAGCATCAGAGTGCTGACAGAGCTATTATCGCTTCTGTCAGCACTTTTATATTGGCCTTCAGATCGTTGATGGATATGCTCTCATCAGATCTGTGACACTGATCTTCGCTCCAGGGCGTCTGTATGCCAAATGCTATGGTATTAGGCATGTGTCTGGCATATGTTCCGCCCCCGATGGCGATGGGCTTCAGATATTTATCCTTATAGCTTTCATCATATCCGTCAAAGAGGGATATGTTATCAGACCATACCTTTGTGAGAACGGTGATCTCCCTGGATTCTGAATCCTTAAACAGAGGTGCCATATAGTTGTTTTCTATAACGGTGAGACCATATCTTCCGGCATCAGATGCGATATGAGAGATTATCTCATCTTTGTCGGAAGTAACTGGGTATCTGATGTCTATTACCAGAGATTCCTCATCAGGACCGATCTTAAGGATAGCTGGATTATATGTGATGATGCCTGAGATATCTTCGATGTCACATCCTGTAAATGTCTGAGCATCCTTATCCTTTATACTGTCGTTAATGAATCTCAGCATGCCTGACAGTTCTATAACATCTCCGGGAAGAGTGGAGATAAGCTCAGTTATGGCATTTATTCCTCCATCGGGCTTGGATGCATGAGAGATCTTTCCTGTTGCCTCATATGTCATGCCCCCATGTGTGAGTTCACAGTAGTTCGGAACCATATTGGCGGCATCCCCGCCTGCTGCGGTGATACTGCTGTTTCCGGAACCCTTGATAGTGATGTGCAGTATGCCTTTTTCAGCAAAGATAACAGGGTATTCTCCGTCAGGGGTGATTGCAAAATCGGGTATCTCGCCCTTTGCTGCATATGTCTCGACGCAGTCGCATGTCCTTTCCTCGTCAGTTCCCAGGATCAGTCTGATCCTGCAGTCAGGGTCAAAGCCGCTGTCCATCAGGCGTTTCATCGCAAAGAACGATGCACAGGCGGGACCTTTATCGTCAACTATGCCTCTGCCGTACAAGCGGCCTTCAGATTCAGTGAGCTTAAACGGATCAAAGCTCCAGCCTTTACCGGCAGGTACAACGTCCAGGTGACAGACTATGCCGATGAGCCTTTTTCCTTTGCCGAATTCCAGGTAGCCGACCTTGTCATCTATGGTTCCTGTCCTGAAACCGTTATCATCGGCAGTCTTTAAAAATCTGGCCAGCACCTCACGGGAAGTCTTTCCGTATGGACAGCCGGGTTCGGGATCACCGCCGACTGAGGGTATAGAGATCATTTCTGATAAAAATCCATATTCAAAGCTGTTGAGGTCCATAAGATAGCTCCTGTCTGCGTTTTTAAGTAGATTATATCTTTTATTCTGTTTATTGTATAATATATTGTCGGATGCAGGAGGTTTGAAATGCGTAGATTGATTTCATTGTTATTGGTATTTTCTTTTGTTCTGTCCCTTGCAGGATGCAGCTCAACATCTGAGACTTCTGCTGCGAATGAACACGTGTATATGGAGATGAAGATAAAGGATTACGGTGTTCTTGAAATGGAATTGTATCCCGAGAAAGCTCCGATCACCGTTCAGAACTTCGTTGATCTGGTAAAGAACGGATTTTACGACGGTCTCCTGATAAACAGGGTTCAGCCCGGATTTGTCATCCAGGGAGGAAATCCTCTTCTCCTTGGCAGGCCCGGCGTGGATTCCATCAAGGGTGAGTTTTCGGAAAATGGCGTAAATAACGATCTGCACCATACCAGAGGTGCCCTTTCTATGGCCAGGTCTGCAGAGAATGACAGTGCTTCGTCCCAGTTCTTTATCTGTGTGGCTGACTGCAGGAGTTCACTTGACGGAAAGTATGCATGCTTTGGCTACGTAACGAAGGGAATGGATGTAGTTGACAGGATCGTTGGTATCTGTCCCGGTCAGATGGATAAGGGTTTCATCGAGAACCAGGAATCCATGCCGGTCATAGAGTATATCAAGCTGACAGAAGGGAAGGTTTGATCATGGAACTTAAGGGTTTATATTGTCCATCATGTGCTTATTCGATATCCCAGGCTGACATTGCCTATGGCAACTGCCCTTGCTGCGGTACGGACATTACTGCTCTGGGCGGTGAAGACATCAGGCTGAACCGCAATGCGGACGGTTCTGTCGACATAAAGGAAGACGGAGGCAGGATAATTGGTTCTGCAGTCCTTCCCAGAGGAGCAACCTCCAGGGTATCTTATATCTACGATAATTCTGACAAGGTTACCCCCAAGAGGATGAGGATCGACCTGGCATGTCCCGGCAGCAGGCAGATGTTCTATGAGAGCGGGACCATCTATGTCCAGACCAAATCAGGCATCTATAATGATGCAAAGGGTTCCATGGCACAGCATCTGAAGGCTAAGAGCCGCAAGTTCATGGACACATCCACGTTCCTGGATAAGATGGCTGACCAGATAACAGGTGCCGCAAGCAGGATCAGCGTCGAGAGAACATCAGATTTTCCTTTTGACGACAAGGACGCCATCAGGAATGTCTTCATGAACGCTTCAGTTCTGGATCTGAACAAGGCGATGAACGAGAATCACGGCACTATCTTTACCCTTGATGATTTTTTCTTTGACGGCTTGATCAAGATCTATACATACAGCTTCGGAAATACATACAAATACCTTACCCTTGGTACGATCATCAAGGGAGATGAGATATCAATGTCTCTTTCCACGGCAGCTAGCCTGGCAGATTCACTGGAGACTGCAAGGGATGTAACGGGCAAGATCACCCAGATCACCAATGCTTCCCACGGTTTCGTCGGAAATGTTGCGAGAGCCGGAGCTCACATGATGGGCCTCGGTGCCATCTGTGCCATTCCGGGTGCCATCAGCGGTGTTAACAGATTCATCAATAACAGCGGCATCATCGGTTTGCTCAATGAGGTAAAGGAAAAAGAGCAGACACCAGACGATCTGAACGTTCTTACTCCTGATGCTGCAGACGGCAGCAATGAAGGCTTCGGTGACCACCGCAGGGATTCCAAGATCTCTTATATTTCCTGGGGCTATGAGCTCATAGTCGGCATGATCACTGACAGCAGACCCGACGCCAGGGATATGGACGAATTCGAGACTTTCGTCAAGACAGTAAAATGCAACGAGAGCCTGAACTGATATGCCTGAAGTCATAAAGAGCCCTGATAACAAGCTGATAAAGCTCATCCGCAAGGTCCACGACAGGAAGAAGACAGATGAACTGGTATATATCGAGGGCATCAGGATCGTTGAGGACTGTCTCATGTCAGGCGGATCCTGCGTCGATCTTATATGTTCCGACAAAAAGATATCAGAAGCTTCTGACCTGGCTGAAAAGTATAATATCCCGGCTTCATCCTTATCTGTTTTGGATGATCAGTTATTTTCCAGGGTATCTTCGACCGTAAACCCTCAGGGTATAGCCATGATCTGTAAAGCTCCACTGATCAGGAATGAACTGTCATTTTCGGGAGATAAGGACATTTTCTGCGTTCTGGATAATGTTCAGGATCCCGGAAACGTCGGGACTGTTATCAGGATGGCTGATGCTTTCGGATTCAGCGCCGTGATAGTTACTGGGGGAACCTGCGATCCCTTTGGGGAAAAGGCTCTCAGGGCTTCCATGGGGTCGGCATGGCACATTCCAGTGATCCTTTATACCGATGAGATCAGACTGATAGACGAACTGAACAGTAAAAATATCTCAACACTTGCAATGCACCTTAAGGGTGATTCCCTGGATGATGCTGAAATAACGCTCCCTGTGGCCTTTTTCATAGGAAACGAGGGCAAGGGACTGTCTGATGAAGTTTCCTCCAGGTGTTCTCATCTGGTCAGGATCCCCATGCCCGGCAAGGCGGAATCTCTTAATGCCGCATCAGCCGCTTCGATCGTTGGAAACGAGCTCCGTAAAGCCAGAGATATAACTCTCTGATTGCAAGTTTTCCTTTTTTCTTATAATATATATATTCTGAAAAAACCGATTATTAATTCCGGGAGGGTTATTATGATAAAACTACTTGATTCAGGTGCTTATCTCATCAGAGGCACAGAGATTATTCCTGACGATCACGCTGCAGGCGACAAGATCGCTGCTAAGACAGGCAAGACTGTTTCGAAGGAAGACGCAAAGAAAGAGACAATTGCTTACGGTATCCTGAAGGATCACAACACTTCCGGCAATATGGACAAGCTTAAGATCAAGTTTGACAAGCTCACATCACATGATATTACTTTCGTAGGCATCATCCAGACAGCCAGGGCCTCTGGCCTTACAAAGTTCCCCGTTCCTTATGTCCTTACAAACTGCCACAACTCACTTTGTGCAGTAGGCGGTACTATCAACGAGGATGACCACATGTTCGGCCTTACATGTGCCAAGAAGTACGGCGGCGTTTATGTTCCCCCTCATCAGGCTGTTATCCACCAGTTCGCACGTGAGATGCTCGCAGGCGGCGGCAAGATGATCCTCGGTTCAGACTCGCACACCAGATATGGTGCTCTTGGTACGATGGCAATGGGTGAGGGAGGACCTGAGCTCGTAAAGCAACTCCTGAACCAGACATACGACATTAACATGCCCGGCGTAGTTGCAATCTATCTTACAGGCGCTCCCGTAAAGGGCGTTGGTCCCCAGGACGTTGCCCTTGCTATAATCGGCGCTGTATTCGCAAATGGCTATGTTAAGAACAAGGTAATGGAGTTCGTTGGCCCCGGCGTAAAGAACCTGAGCACAGACTTCAGGATCGGTGTTGACGTCATGACTACAGAGACAACATGTCTGTCATCAATCTGGCAGACAGATGACGAGGTCAAGAGCTTCTATGACATCCACGGAAGAAGTGAAGACTATAAGGAACTGGGTCCCGGTGAAGTAGCTTACTATGACGGCCTCATCGAGATAGATCTGTCAACGATAAAACCCATGATCGCTATGCCTTTTCATCCTTCGAACACATACACCATCGAAGAACTCAAGGCAAATCTCGGCGATATCCTGAACGATGTAGAAAAGCGTGCAGCCGTATCACTCGGCGGTGCTGTTGAATACTCACTCAGGAGCAAGGTCAGGAACGGTAAGTTCATGGTCGATCAGGGAATAATCGCAGGTTGCGCAGGCGGCGGATTTGAGAATATCTGTGCTGCTGCTGACATCCTCAAGGGCAAGTACATCGGCAAAAATGAGTTCACGCTGAGCGTTTATCCTGCATCTATGCCTGTATATATGGAGCTTGTCAGAAACGGCTGTGCTGCAACCATCATGGAGACAGGTGCCATTATCAAGACTGCTTTCTGCGGACCTTGCTTCGGTGCAGGTGATACACCTGCAAACAATGCATTCAGTATCCGTCATTCAACAAGGAACTTCCCCAACCGTGAAGGCTCCAAGCTCCAGAATGGCCAGATATCTTCTGTTGCTCTCATGGATGCCAGATCGATCGCGGCAACGGCAGCTAACAAGGGTGAGCTTACTGCTGCCACAGAGTTCGACGGCGAGATCGGCAAGTACACATATTTCTTCGATTCAAAGATCTACGCCAACCGTGTATTCGATTCACATGGTGTTGCTGATCCTGACCAGGAGATCCATTTCGGTCCCAACATCAAGGACTGGCCTGCTATGGTTGCGCTTACAGATAATCTCGTGCTGCGCTGCGTATCTGAGATCCACGATCCCGTCACAACGACTGATGAACTGATCCCTTCAGGTGAGACATCATCTTACCGCTCAAATCCTCTGGGCCTTGCCGAGTTCACACTGAGCCGTAAGGATCCTGAATATGTTGGTCTCGCAAAGGAGATCCAGAAGGTCGAAAAGGCACGTGAGGACGGACAGAAGCTCTGCGATCTGTTCCCTGATATCCACGCTGTAATGCAGACCATCAAGAAGGAATTCCCCGATGTCTGCCGCGATAATGTGGGATTCGGATCCACCATCTTTGCAGTCAAGCCCGGTGACGGTTCTGCCCGTGAGCAGGCTGCTTCCTGCCAGAAGGTTCTTGGCGGATGGGCCAACATCGCAAATGAATATGCAACAAAGCGTTACAGGAGCAATCTCATCAACTGGGGCATGCTGCCTTTCCTGATCGATGAGGGTGAGCTGCCTTTCAAAAAGCTCGACTACATCTTCATTCCCGGTATACGTTCCGCTGTTGAGAACAAGACCGAAGTGATCAAGGCTTATACAGTTTCCTCTGAGGGACTTAAAGCTTTCGATCTGCGCCTGGGAGACCTTACTGATGAGGAACGTCAGATTATTTTGAAGGGTTGTTTGATCAATTACAACCGTGTTTGAGAGGTGACTAGATCTTATGAGTGATCTGAAAGCTAATTTGATATCAAAGCTTACAGAAAATGCTGCGGTAAAGAGCCATATCAATCCTGAGCTCTATTCAAAGTATAACGTTAAGCGCGGACTCCGTAACAATGACGGTACAGGCGTACTGGTAGGACTTACCGAGATCGGCGAGGTCATGAGCTATATCGTTGATGATGCAGACCGTATACCTGTTGAGGGCAAGCTGTTCTATCAGGGATATGAGGTATCAGACATCGTTGATAATGCATGGCAGAGCGGCAGGTTCGGCTTTGAGGAGGTTGCTTTCCTCCTTATGACGGGAGATCTTCCTACCAAGACAGAGCTGGAAGACTTCAGAAAGCTCCTGGCTGAGTCCAGACCGCTTCCTGCTGGTTTTACTGAGGACATGATCCTCAAGGCTCCCAGCCCCGATGTCATGAACAAGCTGGCCAGAAGCGTTCTAGCCCTTTATTCCTATGACGAGAATCCTGATTCCACTGATCTGAACAACGTTGTCAGACAGTGCGTAGAGCTGATCGCCAGATTCCCTGTCCTTATCGCTTACGGCTATATGGCCAGGAGGCACTATGTTGAACATCAGAGCCTGTTCCTGCATGATCCCGTGCCGGAATACAATACTGCCCAGAATATCCTGCACCTCATCAGACCTGACGGAAAGTTCACCGAGAGCGAAGCCAGGACACTGGATCTGATGCTCTGTCTGCACGCTGAACACGGCGGCGGTAACAACTCATCTTTTGTTACTCACTGCGTAGCTTCATCCGGTTCTGACACATATTCCGTCATCGCTGCTGCAGTAGGATCCCTTAAGGGTCCCAAGCACGGCGGTGCCAGCAACAGTGCTTTTGCCATGATGTCTGACATGATGGAGAACATAACTGATTTCACTGATGAGGCACAGATAGAGGGATATCTCGAGAAGATCCTCAGGAAAGAGGCATTCGACAGGTCCGGACTTATCTATGGTATTGGACACGCTGTATATACGCTTTCTGATCCCAGGACCAGACTTCTCAAGAAATATGCCAGGGAACTGGCTGTTGAGAAGGGTATGGAGGATAAGTTCGATCTCTACGACAGGGTTGAGAGACTCGCACCTGAAGTATTCCACAGGGTCAAGAACAATGACAAGATAATGTGTGCTAATGTGGATTTCTACGCAGGCTTTATCTATTCGATGCTCGGGATCCCACCGGTCCTGTTCACGCCGCTGTTTGCATGCGCCAGGATCGCCGGCTGGTCAGCTCACAGGATAGAGGAGCTTGTTTCAGGCGGAAGGATCATGAGACCTGCCTTCAAGTGCGTAAATAAGAGACGTCCTTACATAGACATCGAAGACAGAACAAATCATATCTGATCAAACTACTTGCTAAGCCGAAGTTGTTGTGATAATATACTACGGCAAAGCAATTTGGCCCCATGGTCAAGCGGTTAAGACGGCGCCCTCTCACGGCGCAATCAGGGGTTCGAGTCCCCTTGGGGTCACCACCAGATCTCCTGCTAATTTCAGCGGGAGATCTTTTATTTTTAGGTAGATTATATGGAAGACAACGGTTTTATCAGGATCAGAGGTGCGAGGGAGCACAATCTCAAGAATATCGACATAGATATTCCCAGGAATAAACTTGTCGTAATGACCGGCCTTTCCGGATCAGGCAAGAGTTCCCTTGCATTTGATACCATCTATGCAGAGGGGCAGCGCAGGTACGTTGAATCCCTGTCTTCCTATGCCAGGATGTTCCTGGGCCAGCTGGAAAAGCCTGATGTGGACAGCATAGAGGGGCTTTCTCCTTCAATTTCCATCGACCAGAAGTCCACTGTTGCAAATCCCAGATCAACTGTCGGCACCGTTACTGAGATACACGACTATTTCAGGCTCTTATATGCCAGGGTGGGCAAGCAGTACTGCTGCGACTGCGGTACTCCCATAGCTCCTCAGAGCATCGATCAGATCATAAATACTATCTCATCTTATGCGGAAGGCACCAGGATAGTGATATCTGCTCCTGCCGTCAGGGGTAAGAAGGGCGAATTCTCAAAGCTCCTGGATGACTGGCGCAAGAAGGGTTTTGCCAGGGTAAAGATCGACGGACAGACTCTGGGCCTCGACGAAGAGATAAAGCTCGACAAGAACAAAAAGCATGAGATCGACGTGGTAATAGACAGGCTCGTTATAAGGCCTTCTAATCAGACCAGGCTCTACGATTCATGTGAGACCGCACTGGCAGTAGGTGAGGGCCTCCTCAATATTGAGTTCCAGATAGAACAGGATGACGGGGAAAGGAAGATCGAGAACCGGCTGTTCTCCCAGAAGACAACTTGTCCCAACTGCGGCAGGTCTTTTCACGAGATCAACACAAGGAGCTTCTCCTTTAACAACGCCTATGGTGCATGTCAGAGATGTTCCGGTATCGGAACCCTGATCGACGTGGATCCCGATCTCTGTGTTCAGGATCCCACCAAATCGATCAATGAAGGTGCCGTCCGTACTGCAGGCTGGAACTTTGACGATCCCAAGAGCTGGGGCAGGGCTTTTATTACCGCTCTGGCTGAGAAATATAAGTTTTCACTGGACACTCCATATAATGAGCTTCCTCAGGATATCAGAGACATCATCATGTATGGTAATAACGGGGAGAAGATGCTGATAGATACTACCAACAGCGTCTATGCCAGGGACAAGGATTATTATTCCGCCTGGGAAGGCGTCGTCCCCAGCGTAATGCGCCGTTACAGAGAATCCGGCAGTGATGAGATGCGCGCTAATTATGAGAAATACATGAGCATCGACGTCTGTCCTGAATGCGGCGGTGCCAGGCTCAACAAAGAGTCTCTGGCTGTTAAGGTGGGCGGCCTTAATATCAGTGAGCTTTCCGACATGTCCGTCGTCAGGATGATCGACTTTTTTGCTAAGCTCAGGCTCGATGCTAAATCCGAAGAGATATCCGCGCCCATTCTTACTGAGATCAGGGCCAGACTGGGATTCCTGAATAATGTCGGTCTGGACTACATGACTCTTTCCAGAGCCGCCTCCACTCTGTCCGGAGGCGAGGCCCAGAGGATCAGGCTCGCAACCCAGATCGGTTCCGGCCTGCAGGGCGTATTATACATCCTTGATGAACCTTCCATAGGACTCCATCAGAGGGATAACGAGAAACTGATCAGGACTCTTTCCATGCTCAGGGATATGGGCAACTCCGTTATCGTTGTTGAACATGACGAGGATACAATGAGGTCAGCTGATCATCTGATCGATATCGGACCTGCAGCAGGCCTCGGCGGTGGAAACGTTGTAGCTTCCGGAACGATAGATGACGTCATAAAGTGCAAAGAGTCCATAACAGGTCAGTATCTGAGCGGTGAGAAGTTCATTCCCGTTCCGAAGAACAGGAGGAAACCCTCAGGCAAGGCTGTGTCTATTAAGGGAGCTTATATTAATAACCTTAAGGATATCGATGTTGATATCCCTCTGGGCTTGTTTACTTGCATTACAGGCGTTTCCGGCTCGGGCAAGTCCTCTCTTGTTAATTCCACACTGGTTCCTTACCTGGAGCATAAGCTCAACGGTGCCAGAAAGAGGAGGATCAGATGCGGATCCATTTCGGGATATTCAGCACTGGACAAGATAATCGTCATCGATCAGGCCCCCATCGGCAGAACCCCCAGGAGTAATCCTGCTACTTATATCGGTGTCTTCGACCTTATTCGCAAGCTCTATGCAGCCACTCCTGATGCCAAGATCCGCGGATATCAGGCGGGCAGGTTCTCCTTCAATGTCAAGGGAGGCAGATGTGAGGCGTGCCAGGGAGACGGTGTCAACAAGATCGAAATGCATTTCCTGCCTGACATCTATGTCAGATGCGACGTCTGCAAGGGCAAGAGATATAACAGGGAAACCTTATCAGTTACCTTTGACGGCAAGAATATCTCTGATGTCCTGGACATGACAGTAGATGAAGCTTGTGACTTCTTCAGGAACATTCCTACGATCTACCGCAAGGTCAGGACTCTGCAGGATGTAGGCCTGGGATATATCAAGCTGGGGCAGCCTTCGACCACTTTATCAGGCGGTGAGGCACAGAGGATAAAACTTGCCGCAGAATTGTCTAGAAAATCCACCGGAAAAACGTTATATGTATTAGATGAACCGACTACGGGACTGCATATAGCAGATGTCCACAAGCTTGTTGACATTTTGGAACGTCTCACAGAGAATAAAAATACCGTAGTGGTAATAGAGCATAATCTGGACGTTATCAAGACAGCAGATCACATAATCGATCTGGGCCCTGAAAGCGGAGACAAGGGCGGTGAGGTGATCGCCTGCGGTACTCCTGAACAGATATGTAAGGTCAAGGGATCTTATACGGGACAGTTCCTGAAACCTGTTCTTGACAAGGCAAAGAAGAACGGACAGTATGTAGATATATCAGAATTCTTTGATATGTCCAGGCTCGAAGAAGAGGCTTTGGATATCATCACAGGGCCGAAAGTTAGAAGAAAGATTAAAGAGGATTGATCATATATGGCATTATGCAGTATGTGTAAAGAGAGACATGCTATCGTCTTTACCACCAGGTATGAGAATGGTAAGCGTATCGATGAGGGCTTTTGCGTTAAGTGCGCATATAAGGCCAGGATCAGCGGCATAGCTGACATGTTCAAGGATGCAGGCATCGATGAGAACAATATTGATGAGCTGTCTGACAGGATAGAGGAATCCATGGGTTCTGTTGACCTTTCTGATCCCTCATCACTCCTGTCAGGACTGATGAACGGCAGTTCACTTGATGCACCCTACGATTTCGATGAAGACAGCACCAATGTAGGTGTTGAGGATGAGCAGGCAGAAGGATCACCTGCCGAAGGCGGCAATAATCCCCTTGGTAACATCTTTAATAAGATGTTCGGGATGGGAGGTCCTAAGAATCCTGACGATCAGGACGGCAAGGACAACAATAACAGGAAGGATAAAAAGTCCAAGAACAACAGCCGCATGAAGTATCTGAACGAGTTCGGCACTAATCTTACCGAGCGTGCAGCACAGGGCAAGATCGACAGGATCATCGGCAGAGACGTTGAGATAGACAGATGTATCCAGATCCTTAACAGAAGGACCAAGAACAATCCTGTCCTTATCGGTGCTCCCGGTGTAGGTAAGACTGCCGTAGCACAGGGCCTCGCCAACAAGATCGTTGAGGGCTCTGTTCCCGAGAAGCTTCTCAATATGCAGGTATGGCAGCTGGATCTGCCGGCCATGGTCGCAGGAACACAGTTCAGAGGCCAGTTCGAGGCCAGGATCAAGGGTGTCATCAACGAGGCCATCAAGGCTGAGAATATCATCCTTGTAATAGATGAGCTCCATACTATAGTTGGCGCAGGCGATGCCGAGGGTTCTACCAATGCAGGCAACATACTGAAGCCGGCACTGGCCAGGGGTGAACTCAGGATCTTGGGATCCACTACCACAGGTGAATATAAGAAGATCGAGAAGGATTCCGCTCTGGAAAGGAGATTCCAGAAGGTAATCCTGGACGAACCTTCTCCTGAGGAAGCTTTCGAGATCCTCAAGGGCATCAAGGATTACTATGAGAAGCACCATAACGTTACTTATTCAGACGAGGTATTGAGATTCGCCGTAACTGCTTCCAAGAGATACATTACGGACAGGTTCCTGCCTGATAAGGCCATCGATCTCATAGATGAGGCAGGTTCCAGAGCCAACCTCAACAACGTTAAGCTGGTTAAGCTCGCCAATACAAAGACTGCATTGGATGAAGCCACAGAGGTCTATAAGGAATCAGTTGAAAAGATCAACGATGTTGAGGATTCCGAGCGTGATTCCCTCTATGAAAAGGTAGCAGAGCAGAAAGCTGCCATGGATAAGCTCCAGAAGGAGTACGATGCATTGAACAGCGAGATATCTCCCGATCCCATTCAGATCGAGGATATTGCCAGGGTAGTGGAGATGTGGACAGGTATTCCCGTTAAATCAATATCCGAGAGTGAATCTGATAAGCTCCTGCATCTGGAGGAGAGGCTCCATGAGAGAGTAATAGGCCAGGACAAGGCCGTTACTGCTGTAGCAAAGGCAGTCAGGAGGACACGTTCCGGATTTACCAAGAAGCATAAGCCTTCTTCATTCATTTTCGTAGGACCTACCGGCGTAGGTAAAACGGAACTTGTAAAGGCTCTTGCTGAGGTCCTGTTCGATACGGAGGACTCCCTGATCAGGATCGATATGTCAGAATATATGGAACCTCATTCAGTAAGCAAGCTCATCGGATCTCCTCCGGGATACGTAGGACATGAGGACTCAGGTCAGCTTACCGAGCAGGTCAGGAGAAAGCCCTATTCTGTCATCCTGTTTGATGAGATCGAGAAAGCCCATCACGATGTGTTCAACATACTTCTCCAGCTGCTGGACGAAGGCAGGCTTACTGACAGCCATGGCATACATGTCAACTTCGAAAATACCATAATCGTCATGACATCCAATGCAGGCAGCACATCCAAGGCTCCCACCATCGGATTTAACTCCGGAACGCAGGAAGCTCTCGAGGCTCATGTTGATCAGGCTCTCAAGGAGACTTTCAGGCCCGAGTTCCTGAACCGTGTTGATGATACGATCATATTCACTGAGCTCTCCACAGCAGAGATCAGGAAGATCGCAGACATCATGATGAAGGAAGTATATGCTTCTCTCAAGGAGAAGGGTATCGAGGCCGTCATGACAGAGGCATGCGGTGACAGACTGGCAGAGATCGGCTACGACAAGAAATACGGAGCCAGACCTCTCAGGAGAGCGATCAGGACAAATATCGAGGATAAGCTGTCGGATATGTATCTCGACGGCAGTCTCGATAAGGTTTCCAAGATCAGCATTGATTACAGGGACGGTGATTTCGTATTTGATACCATCAAAAACGATGTTTCCATCGTTCCTCCGGTAGCGCCCAAGGCAAAGCGAAAGACTGCAAAGAGTGAGTGATATCAGGACTACGTCAGCTTCGGTATTAACCGGCCGCAGGTTCAGATTAGGAGAATCCCCGTTTTATATTCCTGAAACGGGGATCTTTTCATGGGTTGATATCCTGGACGGCAAGTTCTATCTGATGACACCATCTGGTGACATCTCATGCCATGACGCGGGTCAGCAGATAGGCGCCCTGGTTCCTGCCACAGGTGACGGCAGATATATTGTTGCGGGCAAGGCCGGTCTGTACCTTTTTGATAACGGAGATATCACTCCTTATCTCGCACTGGGGGAACATTTCAGGTCATACCAGAGATCCAATGATTCCAAGGCTGACCCGATGGGCAGGTTATGGTTCGGATCATCCGTGGACGATGACGCTTATCCCGAATCCGGTAATCTGTTCAGATATGATGGAATGTCAGTTAAGATCATGCAGCCTGATACGCTGATATCCAACGGCATGGCATGGAACAGCCGCCGCGACCGTTTTTATTTCTCCGATTCTTCTTATCATGCTGTCTTCTCTTATGATTACGATAATGAAACAGGTGACATTTCAGGCAGGAGAGTCCTCTTTGAGGTCACGAACGGAGTTCCTGACGGCATGACGATAGATTCTGACGATAATCTCTGGGTAGCTATATGGGGCGGCAGAAGGATCGAGAAGAGAGACTCAGTATCAGGAGAACTCCTGGAGATAATCTCTGTCGATGCACAGAATGTTACTTCATGCTGTTTCTACGGAGACAATATGGATAAGCTCTTTATTACCACATCAGGCGAAGGTCTTGAAGGAGCAAATGACGGCAAGCTCTTTACATGTAACACTACTTCCAGAGGTCTTTTTCCTGACAGGGCTTTATTATATAATCATAATTGATATCTATCATTCCGGAGTTCTATCATGAAAAACATTAGCTGCAAAAACTGCGGAGGCATAATGACTCTTGATGCTTCTGCCATGACTGCCACATGCAGGTTCTGCGGATCTCATTATGTTCTGGATCACGCTGATACTGATTATTACATGGATTTCTACAGGCAGATGAATTCCTTTTTTGCTTTATCTAATGATGAACAGGAGAGAAGGATCAAGGCTGATGAACTGTGGAACGATGCAGATGAGAAGATGTTTACGACTTCTGACGGCAAGCAGATATCAGTGAGATATCTCTATAATTATTCTGAACACGATGCTGATGTCTATGTTGCCAGACGAAACATCATATTCCATTTCCATAAGAACGGAGCCATGCTTTCGGAGCTTTGCAGGAGAAATATCTCCATACTGGATTATCCTTCTGCAGACATACGCAAACTGTCCGATTTCTTCCCGAGCGTCGCAGGCGGATATGAACTGGATGACAAAACATATATCCTTGTGGTTACCAAGGATGAGGACGAATATCCTCTCTCATTGTTCGGCGGACTGGGAGGCAGGCATGTAGCCTGGATAATAAGCAGGATGGAGAATCTCTGCTGTGTCCTGGAATTCAGCGGACTGGTCCATCCTGAGATCGACCCTAATACATTGTTCATCAATCCTTATACACATCAGGCTGCATTATATGGCAACTGGTGGAATGTATGCCGAAACAATTCGCTAAACGGTAAAGGAAAGATAATGAGGACTTCCGAAAACCTTAAGGGCCTCAGAAAGACAGCTTCTACTATCCTTAATGATCCTGAGGCACCGGAGGCTCTGACTGAATTTATAAACAGCACTCCCAGGCTCGATGCATATGAGGACTTTTCTTACTGGGATGAGATGCTCATCAAGGCTTATGGTGAACGCAAGTTCATCAACATGGATACCGACGACGGCCGGATCTACGGCAGCGGCAGCAAGGAGTAGACCTTATGGGCAGAGGTTCTTATACATCGACCGATTGGGTCAGCCTAAGGAGCAGTAAAGGTTTCGACAAGGCCACGACCACATACAAAGAGATATTTACTTCCACTTGTGCCAAGTCTGCTTTTGACAGCAGATATGCAGGCATCAGGGAATCCAGGGACAATGAGGATTCTCCTGAATCTGTACCGATCATAATTGGATTCGATGTTACTGCCTCCATGGGTTATCTGGCACAGGAACTGGCAACTTCTTCCATCAATCTGACAGCAACACTTATCAACAGGTGGGTATTGTCAGGCGCACAGTTCCTGACCGCCGCGATAGGTGATGTCAAGTCTGACATGTCTCCGCTTCAGGTAACACAGTTCGAATCGGACATCAGGATGATTAGACAGCTTATGGAGCTCCATCTCGAAGGAGGCGGAGGCGGAAACGGCGGTGAGTCTTATAACCTGTTATGGTATTTTGCCGCCGGGCATACGTCCACGGACTGTAATGAGAAGAGGCACAAAAAGGGATTTCTCTTTACGATAGGTGATGATGACTGTCATCCGGATCTGAGCGTTACCGAGATAGATAAAGCATTTGGTGATAAAGCTGAATATTCAATGTCCAGCATCGAACTCATGAACATGGCTGAGGAGAAATATCATGTGTGTCACATCCATCTCAATAACGGAACAACTGAGAGCAGGAATATATTCAGATCTCTCAGATCAAAGTTTCCGGGTCATGTGACAGAACTGGATGTCAGGGATCTTCATGACTATCTGCCTTATCTCATAATGTGCATCATCAAGATGAGATTAGGCATGGACATTCAGGATATATTCAGTTCCATAGATCAGGATATGGCTGTGAAACTGGCCAGACCATTAGGTTTCATGATAAACGACAACAGATCAGGATCATCAATTGTTTTCTAAAGGAGGCTAACATGGGATACGGTAGTTATAAGGCAAGCGATTGGCAGAGACTCAAGAACAGTAAAGGGATCAGAACGGATTCATCGGCTGCCGAGATATTCAGCGGCAATGAATTCCTGGAGAAGTATGATCCAAAATATATTGATATGCGTGAGTCCAGAGACAGTGCCGATTCACCTGAATCCACACCCATTATCCTTGGCTTTGACGTAACAGGCTCAATGGGATATTTGGCTGCTGAGATCGCAAAGAATTCTCTGAACAAGACCATCACTCAGATATATGACAAACATCCTGTCACTAATCCTCACGTTATGTGTGCAGCCTTTACCAGTCCTATCAATAAGCCCGCATCAGGTGCTCTTCAGGTAACACAGTTTGAGGCTGATATCAGAGTCGTTGAACAGCTCCTGGAGTTTAAGGTCATGTTCGGTGGCAACCGTTATAGTTTTGATGATCTCGTATGGTATTTTGCAGCTCATCATACGGATATAGACTGTTTCTCCAAGAGAAGAAAGAAAGGCTTTATATTCTGTATCGGTGATGAGGTTTGCGGGATCGACGATGGTTCTTTCCTAACCTGTGATGATGTAAAAAGGATCTTCGGAGATGAAGGTGTCAGGGATCACATTAAGCTGAAGGATTCTTATGATCTTGCATCTAAGAGGTATGAGATATTCCATATCGTCACTGATATGGGCTACAGGTTTGACAAAGCCTATCAGTCGTGGGAGAGGCTGATGCCCGGCCGTGTGGCTTCGATCAGGGAGGAGGATATCCAGTACCTGTCAGAGGTCATTATCTCGATCCTGCTCCTGTTCAAGGGATACAGCAAAGATGACGTTATACGCCAGTGGCAGGGTGATACACGTGATGTGGTATCGAAAGCAATAAGTGACATCAAGATCAGGTAAATGAGTGTTTACGTCATAATCGGCAGGAACTTCGGGGATGAAGGAAAAGGTCTGGCGACTGACTGCTTTGCCGCAATGTCATCTCGCAAAGGCAGATCCTGCATCGTCATCAGGCACAACGGCGGTGCTCAGGCAGGCCATACAGTCGACCTGAGAGACAAGAGGTTTATATTTCATCAGATATCTTCAGGTTCTTTCCGTGGAGCAGATACTTACTGGTCAGATACCTTCATGCCTGATCTGTATAAGCTCTCAGAAGAATATGACGGGTTCTCACGTATGTACGGAAGCAGCCCCGCGATCTTTTCGAGTCCTGATGCATGTCCTGTTCTGATAGATGACGTGCTGATCAATCAGATGCTGGAGACAAATAGGGGCGATAACCGGCACGGCAGCTGCGGTATGGGTATCGATGAAGCCGCCAGGCGTATAAGGACAGGGACATTTGCTCTTACAGTCAAGGATATAAAGCATATGTCTCCTGATGGGATCTATCATGAACTCCGCCGGATCAGGAATGAATATACAAGAATGAGACTGTCTGAGCTGGGTATTGATCAATCCATGCCGGGAGAATACCTTGAACTTCTGAATGACGGTAACGTCCTCAGAAACTATGCTGACATGATGAATGTTGGATCAGAGCTGATAGACCTTAAGGATCCTGTAATCACTGACGGATATGACGTCAAGATATTCGAAGGTGCACAGGGCCTCCTGCTGGATCAGAACAACATCAGATTTGCCCCGCATCTCACAACTTCTAATACCGGACTTACAAATCCTTCCGCATTCATTGATGAATACCTTTCCGATAATGATGTTGAGGTTATATACGTTGCAAGAACATACGTTACGAGGCATGGGAACGGACCTTTGCCGTTTGAGGGGGAACTGGACCTTAAGGCAGAAGATGAGACCAATGTATTTAATGAATGGCAGGGAAGTATCAGATATGCCCCATATGGCGGAATAGAAGACCTGAAGCTGCCTGTTTCAGGGTATAAGGATTCATTGATGATCACACATCTCAATGAGACTGAGGGCAGATTATTGACTGTAAATGGGAGTCTTTCCATGGATACAGTCAGGCAGGAAATTGCACCATATGATCTCTACCTGTCCAGATCCAGGTTCTCTGATCAGATCGAAAATGTAACGGGTGACCTGTCTTTGTAATAGCAGAGCTCTCTTACACCCAGGGATCTCAGATATTCATATGTCTCATCAAAGCAGATGCCAAGCGTATCAGGAGTGTGGGAATCAGAACCTAGAGAGATGAGCTTTCCGCCCATAGCCAGATATCTTCTGATTATCTCACTGTCGGGCATGACATCAGGACAGCCCTTTGCACGTGCCTTGTAGATGGATCTGGTATTGATCTCCAGGCACTTTTCACGTGATATCAGTGCTTCAAAGAAACGGTCGAAAGCAGCGGGGCAGTCCTCATATAAGAGCCTGCAGTTAACGTCGGGGTTATACCTGTTGATGTAGTCGAAATGAGCGGCGATATCAAAGTTTGTGACCTTTTCGCACATCTCAGCCATCTTGCTTATATATTCGTTGTGGCGCTGTTTTTTTGGCAGGTCGTAACATCCGTCAGCAGCGTAATATACATCCCTTCCTCTGAACAGGTGATTGCTCAGGATAACGAGATCAAAAGGCGCTGACTGTGCTGTCTCATCGATGACTGCAGCAGTGTGGGTCTGATATCCGAATTCGATACCCATCAGGAGTGTGAGATCTTCGGGACATTTCTTTTCCCATTCGCTAAACGTGCGGCAATAATCGTTGATGTCGAATGTAGTGATATCATCATCCGGATCGGGATTATCGTACTCGTAGTGTTCTGTTACGCCAACAACACTGATCCCCTCCGATATTGCGGAAGTGATGAGTTCATCTATTGTCTCAGATGCGTCAGGGGAGAAGTGACATGTGTGATTGTGGATATCGGCCTTCATATCAGATTCCTCTGTGCAGGAATAACGTAATGCCCAGATAGATGATGTCAATGATCAATCCCGCCAGACAGATCACAGCCATCGTCATGGGGACAGACAGTCCTTTGCGCTTCTTGAGATGGTCGTGTATTGGAGTAAGAGTGTTCTTGAGGATGATGACCTTTTTCTTAGTAAGTCTGCCTATAGTGATCTTGAGTATGGAAAGACCTCCGTCGATCATGAAGGGCAGTCCGAATACCAGGTAAGCCAGGGGCAGTCTGACATACATCGCATACATAGCGATCAGAAGTCCCAGGGCTCTGGAACCTGCATCGCCCATGAGCATCTTGCTGGGATAGAAATTGAACAGCAGATAGGCAAATATCGTACCTACGATGACCTCGCAGATCATGAGGCTCTCGGGAGAGTTGGTCTGATTGATCTGGGACAGGAAATTAAATGCGAAGAAAGTGAGTATGGTCAGAGTTCCTGACAGACCGTCAACGCCGTCTGTAGCATTTGTGGCATTGATGGATACGATAATGAGGATAACAGCCAGGATAAAGTAGAGTACAGGGTGGATCTGAATAGTGGCACCGTTAAGTCCGATCACTATCTCTGTGGGGAAGAATATCGTTGCTATGGCAGCACCTGCCAGTGCCAGACAGAAATCCAGAGCGCCCTTTACATATTCGTTCCAGGGATTCTTAGCCCTGTCATCCAGGAATCCCGATATCATGGCCAGCACCATAAGGCCCATGGTCAGTATGATACTAACGTTCTTATAAGCGAAAATACATGATACTATTGCGATGACTAATACAAAATAGAAACCGACGCCGGTAGGCTTGCCTACATTAACTTCGCTTCCGACTGCAAATTTACGGCCTCTGTCAGCGCCGAGGAGCTTCTTGCCAAAGGGCAGGAAGAACAAAATCAATGCCGTTGCAGCAAAACAGATAACTGCAGGCAGTATACTAGTCAGGATAAATGATATCTTTTCCATAAAATTAACACCTCAAAACCTCTTAAGTATATCATTTTGAGAATACTGAAAACAGTATCTGCTTATGCTATAATATTCCGCGTAATTCTTATATTTATTGTGTATTTGACTTAATTAACCGGAGGAGATATGGACTATAAGACTCAAATTGCAGGCTTTCTTGCACAGGCTACAGGACTTGAAAATGACAAGGTGATGGATCTGATCGAGATACCGCCCCAGCTGGAAATGGGAGATTATGCATTCCCGTGCTTCATCCTCGCAAAGACAATGCATAAGGCACCTAACATGATCTCACAGGAACTGGCTTCAACTATCGATCTTACGGGAACCGTATTTACTGCCCGTAATGTTGGACCTTATCTGAACTTCTTTATCAACAGGGACTCCTTTGCTGAAAACGTAGTAGGCGATATCATCACATCCGGAGATTCATTCGGAAGTTCTGAGATAGGAAACGGCAAGAATGTTATCGTTGAGTATTCTTCCCCAAATATCGCCAAGCCTTTCCACGTTGGTCACGCTTTTACTACCATCCTGGGTAATTCACTGGCCAGGATCTACAAGAAACTGGGATATAACGTTGTCAGGATGAATCATCTCGGTGATTACGGAACACAGTTCGGAAAGCTGATCACAGCATACCGTCTCTGGGGAGATGAAGAGGCATTAAACGAGGATCCCATCAAGGAACTCCTCAGGATCTATGTAAAGTTCCACCAGGAAGAAAAGAACGATCCCGAACTCACCACTTCCGCACGTGAAAACTTCAGAAAGCTGGAGGAGGGATGCCCCGATGAGGTGGCATTATGGCAGAAGTTCAGGGACATGTCCCTCGTGGTATTCAAAAAGCTCTATGACAGGATCGGCGTAGAGTTCGATAACTATAATGGTGAGTCCTACTACAGCGACAAGATCCCTGAGATAGTCGACATATTGAACGAGAAGGGCCTGTTGGTCGAGAGCGAAGGCGCCAAGGTTGTAATGCTCGATGACGAGGGCCTGCCGCCCTGCATCATCCTCAAGAGCGATAACACGACCATCTATGCTTCCCGTGACCTTGCTTCAGCACTCTACAGATACAGGACATATCATTTCGATAAGAACATCTATGTCGTAGGTAATACACAGGCACTTCATTTCAAGCAGGTGTTTGCTGTCCTTAAGAAAGCAGGATTCGACTTTGCCGATAACTGTGAGCATGTTGCTTTCGGCCTCGTTAAGTTCAAGGATATGATCTTCTCCACGAGAGAGGGCAACATTGTCCTGCTGGAGGATCTCCTCAATGAATCCGTAAAGAAGACCAGAGAGATCATCGCCGCTAATGCCAAGGAGCGTTCTACCGGCATGAGCGAGGAGGAGATAGACGATATCGCCGAAAAGCTCGGCGTCGGAGCAGTTATCTATACATTCGTCAAGTCCGGCAGGGAGAGGGACATCGTATTCTCCTGGGATGAGATGCTGGATTTCGACGGTGATACAGCGCCTTACCTCATCTATACATATGCCAGGACCAGATCGATCCTCCGTAAGGGTGAGTCACAGGGTAAGCTGCCTTCAGGTCCTGACGGATACAAGCTCCTTACTAATGACGATGAATATGCTCTCATCAGAGCTCTTGCAGATTTCAAGGAATCAATAATCAAGGCTGCAAACAGCAACGAGCCCTTCATGATCGCCCGTCAGGTTGCCCTGATCGCCAGGATGCATAACAGGTTCTATAACAATTCGAGCATCCTTAACTGCGATGATGAAGAACTCTGCAGAGCCAGACTGGCACTCTGTGAGGCAGTATGCACTGCCATCAGGGAAGGTCTGAACCTGCTGGGCATCGAATGCGTTGAGAGGATGTAATTACTTATGATCAGCTTTGACAGCATTAAATACGTCAGGCCTTCCGTTGATGAGTTCAGGGAGAGGGTCAAGGATATCAGGTTCAGGCTCATGACATCCCAGGAAATAGATATTTCCGAGGCTGCTATTTTCGAATATGAAAAACTGATGAGCAGATTTGATACTGCTTATTCGCTCTGCAATATCCTTCATGATCTGGATACATCGAATGATTTCTATACAAACGAACTGGAGTTCTACGATGAAGCTATACCGGTGATAAATGAACTGTCATCAGGCGTGCTTTCCGTACTCCTCAATTGTCCCTGCTCCGAGGAGCTCAAAAAGAAATACGGTGATATGATCTTCCTCAAGGCCCAGAACCAGAAGGACATAATCTCCAAGGAAGTCCTGGAAGACCTGGCAGTTGAATCCGCTCTCGAGAATGAATATTCACAGCTTCAGTCTGAGGCTGAGATCGTATTCAGCGGCAAGCCTCTTAATCTCAGCATGCTCGCACCTCATATGGAATCTCCGGACAGGATCGAGAGAAAGGCTGCAGCAAAGGCTTTTGACGATTACTACATGATGCGCAGGCCTAAATACGATGAGATCTACGACAAGATGGTCAAGGTCCGCACCCAGATCGCCAAAAAGCTCGGTTATGAGTCTTTTACCCAGCTGGGATACAAAAGGATGGAGAGATACGATTATAACAGGGAGGATGTAGCCAGGTTCAGAGACGCTATCCTGAAATACATCGTTCCCATTACCGTCCAGATCAGAAAGCTCCAGCAGGAGAGACTGGAACTGGATGAGCTGATGTTCTACGACCTTCCTTACATGTTCAGGGATGGAAATCCCGTTCCGGTAGTTCCCGTTAATGATTATGAGAAGGTGGCAGGCGCATTTTTCAGCAAGATGTTCGGCAGTGATCCCAGCTTCTTTGACGTATTGTCCAAGCACGGCTTTACAGATCTGATCTCACGTAAGAGTAAGTCC
>JAFWFV010000018.1 GCA_017515465.1 Clostridiales bacterium
CCGTTAAGGCCATATTCCTTCGAAAGATAATCGCTTCCATAACCTTCGCAATGCTTCTCGTAAATCTCTTTCTTAACTTCAAAACTGTATTTCATATAAAGACCCCTAAAGTGTTCAACTTTAGGGGTTCACTTCAATCTGATCTCTTCCGGGGACATTTCATGTTGTTCATTGAGACTGCTATGTTCAGCCGACTCCGTAGTTCTTGGCTCCTCTGTAATACAGAGCGAGAGCTTCGCAGACATTGTTCAGATCAGAACCCAGGCTGGAGTCATCGCTGAGTACCTTGGCAATATATCTGGAAGGTGCGATCTTGAACGAACTGCCGCTGGATACACCTGATCCGGGATATATGCTCAGTTCGATCACATCCATCAGATCTTTGATATTGTCAAGTTCCAACGTAACGATGACCATATCGCCCTTGGCTTCGATCGTTCCTTTGGATACCTGTATATAACGTGCATCGTAACCATCAACCTCAAAATAGAGCTTCAGCCTAAGATCAGACTTCAGGACAAGTGAACTGCCGTAGAATCTGATACCGTTTGCCCAGTCGCTCCTGTAGCTGTAGTAATCGTTGACATCTATGCCTGCTTCAGTGATGCTCTTCGGACAGTTGTAGAAGTCACCACTATGATCTTCCAGATACTGCTCGATTTCAGCACCCTGATCACCATACTTGAAGATCTTCTGCGCCTTGGCTCCATAGTTCAGGAGGGAATATACAAGATCATTGGTCTCGTGGCTTCCCACATTATGATTATTCTTGATATAGTCAGCATATTTCAGGACAGTAAATTCATGGTCGCCTTCGTCTGCCAGTTCGAGCGAGCCGCTGTCTGATACATATGAGATCTTCACTACATCCGTCATCTGCTTGGCTGACAGGTTGCAGATGTAGCTGCAATAGTAATTGTAATAATTATCCATTGAGCGGTCGAAGTGATCCTTAACAGGGATCTCCCTGTCTTCGCCTCCAACACTGAATACTATCCTGGCACTGGTATCATCATATGCCTCGTCGGGCAGGACTATCACAGGCTTTACTCCGATGGAACCATTCAGCTGGACGCTGTATCCGTAGATCCTGATATCAGGTTTTTCAGCTTTTGTAAGCGGAGTTCCGATCAGTCCAGGATAATTCTCCTCAGCGACCGTACCGAAGAAAACCTTGCCATCACCGTTCTTGACTGCACCGCCGTCCACGATCTTTACTGTAAGTTCTCCTCTGCCCCAAGGATAAGGATCCGGTGTGGGCGTAGGGGTAGATGTAGGGCCAACAATATCACCCTCATAGGGATCTTCGGGATCCGGATCGACTACATCATAAGGAGAATCATCGGGATAATCCCTGTATACGTCATATTCCGTAAAGTCATCATCGATACGGATACTATCTTCATTGGTGTTGCAGCCCAGTACCACTTCGATATCGCGGGGAAGGATACGTGCAATGGATCCACAGATCCTCACCGTTCCTCCCGTGAACCTGACATCACTGCCGGCAATGATTCCATATGCGCTTCCGTTTTCGGAGATCGGTTCAACATAAAGATCGCCGCCCGTAACACAAACGCTGTTATACTCTTTCACATCGGTACCGGATTCAATGAAACCGTCAGCATTAATACCAACAGCCTGTCCTGCGGCCGAGCTGTTGGCAGCAATTGCAACTCTGCCGCCGGTAACCTTTATCGGGGCATATATCCCGCACACAGCAGTATCATAATTCGAATGAGCGTTTACGCTAAGGAAACCACCGTTAACAGTCGTTGCCAATGATCCTATGCCCTGTATCCCGTAATACGGGGGCAGATCACCGGGATCCTCGCTCATAATAAGCAGTTTGCCTTCCTCCACCTTCAAACTGCACACGGACGGAACAAGCGATGATAATCCGACCAGATCAGAGTCTATCCGGACATAACCGTTTTCGACTCCGTAATCTACTGTTACATTGCCGTTATCTACCTGTACACCAGCAACAGCATTGATCTCAACATAACCTCCGAAGAAATTAACTGCATCAGCATTGATGCCTGCTTCCGGACGATACATATTTGGAGCAGTATATGGACCATCCGCTCCAATCACTTTGCAGACTCCCCAACCCTTATCTCCGAGTTCTGTGACTTCCTGACCATAGAAAGTCAGTATATCCTCAGAAGCTTCACCGGGTCTGCTGTCAGGTGTATGAGTAAAGCCATCCAAAGTGAGTTCACACCCGTTTGTCAGGATGATCCTGACATCACCTGATATCGAGATCTTGTCCAGATCCATCTCTCCTGCTGCCACATAGAAACCAGCTGTAAGTGAGTTCTCATATCCATTCAGATAAACAGGATCATTGACACTCTGTTCCACGCCATTCTCATCGATATAAGTAACTGCTTCGGAAACTCTGACTAGAGTCTTGCCGCTGATCGCAGTAATCTCATCATAAGTCAGGACTGCGCTTATAACAATGGAGCCATCTGATGTCTTAAGGCTCTTGCCACCATCAACAGTTATATCATGTTCTACATCAAACGAAGAAACCTTAATGCTGTCAGATGCAGATGAGCATCCGAGATATACATCACTATTGCCGTAGGCTTCGATCCCGGCACCAGTTTCAGAACCGGATATATCAATTTTACCGCCTATGAGATATACGGTAGTTGCAACAGGAGCATAGATACCGCATCTGCATCCGGAAATATTAAGCTCTCCTCCTGCAAATATCAGATTGCCGGTATCTTTGCCTTCAACCCCTACATTGAACCCGGACACATTCAGTTCGCCGCCACGCATGGTGAGACTATAAGTCTGGATACCATTAATGCTGTCGTTATCAGCTGCGGTGCAGATAATATTCACCTCACCTCTGTTGATGGTAACCATATTGGCCAGGACAGCTTCGTTAAGTGAGTCCTGACTGATATTAACGATACCGCCATTGAAATAGATGTTTTCCATGGAAATCCCATCATTCACTCCGGCGCTGCTGATCTTAATCTTGCCGTTTCCATTTGACTGTCCATAGAAACGGATCGTATCGTCATTATCATCAGCTGTGATGAACTGGATTGCATCCACATCGCATCCGTCAGCAAGGATGATCTTAACATCGCCGTCTATATCAACGGGGACCGGGAAATCTATCTCTCCCTCAGCGATATACCATCCTGAATCGAGTGCGGTTTCCGTACCCGTAAGGCTTGTCACTTCCTCCGTCAGATACTGGGGTGAACCGGTCTCATCAACATATTCTGTTACCTCTGTAGAAGGGCTTATGACACCCGGATCAGGGTTGACAATCGGTATCTTATCGTCTGCAGCAGGGATCTCCACCTCATCGATATCAGTGATATCAATGATCTCATCGACCACGATATCGGCAGGTTCTTCTACGGGTTCTTCCTCCGGTACTTCCACGGGGACTTCCTCGTCAGCGGGGGATCCATCTTCATCAGGAACGGTCTCATCTTCTGCCTGTTCCTCAGGAAGCTGCTCCTCCTGCTCACCTTCCGGTTCGTATCCGGTTTCAACTATCTCTTCGGGGAAAACCTCTTCTTCCTCATCAGCCATAACCGTTGCAGGGATCATGCTGACCATCATGGCAATACTGAGAACTAGAGCTACTATCCTTCTATTATTCTTCATTGCATGGTCCTCCTTACAATTGAGGTCTGTTTTGTTATCTATTAATTATATATTATTTTTTTGAGGATTCCCACATGAAAAAGCCGGAGTTCTTAGCTCCGGCCATCGGTCTGTTACTGTTTCTTTCTGTTCTCGTAATCTTCCAGCGCCGATTTTATCGCTTCCTCTGCCAGCACCGAACAGTGGATCTTATGGGCCGGCAGACCGTCCAGGGCCTCGGTGACCGCCTTGTTGGTCAGCTGCATTGCTTCTGTCAGAGGTTTTCCCTTGATCAGCTCAGTCGCCATTGAACTGGATGCTATTGCACTACCGCATCCGAAAGTCTCGAACTTGACGTCTGTTATGATGCCGTCATCTATCTTCATGTACATCTTCATGATGTCACCGCACTTGGCATTTCCGACCTCACCTACTGCATCTGCATCCTCGATGACACCGACGTTCCTGGGGTTCCTGAAATGATCCATTACCTTTTCACTGTATAAAGCCATCTTGATTCCTCCTGTGTTTAAAGAATATGCGCTGTCTTGCCTGATTCCAGATCTCTCCAGACAGGTGAGAAGCTGCGGAGATATGTGACTACCTCCGATACGGACTTAACGATATAGTCTGACTCTTCGTCCGTTATGTCCTCGCCGAGGCTGAGCCTCAACGATCCGTGTGCCACGTCGTGGACCCTGCCTATTGCCAGAAGCACATGACTGGGATCCAGCGACCCGGATGTGCATGCACTGCCGGATGATGCCTGTATTCCCTTATCATCCAGGAGCAGAAGGAGAGATTCACCCTCGATACCCTCAAAACAGAAGTTGATATTGCTTGGGAGGCGCTTTGCATGATCACCGTTAAGTGCGCTGTGAGGGATGTTTCCGATTCCTTCGATGATACGGTCCCTTACCTCAGTGAGCCTGGCCGATGTCTGATCTATTCTGCTTACAGATTCCTTAAGAGCCTCTGCCATAGTAGCTATAGCGGGAACATTTTCTGTTCCTGCTCTCTTGCCTCTCTCCTGGGCGCCGCCCTCTATGATGTTCGTCAGGTTGATGCCCTTGCGTGCGTAGAGGAATCCCGTTCCCTTAGGTCCGTGGAATTTATGTGCAGAGGCGGAGAGCATGTCGATGTTCTCCTTCTCAACGTCTATGGGGAGATGACCTACAGCCTGTACCGCATCGGTGTGGAATAATACTCCGTGACTGCGGCAGATGGCGCCTATCTCACTGATGGGCTGAATGGTCCCGATCTCATTGTTGGCATACATGACCGTTACCAGGCACGTATCCTCCCTGATCGCAGATTCCACCTCGGAAGGACGTACCAGTCCGTCCTCGTGCACATCGAGCAAGGTTACCTCAAAGCCTTCCTTCTCCAGTTTTTTCAGGGTGTGGAGCACGGCATGGTGTTCGAAAGCAGTTGAGATAATATGTGTCTTGCCTCTCTTCTTGCCGAAGGTTGCAGCTGATACGATCGCCTGATTATCGGCTTCGCTGCCTCCCGAGGTGAAAGTTATATCTCTTGGAGATGCTCCGATAACTGAGGCAATATCCTCTCTGGCATGTTCCAGAACCTCTTTTGCCTGCTGTCCGAATTCGTACAGGCTGGAAGGATTACCATATGTACTCTTCAATAGTTCTGTCATCACTTCGATGGCTTTATCGCTCATCTTAGTAGTTGCTGCGTTGTCAGCATATATCATGCTTTTTCTCCTCTCTCGTTAGTCACAGCTATCTTAAATCCATTCACCTACTATGTCAATAGGTAAATAATTGTTGAAAAACCTATCTACCCTTCGGTATAATGGGTAAAAACGATCCGGAGGATTTGGGATGATCTCTACAAAGGGAAGATATGCAATACGCGTTATGATAGATCTTGCAGAAAATGATACGGGATCCTATATCCCGCTCAAGGACATAGCGGACCGTCAGGGCATCTCCAAAAAATACCTGGAGATCATTGCAAAGGAGATGGTCGCCGGTGGCCTGATCACCGGAGCCAGCGGCAAGGGCGGCGGATACATGCTCAACAGAAAACCCGAAGAATACAACATCGGCGAGATACTGGAGATAATGGAAGGACCTTTGTCTGCCGTAATGTGTCTGGCCAGTGATAAGTTCGAATGTCCCAGAAAGACATCCTGCCAGACCCTTCCCATGTGGGAGGAGTACGACAGGATGGTGCACGATTTCTTTTATGGCAAGAGATTAAGTGATCTTCTTGCCTGAGTTTCTTCTGACCTGGTCTGCCAGATTCAGGAAATCCTTAGCTTTGACGATCGCAATTCCCTGACCCTCATCCCCGAGGACTACCAGAGAATCGCCGGGAGTAATGTCAAATACCTTACGCGCCCTGGCGGGGATCACGATCTGCCCCTTATCTCCAACTCTTACTATGCCGAAGAGATGCTTGCCCTTTGGAGGCATTCCCAATCCCAGGTTTTCCTCCGGTTCGAAGTTCGCCAGATCATCCAGAGAGACACCGAAGGCATCAGCCAGGATCTTGCACTTATCTATATCCGGAACCGATTCTCCCGATTCCCACTTGGCAACTGACTGCCTGGTAACACCTGCGATATCGGCGACTTCCTCCTGGGTCATGCCCTTGAACTTGCGTATCTGAACGAGATTATCCTTAAACATCCTTCTTCTCCTTTTTCCTGCTGATCCCCAGCACTGCCCAACGCCAGAAAGGGATCCTCGATATCAGTGCATTGAGCAGATATGCTCCCGCAAATCCGGCCAGAGCGCTGAGCAGATAGGCAGCAGTGGCCGGTACGTATCCCGGCTTTGCCAGATATAGTGCAACGGCAGATATCCCCAGGTAATGGAAGATATATAATCCGTAACTCCTCTTAGACATCCACTCTGTAAAGCCGTTGCTGACATCACCGAACCTTGCCATTCCGCCCAGTATTGCCATGGAGGCAAAGTATCCGTATCCCAGGAACAGGGGCGTCTTGTAGACCGGGTTATCAGCATAATTATAACCGAAGAAAGCGATGCAGAAAAATGCGCAGAGCACTACCGAGGCTGCCGCGAACAGCGGAAACCACTTCTTGAGCACGTCTATTACCTCATCATGGGAGAATACAAAGTATCCCAGCAGGAAAACGAAGAAATAAAGTCCAAATCTGTATACTACGATCACGGGAGTATTAAGGATCTGGCCTGCCCCCCATACTGCTGCCGACAAAAGGAGTATCACGATGATGCCTGTCCTGCGGCAGATGTTCCACAGACGGTCCTTGTCGATCTTTCTGATGAGCACGAGTGCCAGCGAGAACAGCCAGAGCATCTGGATGTACCATAAAACGCTGATCCCGCTGGCGATGGTGGCAATGATCCTGCCGATAAGAGGCATCTCCGGGCCGATCGCGCCGGCGATCGAAACATTGATGTGGCCTTGAATGAACTGGAAGGCAAACAGACCTACGGTACAGGGAACAAGCAGTTTTGTTGTCCTGCTCCTGATGAATTCCTTATCAGTGTGACGGTCCAGATACAGTCTGGAGCTGATGCCGGATACGATGAACAGGAGGATCATTATCCACGGATAGATGGCGTATTGAATGATATCCTGATACTGCACGTCCTGTGAGGTGATCTTGCCTACGACGCCTAATATCCCCTCACCGTTATACATATAGAAAATATGGTAGATGACGACCATTACGACCGTTACCCACCTGATGTTGTCCAAGTAGTGTTTTCTCATACATATACCACCTTTGCAACTTGATTTAACATCATTATAGTTGCACTGGTATATGCAGTCCACCAACCAAAACGGACATTTGGAGTTATTTCATGTTAAGTCCGGTTGCGACGTATTCCTCGAGATTGGCGTAGAAATGATCACGCCCTACTGTCTCCTGGAATCCGATCTTTTCCAGGGCACTTCTCACATCCTCATTCAGGCCTACGAAGCAAAAGTCAGCCCCGATGCTCCTGATATAATCGATCGCTTCCAGGAACTCTGTTTCAGCTGAAACGTCCACGAATACGACGCCTCTGAATGATAGGATATATGTCTCATACTTCTTCCCGCACTTCTCGATAGCCTTCTTGAGCTGCTTTCCGTTGGCAAAGAAATAAGTTCCGACGCTGTATACGATCGCCACGTCCCTGCTGTCCATGAGGGTCTCCTCCTCCACGTTGACGCGGATGTCAGCGAGTTTGCTGATGGTGATGATCATGGAGAGGATGACACCGATGACGATGGCATAAGTAAGGTCCAGAACTACAGTTGCTGCCATGGTGACAAAGCACAGGGCAATGGCATCCTTGAGGCCGTGGGTAAAGTAGCTCTTGATGGTCTTCAGATCGTTCATCTTAAAGGCAGTTACGAACAATACACCTGCCAGAGCGGAATAGGGAACCATTCCGATGAGAGGGGCCAGGACGAACATGCACAGGATCAGGAATACCGACTGGAATACTGATGTGAGCCTCGTCCTGCATCCGCTCTTGATGGCAACTGATGTACGGGCAATGGCTGCCGTAGAGGGAACTCCTCCTGCAAAGGGAACCGCCATATTGGCAATGCCCTGGGCGATGAGCTCCACGTTGGAATCAAACTTCTCCTTCTTCATTGATGCTGCGGCTGTACCGCACAGGAGGCTCTCGATCATGCCCAGAAGAGCTATGGTCACTGCATATTTTCCTATGGATGTGAGCATGGCAAGATCTACCGATCTGATGTCCAGCGTCTCTGAATTGATTATGGATTTAGGAATGGATCCGATCGTCTTAACATCAAGCTTAAATACGATAGCTGCTACGGTCGCGATGATGATCGCAACAAGTGATGACGGGACGTACTGGGAAAGCTTTTTGGGATAAAGAGCCATGATGAGCACTACGAGTCCGGCAACTACCAATGTCTGCCAGCTGGTGTCTCCTATGTTCCCGGCAAAAGTTATGACCTTGCCTACTGTTCCCTCACCGGACGCATCCACGCCAAAGGCGTTGCCCAGCTGCCCGATGGCGATGACCAGGGCAATACCTGAAGTAAAGCCCGTAACTACAGGCTTCGGTATGAACTGAATGAACCTTCCGAATCTCAGAAGGCCCAGGACCAGCAGTATCACGCCTGAGATGAACGTGGCCATGAACATTCCCTGCAGGCCGTATGTTCCTGATACAATGGTTCCCAGGATGACTGCCATGGCACCGGTTGGGCCTGAGATCTGGAAGGATCCGCCGCCCAGGAGTCCTGATACGATGCCTGCTATGATCGCAGTGATGAGGCCTCCGGCGATACCTATTGCCATATGCTCCTGATCCACGCTGGCTGCACCGAATGCCAGAGCCAGAGGCAGGGCGACCGCACCTACGGTAATGCCTGCCGTCAGATCATTGATGAAATACTTGCTGTTATATCCCTTGAATTCATTTCTGAATATCTTCGCATAATGCGAGAAAAACGGTCTCTTGTTCTTACTCATAACACATTCCTTTCAAAAGCAAGCGTTATTCTATCATTGATATTTGATAAGGAAGTGTATGCGTTTGCACAAAGTAGAGACCGTTTGTCCGCGTTATACTAGTTCAAGATACTACCCCAATGAATCGCTGTTCACCGGGAATGTGAAATATGTATCGGGATAAGGCTCGTTCTCGAGCGTAAAATGCCACCATTCCTCGTCCAGGGGCTTAAACCCGTGACTGAGCATGGCCTCGCGCAGGATCATGCGGTTATTGTACTGTTCCTCGGTGATATCGGTGTAGTCTGGATGGCTCAGTTCTCCGAAATAATCGAATGTTCCGCCCATGTCCAGTTCCTTCTCTGTTGTCATGTCAAACAGCGTCAGATCCACGGTGCTTCCCCTGCTGTGACCGGAATGAGCCATGATGTATCCCTGAGGGAACAGCACGTCCTTATCCAGTTCAGGATAGAAGTATTCCTTCATCCTGGTATCGTCCTCATCCAGAGCCCAGTTCATAAAATTGGTAACTGCCATCTGCGGACGGTAGGCATCGTATATCTTCAGGCGGTATCCCTGCTGTCTGAGATCGTCGCTCACTTCCTTAAGCGCGGCTGCCGCCTCCTTTGTCAGGAAAGCCAGGGGCTCCTCATATCCGTCTATCCTGTCACCTACAAAGTTATAGGTTGAATAATACCTGATCTCCAGTATGGCGTCAGGAACGGCGTCAGTCAGCAGTACGAAATCAGATGAGTCATTGCTTAGTGTTATCCCGTCTTCGGCCACTACTTCAGTAACCTCGGTCTTGGCGGGAGCCTCACTGCAGGATGCCAGAGATAACAGCATCGCTGCCGATAAAGCCAGACAAATATGTTTTTTCATATCCTCTCCTCCTGTCATGTCTGTTATCCTTCAATTCTATCACTAATGAGCAAAAAACAGCCGGAGCATTGCTCCGGCTGCTGTTGGATAATGGTCTTCAGATCACTTTCTGGCGATCGCTGCCTGTGCTGCTGCCAAACGTGCGATAGGTACACGGAAAGGTGAGCAGGATACATAATCCAGGCCAATGGCATCGCAGAACTCGACTGACGTGGGATCGCCGCCGTGCTCGCCGCAGATACCGATGTGGAGGTTAGGGTTAACGCCCTTACCGAGATCGATAGCCATCTTCATGAGCTTACCAACGCCGTTCTGGTCGAGACGTGCGAAGGGATCGGACTCGAAGATCTTGGACTCGTAGTAAGCTTCGAGGAACTTGCCGGAGTCGTCACGTGAGAAACCGAATGTCATCTGTGTGAGGTCGTTTGTACCGAAGCAGAAGAATGCAGCTTCCTTACCGATCTCATCAGCTGTGAGTGCAGCTCTGGGGATCTCGATCATGGTACCTACTTCGTACTTCAGATCAGAACCTGCTGCTGCGATCTCAGCGTCAGCTGTCTCAACGACAACTGCCTTAACGACCTTGAGCTCCTTGACATCACCGATCAACGGGATCATGATCTCAGGCTCGATAGCCCAGTCGGGATGGTTCTTCTTAACGTTCAGTGCAGCGCGGATAACAGCCTTTGTCTGCATCTTTGCGATCTCAGGATATGTAACTGCGAGACGGCATCCTCTGTGACCCATCATGGGGTTGAACTCGTGGAGGGAATCGATCATTGTCTTGATCTCTTCTACTGACTTGCCCTTTGTATCAGCGAGCTTCTTGATGTCAGCTTCCTCTGTGGGAACGAATTCGTGGAGCGGGGGATCCAGGAAACGGATGGTAACGGGATATCCCTCGAGAGCCTCGTAGAGAGCTTCGAAGTCAGACTGCTGCATGGGCAGGATCTTCTCCAGAGCTTCCTCTCTCTCCTCAACTGTCTCAGAACAGATCATCTCACGGAAAGCATCGATCCTTCCCTCGCCGAAGAACATGTGCTCTGTACGGCAGAGTCCGATACCCTCAGCGCCCAGCTCACGAGCCTTCTTGGCATCGCGGGGTGTATCTGCATTTGTTCTTACCTTGAGACGGCGGAATTCGTCAGCCCATGCCATGATGCGGCCGAACTCACCTGCGATGGTAGCATCAACTGTGGGGATGATACCGTCGTAGATCTTACCTGTGGAACCGTCGATGGAGATCTCATCACCTTCGTGGTATTCCTTGCCAGCGAGTGTGAACTTCTTGTTAGCTTCGTCCATGGCGATGTCGCCGCATCCTGATACGCAGCATGTACCCATACCACGTGCAACAACTGCTGCGTGAGATGTCATACCGCCTCTTACTGTCAGGATGCCCTGGGAAGCCTTCATACCCTCGATATCCTCAGGGGATGTCTCGAGACGTACGAGAACTACCTTCTTGCCAGCTGCCTTCCATGCCTTTGCATCGTCAGCTGTGAATACGATCTGTCCGCAAGCAGCTCCGGGAGATGCACCCAGCGCCTGTGCGATAGGTGTAGCAGCCTTAAGTGCTGTAGCGTCGAACTGGGGGTGGAGCAATGTATCCAGGTTACGGGGATCGATCATTGCAACAGCCTCTTCCTTTGTTCTCATGCCCTCGTCAACGAGATCACATGCGATCTTAAGAGCGGCCTGAGCTGTTCTCTTACCATTTCTGGTCTGGAGCATGTAGAGCTTGCCGTGCTCGACTGTGAACTCCATATCCTGCATGTCACGGTAGTGATTCTCGAGGATGGAGCATACTTCTGTAAACTGCTTGAAAGCCTCGGGGAACTTCTGTTCCATCTCAGCTATCTTCATAGGTGTGCGGACGCCTGCAACAACGTCCTCGCCCTGTACATTTGTCAGGAACTCACCGAAGAGACCCTTGTTGCCTGTTGCGGGGTCACGTGTGAATGCAACACCTGTACCGCAGTCATCACCCATGTTACCGAAAGCCATGGACTGAACGTTAACTGCTGTGCCCCATGAATAAGGGATATCGTTGTCACGGCGATATACGTTGGCACGGGGGTTATCCCATGAACGGAATACTGCCTTGATAGCGCCCATGAGCTGTTCCTTGGGATCTGTGGGGAAGTCCTCACCGATCTTGGACTTGTACTCTGCCTTGAACTGGTTAGCCAGTTCCTTGAGATCGTCAGCTGTGAGCTCAACGTCCTGCTTAACTCCTCTGTCGGCCTTCATCTTGTCGATGAGTTCCTCGAAGTACTTCTTGCCGACTTCCATAACGACGTCGGAGTACATCTGGATGAATCTTCTGTAGCAATCCCATGCCCAACGGGGATTTCCGGACTTCTCAGCAATAACGTTTACTACTTCTTCATTGAGACCGAGGTTGAGGATGGTATCCATCATGCCCGGCATTGATGCTCTCGCACCGCTACGAACGGAAACGAGCAGGGGGTTCTCAAGATCTCCGAATTTCTTGCCGGTGATCTCTTCCATCTTGCCTACGTACTCCAGGATCTGAGCAAAGATCTCGTCATTGATCTTTCTGCCGTCCTCGTAGTACTTTGTGCAAGCCTCCGTTGTGATCGTGAAACCCTGGGGAACGGGAAGACCGATGTTGGTCATCTCAGCGAGGTTAGCGCCCTTGCCGCCGAGGAGTTCACGCATTGATCCGTTACCTTCGGTAAACAGATAGACATACTTTGTTGCCATTGCATTGTCCGCCTTTCATATATTTATGTTGTTGTCATAATTAATAAGTTTAACACGAAGTGTTATTCTTATAAATTCAAAAATCGAATTTCCCCTCAAAAAATTCTTCGAGCTTATCGATGGGGAATCTGATGTTTCCGGGCTCGTATTCCACGTTCTTCATGGAGTCTCTCTCCCTGATGGTAACGCAGCCGTCATTCTCGGAATCGAAGTCATAGACTACGCAGTAAGGAGTACCGATCTCGTCCTGCCTTCTGTAGCGCTTACCGATGCTCTGTCTGTCATCGAGTTCGCACATGTACTTCTTGGAAAGCTTCTCGTAGATGGGCTGTGCCTTGTCAGTAAGCTTTGCTGACAGAGGGAGCACGCCGATCTTGATGGGAGCCAGGAAAGGATGGAAGTGCATGACTGTCCTGACGTCTCCGCCTTCAAGTTCCTCCTCGTCGTAAGCGGAGCAGAGGAATGCGAGAGTAACACGGTCAGCACCCAGTGAAGGCTCGATGACGTAGGGAACGTACTTCTCGTTCTTGTTGGGATCGAAATATGTGAGATCCTGCTTGGAGAATTCCATGTGCTGCTTGAGATCGTAGTCAGTACGGTCAGCGATGCCCCAGAGTTCGCCCCAGTCTGTGAAGGGGAAAGCAAACTCAAAGTCCGTTGTGGCTCTGGAATAGAAAGCGAGCTCCTCCTTGGCATGATCCCTGGTGCGGAGTTCCTCCTCCTTGATGCCCAGGTTGATGAGCCAGTCGTGGCAGAATGTCTTCCAGTAATCGAACCACTCCAGGTCTGTTCCGGGTTCGCAGAAGAACTCCAGCTCCATCTGTTCGAACTCTCTGGTACGGAAGATGAAGTTGCCGGGCGTGATCTCGTTCCTGAAGCTCTTGCCTATCTGGCAGATGCCGAAGGGGATCTTCTTACGTGCGCTGCGCTGTACGTTTGTAAAGTTTACGAAGATGCCCTGCGCTGTCTCAGGCCTGAGGTATACCTCACTTGTTGCATCCTCCGTAACACCGATGAATGTCTTGAACATCAGATTGAACTTACGGATGTCAGTAAAGTTGTGACCTCCGCATGTAGGACATGCGATGTTATTATCCCTGATGTACTGGACCATTTCCTCGGGACTCATTCCCTCTACGGGAACGTTCTCAATGCCGTTCTCCTTGTTCCAGTCCTCAACGAGGTTGTCTGCCCTGTGTCTGGCCTTGCACTGCTTACAGTCGATGAGAGGATCGGAGAATCCTCCTACGTGACCTGATGCAACCCATGTCTTGGGATTCATGATGATAGCCGCATCGAGACCTACGTTGTAGGGACTCTCCTGAACGAACTTCTTCCACCATGCCGCCTTTACGTTATTCTTGAGCTGTACGCCCAAAGGACCGTAGTCCCATGAATTGGCAAGACCGCCATAAATATCAGAACCCGGATATACGAATCCTCTCACCTTGGCAAGGGATACGATCTTATCCATTGATTTCTCAACTGCCATATATGAATGTTTCCTCCGTTCCGATTATTCTTCAGTCTCAGTCTCTGCATCTTCGTCATCTGCAGAAACATCATCGGACTGATCGTCACCTGCCATTGCAGACAGGAGACTGTCAAGGCCGGAACCGATCCTGGAAGCCTTCTCTTCCTCGAGCTGCTGCTCTCTCTTGCGTCTCTCCTCTTCCCTTCTGATCCTCTCCTCACGTGTGATGGGGATAACGGGATCCTTCTGGCCGGGAACTGCAACTACAGTTCCGGATGCAACCTCGCAGCAAGCGAGAGATACATTGTTTGCAGCCTTGTCTGCAACCATGGGCTGAGCTCCCTCTGTGAGCTGTCTTGCCCTCTGGCTGACGAGTATCGCAGCCTCAAAGGGGCAGTTTGCCTGCTTCTTGATTTTCTCGATCGAAGGTTCTACCAACATTTCTTTTTACCTCTTTCCTTTGCTTTCTATACACATTTAATTTGTACGCTTTATCTGTTCTGCTTCTGCCTGATGAGTCCGATGACCTCCGCCACTGCCTGATCCAGATCGTCATTTACCACGACGTGATCGAATTCATCTTTCCTCTCCATCTCGGCTGAAGCCTGTGCCAGTCTGGTGGCTATCTTCTCATCCGTCTCGGTCCCCCTGCCTCTCAGCCTGGCTTCGAGGACTTCCATAGAGGGCGGCATGAGGAATATCGTCAGGGAATCGTCTCCAAAGATGTTCTTAAGTGCCACGCTGCCTGCTACGGTCAGGTCCATGAGGCAGTCTATTCCCTCTTCGCTCAGTCTGGTCAGGTGGCCGCGGGGCGTTCCGTAGTAGTTGCCTGCATAGACATCGTATTCGATAATCTCGTCATCGGCGATCATCTGGCGGAACTGTTCGGGAGTGCGGAAATAGTATTCAACGCCTTCCTGTTCCGTTCCCCTGGGGGCGCGGGTAGTTACGGAGATCGATGTTCCCATGTCCGGGAATACCTCCTGGACCCTGCCCAGGACAGTGCCCTTGCCTGCGCCTGAAGGGCCCGAAATGCATATGATCAATCCTTTGCGGTCTGCCATCTTACATCCTCCCCCTGATCTCGTCCACGGTAAGCGAACTGAGAACCACGTGATCGCTGTCTGTTACCATGACTGCCTTGCACTTCTTGCCGGCGCAGCAGTCGATGCACATCGCCCTGTCCTTGGCATCCTGGATCATCCTCCTGGCGGGGGCTGAATCCGCAGATACGATGCAGAGGATCCTGGTCTGTGCTATGAGATTGCCAAAACCTATGTCAATAAAGTTCATCTGCCGTTCCTCATACCAGGTTCTGGACCTGTTCCCTCATCTCTTCAACAAGGTTCTTCATCTTCAAGACCCTGTTGGTTATCTCTATGTCGTTGGCCTTGGAGCCTGTGGTATTGATCTCCCTGTTGATCTCCTGGATGAGGAAATCCATCTTCTTGCCTATCGATCCGTCTGATGCCAGGATCTTTCTGGCCTGGGCAAAGTGGCTGACCATCCTCTTCATCTCCTCATCGATGCAGCACTTGTCCGCAAATACGGCAACCTCTGCTGCCAGCCTGCTCTCATCGTAGAAGTCACGCTTCTCATCAGTCAGGAGAACATCGATCCTGTCGCTCAGACGCTGTCTGTAATCGGCAACGACCTCGGGGGATCTCGCTGCGATCTCGTTCCTCAATGTCTCGAGACCGTCTACCTTGGTAAGGATGTCGGATGTGAGGCTCGCGCCCTCCATGTGCCTCATCTCCATCATGCCGTCAACAGCATCGTTTACTGCCTGTTCGAGTTCAGAATAGAGACTGTCCTCGTCGAGCTCAGTCTGCCTGACGGTGATGATGTCGGGATATGCAGACAATCTGGAAGCTGCCAGATCATCCTCCCTGCCGGTCGATTCAGCGATCTTCCTGACTGCATCGGAATAAGCTCTGGCCAGGCCCTCGTTGATGACGACCTCAGTGCCCTCGCTGTTGTTGTCCTCGTAATTGATGAACATGTCGATCTTGCCGCGGATGAGCCTGTCAGATACCAGCTTCCTGATCCTGGCGTCAGCAAAATTAAATATCCTGGGAAGTCTCAGATTTATGTCGCAATACCTGCTGTTAACAGACTTTATCTCAACCGTGTATCTCCTGGAATCGAATATTCTCTCACCGCGGCCGTAGCCTGTCATACTGTATGCCATAAATCCTCCGGATCAACTGTTCTTATAGATGGAAAAAGCCTGCTGCGGAGAGTTATTCTCCACAAGAGGCTTTTCAACGTAAAATATTATAATATACAGGGCCGGAAAATGCAAGAAAAATACGCTCAAATGCCCGTATTAATTGAGTTTGAGGGGTTTGAACTTCAGGTAATCCCCGGAGGTGCAGACATACCTCGTTCCTCCTATATCATCCCCGTCGTAGATCTTGCCGTGGGCCCTGCCGTGGAGATGGCCGTACACACATATGCTGCACCCGCCCTCCGACAGTATGTCCGTAAAGTCAGTCGGGCAGTTTATCCTGGTGACGGGCGGATAATGGAGCATTATGATCCTGGGCTTTGTCCTGTCCGGATCAGCCTTGTCCATCTCGGCAAAGCACAGCCTGAGCCTGGCCAGTTCACGGTCGTAGATCTTTCTGTCCTTTTCCCTGAACTCGGAATCACCGGGCATCATCCATCCTCTGGTACCTGATATCAGGCAGCCTTCGGACTCTACCACATTGGTCCTGACTATCTCTATGCTGCCGTAATCCCTGGATGCGAAATATTCATCCATCTTGTTTATGGTCGTCCACCAGAAGTCGTGATTTCCCCTGGAAATGAGCTTTCTGCCGGGAAGGCCTGCCAGGAATCCGAAATCCTCATCCGCCTCACCGATCCTGGTGGCCCATGAGATGTCTCCGGCGATCAAAACTGTATCGGAATCCGTAACGGTCCCGTTCCAGTTATCCCTGATCCTGTCTATATAATCCTCCCAGCCCTGACCGAATACGGTCATGCTCTTCTCCGGATTGGAAAGTGACAGATGCAGATCCGATATGGCGAATATGGACATTTAACCCTCTGTGTCGAAATAGATTCTGATAGATCTGGCATCGGCGGACGATATGCCTTTTACGGCGGACAGTTCCTCCTCCGTTGCCTTCTCTATGTTCTTGATTGTACCAAAATGAGAGAGCAAAATCTTTCTCTTCGAAGGTCCGATCCCCGGGATGTTCTCCAGGCGGTATCTGATGTTCCTCTTGCCGGACAGCTTCCTCTGATATGTGATCGCAAATCTGTGGACCTCGTTCTAGACGGCAGTGAGGAACCTCAGGAGCGATATCTCCTCATCGGTGAGATCCTTTCTCTCCAGGGAGATCTGCTCGCCGTTTTCAAATACGATCCCCGCTGTCCTGTGACGGTCATTCTTGACCATGCCTGCCAGGAGTATGTTTTCCGTTCCTGGCATGGATCTGACGATCCCGGCAATTGCCGAAAGCTGGCCTTTGCCGCCGTCTGCCAGTATGAGATCCGGAAGGTCAAATCCATCGGACGAGTTGTGGGCAAACCTCCTGGACAGGGTCTCTCTCATGGAGGCGAAATCATCCTGGGTCACTACCTGTTTCATCTTGAACAGTCTGTAGGACTGCTTGTCGGGTTTCCCGCCCTTAAAGACGACCATGCCGGAGCATATGTCATCGTTGCCGTGATTTGAAATGTCAAAGGATTCCACTCTCTTTATGCTGCCTTCGGGTGCTCCCATGAGCTTTTCCAGATATCTGACGGGGGCTTCGGGATCAGCGCCTGCACCGCCTCCTCTCAGGATCCTCCTGACCATCATCTCGCGGGCATTTCTCATGGCGAGCTGCGACAGTTCGCGGAGTTCACCTCTCTGTGCAACATGGATGCTGATCCTCCGTCCTGCCAGTTCTGACAGATACGAGGACAGATCAGATGAGGAATCCTCATCCAGGATATCTGAAGGCACTACCACCGTGGCAGGGATCCTGGGGGCATTCTCATAATACTGGGTTATAAATCCCTTCAGTATGTCCGGTGCATCTTCTGCGGTGCCGGTCATGAAATAGGTCGAGGAACCTACGACCCTTCCTTCCCTGACCTCCAGCTTGCGGACGCATGTCTCACCAGCATCAGAATAGATGCCTATTGCATCCACATCGCGCCTGATCTCCATGAACACATGCTGGTTTTTCCTGATATTTGCTATTGCGCTGAGCCTGTCCCTATATACTGCAGCCTTCTCGAATTCCAGCTCCTCTGATGCCCGGGCCATCTCTATCCTGAGCTTTTCCGTTATACCTTCGTAATCGCCCTCAAAGAAGCTGACGATCTGACGGATCATGGCCTGATAATCCTCTGCGGAAACATCTCCCGAGCAGGGAGCCATGCACTTACCTATATGATAGTTGAGGCAGGGTCTCTCCTTGCCGATGTCCCTGGGGAATACTTTCCTGCATCTCTTGAGAGGGAAGATGTTATCGATGGTCTTTATTACCTCGTAGAGGTCTGAATTCATGTAGGGACCATAGTAGAGGGCTCCGGCCTTTCTCATCTTCTCGTCAACCCTGAAGGATTTGAAGACCCTCGGGTACTGTTCGTTCAGTGTGATGCAAATATAGGGGTATCCCTTGTCATCCCTCAGGAGGATATTGTACTTGGGCTGGTATCTCTTGATGAGATTGGCCTCCAGCAGGAGAGCCTCGGATTCCGACCCTACGACCGTATATTCAAAATCAGCCACATGGCTGACCATCGCACGTACCTTGGGGTGGGCGATGGGGCCTGATGCGAAATAGCTCTTGAGCCTGTTCCTCAGTTTCTTGGCTTTGCCCACATAAATAATACATCCCGAAGAGTCCTTCATCAGGTAAACTCCGGGATCCTGTGGTACAGTATCTAATCTGGCGTCGAAATTTCCGTTCATCATACCTGAGGGTTTCTCAGGAAAGAAGCGAGACAGTCAACCGCTGCCTGTGCGTCATCGCCCTCAGCAGTGATCTCTATCTCAGCACCGTTCTCGATACCCAGGGACATAACGCCGAGCAGGCTCTTGGAATTGGCACGCCTTCCGCCTCTGACGAAATAGATCGTGCTCCTGAAAGAAGATGCCTTCTGGATAAGTGTTGCAACCGCCTTCATCGCAAGTGCGTCTTCACAATTAAATACAACTGTCTCCTCAGCCATATTCCCCTCCATACAGAATGAGATATCATAGAACAGAGTAAAGTATATTTTTGTAAATGACCTAAGTCAACATTTCCAGGACCAATGAAACCAATTTCGACATTATGGTTCAAATATCAAAAAAGTGATAAATTATTTTGTTCAAATTGCCTTATGAGATCTCCATGCTCATGAGCAGGGCGTTCCTGCCGGGGCCGTAATAATCACCGCGGCGGTTATATTCCGTAAAGCCCAGTTTTCCATACAGGGCCATCGCAGCAGCGTTGGTATCCTCCACCTCGAGGAACACCTTGCGGACCCCTTTCCGCTTCAGTTCATCCAGGGCAAATTCCATGAGCTTTCTGCCGATGCCCTCTCTCCTTCTGGCTGCTGTCACGGCGAGGTTTCCTATCTCCGCCTCATCCAGGACGCAGGATACTCCCACATATCCCGAACCTTCCGCGATAACGGCAAAGGAGAATGTCCCTTGCTCATCACCTTTGTATTCCAGCAGCCTTGATATGGCATCTTCCGCCCACGGGTGCCAGATGCATTCCTTTTCCAGCTCCATTATGAATTCCAGATCGCCCTGATCTGCAAAGCGGATGGCGGGGATCATTTCTTGAATCTCTCTGCCTGGGATACGGCGCAATACCTGGCCGTTACCTGCTCAGCGGGTATGAGGTCAGGTTCGATCCTGGCGGCCTTGGCGATCCCGGACGGGAGTATGACCGCGCCCTTGGCATATTCGGCCCTGACGCCTGCCTCATCCATGAATTCGCGGAGGGTGTCCGCGCCATCGCCCACGACTATGATCCTGGGCTTGCTCGACCCTGCCATCAGTTTGACCTCGTGGACCAAGTCATAGGCATTATATGCATTTTCCTCGATGATCTGCTCATTCGTCCTGGCATTGAGCATCTGGGCAAATACCCTCTTGTTGCGGGCATCAAAGCAGGGGATGAAATATGTGTTCCTCCCCTGGTCATCGGCGATCTCGCAGGACAGCGCCAGAGCCAGTGTGGATGATACCGGAACCACCTGTTTCCCCGCTGCCAGGGCCATGCCCTTTACGGCAGAAATGCCGATCCTGATGCCGGTAAAGGATCCCGGTCCTACACAGACCGCAAAGTAATCTATCTGATCGAAGCTCATTCCGGCCTGCTCCATCACCCTCGACACGAGAGGCATGAAAGTCTCCGAATGGGTCCTCTTATCGTTGCACACTTCGTATGCGACGGGCTTCTTCCCGTCAAAGATCCCCGCACAGCAAGTGGAATTGGAAGTATCGGCAGCAAGAACTATCACAGATCCATCTCCTTTATGATCCTGCCCATACCGGGCGCTCTGTCGTCGGATATCTCTATCGTGAAATTCCTCTCATCGCCGGTGCCGGTGATCTCTATCCCTATGACATTTTCCGGCAGGATATCCGAAATGATGTTGCTCCACTCTATCACGCATACTCCGTCCCTGTCAAAGTACTCGTCAAAACCTGAGCGGAGGAAATCCTCGCTGTCTGACAGTCTGTATGTATCAAAGTGGAATACGGGAAGCCTGCCGTCGTATTCGTTTACGATGGTAAATGTGGGAGAGGATACAAAGGATGTGGAGTTCAGCCCTCTGGCCAGTCCCCTGGTAAAACATGTCTTGCCTGCACCCAGATCGCCGTCCAGAGTAATGATATCGCCGGCTCTCAATATGGCGGCGATACGTGATGCGAATTCTTCAGTCTGTCCGGCAGATGATGTCCTGAGTACGAATTTCAAGGAGACCTTACTGACCTCTTTCCTTGAAATACTTATTCTCGAAGTTGAATACAGTCAGGGGCTTGCTGAAATAGTAGCCCTGAAAAATGTCGGCACCCATGTTCCTGATGATGTTGACCTGGTTCTCGTTCTCGACACCCTCTACTACGACACGCATGTTGATGGAGTGAACGAGTGTTGTGACGGCGGAGATAAACGACTTGTTAAAGCTGTCAGTCTCAACGTCGTCTACGAATGTCTTGTCTATCTTGATCTCGTCAACGGGAAGTTCCTTGAGATAGTTAAATGATGAGTAGCCTGTACCGAAATCATCGAGGGCGACCCTGACGTGCTCACTCCTCAGCTTGATGAAGTTACGCTTACTCATAGCCAGGTTTTTCATAAGGGACGTCTCTGTGATCTCTATAAGGATGTTCTGGGGAGGAAGCCCGTATTTCTTGAGCATTCCCAGGACCTTGTTGGCGAAATCACGCTTGACGATATCGTCAGCCGTTACGTTGATGTGCACGTAAAATGCCTTGGGGGCACCGTTATTGATCCATGTGGCACACTGGGCGATCGCCTGTTCCAGGATCCATGTGCCTACGATCTCCATCTGGTCAGTGGATTCCAGCGCACCTACGACCCTCTCGGGGTTTACGATCTCGCCGGTATCGGATACCCATCTGAGCAGTGCCTCCGCACCCTCGAGCTTGCCTGTCTTGGCGTGGATGAGAGGCTGGTAATGGAGCTGGAAACTCTCCATGTTGTTACGGATGGACTGCAGGATCTGATGCTCAAAGTCGAGTCTCTCCTTGAGTTCTCTCTTGTCCGTAGGAGAGTAGACTGCGTACTTGAGGTTCTTGTCCTTCTTGACCTTGTGCAGGGCTATCTCTGCATTGACCAGCAGCTCGTCTATGGTGGATCCGCTGTAGGGATAAAGCGATGCGGATAGACCGAGGGAAACGAAGAATGATCCGAATCCCGTATCGACGGGTTCGGTTGTCAGTTCCTGGAGCATGTCCATATATTCACCGACGGTCTTCCTGGTGGCGTGGGGCCAGAGGATGACGAATACGTCGACGCCGCTGTGGTACAGCTTTGCATCCTTGGGCAGGTTGGCATTGAGTATATCCGACAGGCAGATCAGGATCTCGTTTCCTGCGGATCTGCCGTATCTGTCATTAAAACTATGGAATCCGTTGATGTCGCACATTACGACGGCAGCGGACAGGAGATCCTTGTTGCGGATCATTTCCTTTGCATCAGTAAGGAGTTTGTCCCTCATGGGGAGTCCGGTAAGTTCGTTAAGCGAGTCAGCCTTCTCCACGCTCTCCCTGGTCTCGTTCATGGATGTCATGTCAAAGAGGGTTCCTACGCAGATGCTGTCCTTGGTGCCTTCATCCACATATGTCTTGCCCCTGCATGCGATCCACATGACCTTGCCGTTCTGATTCCTGATCCTGACCTCGAAGGAGTATCTGTCAACATTGCCGTCAAAGATCCTGTTGATGATCGCTATGAACCTGTCCTTGTCAGCATCGATGACCTTGGCAGCGATGGGGTCGACACAATCATCCCTGTACTCCAGCTTTGCTTCCTCGAAAAGTTCCCTGATGTTCTCGGAAAAAGTGAGGATCTTGCGTTTTATGTCGTACTGGAACGTGATGGCCTCAGTACCTTCGATGATGTTCCTCCTGAGCTGCTCCTTGCGGATCAGGTCCGTGATATCGGTGAACGAACCGGAGATATATCTCAGGTCTTTCTTGTCACTATGCCTGGTGATGTCTTCCTGGATCCTGCTGGAATCCTGATCGGACAGTCCGTTGCATCTCAGATACAGCTTGCCCTTGGCAGGCGCCATTGCCGTGATGACAACATCCTCAGGCAGGGAGTGGTTCTTGATATAGTACTCAAAGATCCCCGTCAGTTTTTCGAACTGGTCGGGATCTATGTAGTCTGCCAGGCCCTTCCTGAAATCGTCTATCTTCCATGAGGGAAGAGCAAAATCACTGGTGAACTTGTCATTGACATAAAGGGAATTGTCTGCAAAATCGATGATAAAGAAATACTCGTTGAGGGAACCTGAGAACAGCTGTCTGGCACATCTCTCCATCCTGCTTACAGGCTGCTCGAGGATAATGCCGATTATGTATTTGTCCCCAACCTTGCTGACCTGTCTGCAGTTCATGGTGACATGCTCCACATCATATGCCGTATAGTTCATGTCGAAATAGATGGTAACATCCTCGACTACGCCTATGGCCAGGTCCTTGAATATGATGTCCAGCTGGGATTTGACCTTTCCCCTGAACTCATCGGTCACATACTGCAGGAATGCATCGATCACGACACCCTCTGAGACGGTGCCTCCCATGATCTTTCTCATTCCGTCAGTGAAATAAAGGAGTTTTTCCTTGGGGTCGTATACAAAGCCACAGAGCATGAAAGAGGATACGATATCCATGAAATCGCCCAGATTCGTCCTGTTGAGAATCTTGAGCTTTTCTTCTCTACTACCAAACAATTCAAGATTGTGCTCGGACATGCAAGACAGACTCCTAGTATTCTATAAAGAAGATTTTAACAGATTTAAACTGTGATTATAAGACCCCTTACATTACATCCTTGCGTCTTTTTACAATGATGTCATATATGTCTTTTTTGTTAGCGCCCGTCCTGGATGCAACTTCTGCTGCGATCTCCTTGGTCGACATCCCGGTTCCCTCAAGCTGTGCGATAAGACTGTCTATATCACACTCTTCCTCCTCACGGGTTTCGCTTAGGGGCTCAAGGCACAGAACGAACTCGCCCTTCGGTGGGGTATTCTCAAAATAAGCCTTAGCTTCATTTACGTTCATCCTTATGACCTGCTCGTATTTCTTGGTCAGTTCACGGCAGAATGCACACATGTTGTCACCAAATCCCGCGCCGATGAGCTCATCGATAAGCTTGTTCAGCCTGTGGGGAGCCTCATAGATGACCATTGTCTCCCTGTATTCCCTGAGTCTTTCCAGACGCTGCCTGCGGGGCTTGCTCTCCGAGGGGAGGAATCCTTCGAAGTGATAATATCTGGTATCCAGGCCGCTGAGGACCAGTGCTGATATGGCAGCAACGGGACCGGGAACTACGGACACATCCACGCCTTCATCGATGCATAGCCTGACCAGATCCTGGCCGGGATCGCTGATCGAGGGCATGCCGGCATCTGAGACCAGACTCACGGTCAGGCCTTCCTTCATCATCCTGACGAGCACCGGGCCCTTGGCCGCCTTGTTATGTTCATGATAGGAAAACAGTTTGCCGCTGATCCCCATCTGCGACAGCAGCAGTCCGGTCCTTCTGGTATCCTCGCATGCGATAACATCCGAGGCAGACAGCACCTCTTTTGCACGGGGTGACATATCACCCAGGTTTCCGATGGGTGTTCCGACTAGATAAAGCAATCCTTGTGTTCTCCTTCGTAGATCCCGTTCATCCTGTCCGCATCGTCAAGGAACAGAGGCGGAAGGATCCTGATCTTTGACCTGTTATTTCCTACCCTGCCTGCGATCAGTATCGAAGACGCCTCCCTGCCCTGTTTGGGATGGACAGGAAGGAGCCGGGTGGGACTGATGTTCATGTTATCCATCAGGCTCATTACTTCAGTCAGCCTGTCGGCCTTCATTACCATTATAATATGTCCCGTCGAGGGTATCACCCTGGACTTGGATGCCCTGAGGAAATCCTCCAGGCCGCCGTTTTCTTCGAACCTGCCAGCCAGTTTCTCCCCGGATGACTTTGCAGGATCTGTCCTGACGTTATTCTGTGCATTAAAAAATGGCGGGTTGGAAAATACCACGTCATACTGTCTCTGTTTTATCTCGCCGGGAAATGACCTGATGTCGCAGTTAAATGCCCTTACCCTGTCCTCCACACCGTTGGCGGAGATGTTGAGCCTTAGTACGTCACAGGGAACATCCATTATCTCGCAGCAGTCGATGGTACAGTCAGGAAGCCTGGCAGCGACGCACATGGCAGCTCCCCCGCAGCCTGATCCCAGTTCCAGAAAAGACGTGCTGCGGTAAGCGCCGCCTTTGTCCTTTCTCGCAAATGAAGCTGCAAACCAGGCCAGAAGGACACTGTCCGTCCCGAACCTGAACCCGTCCTTCTGCTGGTAGAGGATAAAATCCCTCCTGCCGATATTATCAAGCGTCAGGTTATCAGGATCTGTCATCTCTGTCGTTCTTTTTGGCGGGACACTTCTCACAGTTGTGCTCAGGAGCCTCAACATTCAGAGGAGCGATATCCTCCCACCTGTACTTCTCGATCTCAGTTGCCTCATCGTTGGTGAACTTTACTGAGACCTCCTCGGAGATGAGGGATACGTCAGTTACTATGCCAAAGCCCAGAGGAGTCTTGATCTTCCTGCCTACCTTGGGCAGGCGCTTAAGGGCCTCCTCGTATGCTTCCTTCTCAAACTGCAGGCAGCACATGAGCCTGCCGCAGGCGCCGTTGAGCTTGCTGGGATTCAGGGCCAGACCCTGATCCCTGGCCATGCGGAGAGTAACGGGAGCGAAGTGGTTCAAAAACGTGCAGCAGCACATCTCCCTGCCGCATATTCCTATGCCGCCTACCAGCTTTGCCTCATCCCTGGATCCGATCTGTCTGAGCTCGATCCTGACATGGAATTCAGACGCGAGCCTCTTGACCAGTTCACGGAAATCCACTCTGTTATCAGCCGTGAAATAGAAGACTACCTTCTTACCGTCAAATGCGAACACCGTATCGCAGAGGTTCATATCGAGACCGAGCTCTTCTATGAACTTCTGGCACTTTGCATTGGCTTCCTTTTCCCTGGCCTGCTTATCCTCATATACGGCCAGTTCCTCAGGAGTTGCCTTGCGCAGGACGGGGATGAGGCTGTCGCCATCCTCCTTGCCGTCGATCACATAGGGAGATTCGATGACATGTGCCATATCCTCGCCCAGGTTGGTATTGACCATGACCTTGTCGCCTATCTTAAGGCTCATTCCGTCACATCTGTATCTGTAAACACGACCCGCTTCCCTGAAGCGGCAATTGACTACCTTTGTCATTTATTAAGCTCCTTATACATTTTCAGGGTGAGCGCCGTAACGCAGCCCTCATATTTTACGTTGACCTTGAGATCGGAGAGGAATCCGTTGATATATTCCAGTATCCTGCCCATCTCCTTGATGCCGATGTTTTCGTGAGATACCACGAACTTCTCCAGGCGCATGCGGTCCTGATTAAACCTCACCTGTTCGCAGTCTATGTCTGCCTTGAGCCTCATGATATCGTTTACTATCCATATCAGGAGGATCGCAGGCTCCATATAGTTATGCTCATAATCAGCAAATATCTCGTCGGCTCTCTTTATCGACCGGGAGACCTTCTCCCCGGGCATGGAAAGGACATGATCCATCAGATCGTTCTTGAGATCCAGGAATGTCTCGTCGGACATGAGCCTAACCGCCCTGCCGGGAATCCCGTCTGCAAAATCGACCAGCAGATCCAGTTCATCCCCGCTGATGTCCGGAGACAGCTTTCTTACGATCTCAACGACCTCTTCCTTGGTGTAGGGCTTGATCTTATAATCGACTGCTCTCGACAGTATCGTGGGCAGGAGTGCATCCGTATTAGTCGTCTCAAAGATGAAGATAACGTCAGAAGGTGGTTCCTCAATGGACTTGAGCAGGGCATTCTGGCCTTCCTTGTTCAGATGATCCCCGTCGATGATATACACCTTGTTGGGGGAGAACCTGGGAGCCGTCTCGTAATCGCCTACTATGGATTCCCTGATCCTGTCAACGGGAATGACATTGGCATTCTTTTCCGGAGCGACCCTGACCAGATCAGGATTGGTCCCGTTGGCTGTATAGATGCAGCTCCTGCATTTTCCGCAGCATCCGTCAGGCCCGGGCGTCTCGCACAGGAACGCCTTTGCCAGTTCGTTTGTTATGAATGTCTTGCCTGATCCGGACGCTCCCGAGACAATATAAGTACTGCCCCTGCGATCCATCGCTTCGCGGCCCATTCTCTCCTTTAGCTTTGACTGTCCTGTGATACTGCTGAAAGACACTTTATACTTTATATCCTCTCGCTATGAGACTCTCTTTTGTTACCGATATTATCTCCGATGCTATCTCGTCCCTGGGACGTGAAGCATCGATCACCCTGATCCTGTCATCACGTGATGCCATGTCCAGATATCCCGCTCTGACGGCAGACTGGAACTCCATGCCCAGAGCCTCCATCCTGTCTTCCGCCTCACCGCGGATGCCTCTCCTGGCCAGCGCCGTCACAGGATCAAGATCGAGCAGGAACGTTATGTCAGGCTTAAGGCCTCCCGTTGCCGTCAGGTTCAGATCTGATACAACATCAGTTCCCAGCTTCCTGGCATATCCCTGATATGCATAGGTGGAATCGAAGAACCTGTCACTGATGACCGTTATGCCCTGTTCCATGGAGGGCTTTATGACCTCCGATGTTATCTGTGCCCTGGCTGCCTCAAACAGGAGAAGTTCGCATACGGGATCCATGTTGTCGTTCTTCTTGTCCAGAAGAACGTTCCTGATCTTTTCCCCGACGGAGGTTCCGCCCGGCTCCCTGACTCTCCTGAATTCAACGCCTGCTGATCCGAGATACTCCTCGAGCATCGCGATCTGGGTGCTCTTGCCGCAGCCGTCTATGCCTTCGAATGTAATGAATAGTCCCTGGGGCATGATCAACCTATCTTGATATTCTTGATATCTGCGATCTCCAGATAGATCTCCTTGGTGATCCTGGCGTTATCGCTCTTGATATCCTCATATGTCTCTTCAGCCTTTACCTGGGGCTTGGACTGCTGGTAATTGTTATTCTTCTTGGGAGGACGCTTGCCGTCATTTCTGTTGTCGTTCCTGTTTTCACCCCTGTTCTCATTGCGGTTCTTCTTCTGGAACGACTGGTTGTCCTTGTTGTATTTCTTGTTCTTTGCAGGCTTGTCAGCTGCTGCAGCAGTATTATCAGACTCGGCATTCCTGGATTCGGTTTTTTTGCGGTTCTTGTCAAACTCACGCCTGTCTCCGCCGTTCTTGCCGTTGTAGTTATTTCTCCTGCGGTTCCTGTTGTAATTTTTATTGCCGTTCTTTTTCCCGGCATTGTTGTTATTCACGTTCTCAGACATCATAACCTCCAATTGATCAGGGCTTAAAGTTAGATTATAAATAATCTTGAACTAAACTTCAAATTCCCACGGTATCTGCTTTACGTACTTGTCGTCCGGTATCTCACCGCTATATTCCATCAGGTCCTTCATGGGTATCAGGACAAATGCCCTCTGCCTGTACCTGGGATGGGGGATCTGAAGTTCTTCCGTATCGACCGTCTCATCTCCATAAAGGATTATGTCTATGTCGATCGTCCTGGGACCCCATCTGATCAGCCTCTTTCTGTGAAGGGCATTCTCGATCCTGTGGATCTCCTCCAGGAGCTCCATTGGGCTCAGTCCGGTCTCACAGAGGACACAAACGTTATAGAAGCTGTCCTGATCCTCATATCCCACAGGTTCCGTCTCATACATGTGAGATATACCCGTCACCCTGAGATCTGCCAGACCGTTCAGCCTCCTGATGCTCTCCTCGATATTGGCCTTTCTGTCTCCTATATTACTGCCTATGCTGAGCAGCACCCGGTTGGTATCACCTGCCACGTTCTATTACGACCTCCATGGAATCGAACCTGCCGTCGATGGGGCAGTCGGGCTTTGCAACTGTCACCCTGACACGGGAGGAGGTCCTGGCCAGATATAGGACCTTGCCAGCTATCTCATATGCCAGATGTTCTATGAGGTTGCCCTTATCGCCCTCCACGGTCTTTCTGATCTCCTCAAAGATCACAGAGTAATCTATGGTGTCGCTGAGGTTATCAGTGACCTTGCCCCTGATATCATCACAGAAGATCTCGCAGGATACGACGAACCTCTGTCCGTTTATCTTCTCCTCCTCCAGACATCCTGTATGTCCGAAGAATTCCATGTTGTTCATCCTGATGATATCCATCACTTGTCCTCCATTATCCTGTCAAACACATTGAGCTGATCCCTGAGATTCCTGATCCTGTGGCTCCTAATGAGGGATGCGCCCCGGGAGACTGCCGCCAGAGCCAGGGCATCTGAACTGTCATCCAGCAAGTCCATATCCTCTGTCCCTCCGATGATATCCTTGACCACTCTCTTGCGGGAAGCCGCATATAGGACGGGAAACCTGTCCCCGAACGAAAGATCTTTAAGTCCTCTGGTGAGTTCGATGTCCTGGGATCTCGTGGTGCCGAATCCAATGCCGGGATCGATGATGATCCTGTCCTCATCCACTCCCGCTGCCAGCGCGTATTCTATGTTCTCCTCTGTCTCGGATATGGCCCTGTTCAGTATGCTGCCGTCCTGAGTGCCATTCCTGCGGCAGTTGAACATGATGACCAGGCCTGATCCGTTCATGGCAGCAGCCTCTGCCATGCCTGATGATCTGAGATCCCCGCCTATGTCGTTGATGATCGATGCCCCGTTTTCCGATGCAGCTATGGCCACCTCAGGCTTGGTGGTATCAACGGATATCACCATGCCCATGTCTGACAGCTGTCTGATCACGGGGATGATCCTTCTCTTTTCCTCTTCACATTCAACGGGAATAAATCCGGGTCTGGTGGATTCACCGCCGACATCTATGATATCCGCTCCCTCATCCCTCATCTCCAGGGCCCTTGCCACGGCCTTGTCCTTATCGAGAAACATACCCCCGTCCGAGAACGAATCAGGGGTAACGTTAAGTATCCCCATAATGAATGTACGTCCGCTTATAGAACGCTTATAGCCTGATGCCATTTAGCCTCCTATGCGCTGCCTGTTGATCAGTGCCAGCGCCTCATTTCTCGTTCTGGCATCGGTCCTGCATCCGCCTCTCATGGCGGAGGTGACCGTCTTGGACCCGGGCTTTCTTATGCCTCTCATGGTCATGCACAGATGCTCTGCTTCGATGACGACACATACGGCTGAGGCATCGACTGCCTCGATGATGCTGTCTGCTATCTCCGATGTGAGACGCTCCTGGACCTGGGGCTTTCTGGAAAGGGTATCTACGATCCTGGCGACCTTGGACAGGCCGAGGATCTTGCCGGCGCGGGGAATGTAGACTACATGTGCCTTGCCGTGGAAAGGCAGCAGGTGATGCTCGCACATGGAATAGAAGGGGATGTCACCTATCAGGATCATCTCATCATTTCCGGGCTCGGTGAAGACCTTAACGTCCTGTGAGATATCCCTGTGAAGTCCGGAGAAGATCTCCGCATACATCCTGGCAACACGCTTGGGTGTTTCCTGGAGACCCTCCCTGCCGGTGTCCTCACCGATCGCTTCGAGTATCATGGACACAGCCTCTTCGATCTTGGGCAGATCCATGTTCTGTCTGCTCTCTATGGGCAGCTGGTCATCGTTCATATAATCGTACATTTGTTACTTTCCGCTCCTTCCGCTGTCTTTCGAATGCCCCTTGCGGTATTCAATAGGTGTCATGTTCATGTGTTTCCTGAATGCCACATTGAACCTCTGGGCGCTGGAAAAGCCCACCGAAGTTGCAATTGCAGACACCTTTATATCGTTATTAAGCAGCATTTCGCATGCCTTTGTGATCCTGACGTTCATAAGATAGTTCATGGGGCTTACACCGATCTCATCCTTGAATGCACGGGTGAAATAGCCCTGACTGAGATATACGTATGCGGCAACGTCATTTATCGTTATGCCCCGGTCATAATTGGTATCCATGTAGTTCTTGGCGATGAGGACGAGCTCCTTGGCCTTGCCGTTCTTGACCCTTAAGGATTCCTCCCATTCGTTCCTCATTGCCCTGGACAGTATGATCATGAGCTCCATCGTCAGGAGCCCCAGCATCAGATCCTTGGAATGACGGTTCTCGGATTTCTCTACGATTATCCTCTCGGCAACCGTCTCAACGTCGCGCTTATAGATACCCGATACGATGATATATGGATCCTTGCGCCTGTTCTCCTCACCTTCGGTGGCGAACTGCATAAAGCTCTCCAGTGATGTGGGAGCGAGCTTGGGGATCGGTATCGAAGGTCCGGGAGAATACTGTTTTCTCTCGGGAGTCCTGCCGTTATCCGCATTGGGATCGCTGTATCCCACAGGAGTAAAACCGAAATAGAGTGTAAACATGTCGGCTTTCTTGGATGTGATCCTGACGGTATGTGCCATATGAGGTCTTATTACCAGTGTATCGCCCTTACACAGGGAAACCTTCTTGCCCTCGATCTTCAGGTCGATCTCCCCGTCCCTGAGGAACAGGAGTTCATGGGTATCGTGCATGCTGGATTCAGACAGGGGAGTCGTCTTTTCCAGGACGTGTTCAAAGCCCTCGAAAACCACAGGCACTGCGCCTGAAGTCTTGAGCATTCCGTTTTCCAGGTTAGAAAGCAGTTCGTTCGCCACAATACCCTCCGTAATCAGATGAACCTGATGTTGTCGATGTAGATCTCACCATTGCGCTCAGTATCGGTAATGCTGAACTTCAGGCTCGATATCGAGATGTATCCTTCCCCCTTGAATTCAAAGGTCAGGGTCTGCCATGTGAGATCCTGTCTGATATCTGATTCTCCGAAGTTTTCAATGGAAAGCCTCTTCTTGCGCTGCTCCGGATTGAATACGTCCACCACCAGCTTGTTCCTGCCCCTGATCTCGATGGGGGCAAGGAGTGATGCATAGCTCAATACGGGTTCAAAACCGTAGAGGGATTTGTCTGTCTCATATCTGATGTGGAGAGATGAAGCTCCCTGTGTCTTGTTCATCTTCTCGGTAGTGATGACGCCGTTGCCCTTGAAGGTGCGGTAGACATCCAGGAGTTCAAAACTGCTCTCCCTGTCTCTCTTGCCTACGAACTGCAGCTTGTCACATGCTGCAAATGACAGGTCGGGACAGTAATATGCAGCTCTCCTGTCAAATCTGAAGGGAAGCACGGGAAGATCTGCCAGATTCCTGAATGTCGCATCATGGGGGAAAGGCGAGAAGCCGTATGTTACGCTGACAGGCTCCTCCACTGAGTCAGCCCAGACCATGACCCTAACTCCGTGAAGTATCCTGGCGCTGGCAGGATAGAATATCCTGTCGGGACCGCAGACTGCAAAGCCAAGGAGCTCACTGTTGCCCTCGGTGAGCCTCAGGCCGTCTGCCAGGTTGTTGAACTTGAGTATGAGCTTGTTTCCGGTCTTTTCCACGCCGGTCAGCTGAGGACATGAGCAGGGGAGCTTGGGCGTAAAGTGTGTACCCAGAGCGGCGGTCGCCATCCTCTGTCCCAGGATAAAGCTCATTGTCTTGTCGGGAAGCAGAAGGTCGTGAAGACTTATGATGCCTGACCTCATCTCCAGCTTGTTCATGAAGGCCTGGATGACCTCGTTGAACTCGAGAACGCTGTAGGGTTCATCGAAGTCCACATGATCGGGATGCATGGCAACGAATATGATCGAAGGCATCAGCGCCTCATCGTAGACCTCCGATGGCTCGAAGGTGAATGCAAAAGTAGTGAGCATGCCCATGAGCAGGAGATCGTATCTCTCAAAGAGGAGATCCTCCCTGTCAGGAGAGAAACAGAAACCGCGGACGGGAAGTCCCGTCAGAGGCGAGAGTATCCTGTTGTACAGATATGCAGTCCTGAACTTGGGCCTGATGTAATCTATGTCTTCCTTTTTTTCTTCCTTCTCCGGCTTTGTACTGGGGATCATGGAAAAATCGAGCATCTTTGCAGCGGATGCCTTCAGCATTCCGTCGCCCTCTCCCGCTTTCTTAAGTGCACTGCCTTCGGATGTTGGGAAGTCGAGTTCCTTGACTTCCTGGATGACCTCATAGTCACTGGCCTCGCCCTTGAGGTCCTTGAGTTCTTTATCCTTATTAAGGTCGAAATCCAGGAGTTTGCTGCTCTCCTTGATCTCCTCCTCCAGACTGGATGTCTCCTGTCTCTTTATATCCTCTTTCTCGAGGGCATCATATCTCTCCTGATCGAGGTACAGACCGATACTCTCCAGGTAGTCCTTGACGGCGACCATGCTGTCTACCGCCTCTCCTGAGATCCAGTTCAATATGGATGAATTAAGCCTGGCCAGATCCACTACTCCTACGGGGTATGAGATCTGGTTAGCCAGGGAATATGCGAATGCGAATGCAGAGGATGATACCTCGGATAATGCCTTTGTGTCCGTGATCTTGATCCAGTTGAAATCCTCTCCGTCATCCGATGCCCTGAGGAATCTGAGATAGCTCATTACCCTTCTCTTGAGCGGGCCGGAAGGTGCATTTGCCTCCTTCATGGGGATGGAAAGGAATTCGGATCCCGTAAAGATCCACACGTCGCCGCACCTGATATCAGTAACGGATACCTCTTCGGACATGCATCTGAATATGAATGTGTATGAGTCGGCAGAGGCCTTGTATGCGGGGATATTGAACTGAAAATCGCCCTTGGCGCCCGTCGTTGCCTCGCGGCTCAGGATGACGCCGTAGTCCGTATCCAGCTTGGATATCCTCCTGCCGTCAGTAGGATATTTGACGATCTCCAGTGTTATCGTAGCCATTGCAGGAGCCTTGCCGGTTATGTTAAAGGCAAGATTCTGCTGAAATATCGCTTTGTCGGACAGCCACTTGGGCAGGATTATCTTACTGTTATGCTTATCTTCGGACTGCATCTGAAAGTGTTTTCCTCCGCACATAATTAGTCATTATGATTATACATCTAAAATAAGAAAAAGGCGGCAGTTAATTGCTGCCGCCTGGTGTAATCCATGAATGTGATAAATCATATATCCTGCATGGTGATCTCTTTGTAGAAATTGGTGAGGTCAGTCCTGTTCTCATTGGTATATCTGATGGCATCCCTGGGGTGCTGGTTGAACAGGCCGGAGAGGAGATACTGGATATCGTAACCCCACTTAACGCCGTCTGCCTTAAGAGGTTCCATGTACTCCTCGATGAACTTGATCACGGGATAGAGATTGTATTTGGGATTCCTGAGGAAACCGATGACATTCTCCATGGAGCAGTTGCCTGCGCCTCTGCCCATTCCCAGATATGTGGCATCGATCCAGTCAACGCCGTCGCCTATAGCCTCGATGGTATTGGCAAAAGCCATCTGCTGATTGTTATGGGCGTGGATGCCGACCTTCTTGCCAAACTTCTCTGCGTATTCCAGATAGAGGGCTGAGATCCTCTGGATCTGCTCGGGATAGAGAGAGCCGTAGCTGTCAACGATATAGATGCAGTCAACGTCAGTCTGGAAGATCATGTCCAGAGCGCATCTGACATCCTTCTCACCGGCGTTGGATACAGCCATGATGTTGCAGCTGACTTCGTATCCCTTTTTCTTTGCATCGTTGATCATTGCGCAGCACTCGGGGATAGTATGTACATATGTGGCAACCCTGATGAGATCGATGGGGCTCTCAGACTTTGGACGGATGTCCTCCCTGTAGTTGCATCTGCCCACATCAGCCATTATGGAGAGCTTGAGACCCGTGTCCTTGTTCTCTCCTATGACATCCAGGATATCCTCGTCGGAGGAGAACTTCCACTTGCCGAACTTGTCAACATCGAACATGGTCTTGTCTGCTCTGTATCCGACTTCCATATAGTCAACACCGGCTCTGAGGTTAGCTCTGTACAGGGCCTTTACGAACTCATCCTTGAAGAAAAAGTCGTTGCACAGACCGCCGTCACGAAGGGTAGCATCAAGAACCTTAATAGACTCTCTGTAGCCCATCAATGCTGATAATTCTTTCATCTTAGTCTCCTTGGTAAAAACGTTTCAGGTAAGAATTATACTACCTGATCAGCGTTCGGGGTAGTGCATATCATAAAAATTTTCGAGAAATACGAAAATCATGAGCAGCACTACCGCGATCAGCGATATGAGCGCCGTCGTGGTAAAGAAATCCGGCATGTATCTGATGGTTATCAGGTTGGTTCCGGGATTAAGCACTACCGAATAGAAGAAACCGTCGTAGTATTTGGGAACGGTCCTGGAACCATTTACATTGATCTCCATGTGGGAGTCTGCCGGGATGGAGATGAACAGCTGCTGACCCTCACTGCCGTCTAATGTGAACTTCATGTTCTTGGAGGTGATGCTCATGGCCGTGGGAGGCATCTTTCCTGCTTCCTTGGACATCTGCAGTCTCGTTTCTGGATCTGCCTGCTTATAGGCTTCAACGAAATAATCGCCGTCAAATACCATCGCCATCGGCATGTGATAAGGATTGAGATATACACTGTATCCCTCCAGTTCTCCGAGGGGATCATCTCCTCCCGTTATGCTCTTGAGATCAGCTTTTGATACAAAATACTTGACTGCGTAAGGATACAGCGTTCCGATGAGATCACCTTCCGCAGCGATCTCCTTGGACTCGTCCTTGAAATAGATATAGTCGTCATTGGAAGACAGGAGAGTTACCTTGGACAGATCCTCTGATACGATACCTATCCTGTAGGTTCCCTTGTCCAGATCCCTGACGGCTCCGATTATCGTACGTTCCAGCGTTGCCTCAGTATAGAGTGATACAGGCTTTTCAGGTGCGTTCTCAAATCTGGATCCGACGGGCAGGATCACGCCTGTTATGAAGGTGATCACCATGAACACGCCTGCAGCAGAAACAGTGATGATATCAACAAACCTGCGTTTGCTGAGACTGTTATATGTCAGCAGTGACTGGGCAAATGTGAATACTATGACCATTACGATGGCGTACTTTACCGGATGGGAACCGGTATCGATCTTTTCCCCGCCCGTGATGAGCTTCATCAGCGTGGGAGAAAGTGATATGGTCGCAATAACTGCGGCAGTAAGGAATACTGCGATCTTCATCGTATATCTGAAATTATTGAGGAACAGGAATGCTATGAGGACCAGTCCTCCGAATATCAGGATGCTCAGTGCGGGAAGGTTTGTTGTTATGTCAAACGTGGATACTGTGGGTTCATCCGGAAGGAGCCTGATGGACATGAACCATATGACGGCACCTGAACCCAGTGCCAGGATCTGCGAAGCAAGGTATCTTGCTGATCTGGCCAGCAGTGTCCTCACATCCAGGTTCTTTACGAAACCTTCAACTGAACATGATCTGTATACCAGTTCAAAGATGAACCAGATCAGTGTCACCATTGAGTTGAAAAGACCTGTATACCAGTCGGAAACAAGACTGAGGAGTGAGGTTACCATAAGGAGCTGACCGCCCTTATCGTCACAGATCTTATAGGCTCCGAGCATCATTACGGGCAGGAAGATCATTCCGTCTGCCACTGACAGGCCGTCTCCTGTCATGAAAGATGACATCGCATACATTACGGAGATGAATATGCAGGACAGGTGCTTGAGTTCAAACTTCCATCCCTCGATATTCTTGCCGAAAAGGAAACGGTAGTTGATGAATGCCGCACATGATGCCGCTGCCAGTGCGATCTTGATCACATAGACAACGTCATATGCCCTCTCGAAGTTCTGAGCACCGGACAATACAGCCAGATATGTCAGAGGGGAGAAAAAGAATTCGCTGATCCTGTAGAAAACACCTTCCCCGGAACTGCCGGAAAAGGAATAGAAGATGCTCTGCCTGCCGTCGACCACGGCCCTGATGTACTCGAAAACATCGTATTCAGAAGCCGTACCCAGCGATCTCGCCCCAAAAGGGGCGAGACCATATACCGAGCATATTATCGCAAAAAGGATCAAAGTCGCCGCAAACGCGATCAGACAATTGTATGAACGTCTGTACTTAAACCTCATTTAGGTTTCTGTTACTGCTCCCAATTGTTTTCAAGCCCTGCGCCCTCTCCATAGTCAGCGCCGCCGAGCTGAGGCGTACCTTCTACCTGACCTTCACCACCGGTGCCGGTGCCTGCATCCTGACCGCCCTGGGTATCCGTACCGGCCTGTGTATCCCCAGTAAGTGAGGGGGTAAACGTGTTCGGGATGGTACCTTCGATGACACCCTTAGGAGGAAGGAGAACTTCACTGTTAGCCTGAGGAGTGTAATCAGCAGGGAAGTTGTTGTAGTCCTTGATGATCTGGATCCTGGGATCGCTGAGATCGGACAGGTTGATATCGTATACATAGTGGAAGAGATCCCACCATGTTCTGTATCCGATGTAGTTGGAGAACTTGAAGCTTGCAATAGGAGCTGAGGGATTCTCAGCAGTCGTCTCAGTAGCTGATGTCTCCACCGGCTGTGTAGGTATCGTCGTCTCTGATGTTGTGAGAGGATCGTCCACTGAAGAGGATGTCTCTGATGTCTTCTCACTGCAGCTCTTGACTATGAGTGAGATTATGATCGTCAGACATACGATCAGGAGGACAACAAATACGATAAAGATGTATCCGTTCCTGTTGAGCTTGAACTTTGTCTTGCCGCCGCCTCTGTTGCCGCCATTTGCAGAACCGGGCTGACGGGGTCTGGTTCCGCCCGGACGCTGTGCGCCCTGGGAATGAGCTCTGTTAGGGCCGCCGTCTGCAGCATTGTAGCCTGTTCCTCTGGGGTTGGCATTCTGAACAGGAGCTGCCTGCGGCTGTGCTGCTGCAGCTGCTCCGCCTGCCACGAAGGTCTCGGCACCGGGGATATCCTCCCTGCCGTAAGACGCATTGTCATCTACTCCGAGGAGGTCCATGATCCATGCATCATCGCCTGATCCTGCAGAAGATGATACTGAAGCTGCGGGTTCGGAAGAATAGTTGCCCTCACCCATATCCTGATATCCGGAATATGCGGATGTCTGGTACTGCTGGCTGTTGTCTGTCTGATAATTAGCCTGGTCACCTGTCTGGAATACCTCACCGCCGTAAGGCTGATAAGGAACATCCTCCTGAGGTGCCTGGGCAGTTGCATATCCATTCACCTGATCTGCAGCCTGAACATCTTCGTAGCCGCCGTATGCGTAGGTATCTTCTACCTGGGCATCGATGGGCTGTTCTGAGTTGACTGCATTAACGGGTGTATCGTATACATTTGCATCGTATTCTGGCATGTCGGGAACCTGTTCGGTCATCTCGGGTGCGCCTACGGTGTCAACGTCATTTGCAAAGGGGAGCCTGAATCCGTCTGCAGGCTCTGCCGCAGGTTCTGCGGTCTTTTCCTCTGCCTCGGGGAAGTCAACATTGAGCTTGTCCTCGCTGTCGATATCAGGCTTGGGATTCTCGATCTCAAAATCGGGTACGGGTATCTCGGATACCTCCTCAGCGGCCTCTTCAACAGGGGCAGATGCCTGAGCCTGGGAATCGTCGCCAAATATCAGGGGAGCTGCATTCTTCATCTCCTCAGGATCTCCGGCACTGTAGGGATTGAAGCTCTCCTCAGTGGGAACATCCATGAACTTGTTGCTGTCATCTACGGCATCGAAAACGATCTCATCAGATGAAGATGCCTGGGGTGCCTCGCTGACGAAGGACATGGGTTCCTCGGGAACAGGCTCGCTGACGATCTCAGGCACCTCTTCGGCAACAGGCTCGGGTACAGGTTCAATTGTATCCTTGATGGCCTGCTCGAGGACTCCGCCCTGCTTAAGACCTGCAAAGATCGATGAATCAAGGCTCGTGATGGGCTTTGTAGGCTCATCGTCAGTTGCGGTCATGGGATTGAACTCTGAAATGGAGATAGTCTCCATATTGTCAGATGCTGCGCCGTCTCCGGAAGCATTCATGTTATTCATGGCATTTTTCATCAGATCCTCAGGTGTTATCTGGACCTGATCACCGTCTACTGAACCGTCGAGGAACTCGAGCTTGCTCTCTGAGGGACTGACCTCAGTGCCGACTTGGATACCCAGATCAGGTGAAGCAACCTGGTTAACTGCGGGAGCGGAAACAGCAGCTGCCGCTGCCTCTCCGAATACAACGGCACCCTCTGCTGCAGACTGTGTAGCTACAAATGATCCTGCGCTCTCAGCTGCTGTGAGGGAAACGAATCCTGCATCGCTGGCAGCCTCTGCTGCTGCGCCTACGACTCCGCCCTCTACGACGGATTCAACATTGTTTTCCTCTTCATCGTCATCTCTGGACTTTTTCTTGAATCCGAAGATGCCTCTCTTGTCCGTGTTGGTAACGTTCTCGACAAATGAGATGGAGAACTGCATGGGAACATTGGGCATCCTTGCAGACGCCTGTGTGATGACAACGCCAGCGGCGTCACACTGATCCTCAGCCTCGTTCAGGATCCTGAGGAGTTCCCTCTGTCCGAGAGCATCGTATACAGCCTTGTTGCACAGGATGATGCAGTCATCGGGAGAAAGTGTAAAGTAATTGGACCAGAGGGCATTAGCCGTCTTGGATGCACAATAATACATGAAATCCCCAACTCTGTTATCGAATGCATCGATAGCTTCCATGGGGATTCCTGCGTCTGTCAGTGGAAATAATGTATCGTCACGGTAGAGGAATGCCAGACCGTTTCCAACCGTAACTGCAAATGCCTCTGCGTCCCTGACGATGATGCCGGAAAAATAAGGGCTCCTCATCTCGTTGTCAGACAGACGCATCTTGCCCGTAACCTCAACTGCCGTTGAGAGGAATTTCTCGATAAGGCCGTCGATCTCCTTGTGGCCGAACTTAACGTCATTGCAGAGTGATCTGAACTGTGGCTCGAAGGGAGGGAGCATGCCGGGCTCAAATCCCTCGATCGTCGGATGTGTGAAGACGGAGAAGAAGTAACCTCTCTCTTCCTTTTCGATTGTTATATCAGCCTGACGCGTTTCTCTTTTTCCGCAAAGTCTTCCATCAATATAGAATGCATCTGTGAGAGTCTGTGACGGCGAAAACTTCGCTGTCAGTGTACTCGCGAGACGGGTTAAGGTGGCCATTTACCGATCCTCCGTATATTTATTCACACTAGATTATATCACAAGGTTATTTGCAGAGACTTTTTTTTGTTAAATTTAATGTATATGTTACATAAAAAAGACGGTGGAGCCGGGGTATCAACCCTCAAGCTCCGCCATCATGTTAGCTTCGATCTGTTCGAAGGTACCTGTGTTGGCATTCAGGTAAGCAGTATGGATCTGAAGATCCGTTGCATCCGGGAATCTGTCATGTGCAGCCTGGATAATGAGTCCGGTGTTAACTAAGCCGTTGCCGTACTTTACCGCGTAACCGGGATCCGAGATCAGAAGATCATACATGTCCTGAATGTCACTTGCACTGATCGTTCTTCTCATCAGGTTGGAGAAGTAAGTTGCACAATCCTGCAGATCCCATCCCTCCCAGTGGATGCCTATGTCACACCTGGCCATTGTAAGGACATTGAGCTCATCCTCTATCTTGACCAGAGTCCTGACAGTTTCATTATCGTCGTAGTACTTCATGGAATACAACTCTGTATATTCCGCCCATCCCTCTGCGTATCCGATGGAATCGTAGAGATACATATAGGGGTGATCGCTGATGCTCCTGGTATATACTGACTGGAACATGTGTCCGGGGTATGCCTCGTGGGCGATGGTAATTCCGAAATCCTCATCCACGTTGGAATTGTTGACGATTATGAGGTTCGAATCATAGTTATCCAGATGATATCCCAGATAAGCCGCAGGGCTGAAATTCTCCTCCAATGCCTCCGGAACTTCGGACAGTGAATACGAATGATCGTGAAGTGCAGGGAAATCAGCAAAGATCTTGTTTTTCAGGTAAGCGAGATTCTGTTCGGTGTCTCCGCTGGAATAGGAGTGGGACAAGTATCCCGACTGCCATGATCTGTCAGCACCGTAAGCGATCCCGAAATATGTGTTGGTGATGGATGTCAAAACGGTATCAAGATCCTGTGCCAGCTGATCCACGCTCTTGCTGCTGTTGGACAGATGCCTGCAGATGGACGCATAATAATCATCGCCTCCGGGGATCGCGGTGAGGGCGGAATCATGTCCTCCGCTGCCTTTGAGTCCTCTCATGCGGTCAGCACATTCCTGAAACTCCGGGAAGACAACGTCATGAAGTGCATCGTGAAGCCCGGATATGAGATCAGCCTTTTCAGCAGAAGACAGACCGGGAATGGCGTTTACCTTCTCCTCAAAGTGGTCGTAAAGGAAGCAGTCATCCGTCATCTCAACGAGGCTGTCAAAAGACTCTGCGATCTGCTCATAGGTATCATCCGATGATGCAAAACCATAAGCTGCCCTCTCCTCCTCAAATTCACAGATATCATCATAGTACCTGTCGACGTCCTCCAGGAGGGTTATCATATTTTCCGCTTCGTCAGCAGTTGTGATGGGCATGATGTCCATAATGAACAGGAAATCGCACTGGGGGCCCGTAAGGGGATTGAGAATGGATTCATAATACCTGAACGCGGTATACTTATCCTGATATGCTTCCTCCTCCAGATCCCATACCATCTTGTCGTAACATATCCTGTCCTGATGATCCAGTGATTCCTCATCGATCGTGTAGAGCTTGTTGAGCTCCTGAAGCACGAAATCTCTTTCTACCTCAGGGTCAAGGGTTGCTTCACCCATTGTGACATCATCTGCCTCCAGGCCGAAATTTTCCGGATGTTCAAAAATGATGCAGATGTCGATATAACTTGTAACAAAGTGAGTTATGTACTCCATCTCGACCTGGCTCAGCAGTTCCTTTGCCTGCGTTCCGGTAATATTTCCCCTGGTCCTGGCAGGATGAACCTCATCCAGAGTCGCTACATGATCGGGATATGTAAGATCATCCGTCTTCGTGCCGCCGGAAGGCTTCAGTCCGCCGCCCTGCTTGTCGTCGTCCTCGTCATCCCCGTCATCCTCATCCTCGTCATCCTCATCATCTTCTTCGTCCTCGTACCTGTCGTGGTCACGCCTCGAAGAATCTCCGCCGCCAAGGAGTCTGCTGACTATGCTGCAGGATGTCATGGACATCACCATCATCAATGCCAGGAGCATTGCGATCAATCTTACAGAAAACTTTTTCATACAATTAAATCCTCTGATTCCCTAAAAAATACAGCGCTATTATACACAAAAAACTTCTGATATACTTTACACAAATGACTCAAAATTATGGCGGTTTCTAAAATGGCAAAGAAAAATGAGAAATTCTTCTGCAAAGAGTGCGGATATGAGACCATTGGATGGTTGGGAAAATGTCCTGGATGCGGTTCATTCAACTCTTTCGTAAACGCTCCCGATGAGGACAAGCCCGGCAAGGGATCAGGCAAGAACTATCCCTCCTCTCCCGTATTTGCGGCAAGCACTTATTCCTGGACGGCAAGCGACAGGACCCTGAGGCTGTCGGAATGCGGTGATGAACTGTACAGCAGGCATTCCACAGGGATCCCTGCCCTGGATGATCTGTTCGGCGGAGGCATAACTGACGGTTCCGTAACCCTGGTCGCCGGCGAGCCCGGAATAGGCAAATCCACTATGCTCCTGCAGCTTGCCGATTCATACGACTGCGGTGAGTCTGACCTCCTCTACGTGTCGGGCGAGGAATCGCCTGCCCAGATCAGGATGAGGGCAGACAGGCTGAATGTTAAGAGAGACATTTTGATCTGTGCCCAGACGAAGTTCGAGACTATAGCAAAGGAGATCGCCGACAGACATCCCAGGCTGGTCATCATCGATTCGATCCAGACACTCTACTCGGAACAGATCGCAGGAACACCCGGAAGCGTTACGCAGACCCGTGAGGTAACTGCCGGTCTGGTAAGGATAGCAAAGACAAATAACGTATCGGTGATACTGGTAGGCCACATCACCAAGGAAGGTTCCATCGCAGGTCCCAAGATCCTCGAACACATGGTGGATACCGTCCTCAATTTTGAAGGTGACGGATCAGGAGGATACAGGATCCTGAGAGTTATCAAGAACCGTTTCGGCAAGAGCGGGGAACTGGCATTTTTCGAGATGGGCACGGCAGGACTTGTCCCCGTCTCCAGTTCATCGGCACTTCTTATCTCAGGCAGGCCATTAAACGCTCCCGGATCTGTCCTGACATCAGCCATCGAAGGAACCTGCGCTCTGCCTGTCGAGATACAGGCTCTGGTCACCGACAGCTGCTATACCAATCCCCAGAGGATGACATATGGTCCTGACAGGGCGAGGGCGAACATGATCATTGCTGTATGCGAGAAGAACTTTGCCGCAGGACTCGCCGCCAAGGACATTTTCCTGAATGTAATAAGCGGGCTTAAGATATCGGATCCTGCAACGGACCTGGCCATTGCCAGTGCTATAATCTCCTCCGTCAGGGAGATCCCCGTCAGATCAAACACACTGATACTCGGTGAGATAGGACTGTCCGGCGAGATCAGACCCATATCGAACCTCACCAAGAGGCTCAACGAGGCAGTCGCCCTGGGCGTAACCAGCGTCGTTCTTCCCGGCAGCATGAAGAAGGAGACTGCCAAGAACAGCGAGACCTATGCATCGTTCAAGATGGAATTCATCTATATAGACAACATACATGAAGCCATCGACATCCTGTTTACCTGAGAGGCAACTATGTCACAGACCAAGATCCACGTAATCATACCAGCAGCGGGAAAAGGCGAGAGGATGGGAGGAGACATCCCCAAGGTCCTCCTTAAGATAGACGGCATCCCCGTAGTGATCAGGACGCTTCAGGCCTTCGACCGCATGGCAATGGAGACAGGTGTTTCCGTTTCATCCGTCGTGGTAGCTTCTCCCGGGCTCATCCCCGTCATCAGTTCTCTTGCAGAGGAATACGGCATAACCACTCTGTCAGGTGTGATAGAGGGAGGTGCCACCAGGACCGGATCTGTCTATAACGGAGTCAGATATCTGGAACTAAGCGGGATCGAGCCTGATTCCTATGTCTTCGTCCACGACGGGGCGAGATGCCTGGTAGACATGGATACTCTCACCTGCTGTCTGGAGGGCGTCAGATCTCACGAAGTCTGCGTCGCCTCAGTACCGGTCAAGAACACTCTCAAGATATGCCAGAAGGACGCAGACGGCAGCATGAAAGTAGTATCAACTCCCGACAGGGACAACATCAGAGAGGTTCAGACACCCCAGTGTTTCCGTGCAGATGTCATCATCAAGAGTTATGAGAACGCAATAAAAAACGGCATAACAGCCACCGATGATACTGCTCTTGCCGAAATATTGGGATATGAGGTATTCCTGACGGAAGGATCCTATTCAAATATAAAGATAACTACTCAGGAAGATATTCCCCTGGCTGAGGAGATCATCCGCCGCCGAGCATACTGACGAGCCATACCATTCCGGCAACAAGCCAGAAACTCGTTACTATCAGGACAACTATCATCCACACTACCTTAAGGACCTTGCCGACCTTTTTGCCGACGATCTTGGTATCCTCAACGGCCTGCTGACCCTTTGTCATCTGTTTCCTGTTCATGACATCAGCGCGGTACATATAGTATCCGCACTTCGCGCAGATGGTCCTGTTTCCATTCTCAGTTTTGCATCTTGGACATTTCATAGGTCAGATTATACCAAAGAATCGCATTTTGCGCTCTGCCATCTCCCGGCTGCTGTTCATGTAACCGATCACGTCCTTGATGCATGGGCATCTCTCGACGCGGTATTTGTTTCCCTCACTGCCGAACACTCTCTTGCTCATCCCTCCCGCACCGAAAGACAAAACATCCCTGGCATCGGTCATCATGGCAACGTTATAGAGGCACTCCGTGCCGGGAAGTGCAAATCCGGTATTCTCCAGTCCGTGACCCGTATCCTTCTGGCGGTACATGTAGTAAGGGATGTAGCCCGCCTTATCCAGCAGTCCGTATCCCTTTCTGACGGCATCATCCACCTCATTGTTGTCATCGGTCAATACGTCTGAGACACTGATGGCAGCTCTCCTTTTCTTGTACAGGGTATGTACCGTTATGTTCTCGGGATGAAGATCTATCAGCCTGTTTACCGAATCTATGAAATCAGATGCCGTTTCGTATTTGAGACCTGCGATCAGGTCCATGTTGATAACATCAAAACCGGCCTTTCTGGCCATCTCAAATACCCTGACGGTATCCTCTGATGAATGGAGCCTGTTGAGTCTGGCAAGGGTCTCCGAATTCATTGTCTGGGGATTGATGCATATCCTCCTGACGCCGTGCTCCGCCATGGATCTGAGCTTGTGTTCTGTAATGGTATCAGGTCTTCCCGCCTCCACCGTTACCTCAGTTTCCGGGTCCATTTTCAGGTTGTCGTATATAATGTCCAGGAGCCTGTCGAAATCCGTATCGTTAAATACCGTAGGAGTTCCTCCTCCCAGGTATAATGTGCTGATCTTTCTGCCTATGACGGGACCGACTGTCTTTATCTCTTCCTCTAACGCATCCAGATACTTTCCCAGCCTGTCCATGTGATGGCTGATGTCAGATGACACGAATGAACAGTATTCGCACCTCGACGGACAGAATGGTATCCCCACATAGATATTGATGTCTTCCCCGGGGATCTTGCTCAGGACTTTCTGTTCGTTGGCATATGTCTTCAGGGCCAGTTCAGCCTTGTCCTGCCTGACAAAATACTTCTCAGAAAGCTCTTGGGGATCACCGGTCTCACCTGCCACCAGTGTGGGCCTGATACCGGTAAGACATCCCCATGGAGCCTTTCTGCCAAGGAACTCAGACAGTGCGGTATAACAGGATCTTTTTACCTCCCTGGATATGGAAACGGGATCTGTCACGAAGGGCAGAATTATGCTGACCGTACCATCCTTTGAGGTGCACGATGAGGAATCCTCACCCACTGCGGAACAAAACACCATATCAGGCGCATCACTGCAGTATACACGCAAGCAGTCCTTGTCTTCCGTGGGCCGCAGATAGAATGCCCTCATGACATCCGCTATCCCGTAATAGTTATCGTGTCCTTCCAGGTATATCTCAAGCATCAGTTTCTGCCTTTACATACGTCATGTAGTAGTCGAGATAAACATCTTCCGGAACCTTATAGGATCCTACGCCGCTCTCGCCGTTGACCTTGAGGAAGGTATCATTCGTCTTTTCCGAGACAGTTGCTATCTCCTCTGACAGTTCCATTCCCTCGATCAGCTTCCAGTAATCATCGGCAGCTTTCATGTCGCGGAATACCGGTGCCATCAGATCTCCATACACATATGTGGGGATCTCCCCGTCATTGAAATAAGCATTCTTATAGATGACATCGAACAGATCCCAGAATATGAAATAATACCCCGCATATCTGAAGTCCGGCCTGTTTGAAGATATGCAGGCAACGGTCGAGATGATGTTGCAGTCAGTCTCGCTGCCGTATCCCTTTGCATGGCACAGTTCATGGCAGAGAGTATGGGCAAAGGATTTTATATCCAGATATCCCGTATTGATGTTGGCCTCACCCAGGAAAGGATCGTACATCCCGACTATGTTCGTCAGGCTCCAGTAATCACTCATCGCTACCGGCTTTGCCCTGACAAAATTCCTGGACAGGCCAAATCCGTACCGGGCAGACACTTCATCCAGGAGGAGGTTGGCATGGGTGGAGGCATCTTCGAAGCTGGTGGTAAGATGAGCTACGCCCATATAGTCCTCTCCAAGCTCGTATCTGGCCTGGAGCATGTTCTGATACGCCCAGCTCAGCGCCTCCTGATACGCTTCTATCGAATGGTCATCATTGTCCAGTTCAAGGTGTGTACGTGCAGAGATCCTCCTGTAGTTCATTCCGTGCATGAGCTGGAATACCAGCATGCCGCAGCACGAAATGATCAGTACGGCACTGATCGACTTCAGCAGGAACGAAATGAGTCCTCCCTTACCCAGTATCTTCATGATCAGCATGATGATCCAGACCATCAGGAGGGAAACCAGAACTACCGCTCCCACCACCACGAAGTTCTCCGTCAGTGACATATGGAACATGCTGCTGAAGATATTCCCTGGAAGTGATATCACGGGAAAGATATCCCTGCAGTAAAGCTCCGATACAAATAACGGAAGGATCCTGGGTACGAAAAAGAAAACCGCCAGCAGAAGGGCAGGTATCAGTATCAGCAGGATGGAACGCAGTACATGCTTTTCTTTTGGGAAACGCTTCATTTGATCACCATGGAAAGCAGATAGCAGATGAGCAGTACAACAGGCTGATGGATAATGTAGATGGCAAGTGAATGCCTTCCGATGAATTCCAGGGGCGCAGTGATCTTGCGCGTAACATCATGTTTGGGAGGAAAGAGAGTCTTTTTCTCCTTATAGCAGACCCTGCCGATCACGGTTCCTACCAGAAAGACTCCTATCCACGGGAACAGAGGCATGTAGTCCGCCATCGATGGAGTGCAGTCCATTATTATCCCGGTGGGGATCAGGAGCGGGCAGTCCACAGTCCTGTTGAAATATCCGATGGTATTGCCAAGGATTATCGAGTAGATGCCTGCAAGTCCCATGAGCACGTTCGTGAACCTGGGATCCGTCTGGAACTTCTTTTCCAGGTACTCGATCAGGGCATAGATGAATATACCGCAGCTGAGGAGATGCAGAACGTTGAATATGATCAGGCAATCCGCATCAAAACAATATGTCGCAATGGATGTGATGAGCGTCAGTCCCAGCGCGACAGATATGAGCTTGATGCCTCTTTTTACATTGCTCCTGGAGAATGTGCAGCACACACCCGATACGCCCACGAATATAACGAGAAAGAACGGATGCATCAGTCCCTCGAACCAGGGGGCATCCAGATATCTGCAGTCTGCCAGGCGGAAGATAAATCTCAGATCCCAGGAGATATGCATCCATATGACAAACACCATGGCCAGGCCACGCATCGTATCAAGTTCATATGCTCTGGTATCGCTCTTCCTGCTCATTATCTATCTGCCAGACATGCGCCGATCGCCGTTCCGAACACTGCATCCTCGGGAACGATGAAATTAACGTCGTAAAGGTCGTGGAATGTGTCCAGGACCTGCCTGCACTGTTCGAAATCAGCCAGCTGGCCGGTAAAAACGATGTCCCTGATGCCTGCCACTCTCGAAGCGAGGACAGCCATGGATCCTATGGCCTGGAATACCAGGTTGAATATTCCTGCTGCCTTGTCCTCCCTGGTCAGGTCGTCTGCGACCTTGCCAAAATTGGAGGCAGTTGCATACGTAGGAAGTCCCGGGATATCTGATTTCGTAATATCGCCTATGGTCAGGTCCACCGCCTGAAGATCGCCCGCATGGGCCAGTTCCGACAGTTTCTCCGCATCATCCATTCCCAGGATGCTGTTGCACAGACCCACCAGAGTTCCTCCTCCGACACCGGAACCGATTATATGCCTGATCCTGTCAACGGAAGCATCCAGATAGGCAGTACCGGTACCGAGACTTACGACCACAGCATGGTCCAGCTTACTCAAAAACAGACCGCCCCTGCCCGTGGCATCGAACTCCTTGATCTCTACAGTATCTATTCCCAGGATAGAGCCGGACGGGAAAGACGCTCCCACTCCGGTGATGTTGATCCTGTCTATGTCATTCAGTGAAATGCCGTTATCATTTATCAGCTTGCCTACGGCGCCGAATGCAGATGTAACGGGATCTGTTGCCTTGACCACTGTCTTGTACAATATCTCACCGTCCTTCATTCCGACGATCTTGGTCGTACTGCCGCCGACATCCAAACCGATCCTGATACTCATGCTCCTGCCTCCGTTAGGGTCAATAGTATGTGAATGATTGTATCATAAATACAGAAACAATGTTGACGAACCGTGGCGCCCGACCCGTTACAGTCCCCTGATTCATCATTTTGCTCATCAAACAGCACCGGGTGATGAATGAAATGATGAAATTCATCATTTCGTTCATCATTTACCCTTCAGTGTAGAACAATCTGATGAATCAACCTGAAAAGCGAAAAAAGCCTTTCCGGTGTACTTACCGCAGAGTGAGTTCCTCTGATAACGAATGACTCCCTTTGGGAATCCTTACCGCAGGTACGTCAACGTATCTATACTAATGCAGATACTGGAAATAGTACCGAGGACTGGATTCCCAAAGGGAGTCATGAGTCTGGAGCGGGTTACGAGGCTCGAACTCGCGACATTCAGCTTGGGAAGCTGACACTCTACCAACTGAGTTAAACCCGCAAAACAATGAAATATTAAAACATCTGTCAGTTGATGTCAAACACAGGGGCAGTCCTGATGCGGTCTTCTGACATGAACTCCAGGAAGTTCTCCGTCATCTCGTGAGGATGGCCGTTCTTGATGTATGGTACCCAGTGCTGGATATCAGAGAAATTTGCCCAGAACAAAAGATATGCGATGTTGTGTTTCAGCACGACTCCGGACAGATCGGTAAACCATGTGCGGGGGTTGCCGGAAGGAGCCAGTCCTTCGTAGTAATCTATTCCGGAATCGAGTGTTCTCATACCGATCTCCGTGAGTGCGGGTATCAGATCCTTCTCTTTTGCGATCTTGCAGAGGATCTTGAGAGTCGAATCCAGGCTGTCCCAGAATCCGTCTCCGTCGCATGGCCTGTCGTGGTAGTAGTCTACGCCGATGACGTCGATGATATCATCCCCGGGATACCTGGACATAAAATCCCTCTTGTTCTTTACAGGCCCGTTTGGGGAATAGCAGTAAGCGAAACTGTCGACGCCCTTTCCCTCCAGATATGAATAGGTATACCTGAACAGAGCTATGTATTCCTTGTCCGACAGATGAGGCCTGCCCCACCAGAACCAGTCGCCATTGCACTCATGGAAAGGACGGAAGATCATGGGGATCTTATTGCCGTGGACATCAACGCAGGCCGATGCAAATTCGGCGATCATGTCCAGGAAGTGTGTATATTTGGTGTTCAGATCCCCTCCGGGCATTATGCGTCTGCCGCAGTCACCCGTGACGTTGTTAGGAGAATAATCGTAATATGTGTCCTTGCCGCCCAGGGTAAAGTTGGGCATATGTGAAGACAGAGTGATTATTATCCCCTGTCTGTGAAGGTTCTTGCAGATCTTGATGAGGTCGTTCATACGGCCTTCGTAGCCGAGAAAACTGAGAGTGTCGATCCCCACTACTGCGGGCATCTTACCCGATATCTCCCTGATGTCGGAATCAGTTCCGTCTGTCTTTTTGATGCCTACTCCGATATGGCCTGCGTTCTGATGACCGAGAAGGATCTCGGAGTTTTCCACGGAACGTTTAAGAACCGACAGCATCTCGTCACGCATATCAATCGTTACCCTGATTATATTTCTTTCTGAAATCTCCAAAAGGGTCTTCTATGTCTGTTATATCGCCGCCAAGCTTCTGGATGGCGGACATCATCTCGTAGAACAGTTCACGGCTTATGGTTTTCTGATTCCTGTTGATGTAGCTCTTGAACATCTTGACTGCCCTGTCGTCGCCGTAGTCAGCCAGACAGATAACGGCATAGATCTTGTTCTCCATGAACCTGAATGCTCTTCTGAGTTCTTCATAGATGTCATCTGACTTATAGTCTTTGCCGATGGCAGCCAGCATGATGACCAGATCCTCGCAGGGCCCCGTCATCTTGTCCTCAGTATGCTTTTCCAGTTCATCGATGAGAAGGGGAACGGATACTGCAGGGAAAGCCTCGATATATTCAGAAATGGACTCTGCTACGAAATCCCTGACTGAAGGATAGCTCATGAACCTGTCCAGAACAGCTTTGACAAAGACAGGTTCTTCCATCTTTATCAGGACGTCGAGTGCTGCTCTGACCTTCTGGAATTCGATCTCAAATACGGAATCTTCATCTGACAGTTCCTCTTCATTCCAGGCGGAATCGCCGATGATGGTGGAACAGTAATCCATAACCCTGTCATGGTCTGAATATGTAGCCATGCTCTCTATGAGACTCTGGGGAACTCCCCTGTCGAGATTGAGAGCGGAATACTCCATGGTCTCACACAGCTCATCGAAGCTCATCTCATCGAATACATCCCGGAGGCTCTTTCCTCCGAGCAATTCATCAGGATCGTTCTCCAGTTCGTATGTGGCATTGTCCGTTGCCTCTGTGGCAAGGGCCTGTATCTTCTGCTCGAAATCCTCTTCATCATCGGATTTGCGGGACATCAGTTCATCGGAATACCTGTCGACTGTCTGGTCGAGGATGAGCGCAGACAGTTCATCGTATCTCTTAAGAACGCTGATTATTTCTTCTCTCATCTTTTGTACCCTTATCAGGACAGGATGGCCTTGTCGTTTGCGAACTCTTCTCCGGATGCCTTCTCGAATTCCTGGAGGAGATCCTTGACGGTGAGCTTTTTCTTGTCCTCACCCTTGATGTCGAGGATGATGTCTCCATTATTCATCATGATGAGCCTGTTGCCGTGAACGATGGCATCATGCATGTTATGAGTGATCATGAGAGTTGTCAGATGATCACGGTTTACGATCTTTTCCGTCGTATCGAGAACAGTTGCTGCCGTCTTGGGGTCGAGGGCTGCTGTATGCTCGTCGAGGAGCAGGAGCTTCGGCTTCTGAAGAGTAGCCATGAGGAGTGTTATGGCTTGACGCTGACCACCGGAGAGTACGCCTACCTTTGTTGTGATACGGTCCTCGAGTCCGAGATTGAGTTCTGCCACTCTCTCCTTGAATGCAGCACGCTGCTTGGAGGAGATCCCCCATACGAGTCTCCTGCTGTGGCCTCTCCTGGCTGCCAGAGCCAGATTTTCGTCGATGCCGAGGGCTGATGCGGTTCCCGTCCTGGGATCCTGGAATACCCTGCCTATGTATGCAGCTCTCTTGTAATCGGGGATACCCGTAACGTCTATGCCGTCGATGGTTATCGTTCCTTCATCAACTGGCCATACACCTGCAATGGCGTTGAGCAGCGTTGACTTACCGGCACCGTTACCGCCGATGACTGTTACGAACTCACCCTCTTCTATCTTGAGATTGATGCCGTCGAGAGCCTTTTTCTCATTGACTGTACCGGCATCGAAAGTCTTATGTACATTGATTACTTCAAGCATTTTTCTTACCTCCTGCAGAATTCTTACCTGCTCTGTGGAAGGAACTCTTCCTGGCGTTCTTGAGGTAAGGAACAGCCAGACAGATCGCAACGATAACAGCCGTGAACAGCTTCATCATGTTCGGATCCATCTTGAGCCACAATACGATCGTGTAGATCATGTAGTAGATGATCGCACCAATGGCGATAAAGATCATCCTGAACAGGAAGTTCATCCTCTTGCCGAGGATGGCATCTCCCAGGACCTCACCGATGATGACTGCTGCCAGACCGATGACGATCGCGCCTCTGCCGCTGTTGACATCAGCATAACCGGAGTACTGGGCAAACAGACAGCCTGACAGTGCAACGAGACCGTTACTGAGAGCCAGACCGACAACCTTGTTGAGGTTGATGTTGATTCCCTGTGCTTTACTCATCTGCGGATTGCAGCCCGTGGATCTGATGGACATTCCGCGCTCTGTTCCGAAAAACCAGTAAAGCAAGGCAATTATTACTGCCACAAAGCAAACGCTCACGATGATGGCAACATTTACATCTCTACCGGAAACTATCAGATTGAACTTGTCTGCGCTGATGGCCGTGTTGGCCTTGAATCCCATGATGGCCAGGTTGATAGAATACAGTGCATACTGAGTAAGGATACCTGCAAGGATGGCAGGGATTCCGAGCCTGGTGTGAAGGAGGCCGGTGATCATGCCGGCAAGGATACCGCAGACAAAGGCAACGAGAACGGCAACGATCGGGGGAACACCCGCAACTATGAGGACTGCTGTAACGGCTCCGCCTGTTGAAAACGTACCGTCAACGGAAAGATCCGCAATATCGAGGATCCTGAAAGTAATGTAGACGCCCAATGCCATAAGCGCCCAGACAAGTCCCTGCGCTACGCCTGCAGGGAGTCTCGAAAGCAATCCTACAAAGCTTAATGAACTTAAGTATTCACCGATCGCACCCATAAAGTCTCCTTTTACGCAAAAACCCGTCAGAGAGGAAAGGCATGCTTTCCTCTCTGGCGACGGTCAATGCTGGTTATTAGTTGTTTACTATTTAGATAGTAATATTATTCAGCAGCAACATATCCCTCAGGAACAGTTACGTTGAGCTGCTCGCAGATCTCGGGATTGTACTTCTTGACGGGGTTAGGATAGTAAGCGATAGGTGTTGTGGAAACATCAGCTGCACCTGTGAGGATATCAGCTGCCATCTCGCCTGTTGTATATCCGAGTCCGTAGTAGTCGATTGAAAGTGTTGCAACACCGCAACCCTTCATGATGCCTTCCTCACCTGCAATGATCGGTACACCTGCGGGAAGAGCTACGTTGTTGATAGCCTCTGTGCAGGAAGCAGCGGTATTGTCTGTGGGGATGTAGAGAACATCAGAGTTGTTGCAAGCCTCTCCTACAACAGATGAAATGTCGTTGGAGTCAGCAAATGTGTAGATATTAACTGTAAGTCCTGCCTCTTCGAGATAAGCCTTTACAGAATCAGCCTGATACTTTGAGTTAGGCTCTGCAGAGCAGTAGATGATTCCTACTGTTGATGCATCAGGGAAGAGCTCTGTTACCATTGAAGCCTGCTCGTCGAGCGGGGGAAGGTCAGAAGTACCTGATACGTTTCCGCCAACTGTACCGTTGAAGTTATCGATTCCGAGAGCTACACCATACTCTGTAACGGATGTTCCGAGTACGGGGATGGAATCTGTTGCAGCAACTGCAGCCTGAAGTGCAGGTGTAGCATTTGCCATGATAAGGTCAACATTCTCAGCTACCAGGTTCTGGCAGATGATGGTTGCTGTTGCGGAATCGCCAGAAGCGTTCTGCTCATCGAACTCAACGTGTTCTGCACCAAGCTTGTCAACGAGAGCATCTCTGAAACCCTTTGTAGCGGCATCCAGAGCCTCGTGCTGAACGAGCTGGCAAATACCTACAAGATACTTATCTTTTCCGGTATTAGTCGTTTCGCTGCTGCATGAAGCAATGCCGAGTGCCATTGTTGCAGCAAGAACTACTGAAATCAACTTCTTCATAAACACCAAACCTCTCTTTTCTTTAATAGGTTAAAAAGCATTGTTAATAATAATATGTTTTATTGTAAAGGTCAAACAAAATGTTATTATGTCACAATATTCCCAGGGACATCAGGAGCAGGACGAATACCAGCAGCGGAGCGATGAACCTGACCATGACCTTGTAAAGGCCTGCCCTGCGGAACTTCTCCCCGTTCTTCGTGACCTCAGAGATGACGTAATCGGGCTTCATGACCCATCCTATCAGGATGCATGTAGCAATGGTAACTACAGGCATCAGAACCTGATTGCTCACATAATCCATTACGTCGAGCAGCTGGCCGGTCTGTCCCGGAGCACTGTTGGGCAGCGTAACCTCGAAATAGAGGACGTTATATCCCAGACATACGACCAGTCCTATTACGAGTGCGAACAGCGTCTCAAAAGCAACGCTCTTCTTTCTGGAAAGACCGAATTGGTCGATCGCCGAGGCCACCACGGCCTCCATGAGCGACATTCCGCTGGTAACAGCCGCAAACAGTACCATTCCGAAGAAAAATGCTCCTACGACGTTTCCGATACTTCCCATCGCCATAAATACCTTGGGCAGGGATATGAACATGAGGGAAGGACCTGAACTCATGCCCTCCGGCCCCATGAATACGTATACGGCAGGGATTACCATTACACCAGCCAGGAAAGCTATGGCCGTATCAAAGAATTCGATCTGATTAATGGATCTTGACATATTGGTATGGTCGGGCACGTAGGAACCGTAGGCGATCATGATGCCCATGGCAACGCTCAGACTGAAGAACAGCTGCCCCAGAGCATCCATTACGGTATAAAAGAAAGATTTCAGAGTGATCCCTTCGAAACTCGGTATCAGGTAGACCATGAGGCCGTCCCATCCCGTTACTTCGTTGCCCTGTGCATCCGTACTTTCGATAGTCAGTGAGAAGATGGCAATGCCGATGACCATGGCGATCAGTATGGGCATTATTATCTTGGACGTGTTCTCGATGCCGCCGCTTACTCCGAAGAATATGACTGCGGCACAAAGCAGGGCAAAGATCACCATGTATATGACCGATTCGCCTCTGGACGTAATAAAGTCTGTAAAATACGAGCTTTCGACGCAGTCATGTCCATGGCCCGTGAGGAATGCGACAAAGTACTTGAGCACCCATCCTCCGATAACACAGTAATACGGAACGATCAGGAACGGGATTATGCAGGAGAAGACTCCTATCCATCCCCACCTCTTGCTGATGTTCTTATACGCCGTCAGCGGGCTCTGCTTCGTCCTGCGTCCTATCGCCACCTCCGTAGTCAGGAGTGCAAAGCCAAAGGTAACTGCCAGTATGATATAGATCACCAGGAAAAGTCCGCCGCCATCCTTGGCCGCCAGATAGGGAAATCTCCAGATATTGCCCAGGCCGACGGCACTGCCTGCCGCTGCCAGGACAAATCCTATCGATCCTTTGAAAGACCCCTTTTCCTTAGACATAAACAAACTCCTGAAAGGTAACAACCCCTTGCTTGCGGTCTTCCGCAGACGCTAAGCGTCGAGGACTTAGCAAGCAAGGGGTTGTGAACTCTGGAGGTACCACCCAGATTTGAACTGGGGAATGGAAGTTTTGCAGACTTCTGCCTTACCACTTGGCTATGGTACCGTTGCCGTAATATTATGCAAGGTCATTTATGATTTGTCAAGGCAAGATATATGCCGGATACTGCAAATACACCTGTTGCCAGTATAGCGGTGCATGCCGCAAATGACATATCTTCACAGAAATAAGATATCAGGTTGATCCCGGCCACCTGCGCCAGATATACGGGAAGTGTGATCTTGCCCAGGAATACCGAGAACCTGTTGTTGACGGCACCGTAGAGCAGGCCCTGCCCGGAATGAGCCATTATGAGGAGAAGAGCGGATACGGGTATCATCAGGAATTCATACCTGGCCGGAAGCGTAAACATGATGTATACGAAACTGCCTGCCAGGAGCACTATGCTCAGAACAGTTATCAGGATGCTCCTGGCCCTGGTCTTCTCCCCTTTTTTGAACCACTCGGCTATCTCGTATGTTGTCATGCCCACGAGGATCTCAGCAAATCCGCGGAGCATCGATTTGTAGAATATCCCGTCTACTACCATGACGCCCGTCAGCGAAGAATACTTGAAGAACAGATGGCCGAGGATGAAAAGAGCGAGCATGGGGGCTATGGCTATCACAAAGGTACTGTAATGCTTCCTGGCAAAGGGATATATGACGAACATGGAGATGAGCATGACGGACAGATACCAGCTGACGTGATTGGGAGATGTCCCCTTGAATCCCAGCATCTGGATCAGAAAGAACGACGGGATGGAATCCACAGCCCTCTTCAGTGTCTCGGCAAAGCCCCATGAACGGACGATGATCAGCGATATGAACGAGATGACGAAAAAGATGATATGAACGGGAGCGATCGACCTGATCTTATGAAGCATGAACCTGACTGAATCACTGCCTATGTCAGATCCGCCCTTCTGAACGTCACGGCTGACAGACCTGGCCAGGAAGAATCCCGAGCATACGAAAAAGAACTCAACGCCAACTGCTCCGTGAACAAAAAAATACGGATGAAATCCGCCCAGCTTGTCCGGTTCCCCGAGGAAATATTTCTCCGCATGGAAGAAGAGTACTGCCATACAGTACAAAAACCTATATAATTCGATCTCTCCGTTGATTTTATTGTTCATTTTATTCATAGAAATATTCTATCAGCAGGGGTATAAATTCGCTTGTAGTATAATTACTAAATAATAAACGCAATAAGAGAGGGAAAATAGTGGGTAAGATAAAAAGATTTCTGATCCAGGGAACATTCTTTTATCACATCAACAACAGGATCTCCAAGATATTCAAGGGCATCCGCAAGGGTGTTGACAATGCTATTGCCCTCGCTATCAGGAGAGCCATATACAGCAAGGGTGGGATCCAGGATAACAAGGTCTTTGTAATGACCTTTGAGAATTCCTATACATGCAATCCCAAGTACATCGTTGAGGAACTCCTCAGGAGAGATCCCACGCTGGACATCGTATGGGCGATCCCGGTAAAGAAGACAAAGTTCAAATACAATTTCCCCAGAGGCGTGAGGACCGTAGACAGAGGTACGATGGAGATGTTCGAGGAACAGTCCACGGCCAAGATCTGGATTGATAACGCTCTTAACTGCGTCTGGTTCGGCCTGCCCAAGAAAAAGGGACAGATCTACATAAACACATGGCACGGCAGCATGGGCATCAAGAGGCTTTCCGGCAACTTCACCTGGAGGAGGAGAGCTGCCAGATGCAACAAGCTCACCGATTACTGCATCACGAATTCCACTTTCGAGGAAGACGTTTTCAGGAAGGAATTCTGGCCCGATGTAAAGTTCATGAAATACGGACATGCACGTAACGATATCTTCTTTGATGAGGATAGGATCGCCCTGGCCAGAGAACATGTCAGGGAAAAGTATGAGCTGGATAAAAACAAGAAGATAATGCTCTACGCCCCTACCTTCAGGGATGACGGCAGAGGCGGGTTCTTCAATCTTGACTTTGAGGAGATCAAGACATGCCTGGAGGAACGGTTCGGCGGAGAATGGGTGATCATAGTAAGGCTGCATTTCAAGGACAGGATCAAGGCCGGTCAGATCCCCTATAACGATCACATCATCAATGGAGGCGGATATCCCGACATGCAGGAACTGATGGCTGCGACCGACATCGGCATGACGGACTATTCCAGCTGGGCCTACGATTTCATCCTTACAGGCAGGCCGCTGTTCATATATGCCCCCGACCTGGACTATTATGCAGGCGGCAGAGGTTTCTACTATCCCATCGAGACTACTCCTTTCCCCATATCAAGAGATCAGAATAAAATGATTGAAGATATCAGGAATTTTGACGATAATATCTATAAGAACAAGGTGAAAGAGTTTTTAGAGGACAAAGGCTGTTATGAGACAGGATCAGCTGCTTCCAAGACTGCAGATCTGATCCTCGACGAAATTAGAGGAGAACACAAGTGAATACTGCTTTGATCTTTGCCGGAGGTGTCGGCACCAGGATGCATTCAGAATCAGTTCCCAAACAGTTTCTGGAATTTGAAGGCAAATCCATACTTATCTACACCATTGAGCATTTTGAGAAACACCCCATGGTCGATTCTATCGTTGTAGTATGCGTTGAGGAATGGATAGACGTTCTCAAGGCACAGATAGAGAGATTCGGCATCACCAAGGTAACATCAGTCATTCCCGGCGGCAAGAGCGGTCAGGAATCCATCAGGCTTGGTCTCATGGAGATCGAGCGTCTGTCGCCTGTCCCCAAGGAAGAGGTTGCAGTCCTTATCCATGACGGTGTCAGGCCACTGATAAATGAGCAGGTCATTACCGACAACATCAACGGAGTGTGGGAACACGGCAATGCCATCACCACCGTATCGTCAGTTGAGACCGTTATCGAGATCGACTGTGACGGTGACATATTCAAGGTTGCCGACAGGAGCATCTACAAACTGGCCAGGGCTCCCCAGAGCTTCATCCTCTCTGACATCATGGAAGCTCACAGACGTTCACTGGAGGACGGCACTGATTACATCATTGACTCCGCCATGCTGATGCGCCATTACGGTGCTATCCTGCATACTGTCGAGGGACCTACAGAGAACATCAAGATCACTACACCCACGGATTTCATCATCTTCAAGGCCCTCGTAAAGGCCAAGCAGAACGGAGAGATCTGACGGTCATGAATTCAGCTGATATAATCAGACGGTCGCGCGCAGCAGGTTGTGTAGAGCTTTCGGATGCACAGATAAAGAAGATGCAGGAAACGCTCCTCATGATGTTCGATGATATCAGGCAGATCCTCGAAGAAAACGATATCCCTTATACTCTGGGTGGAGGCTCCGTACTGGGTGCATTCAGGCACAGAGGCTTCATACCCTGGGATGATGACATAGACATCAACATCACCCGTTCAGCGTTCAACAGGTTTGTACCCCTCTTTACTGATCGTTTCGGAGAGAAATACTGGATACATATCCCCGGGATCACCCCTGACTATGCACTGCTCTTCCCTCAGATCCGTCTTAAGGGAACATCCGTTAAGACCAGGGATGACTATAACAATGACGAGTGCGGGTGCTGCATCGATTTATTCTTTATGGAAAATACATACGACAACCCCGTTGCCAGGCTATGGCACGGCATAGGATGCCAATATTACGGTCTGGCTGTCTCCTGCCTGAAATTCTTCAGGGACAGGGAATTCCTCACCGGTTTTGCAAAGACTATAGGAAACAAAAAACTCCTTATGGTCACCAGAGCCAAGATCCTGATCGGCAGGCTATTATCATTTCATTCCATGGACGGTCTCGTATCGAGAGCAGACCGCTGGAACGGCAGGTGCAGAAACGAAGAGTCCGGTTATGTTTCCTTTCCCACGGGACGCAAGCACTTCTTCGGTGACATGTATAAGAGAAAAGTCATGTATCCCGTATCCAGATACACATTTGAGAACAGGGTCGTTTCATGTCCCTGCGACACTGAGTTTTATCTGTCACATCTCTATGGCGACTTCATGAACATCCCTGCCAATGAGGCCAGGGAATCCCATCTGTATTTCGAGCCATTCATCATCTGAAAAAAGACCAAGAAAAAATAGTCCCCATCAGGGACTATTTTGGTGACCCGTACGAGAGTCGAACTCGTCACTCCGCCGTGAAAGGGCGACGTCTTAACCGATTGACCAACGGGCCATTGTGGTAGCGGCAGCGGGATTCGAACCTGCGACCTGCCGGGTATGAACCGGACGCTCTGGCCAACTGAGCTATGCCGCCATATCGGGTCGCCCCTTCGGGCGCTTAAAGATTGTAGCAACTTAAATGCTCAATGTCAAGAAAAACTCCCGCAAAGCATGAAAGCAATGCGGGAGTTGAAATTAAGCAATCTTATAATTACTTGATCTCGAGCTCAGCGCCGGACTCAGCGAGCTTCTTAACGAGCTCATCAGCCTCATCCTTAGCAACGCCTTCCTTGAGGTTAACAGGAGCCTTCTCAACGAGCTCCTTAGCTTCCTTAAGGCCAAGACCCATAACGTCCTTAACTGCCTTGATAACGCCCATCTTGGAATCACCGAAGCTCTTAAGAACAACTGTGAACTCTGTCTGCTCAGCTGCGCCGCCTGCTGCACCGCCAGCTGCAGGAGCTGCAGATACAACTGCTGCTGCAGATACGCCGAATTCTTCCTCGATAGCCTTCTCGAGCTCGAAAAGCTCTACAACGGACAATGTCTTGATCTCATCAAGAATGCTTGTTACTTTCTCACTTGCCATTTTATTTTCCTCCAATTCAATATAGTTTTACTGGTTAGTGATGTCCCGCAGGATTACTCAGCGGGTGTCTCTTCTGCTGCAGGTGCCTCTGCTGCTACTGCAACGGGCTCTTCTGCTGCGGGTGCTTCAGCAGGTGCTTCAGCGGGAGCTTCCTCAGCTGCTGCTGCGGGTGCGCCTTCCTCTTCTTCCTTCTTCTCTGCTACTGCCTTAACGAGCATAGCAAGCTTTGTGAAAGGGAAGAGCAAACCATAAACAACCTGGCTGTACAGTGTCTCCACATCCGGGATAGAAGCGAGTGTCATGATCTCGTCGATGGATGCTGCCTTACCTGCGATTACACCACCCTTGATCTCAAGGGGCTCATATTCCTTTGCATACTTTGCAAGGATCTTCGCGGGTGCTGTGACACTGTCAGCGTAAGCTACGGCTGTAGGGCCTTCGAAGAGATCGGATACACCATCGATCTCAAGAGTCTCGAATACTCTCTTGAGTGTAGTGTTCTTGATAACCTCGAACTTTACGCCATTGTCACGGAGCTCCTTACGCATTACTGTGTCCTGAGCAACTGTAAGTCCTCTGGATGCAACGAATACGAAAGACTGTGCGTCCTTCATCTCTTCAGCAAGCTTTGCGATTCTCTCCTGCTTTTCTGCAAGAATCTTTGCACTTGGCATAAATCTTATTCCTCCTTATTTTATTTTTATAAAAACCCTCATGCCTGAAGACATGAGGGTTAGAAAATTACTAATCTCATTATCTTCCTCGGCTGGCCGCTTGCGCTGATTAAGAGTTACTACTCACCTGCTGTCTTAGGCAGAAAAGGATATTTATCTGTATTGGCTCAGGTATCAGCCAAACTTGGCTACGTTTACCTTGATGCCGGGGCCCATTGTTGAAGCGATAGAGCAGCTCTTGATGTACTGACCCTTTGCTGCTGAAGGCTTCGCCTTGATGATGGCCTCCATGATAACCTTGAGGTTCTCCTCAAGCTTCTCCTGACCGAAAGAAACCTTTCCTATCGGGCAGTGAATGATGTTTGACTTGTCGAGTCTGTACTCGATCTTACCTGCCTTAACGTCATTTACGGCCTTTGTGATATCCATTGTAACCGTACCTGACTTAGGGTTAGGCATGAGGCCCTTAGGACCCAGAACCTTACCGAGACGGCCAAGCTTACCCATCATATCAGGTGTTGCGATAAGAACATCGAAGTCGAACCAGTTTTCTTTCTGGATCTTATCGATCATATCGTCATCACCTACATAATCTGCACCGGCTTCCTTAGCCTCATCAGCCTTGGGACCCTTTGCGATTACGAGAACTCTCTTTGTACGTCCTGTACCGTGGGGAAGTACTACTGCACCTCTAACCTGCTGGTCTGCGTGACGTGAGTCAACACCCAGACGAACGTGGAGCTCTACTGTCTCATCGAACTTTGCCTTACCTGTTTCCTGAACAAGACGAACTGCCTCGGAAGGATCGTAGATCGTTGCTCTGTCAACAAGCTTGGAAAGATCTGTATATCTCTTACCTGCTTTCATACGAATCTCCTTTCCTTATCAGTCCTTGACAACAATACCCATTGAACGGGCTGTTCCTGCTACCATTCTTGCACAAGCCTCTACGTCAGCTGCGTTAACATCGGGCATCTTGATCTCAGCGATCTTTCTGCAATCATCCCATGTAACTGTTGCAACCTTCTGTACGTTAGGCTTACCGGAACCCTTCTCGATCTTTGCTGCTTTCTTGAGCAATACAGGTACCGGAGGAGTCTTGGTAATGAAAGAGAATGTTCTGTCTGCATAAACTGTAATAACTACAGGGATTATGAGACCTGCATCCTTTGCTGTTCTCTCATTAAACTCTTTTACGAACTGCTGGATATTGATTCCGTGCTGTCCAAGAGCTGGTCCTACCGGCGGCGCTGGTGTTGCTTTGCCTGCAGGGATCTGAAGCTTTACATAACCTGCAATCTTCTTAGCCATTTGCGGCCACCTCCCAATTAATTAATCTTTATTTCCACGATGCAACGCTGCATCATTGAAACCTTAGTGCTGTGGCTCAGACTTTCTGAACCTGTGTGAAGTTTACTGTGGTAGGAGTGATCCTGCCGAACATCTGAACTTCGATAGTAACCTGTTCCTTCTCGTAATCCATGGCGGATACAGTTCCCTTGAAATCTGCGAACGCACCGCTGATGATCCTGACATAGTCGCCTTCCTTGTAGTCGACCTCGGGAACCCAGTCTGTCTCGATGCCCATTGATACGAGATCCTGCTCTGTGAGAGGCAGGGGCTTGTTAGGGTCAGGTGATACGAATCCAGTAACTCCGCGCACATTGCGGATCAGATACCAGAGATTCTTGTCTTCCTTCTCCTCGTATCCGAATACGAGCTTAACGAGAACGTAGCCGGGGAACTTGTTGCGTGTCTTTTCCTTACGGACACCGTCCTTGACCTCGACGTACTTCTCCTCGGGGATCCAGACTCCCTGGATCCTCTCGCCCATGCCGTGATTCTCGACATAGCGCTCGAGTGTATCCTTAACGGAATTCTCATATCCCGAATAGGTATGCAAAGCGTACCAACGAGCTTCTCTCTCTTCAGGCATCTTATTACTCCTTATATGCTTCAGGCCTCAGACTCGGAAGAACCGGTGGAAGCCTCTGTTGACTCCGATGTCTCGGTTGCTGCAGTTGTTGCAGCTGCAGTAGTCTCCTCAACTGTAGATACCTCTGTGGTCTCTACTGAATCATAAAAACCAACCTTATCAAGAAGCCAGCGTCCGCCGGATCCGATGAGTGTGAGGAGTACAGCAAAGAATACGATTACGAGCAGAACAACTGCTGATGTGTTCCTGAGCTTTTCTCCGGTAGGCCAAACTACCTTCTTCAACTCGGCTATTACGTCCTTGACACCCTTGCCAAAGCGCTTAAAGATATTACCTTTGTTATTGCCAGCCATCTTGTAATCCTTCTTAAGTTAAAACTTACTTTGTTTCCTTGTGAACTGTGTGCTTGCGGCAGAAGGGGCAATACTTCTTAAGCTCGAGTCTCTCAGTATCGTTCTTCTTGTTCTTGTATGTCTGATAATTTCTCTGCTTACACTCAGAACATGCAAGTGTCAGCTTATCACGTGCGCTAGCCTTAGCCATGGTAGATTACCTCCAAAATATATCTTTCTTTACTGCTTTCCCGTATTTTTGGCGCAATAAAAAAAGAACCTCAGCGGGTTTTAGCTTGAAAATTCTATCACAGGTGGCAGATTAAGTCAACATCAACCTCTTCTGGACTTAAGTTCCGCCTCGACATCCTCAATGGAGATGTCCTGATCAGCCATAAGGACCAGGATGTGATAGATAACATCAGCGATCTCACCGATTATCTCCTGCCTGTCTTCCTTTGCAGCGGCGATGGCAGTCTCAACGGCCTCTTCGCCTACTTTCTTGGCGATCTTCTCGGTTCCCTTTTCCAGAAGGTAGTTTGTGTAGGAACCTTCTACGGGGTTCGACTTGCGGTCCAGGATGACACCGTAAAGTTCATTTAATGTGTTCATTATATCTCTCCTTCAAATTACTCTTCAGTTACTGACAGATCCCATTCATCGAGGGGAGTGTAGAAACAGGACCTGTTGCCCGTATGGCAGGCTGCACCGGTCTGCTCGATCTTATAGAGCAGTGTGTCCCTGTCACAGTCTATCGATGCTGAAATGACCTTCTGAACATGACCGGAGGTCTCACCCTTCTTCCACAGGGTGTTCCTCGATCTGGAAAAATAGTGCATGTATCCCGTCTTGCAGGTCAGATCGAAAGCCTCGTAGTTCATGTATGCCACCATGAGGACTTCGCCGGTCTCGTGGTCCTGACATATTGCAGGAACGAGGCCGTCAGAATTTTTCTTCATGTGAGCCCACATGTCGAGTTCCTTGGATATCTGTCTTACGGGGATCCCCCTGCCTGCCAGATATTCCTTCAGGTCGCCTATGGCGATCTCACCGAAGTGGAAGAGACTTGCAGCCAGCACGGCATCAGCCTTGCCTGCTACGATGCCGTCGTAGAAATCCTCCATCTTTCCCGCTCCGCCTGATGCGATGACGGGAACATCAACGTTTTCCGCGATCATGGAGGTGATGACGTTGTCAAAGCCGCTCTTGGTGCCGTCACGGTCCATGGATGTGAGAAGGATCTCACCTGCCCCCAGCCTGACGACTTCCTTTGCCCACCACAGGGCATCAATGCCCGTAGGCTTTGTTCCGCCTGCTATGACCACCTCATATCCGGAAGGAAAGCTCTCCTTATCCTCCCTGGATTTAACATCTATTGCCACGACGATGCACTGCGCACCGAACATCTCTGAAGCTTCTCTTACGAAATCAGGATTCTTTACTGCAGCGGAATTGAGGGAAACCTTGTCCGCACCGGCATTGAGGATGTCCCTGATATCCTTGGTGGTCCTGATGCCTCCGCCGATCGTGAAAGGGATAAACACCTCATCGGCAACGCGCTTTGCCAGATCAACGACTGTATCACGGGCTTCGAGAGTTGCGGTTATGTCGAGGAATACCAGCTCATCGGCACCTGCCATGTTGTACTGCTTTGCACACTCAACAGGGTCGCCTGCGTCCCTCAGGGAGACGAAGTTGACGCCCTTTACAACACGGCCGTTCTTGACATCGAGGCAGGGTATTATGCGTTTTGTAAGCATTTCTTAAGATCCACCCTTCCCTCGTAATATGCCTTGCCAACAATGACTCCGGCTGCGCCGCTTTCCTTGATGTGATAGATATCGCTGTCAGAACCGATGCCGCCGGAAGCGATTATGTCGAGTCCCGTCTTTTCCACCATCTCCCTGGTGGCATCGAATGCAGGACCTGTGAGCATTCCGTCTCTGGCAATGTCAGTAAAGATAACCGTCACAGCTCCCAGGGACTTCATGGTCAGTGCAAAATCAACTGCCCTGACACCGCTGCCCTCAGTCCAGCCGTCAACAGCTACCTCGCCTCCCTTGGCATCGATGCCGATGGCGATCTTATCTCCATATCTGGCAAGTGCCTTTTCAGTGAAGGGACGGTCCTTGATGGCTGATGTTCCCAGGACACAGCGGGATACACCGTATTCCTCAATGAGGCTGGTAAGTGTATCCATATTGCGTATGCCTCCGCCTGTATCGACCTTGAGGCCGGTCTTGACGGAGATCTCCTTTATTATCTCATGGTTGGTAGGGATACCGGACTTTGCTGCATCCAGATCCACTATATGGATCCATTCTGCACCAGCTTCCTTGAATTCCCATGCCTGTGCGAGAGGATCGTCGTTATATATGGTGACATCGTCGTACTTGCCCTGTCTGAGCCTTACGCACTTTCCTCCAAGTAGGTCTATTGCCGGAAGAATGATCATGAACGTGTCCTCCTTGCGAACTTTGCCAGGATGGCAAGGCCTACCTCGCCGCTCTTTTCAGGGTGGAACTGCGTTGCGAAGATATTGTCCTTCTCAACGGCACAGCAATACCTGATGCCGTATTCCGTCTTTGCCGCAGAAACAGTCTCATCGGCAGGGTCACAGTAGAATGAGTGGACAAAATATACGTAGTCGCCGTCGTTAAAGATGCTTCCCCTGCAGTCTGTAAGTGAATTCCAGCCCATCTGGGGAACCTTGAGCCCGTTGCCTGTCGTGGCATCAGCAGGGAACTTCTTAACTGTTCCCGGGATGATCCCCAGGCCTTCTATCAGGCTGCCTTCTCCGGCGCCTTCTTCAGAGCCATCAAAAAGGAGCTGCATTCCGAGGCAGATGCCGAGAAACGGCTTGCCGGAAGCGCAGGCCTGCTTAACGGCAACGTCGAGGCCTGCGGCCTTGAGATTTGCCATAGCAGGAGCAAAAGCTCCGACGCCGGGGAGGATGACTCCGTCTGCTGATCCTATTACTCCAGGATCTGAAGTGATGATCGCATCATAGTGCAACGCCGCCAAAGCTTTCTTGACGGATGCCAGGTTGCCCATTTTGTAATCAACTATTGCGATCAAATATCAGATTTCCTTTCCTGTGAGACGGGAATAGCACTCGCGGTACTTCTCTGCCGTCTTGTTAATGATCTCTTCAGGGAGTGTGGGAGCGGGATATGTCTTGTCCCAGTCAAGTGTCTCGAGCCACTCTCTGAGGTACTGCTTGTCAAAGCTCTTCTGTGCACGGCCGGGCTCATAATCGTTAAGATCCCAGAATCTGGAGGAATCAGGTGTGAACATCTCGTCAGCTACTACGAGCTTGCCGTCGATCTTGCCGAATTCGAACTTTGTATCGGCCAGGATCAGGCCCTTTGTAAGAGCATACTCGGATACTTTGTTGTAGAGGGCGATGGATGCATCTCTCAGAGCCTTTGCATCCTCCTCGCCGAGCTTCTCGATGAGCTGCTCGTATGTGATGTTGATGTCATGTCCTTCATCTTCCTTTGTGGAAGGAGTAAACAGAGGCTCGGGGAGCTTGTCGCCCTGACGCATGCCCTCAGGCATCTTGATGCCTCCGACTGTACCGGACTTCTTGTATTCCTTCAGAGCAGAACCTTCGAGGTATCCCCTGACGATGCACTCTGCGGGAAGCATCTTAACCTTCTTTACGAGCATGGACCTGCCCTTCAGTTCCTCCTCGAACTTATCGAGTCCCATGGGATATTCCTTAGGATCTGTTGTGATCACGTGATTGGGGATGATGTCCTTTGTGAAATCAAACCAGAATGCTGAAATGGATGACAACACCTTGCCCTTGTCAGGAATGAGTTCGTCAAATACGACGTCAAAAGCGGATATCCTGTCCGTAACGATCATGAGCAGGGAATCGCCCAGATCGTAAACATTACGTACCTTACCCTTGATAAACACCGGCATATCGATGAAATCAGTATCTTTTATCAACATATCTCAGTTCCTCCTCTAAGGAATAATTTACAACATAGGAATTATGTATGATAACAACAATTAAATCAAGACTCACAGGGGTACAAAATATACCCGCCGTCGGCCGTCTGGTCTCCGCTATAATGCTGAAGTCCGAACTGAGGAACGAGCTCTGCATAATTAGGGTCGACATATATGGCGTCAGGCCTTCTGTCAGGGTATAGATCGTAGTATCTGTCGAGGGTGGAAGGGTTGAGGTTAGGTGTCCATGTGGTATAGACAGCAAAATCCTTTTCAGTCTCCAGGTACATCCACCATTCCGATGATACGATCAGTACGCCTCCGATATCTTCTCTCTTCAGTTCGTCTGTTACCTTAAGTTTCGTTTCATATATGTCCTTCCATTCCGGGGTCTCATACATCCCGGCGGCTATTCCCGAATCCAGCTTTTCCGTAGTAAGAGCAATGTCCTGGGCGCCGAACACATATCTGATCCTTCTCTCGGCTACCAGTCCGAACTGGAGCAGGATGACTGCGGCTACGGCGGCTGTCAGCATCCTTTTTGTTTTCTTTTCAGTCTCCTTGCCTGCAAGATAGATTCCATATCTTACGGCCATTACCAGACCTGCCGCCGTTGCAACGGACGCCGCAGATGATATAGCAACGAATCTCATATTGGACGACAGATGCAGGCACACAGTGTAGACGAATCCCGGGATCCATACGAAAAAGAACAGCCTGCGGTTGATCTCATCCCTGAGGCAGATAAAGCAGTACAGTCCCAGGAGCATCGGGGCAAACATATAGTAGTTGATCAGATTGTTCAGCAGTGCAAAGCAAAGCTGCATCGATACCGTGAGGATACAGAACGCAAGCAGGCCGTATCTTCTGCTCTTGCTGTCTTTTTTGAGACATGCCAAGAGAATGATGATCACCATCATTACGGTCAGAAGGCCGCAGGGTATCATGACCTCCATGCCGGATCTGAAATAGTCAACGATCTTATCTAGGATGTTCCAGTCGTGCTCACTGTCATTAAGGATGACCGGGATCATGTCGAGATAATCAGCAAGGGGCGCCCTCACGATGAACACCGCACAGAAAGCAATGAACATCACCAGTACTCCCAGTGAAGTCCACATCCAGATGCTGCCGCGGATCTTTTTACGGACTATGTCCCTGATGAGAAGGATGATGACGGAAACGAACAGGACTGCCAGGAATGGACAGCATGTAACTGCTATAGCATAGAGCACGCCTGCAGCTGAATACTGAAAGGGCTTTGCCTTTTCTGCTGTTGCCAGGATCAGACATGATGCCAGCAGGGTCATTATCCCGATGGAATTGTAGTACAGGGCCATCTGCCCTGCAGGTGTATACATCAGCAGGATAATGCTGACGGCAGAAGCTGCAGGCAGGGAGATCTTTCTGAGCCTAAGGAAGACAAACAGTGCAAAGATGCTCCACGACAGAGTAAATGCATATCTCATGAAGAGCATGATGCCTTCCGTGCTTCCCTTGATCTTAAGGTATAATGCCACGACAGGTTCGAGATAGATAAACGACAGCTGGGACATATGCCACTCATGTATGATGGGCATGTCTCCCTTTACGAATCTGTAGGCAGTATTGACATAGAAGGATTCCTCAAAGGGAAATCCGTATCTGCATTTCCAAAACAAAAGAGAAGCCAATATGCAGAAAGAAACACTGTAGATGCAGCAGATCATCACGCGGCTTTTTCCGGTCATTAGATCCGTTTTTCTGATATTACTCATGATAGAGTATCAGCCCTCCTTTCGGAGATCTGTGAGAGACATATCCCATGTCCTCGAAAAAGAAAGAATAGCTTGTATAATACTTATCAATATATACAGCGTCCGGCTTCATCTGTGGATACTCATTATAGAATATTGTGAGCATTTCAGGGGTGTAGATATGAAGCCATGGAGTATATGCCCCCAGTCTCTTTCCCATTTCCAGATAGAGCCATTGCTCATTTGACAGAGCAATGACTCTGTCTATATCCGGGTTATCCTTTATCTCACTAAAGTCATTTCTATACTCCCTGTAGCTGTTGTCACTATACTTAGAAACAATGAGTCCCCGCGCACTTCCTGCATCGACATAAGTATCCAGCACAGCTGATGATGTTTCACCAAAAACATAACTTGTTCTGTTATAGATCAGGACTCCGTAAAAGACAGTTGCAGACAGGATAAGGCAGATATATGCTTTCTTTTTGACCGATACTCCTATATCTGCAGGTGTGATGCTGCAGGCGAGCATCATGATGCTCGCACCTGTAGAGATACATAAAGCCGAATTGATACTTCCGAGTCCCAGATTTGATGTTACATTTATACACAGGGAATAAATGAACCCGGGTAACCATATGTAATTGAAAAGTGTTTTGTTCGTCTTATCAGGGAAACAGATCCTGCAGTACAGTCCGATACCGACCGGAATGCATATCACACTCAGGCTCAGGCCAACCGCAACAAATGTCATTACAAAAACTGCCGTAAGGACGGTAACGATCAATAGTCCCGTTAATCTGAACTTCCGGTCATCCTTGCGGCGTGCATACGCAGCAAGAAGCACGCACGAGATCCAGAGCAAAATGACCGGGACAGGCTGACACAAAGCCAAAAGATACGAATAGGTTTTCCCGGCAAGAGAGACCTGATGTTCACTGTCTTCAAAAATATGGTGGATCCCGTTCAGATATTCCGTTACACCCGCGCGGCTTAACAAAAACAGACAAAACAGTATGAAAGAAATCACGATCCCGACTGTCATCCACACCCAGATCTGAACATGTTCTCTCTTTTTTCTCGCAAGCTCAATGACTACCATAACAGTAAGTGCCAAATACATTACTGCCAAAACAGGACAGCATGTTACTGCTATTGCTAACATGATGCCTGCCAAAACATACTGTATTCTCTTTATTCTTTCGGCAGTTATTACTATGACGGAGGATGACATTATCATCGCTATTCCAAGCGTATTGTAATATACAGACATCAGTTCATAAGGAACAAACAGGATCATCCCAAGGCTGACAAAAGCAGCTCCAACCGGAGTGATTTTTCTCATTCTGACATAAATGAACAATGAATAAATGATCCAGAATACGGCAAAGACCGTCCTGCAGAAAAGGACTATCCCCTCCTGGCTGCCGTTGATCCTTAAGTATAGGCCTACGGCCGGCAGCAGATACAAATATGAGAACTGGGTTCCATGCCACTCATGAAGTATCGGGACGTCTCCCTGCAGAAACCTGACCGCGGTAAAGATGTGTACTGATTCTTCAATAGGAAAACCGAACCGGATCTTGTAAAGCAACGATATGGCAGACAACGCAAACAAAGCTGCATAGATCAGGATCAATTTACGTTTCTTATCTGCCTTGTCAATCAAATCATTTCCTCTTACAGAACACCCTTGGTCGAAACCACCTGTCCTGCAAATCTCTCATCGATGGAAACAGCCTGCCTCAGAGCCCTGGCACATGCCTTGAACATGGACTCGGCCTTGTGGTGATCATTCGTTCCGTAGAGGTTTACCACGTGAAGCGTGATCTGGGCGTTATATGCAAAGCTCCTGAAGAATTCCTCAAAGAGCTGTGTATCCATTGTTCCGCACATATCGCCTGCGAACTCACAGTCAAAAACGATAAATGCCCTGCCGGAGATATCGACTACTGCTCTGGACAACGCCTCGTCGAGGGGGATGGCAGCAGAACCGAACCTGGTAATGCCTTTCTTGTCACCTATAGCCTGCGCAAAGGCCTGGCCCAGTGCGATCCCCACATCCTCAACTGAGTGATGTGCATCCACCTCCAGATCACCCTTGCATGTGATCTTCATGTCTATTCCGGAGTGCTTTGAAAGAGCCGTGAGCATGTGGTCAAAGAATCCGATTCCCGTATCGACTGCGGTCTCGCCCTTGCCGTCAAGGTCGATCCAAATGCTTATGTCTGTCTCTTTTGTTGTTCTCTTGATCTCACCAATACGTGACATAACCTCACAGCTCCTCTCTTATCGCATCGATCAGCGCCTTCATCTCGTCATCCGTTCCTATGGTGATCCTCACGTGATCACTGATGGAAGGTTTATTAAAATACCTTATCAGTATACCCTTAGATTTGAGACTGTTGTATAACGTTTGTGCGTCAATTTGGGCAGGCGGCTTTGCCCATACGAAATTCGCCTGTGAATCAGTGAGCTGAAAGCCCAGTTTCCTGAGTTCATCTGATGTCCATTTGCGCGTAGCGATTATCGCCTTTCTGGTCCTGTCCCAGTACTCACGGTCGAGGATCGCTGCTTCGGCAACCTTCTGCGCAACACGGTCTCCGGGATAGGAATTGAATGAATCCCTGGCCATCGTAAGACCTTCTATCAGCTCACTGCTGCCCATTGCAAATCCCATCCTGATGCCTGCCAGGCTGTAAGACTTTGACAGGGTCATTACGACTATCAGGTTCTCATACTCGCCTATGAGGGAAGCGGCAGACTCATAACCTTCTGCAAAATCAGCATATGCCTCATCTATCAGCACGGGCACATCGGGATTGCTGTCCAGGATCTTTCTTATGTCATCGAGGGAGATGAGCCTGGCTGTAGGTGCGTTGGGATTGGCTATGGCTATGCCGCAGCAATCCCTGCCGCAGTAATCGGAAGGATCGATAAAGAAATCCTCCCTGAGAGGAACACTCTCACATCTGACATCGTAGAAAGACGAGAATACGGGATAGAAGCTGTAGCTTATGTCAGGCACCAGGACTGACTTTCCCGTATTGTATTCCTTCTCAAAAAAAGTCTGCCAGCACAGAGCCAGGACCTCGTCCGATCCGTTTCCGACGAATATGTTCTCACGGCTCAGCCCGTATACCGAAGCTACGGCATCCCTGACGATATCTGATCCCGTGTTGGGATACAGCCTCAGGTCAGAGATATCGAAGTCCTGAAGCACCTCCCTGACCTTAGGTGAAGGCGGATATGGATTCTCGTTGGTGTTCAGCTTGATCACCTTCTGTCCGGGCTTCGGCTGTTCACCGGCAACATAGGGGGTTGCCGAGTTTATCTTTGAATTCCAGTATTTACTCATCTGTTAAACCTTGTTCTAATTGATTCAGCATGACATGTGAGTCCTTCGCTGTCTGCAAACTTCGCTACGTCTTCATAGACCTCTCTGAGCGACTCCTCGTTATAGTTGATGATGCTCATCTTCTTGTAGAAATCTCCCGTATTGAGAGGTGAGAAGAATCTGGATGTACCCGATGTGGGCAGCGTATGGTTAGGCCCTGCAAAGTAGTCTCCCAGAGGTTCGGGTGAATATGAACCCAGGAATACCGCACCTGCATTGTTGATGTTATCCAGCATGGCCTCGGGATCTGCCACGCAGAGTTCCAGGTGTTCAGGGGCGATCTCCTCGGAGAACTTAACTGCCGTATCCAGATCATCACATACGATTATCGCGCAGTATGTCTGGAGGGAGCTGGCCAGGATGTCTTTCCTCAGTGCTTCCTCAGACCTCCTGTCGACAGACTCCAGGACCTTTTCAGCCAGCTGCCTGTCATCTGTCAGCACGATCGCTGATGCAATCCTGTCATGCTCAGCCTGTGAGAGCATGTCAGCTGCCACGAATTCGGGATCAGCAGTCCTGTCTGCTATGATCAGTATCTCTGAAGGTCCTGCGAACATGTCGATATCCACCTGACCGTATACCAGTCTCTTTGCTGTATTAACGAAGATGTTTCCGGGACCGCAGATCTTGTCCACCCTGGGGATCGTCTCAGTTCCGTATGCCATTGCTGCAATGGCCTGTGAACCTCCGACCTTGTAGATCTCTGTTGCACCTGCAATGGATGCAGCAGCCAGGATAACGGGAGCGATGGTGCCGTCCTTTCTGGGAGGAGTACAGAATACTATCCTCTTAACACCTGCAACTGAAGCAGGGATGACATCCATGAGCACAGTGGACGGCAGGGGTGCAGTCCCTCCGGGAACATATACGCCTGCGACGGCCAGCGGTCTGACCCTGACACCGATCTTTGATCCCCTGGCAGTATCCATCATGAAGCCTTCCTCACGCTGTTTCTCGTGGAAGGTCCTGATGTTCTCCGCTGCCCTCCTGATTATCCTCAGCAGGTCTGGATCAATCTCACTGATGGCACTCCTGATCTCCTCTTCTGAAACCCTCATGGTCTCAGGTGTGAGGTCTGCACCGTCGAACTTCTTTGTGTATTTCAGAACGGCCTCATCGCCATTCTCCTTTATGTCATCCAACACCTCCTGGACTATGGATACAACGTCGGACTTGCTCATCTTGCTCCTCAGTCCGAGCTGTTCACATACTTCCTTAAGGTTTTCTGATGTTCCTTCTATTAATCTGCAACGCATTTTATACCTCTTGTTTTGCCAGCTGTTCCCTGATCTTTGCGATCATGGGCTTGATCTCGTCAGCCTTCATCTGCATGGATACGCGGTTTACGACAACCCTTGCTGATATGTCGGCTACTGTCTCCAGTACATCGAGACCGTTCTCGTACAGTGTTCTTCCTGACTCGACTATATCGACTATTACTTCAGACAGTCCGATCAGGGGTCCGAGTTCCACGGAACCGTGGAGCTTGATGATCTCAACACTTTCCTTCTTGATATCTTCAAAGTAATGCCGGGTGATGTTCGGATATTTGGTAACTACCCTCTTGTTGGGTATCGTGTCGAGCTTGTCCTTGAGTTCGGCAGGCCCGCAGACACACATCCTGCATTTGCCGTATCCCAGGTCTATTACTTCGTAGAGATCCCTTCCCTCCTCGAGGAGAGTATCCTTGCCGACCACGCCGAGATCTGCCGCACCATACTCAACGTAGGTGGGTACATCCGCGGGCTTTGCCATAATGAATCTCAGTCCTGCCTTCTCATCCTCCAGGATGAGCTTTCTGCTCTTTTCCCTGCCGGCGGATACGTCATATCCGGCCTTTTCCAGTATATCGAGGGCCTGCTCTGCAAGACGTCCCTTTGAAAGTGCTATGGTGATCATGATTCCTCCCCCTCATTCACATAAAATGTTGCGGGGATATTGTTGAGATCACTGTACTGATCCAATTCCTCCTCGCTCATTCCGCTGCTGTCCAGGATAACGGAAGTGTATTCCTCCCTGAGTGCCTTGGCCAGTGCGATCGCCTTGGCTCTGGCGCCCTTAACTGCCCTGTCGTATCCGACGATCACGGAAGCCTGTTCCTTCTTGAGTTCCAGGCCCTGACGCATTAATGCGGTGATCGCCAGTGTGAGGGACATGGAGAATCCCACAGCCTCCATCTTTCTTCCGAAGAGTTCGGCAACGTTATCGTATCTGCCTCCTCCGATGATCGGGAATCCGACTTCGTACGTATAACCCTTAAAGATTATGCCCGTATAGTAGTTCTCCACTCCAATCAGGCCCAGATCCACGGTGATGTATTTCAAATATCCGTATTCATCCATGATGTCCAGGATGTCCTTGAGACCGTCGAGAGCCTTCAGTGCTTCAGGATCCGTAACCCTGGCCCTGAACTGCTCGATGACCTCATATCCGCCCTGGCATTCGATGAGCATCATGAGGGTCTCAGTATCCCTGGCATCCAGACCTGCCTTTCTGGCAGTGTTCTCGATCATTACGGAATCCTTCTGCTGGATGGCATTCTTGATAAGGATCCTGTCCTCCTCCGAAAGGCCCAGCTGGCATGCAAGGCCCTCGAAAAACCTGACCTGACCGATGGAGATCTGCAGATCCTTTATGCCGATCGCCAGTGCAGATTCGATCGCAATGGATATTACCTCACCGTCTGCCTCACTTCCTTCGGCACCCATGAATTCGACACCGCCCTGGGTGAAACCGTTCTGCTTTCCTCCACCCGTCTGATTAAAGCGGTACATGTTTTCCACATAGAATAACCTGAGGGGCAGGGGTTCATCCTTCAGGAGGTTTGTTGCGAACCTGACTGCAGGTACGGTGCCGTCATATCTGGCGCACAGGAGCCTTCCCTTCTGGTCACAGAATTTATACAGACTCTCTGCATTGACCAGATCTGTGGAAGTATATATATCACAGTACTCGACTCCGGGAGTCTCTATCTCCCTGTAGCCGTTGCCGATAAATACGTTTCTCAGCTTATTCTCTGCCTCACGCTTGAAAGCGCATACCTCAGGCAGCTGATCCGTAAAACCGTCAGGTGTATAGAACTTGTTGTTACTCATAAAGCTACTCCGTTTTTCTAATTCACTTTAGTCCGCTAAAGTCTTTAGCAGACTAAAGTATTATAATTACCCACTATATTTTTGTCAACACCCTGCAAAGTGAGATGTTTGCTCCGGGAACATTTTGAGTATTAAGCATAACGCCAGCTGTCAGCACCCTGGTCTCCTCAAATGCTTAATACGACTTGTTCCCGGAGCAAACACATCACTTGTGATATTTCTCATGGTTATATATCTTAAAGCCCCTGTACAGCTGCTCCAGAAGGAGGAGTCTGGTCATCTGGTGAGTCATGGTGATCTTACCAAAACATATCCTCCTGTCAGCACGCGCCACAACCTCCGGAGACAGTCCGTTGCTGCCGCCTATGGCAATGGTAATGGTGCTGCCGCCTCTCTCGAGATCGTCTATCATAAGGTCAGATATCTCCTCGGAAGTATATTCCTTTCCGTGCAGGTCCATTACCCACAATACGTCGTGCTGTGCGGTTTTCGAGAGGATGCGTTCGCCTTCCGTCTTCAAAGCCTGATCCACGGGCATAGAATCGGGACAGTCCGGAACTTCTGTTATCTCGACTGTGCAGTATTTGGAGAGCCGCTTCTTATACTCGGCAATACCGTCGAGGAGAAAGCTTTCCTTAATCCTGCCGGGGCATATTATCCTGATCTTCATACAACGATCCCCTTTATTGGTTCCGTCCTGGATGCGACCTGAAGGGTGTAATCCGTATCTTCCTCATAGCCTTTGGATGCCAGGTAATCAGAAACAGTCTTTCTGGCGATCTCGGGTGTATTGTTGTGAGGTGATACGTGTCCTAATATGAACCTGGTGGTCCCGGATGAGATCAGATACTCCACCAGCTTGGAGCAGTCCACGTTGCTGATGTGACCGCCGTCACCTGCTATACGTCTTTTGAGATAGGGTTCATATGGACCATACTTCAGCATGTCGATATCGTAATTGGATTCGAACAGTCCCCCGTCACATCCGTTGCAGAATTCCAGGAGCCCTTCAGTCAGCACTCCTATGTCGGTCATTACGCATACCGATCTGCCCGAAAAGGTATTCTCGATCCTGTATATTACCGATCCTGCCGCATCGTGATAGGTGGGATATGACTTAACCCTGATGCCGAACTCTTCGAACTCGGTAACGCTCTTTTCCTCAATGGTGTTGAGGAGGTTGGTCATGGGTGTGTCTATCTTCCTTAAGGTAGGGGCCGTACCGTAGACCGGGGTTGTATATTTCTTCATGAAGACGGGAACGCCGCTGATGTGATCACTGTGATAGTGGGTGAGAAATACCGCATCGATATCATCAGGATATACGCCTGCTTTCTGAAGGGCGATGCCGCACTGTTTGCAGTTCTTGCCGAGATCTATCAGGATATTGTGACCGTTTGCAGAAACTAATGTCGAATTGCCTTCGCTGCTGCTGTAGAGAGGTATAAGCTTTATCTCTCCCCGCATGTCATGCCTCAGTATCGTCTGCTACTTCGTCGTATTCAACGCGTTCGATCTGTGCGCCCAGGGATGTGAGCTTGGATACGATATGCTCATAACCTCTGTCGATCCTGGATGCCTGGATTATATAGGATGTTCCCTCAGCTGCAAGTGCCGCACATACGAGTGCCGCTCCTGCGCGGAGGTCCGTTGCCGTAACTGTTGCAGGCTTGAACCTGGAGATCCCGCTGACGAGTGCGTGTCTCTCAAAGACGTTTATGTTGGCACCCATCTTCTGCAGCTCGGGAATATACTGGAATCTGTTCTGCCAGACATTCTCATGCATCCTGCTCATCCCGTCTGCGAGGCAGAGGAGGACTACCGTCTGTGGCTGAAGATCCGTAGGGAATCCGGGATAGGGAGCTGTCTTGACGTTTGTACAGTAGATGTCATCACCATCTCTCTTATATACCCTGATGCTCTCATCGCCATCCTCTACCGTGTATCCCATTTCACGCATCTTGGCGGAAAGAGGTTCCATATGTGTAGGGATGAGATTTGATATGGTAACATCGCCGCCTGTTACAGCTGCCGCGATCATATATGTTCCTGCCTCGATCTGGTCAGGGATTACGGAATAAGTGAAATCACCCTTAAGGAAAGGGACTCCCTCGATCTTGATCGTATCTGTACCGGCACCCTTTATCTTTGCTCCCATGGCATTGAGGAAGTTGGCAACGTCAACGATATGGGGCTCCTTGGCAGCGTTTATGATCTCCGTCCTGCCATCTGCCTTACATGCTGCGAGCATTGCATTTATGGTCGCTCCGACGCTGACGATATCGAAATAGATCTTCGCACCGTGGAGAGGATTTGCAGTAAGGTTAACGATACCCGCATCAATGTCACTGGGTCTGGCACCCTTGGCTCCCATGAGCTGAAATGCCTTGAGGTGAAGGTCTATGGGACGGTCACCGAAATTACATCCGCCGGGCAGCCTGATGGTTGCCTTGCCGAATCTGCCCAGGAGTGCGCCCATGAGATAGTAGGATGCCCTGATCTTGGATACGAGCGTTCCTGATGCCTTGTATGTATTTATAGTCCTGGGATCGATCCTCAGTGTATGGGCATCCAGTGCCTCGATCTCTGCTCCCAGGGATCTGCACAGTTCCACCATTACGCTGACGTCGGAAATATCGGGAACATTCTCGAGAGTAAGAGGTCCGTCGACCATCATTGCAGCTGCAAGTATGCCGAGTATGGCATTCTTGCTACCGCTGATCTCTATCTCGCCGGACAGTCTCCTGCCGCCTGTTATCTTATATGCATAGTTCTTCACTATTGGTTTCCTTACAGTTTGCCGTTATTCAGAGTATCGTTCTCATCAAGCATCTTCTTAAGTGAGGATCTGACACCTTCCGGTTTCTCCTCCTTTTTCGGCTGGAGATTACCGAACAGCGATTCTCTTTTGCCGGTTTGCTTTTTGGCTTCTGTATTATACTCCTTTTTAGGTAATTCGGGGTGAATTACCTTGGTTTGAGCGTCATTTGTAACGGGAATATCATTTTCAAGTGATTCATTTTGTTTATATTGTGTGCTTCTGGGCAGGATAGGCTGTGTGAGGAGCTTTCTGGCCTCTTCCTTCTGGCGCATCATCTCCATTTCCGCCTCTGCCTGACCGGACAGTTCAGCCGATGCCTCAGGTATCTCTATCGCAGGCTCATCTTCATCTGCTTCGGCGATGGGGAAATCGGAAATGTCAGGTACAGCTGCCGTTTCAGGTGATTCCGGTGCCATCTCTGGTTTCAATGTCTCCTCCTCTGTCAGATCGTCGAGATCATCCATCTCTGTATCCACGAACAGGAGCTCATCCAAAAGGTCCTGATACCTGTCTTCATCCATGGATTTGATGAGATTGGACAGTTTCTTGTCCCTCTCTGCTTTCTCTATGCCGGGAGTATTCTCGTAATCCTCCACCACGGGCATGATGTCCTCGTATCCTATGGACTTTACTGCCTCACAGATCTGAGATCCCAGGAACATGGCAGCTGCCCTGTAGAAGGGCTTATCACTTATGACGCCTGCCTTTCCGTCACCTCTGGTATTGCTGAATATCGTCTCTGCTACAGGCATGACGAAAGTAAAGGTCGATCCTGACCCCAGCTTGGATGTTACAGCTATGGAGCCGTCGTGCATATCGGCGATCTCCTTGGCAATGGCAAGACCGATGCCCGATCCTCCCACGTCTCTGGATCCGGAATTATCCACCCTGTAGAACCTCTCGAAGAGATGGTCCAGATCCTTCTGCGAGATGCCTCTGCCGTTATCCTCCACCTGGACTGCGATCCTGTCATCTATCGTCAGGACAGAGACCTTGATCTGGTTTGGAACAGTCTTTCCCTCGTAATTGATGTATTTGATGGCGTTGGTGAGGAGATTGATTATGAGCCTCATTACCAGTCTGCCGTTTCCGAACAGGAGCGGGGCGTGTTCGTTCCTCTTGGTGATCGTCAGTTCCACATTGTCGCGGCCCTTATAGTCAGATACATTGGCAACAGCTTTCTTAACGCACTCTTCTATATCGAAGATACCCATCTTGTTGGTGGTGGAAGTCATGGACAGCACCAGGAAGTCCTCTACGATATCCTGCATCCTGTTGCAGTTCAATATGATCCTGTCGCCCCATCTGGTGAACTCATCGTAGCCGGGCATGTTATCAGGGGATGAGTTCTCAAAGAAGACCTCAGAAGCCTTGATGACAGTAAGAGGCGTCTTGAGCTCATGAGATACGTTGGCTGCCAGATCCTTCTGACGCTTTTCATCGTCTTTGATCTGAGTAATGTCCTCAACGATCACTATCTCCAGAGGTCCCTCCATCTGTTCGTAGTTCTTGCGGAGGATCTTGATCTCGTATATGTGATTTGATGCGTAGTAATTGGCTCTGATGGTATTTATGCCGTTCTGGATACCCAGGAGATAATTGGATTTGAGCTGGTTGTCCATGTCGTAGCAGTTCAGGAAGGACTGCATGTCAGCTGGGATGTCCCTCTTGATGAAATCAGGAAGCTGTTCTATGACCTTGTTCGAATACAGGAATCCGTTCTTGTCGTAAACAATGACGCCGAGACCGATATTGTTCAGGATATGCTTCTGGACCAGCGAAGGCTTTTCTGCCTCACTGATCTTCTTCAATACTTCATTTCTGAGAGAGATATTACCAATAGCATAGCCGACTATAGTACCGACCAGCATAAGGATCAATCCGAGAATAACGACAACGAAGATATTCTCAGACAGGACTTGGAAAAAATCGGAAGTCATCAGGTGAGATCCTTGGGGAAGAAGTAACCGAATCCTCTTCTGGTAAGGATGTATTTGAAGTTCTTCTGGTCAGGTTCGATCTTCTGCCTGGTCCTCTTGATGGTAACGTCAACCGTTCTCTCGTCACCGAGAAAATCGTACTTCCAGACCTGCTTCAGGAGCTCTGATCTGGGGCATACCCTGCCCTTGTTATCCTCGAGATACTGGAGGAGCTGGAACTCACGGTTGGTAAGATTGCAGCTGACCTCGCCGTTAAATGCCTGCATGGCATCACAGTCGATGATGAGCTCACCGTCAGAGTAGATATGTCTGTTATTTCCGGGGCTCGTCTTGGCTGAATCAGCATCGTATCCGGATCTCCTCAGAAGAGTCCTGACAGTCTCGACGAGGACGCTGGGATTATAGGGCTTGGACATGAAAGTATCGGCGCCGTCACGGAGAGCCTCAACCTGATATTCAGGGAGATCACCCTTACCCGTAAGGAAGATTATAGGTGTTGTAAAACCCTCATTCCTGAAGTCCTGAAGGAACTGGAGACCGTTGTAATTAGGCATCATCCAGTCGAGGATGATAACATCCGGGTTCTCATTAACTGCAAGTCTGAATCCTTCTCTACTGTCAGTGGCCGATATGGTTTCAAATGAATATGTTCGCATTATATCTGCAGCTGAGCTTACGATAGAAGCATCATCATCAACGATAAGGATCTTAGACATTGCTGTTCCTCCATTAATAATAAGAAATGTTACTTTTTCATTGTACCAATAATTCATTTTTACGCAAATGTAATATTACATTTTTATAAAAAGTATTGCAAAATCAAAAAACCCCTTCACCGTTTAGCGGTAAAGGGGTTATATAATCCGGCAGCGATCTATCTTCCCGGGCCGTTGCCAGCCGAGTATTGTCGACACTGATGAGCTTAACTTCTGTGTTCGGGATGGGAACAGGTGTGGCCTCATCGTAATAACCACCGGAATGGTCGAGAGTTTGTACCC
>JAFWFV010000019.1 GCA_017515465.1 Clostridiales bacterium
AACTACATGATGGGTGTAGATTCAGTATGCAAGATTCACAATGGAAGAGGCAATCCTCAGAACAGGTATTACCCAGACGAAGAAACCGACCAGATTATTCAAAAGATTTGGAGAAGGCTTAGACGGGACAATAACATGTTGTTTCCAAGTGAAACAGAGATTCGCAATTCAGCAATATTTAAAGCTTCTCCTTTACACACCTTAACTGAAGATCAAAAGCAAATAAAAGATTCCATCATCAGTCGAATTAATGATGTGATCAAGAGTGATAAAGACAACCAGCTTATTTTTATTGAGGGTGAAGCCGGTACAGGAAAAACCGTTTTAAATAGTTGTCTGTTCTATGAACTGATTACTGGCTCAGAATTTGATGACACACCACATCTTAATTGTTATATGATGGTTAACCATGACGAACAAGTAAATGTTTACGAACAGATTGCAAATAAACTTGGAATAATAGAAAGGTACGGAAACGTTGTTACTAAACCTACTTCTTTTATCAATAACCATACGAAAGATAATCCTGTCGATGTAGTGTTTGTTGATGAAGCACATCTGTTATTAACTCAAGGAAAACAGGCATATCGAGGAAAAAACCAGCTACATGATATTATTGAAAGATCAAGGGTAACTATTGTTATGTATGATCCGAATCAGGTATTAACGGCAGAACAGTACTGGGAAGCTGAAGAAATCAATAGATATAGGGAAAAATCCAAACAACAGCAGAATTACTATCTTTTGACCAACCAATTGAGAATTAGAGCTTCTAAAGAGGTTGTTGACTGGATAAATGATTTTACCATTAATTGTGAGATTAATAGTATTCCGAGTGCAAAAGGTGGATATGATATTAAGATATTTGATTCGCCTGAAGCACTAGATAAAGCTATTACTTCCAAATCGAAGGATAAAGATCATTCTTTATCGAGGCTTATAGCTTCGTATGATTGGGAATATAGTAATAAGGCAAAATCCCGTTTGAGCAAGTACTGGGAAGTATGTATTGGAAGTTGGCATAAACCGTGGAACAGAGAATTGAATGGTGAAATTAGTAAAGATCTAAAGAAACAGAATAAATCGTTGGCTTGGGCAGAACAACAACAAACAATAGGAGAAGTAGGATCTACTTTTACTATACAGGGATTTGATCTTAACTACGCAGGGGTTATACTTGGACCTTCAGTAAAATATAGAAATGGAAGAATCATATTTGATCCTTCAGAAAGCTTTAATCATAAGGCTGTGCAAAAAAGGACCTTGTCAGATGGGAGCAAGCAATCATTTGGTGAGATGCTTATTCAACATGAAGTGCGAGTGCTTATGACTAGAGGTGTTGAAGGGCTATACATTTATGCATGCGATGATGAATTGCGAGAAGCTCTTATGTGTGCTGTCAATTAAGTTTAAGAGGTGAGTACATGTGTATATCGAAAGAGACATATAATCAAGTTGTTAAATTCAGAGATGACAGGGATTGGAAACAGTTTCATAATCCCAAGGATCTTGCCATCTCTATTAGTCTTGAGGCATCGGAGCTCCTTGAGGTATTTCAGTGGAGTGGGGAGGATGTTTCTGGCGAAGGGAAGATGGAAAAGATAAGAGAAGAACTGGCAGATGTTGTCAATTATTGTATCCTGATGGCTGATGCCTGTAATCTTGATCTTGACGAGATTGTTCAGGCTAAGATTGCTAGGAACAACGAGAAGTATCCGGTTGAAAAATCTAGAGGAAAATCAGACAAATACGATTTGTTGTAATCTAACGTGATTATCAAGGTGTGGTTGAGTTTCCATCTAACACCCAATCTGACATGCATATGAATATAGATAACAATTCATACTGAGGTTTTGAATACTCAATTAGGTAGAACCATAATCCATGTCTACAGTTTTATATGAAAATGTCTCCCACCAGGCGACCACCTGTAATTTGGTCTGGGATATACTGTTGTCAGATCTAGAATGAAGGAGGTACATAACATGTACGGAGCAGTAATCGGAGATATCGTAGGAAGCCAGTTTGAGTTTGACAGGGGAAATAAGACCAGGGAGTTTGAGCTCTTTACACCTGTATGTGAATTTACGGATGATACGGTAATGACTGTAGCCGTAGCTGAGGCACTGATGGATGCTGGCCTCGATGCAGACGAGGGTTCGGTCAAGGCCAGGCTTGTTGATTCCATGAAGAAGTGGGGCAATGAACATCCCGGTGCAGGATATGGGGGCAGGTTCAGAGGGTGGTTATTCTCTGACAGCCGCCGTCCCTATGGCAGTTTTGGAAATGGTTCAGGCATGAGGGTATCAGCTGTAGGGTGGCTCTACGGTTCCATGGAGCGTACCAGAGAGGTTGCCAGGTGGACAGCAGAGGTTACGCATAACCATCCTGAAGGCGTCAAGGGAGCAGAGTCTGTTGCAGCTGCAATCTATCTGGCACGTACAGGTGCATCCAAGGCTGAGATTAAGTCTTGTATCGAGAATGAGTTTGGTTATTCTCTGTCCAGGACATTGGATGAGATAAGGCCTTCTTACCACCATGTGGAGGACTGCATGCACACCATGCCTGAGGCTTTTACATGTTTCCTGGAGGCAGATGATTATGAATCTGCGATAAGGAACGACATGTATATAGGCGGAGATACGGATACATTAGGAGCCATTACAGGTGCCATTGCAGAGGCGATGTGGGGGATACCTGAACATATACTTTCTGCAGGACGCAGATATCTTACCGATGATATTATTGGTGTTCTTAGTAGGCTGGATTCATTCGTCTCTTCCCGTTGATGGTATAATCTGTCCATGGAAGTTATTAACGGACAATGGATAATGTATGGGGTGGAATCTGATTCTCCCTCATGCCTGCACAGTTCTGATGAGTTGTTATCAGTTATAGAGAGGGTAGGGTTCATGCCGCTGTTCTCTAATTCTGTTCCAGGCTTTTCCGTTGAGAATATGACTGATCCGGCGTGCTGGTGGACTGGCGATGTTGAGACTGACCCTTGGGAGTGGAGAGCGGTTCTGGCACGGTCGGGTGCTGTTGCCTACGGCAAGTTCTTTGGAGGACGTGCAGGATTCGTATCGAGGAAGTGGTTTCCTTATTTCGTTAACAGGCGCAGGTCCGGCTACGATTTCGATGCCGCATATTCAGATGGCATGGCAGGTTATAGGGAGAAGCTCCTTATGGATCTGTTTGTGCCTGAGGATACTGACATGTGGGATGTGGATATAGCTTCTCTTCCTGATCTGGGCAGATCACCATACCTTTATACCTTTGAGATGAAGGACAAGGGCGGTTTCGGCAAAGGCGGGGAGAAGAACTTTGAGGGAACTCTCACCAAGCTTCAGATGCAGACATATCTGGTGGTCAAGGATTTCCGTCCCAGGCTGAACAAGAAGGGCAATGAGTACGGCTGGGCCGTGGCGGTAATGACGCCTCCCGAATATATCTGGGGATATGAGTATGTGACAGGCAGATATAAGGAATCCCCTGAGGAGTCCCTGGCTGCCATGGTCAGGCAGGTAGCTAAGCACTTTTCTGCTGATGAGAAGACCATCAGAAAGATACTTTAGCTTGCGCTGATAATAGTTCGTTTTCATTTTGTTTTCAGTTTGATAACCCTTCGGATCTGCCTTACTGATAAAATAAGATTGTATCTTTGTGATGTGAGGTGGCGGATATGGGTTTTACAGATTGGCACCTTGCCTATATGGAAAACAACGGATATATCAATACCAGTCATGCTCTTAATATGAAGATAGCGAATTACCTGGCAGGTTCAGGCATCAGCATCGTAACGGCAGTGACGTTCAGACAGGCATGTATGGCATGTGATGTGGATCCGGAATCCATAACGGCGAGCGATGTGCTGGAGATCCAGCACAGGTTGAAGGAACTGGCATCGTAGCAAGGCATTAGAGGGCGGATAGATCATCCGTCCTTATTATTTCAACTGATTGTAAGATCAAATACATCTATATGGTCTATAATGTAGGGTGCAGTTGCCGGTATTTGTGTAACAAATATTATGCGATTGTTAACATCTTAAAAACTACATGATATGGGTATTGCATTGTGGATTCTGTTTGATAAAATGCCATGATACTCATTGAAAGGAGATCAATGTTATGAAGATTTTGACAAAGAAGTTAATGGCTATAGGTATTTCAGCAGCAATGCTCACATTGGGCATCGCAGCATGTCAGGCACAGGAGAGTGAACCTGCCGTATCAGAGGTTACTCAGGCATCAGAAGGTGAGGCTCCTGCAGCAGGCAAGATCGTAGGCGGCTGGGAGAAGGCATACACAACCGATATCAACGAAGATCTGACAGGAGTCTTTGAGGCAGCTATGCAGGATCTGGTTGGTGCAGAGCACATACCCGTCGCACTCCTGGCAAAGCAGGTAGTATCCGGTATGAATTACTGCTTCCTCTGCCAGTCACAGGCAGTCGTTCCTGATGCAGTACCTTATTACACACTCGTATACATCTATTCAGATGCTAACGGCAATGCGTCTGTCTCCAACATCGTTAATGTACCTCTGCCCGGTCAGGCAGCAAGCGGAGACGAAGCAATGCTGGGCGGATGGGAATACATCGATCCTGCAGAGGTCTCTGCAGCAGAACTCATCACATCTGCAACAGACGGCATGACAGGTGCTTCTTATGAGCCTGTTGAGGTCATTGCATCTCAGGTCGTCAACGGAACCAATTATGCGATCCTCTGCTACGTAACTCCCGTAGTTCCCGATGCAGAATCCACCCTCGAGGTCATTACAGTCTGGGAAAAGACAGACGGTACTGTATCCCTTGGTGATTCCGTCGAGATCGACGTAGCAGGTCTGTCAGTAAAGTAAGCTGAAAGATTTCTGGTAAAATCCTGGATGAGGGGTTGCTTGAACGAGGCAGCCCCTCGTTTTATTGGCTTTTATTACAGACCGTGCGCTGTGCCTTTGTTGTATAATTGCTTGTGAATAGTGGGGGTAATATATGGAGATCAGATCACTTCGTGATGATGAATATGAGATACTGAAGACTTTTCTCTATGAGGCGATATTCGTGCCTGAGGGATGTGAGACGCCTTCCTTTGATATCGTTTACAGACCGGAACTGGCGGTATATTACGAGTCTTTCGGATCAGCACCCGCTGATAATGCTCTAGTGCTGGATGATGACGGCAGGATCTGCGGATGCTGCTGGAGCAGGATCATGGATGATTACGGGCATGTATCGGATGATACGCCGTCCCTGGCGATATCGCTCCTTCCGGAATACAGGGGAGGGGATACGGTACGAGGCTCCTGTCGGATCTGCTCGATATGCTGCGTTCCCGCGGGTTTTCCCGTGCATCCCTGGCGGTGCAGAAAGCAAACTATGCCGTACGTATGTATGAGAAGGCCGGATTCAGGACCGTAGATGAGAATGACGAAGAATACATAATGGTGTGTATGTTATAATCTATGGGCATGGAAGACAACAGATACAAGGTTTTGATGATAGATGATGATGAAGTTATCGCGCAGACAACTGCGGAATACTTCAACATGTTCGATATCAAAACGGCATATGTTACCAGCTACGACGATGCTGTGGCATTTCTGGAAGCCAATCTGGTCTCGCTCCTCCTGCTGGATATCAATCTGGGGGACAGGTCCGGTTTTGACCTTTGCAGAAAGGTCCGTGAACAATACGACATGCCTATACTCTTTATCAGTGCCAGAACGTCTGACGATGACGTTCTCATCGCCCTCAACATAGGCGGCGACGATTATATCAAGAAACCCTATACACTAAACGTTCTCCTGGCCAAGGTCAAGGCGATCCTGGGCAGATATGAAAAGTCACTGGAGAGTGCTTCAGGTGTTCCCGCAGGTCCTTTATCAGATGTCTATGAACTGGCAGGGGACATAACCCTGGATACCAATACACATAAGCTGATGGTGTCAGGTTCTGCTGTCAGCCTTAAGGCGATGGAATATAAGATGCTCCTATATCTGGTGTCCAACAGGGGCAGGGTCGTTACCAAGGATGAGCTGCTGAAGAACGTATGGGACGATGAGTTCGTAGGCGAGGGAACGCTGGCAGTGCATATCCGCCATCTGAGGGAAAAGATCGAGAAAGATCCCAAGAATCCTTCTGTGATCAAGACCATCTGGGGTGTAGGATACATCATTGAGGGATAGTCTTTGTGAAGAACTATTTTAAGGTCGTAATACTCCTCGTTATCCTCTTTATAGCCGCCGTTGCGGCGTTTATATTTCTGACTCCTTCTAACCCTTCTGACGTTAAGAGTTCGGGAGAACAGGTGGTCCTCCTCAATGAGATAACAAAGTGCGCCGAAGAGAACTGGGGTTCTGTCTCAGGTCTTTCTGACCGGTTCCCGGGTGAGGACTTTGTGGTATTGGATATCAATAACTCATGTTTGTTCGACAGCAGGAATGGTGATGATGTTACTGTTGTTACCGTTGAGGAAGCAATAAAGATGAAATATCCCTATTCCGTGATAGTTGTTAATTCCAAGGCAGTGGGATATGTGGTGCTAATAGATGATGTATCCGAGGTGTTTGATTCCATCAGGCTCCGGATGGTAGTAGGAATGAGTATTGCAGGATTGCTCATTTTATTTGGCGTTGCTATATACGGCTACTACGTAAACAAGAATATCGTTGCGCCCTTCAGAAGGATGCAGGCTTTCGCCGGAAAGGTGGCGGAAGGAAATCTGAGTGAACCTCTCATGATCGAGAAGGACAATATGTTCGGAGCTTTTTCCGAGAGCTTTGACATCATGAGAGAGGAACTGGATGCCTCGAGAAAGCGTGAGATCGCCCTCCAGGTCAAGGAAAAGGAGCTGGTGGCATCCCTGTCCCATGATCTCAAGACTCCCGTTACTGGCATCAAGCTCACGGCAGAACTCCTCAAGGCCCGCCTGGAGATGGATAATGACCACAGCGACATGGCGGGAAAACTCGACAATATCTATAAGAAGGCGGATGAGATAGATTCTCTGGTTACTGACCTGTTTACATCCACTCTGGATGATCTGGGTGAGTTCAAGGTGGTAACTGACTCTGAACCCTCGTCAGTGCTCTCGGATCTCATCAGGAAATACGATGACAGGGAGCTGGTAACAGAGTCTGCCGTACCGGGAGTGCTGATCCTGATAGATAAAAAGAGGATGGGCCAGGTAATAGGAAATATAATCAATAACTCATACAAGTATGCCAATACGGCGATCGATGTTGATTACGAACTGACGGAAGGCTTCCTGGAGATGAGTATCAGGGATCACGGGCCAGGCGTGCCGGAGGACGAGCTGGAACTCATAACCAACAAGTTCTACAGGGGCAAGGAGCAGGCTTCTTCCGTCTCCGAGGGCAGCGGTCTGGGACTTTATATTGCCAGGATCCTCATGGAAAAGATGGGCGGGGAACTGATACCCTCCGTAAACGGCGGATTCTGCATAAGGCTGGCCATTCCTCTGGCCTGAGTATTTGGTTCTCGCCGCATTTTTCACACACTTTTTACTCAGTTTTGCTGAATCTTGACTGAGTTAGGGGGTTATAATCACTTACGTAAAGCAAGCAATTTTCTTCATAACACCCTCTAAGTATATGGACTGCTCCGGTATCGGGGCAGTTCTTATTCATTTAAGAATTTGATAAGAATTTCATAGTCCTTTGTTAAAGAACTTCTTTCCCGTGATCTGTACAATAACACCGTAAGCTACAGATTGTGTGCGGAAAAGGAGTATTTTATGAGTTCGATCTTAACAACGGAAAAGCTTTGCAAGTCTTTCTCAAACGGCGGCGTGCAGCAGCACGTCATAAAGAATCTGGATCTGGAGATAATCGAGGGTGACTTCACTGTCATAATGGGTGCGTCGGGTTCTGGCAAATCCACACTGCTCTATGCGCTGTCCGGAATGGATAAGCCCTCCATGGGCAAGATCAGGTTCGCCGGGACCGAGATCCAGGACTATTCCAACGATCAGCTGGCAGTGTTCAGGAGAGGCAACTGCGGATTCGTATTCCAGAGTGTCTATCTCCTGGAGAATCAGACGGTCTTGGATAACGTTTTGACAGGTGCGCTCATCGTGCAGAAGAATTCGCCTGAACTGATCAGTAAGGCTAAGGACCTTTTGAATAAAGTAGGAATAATGGAAGAACTGTGGAACAAGTATCCGAATCAGCTGTCCGGCGGTGAGGCACAGAGAGTAGGTATCGTCAGGGCCGCCATTAACGACCCGAAGATCCTCTTTGCAGATGAGCCCACCGGACAGCTTAATTCGGCTTCCAGCAGTGACGTTCTCGATATCTTTACCCAGATTCACAGGAACGGTCAGAGTATCGTCATGGTAACCCATGACCTGAAGACGGCACTGAGGGGCACCAGAGTGCTCTTCCTGAGGGACGGTTCTATCGCAGGTGAGTACAGGATGCCTCCCTACGGTACGGACGATAACAAGGTCAGAAGGACAGGGCTTCAGAGCTTCCTGGATGAGATGGGCTGGTGATCTGTATGAAGATATTCAGATTGTCATTATTTAATCTCAGGAAGAATAGGAAGGAAGCTCTGGCGATCATATTCCTGACGTTTATCACTGTATTTACGCTAGGCATCGTGGCAGCCAATCTGGCGAAGGTCATGAATGTCTTCGATGAGTGCTATGAGGCAACGGGAAGTGTAAGGACCCTCATGGCGTTCAGAGGGGAAACCTACCGTGAAGAGTATAAGGATATCCTGGAGGATGACTACAATATCAGGGATATGAAGCTGGGAAAGCTGCTGCTTGCGATCAATTCGGGACTTAGAGATAATGATGGTAATAAGCTCTCGGAAAACTTTGTTTTGCTCACAGAAGATGAGGACCTGAAGATCGATGACTTCGTCAAGGGTGATCATCTGTCTGATGAAGAGATAAAGAATATCAAACACCCTATATGGATCCCGCAGGTATATGAGATCACAAGAGGCTACAGACCTGGTGACACCCTGACTATCGTTGCAGGGGGAAGGGATTATCCCTTCACGGTCGCAGGTGTCTATGCGACAGGTGTTTGCAACAATTCCAATGTTATGATCAAGCTCATCGTAACTGAGAACGACTATACTCTCCTGTCAGGAGTCTTTGAAGTGGCGGATTTCCTTGCTTTTGATAATGACGGTGAATTTCCGGTAATGGAATTCGCCGCCAAAGGAGAGGAAAAGACATCGGAAAAACTTACACAGTCTCTTTTTGTGCTCGATCATTATACTGAGAAATATGTGGAGACCCAGTTTCCGAACATGTTCATGATCATGGCGGCATGCCTTTCCGCTATAACCATGGTCGCTGCTATATTCCTGATCAGACATAAGATCGGCAACGATATAGAGGATCAGATGCAGCAGATCGGCGTCCTGGAGTCATTGGGATACACATCGAAAGAGATATCACAGTCATATGTATATGAGTACGTGATAACGGTAGGTACAGGTGCAGTTATAGGCGCAATTGCTGCTGTTGCAGTCACGCCTCTCATGAACAGCACATTAAGATCCATGTTAGGCAGGGATGTCAAAGGTGCGGTCAATGTACTGATGGTTGTGGCGGTTGCATTTGTCATTACCGGACTTATCACTGTTTTTGCACTCCTCAAGGCCGGAGCAGTTAAGAAGTATCCTCCTGTGGTGGCATTCCGCAGAGGGATCAGGACACATCATTTCGGCAGGAACGTCCTGCCTCTTACCGGGACGGGAAGAAGCATTAATGTAAGACTTGCAATGAAGAGCCTCGTAAGGGATGCGAGACAGAATATCGGAACGGGCTTCTGCATAGTCATAGCATCCCTGGCATTCCTGTTCTGCTCCTATTCGTTTGATATCTTCAAGAACGGCTTTGATGTTCTGATGACGGTAATGGGGCTGGAAGTCCCAGACGAGACCCTGACGCTCATGAACGGAGTTGATGCTTATGAATTCAGCGAAGAGATGGCAAAGCTTCCGGAAGTGGAGAAAGCCATTCCTACATACAATTGGAAGTATGTGCATTGCAAAGGCTATGACGGGCAATCTTATGTGAATATCTTTGATGACTTCAGCCTGACGGAGAATCTGTTTGCCGTGGAAGGGAGATTCCCGCAGCACGATAATGAGATCGCGATCTCTCTGCGCTCGAGCCGGGATAAAGATCTTTATGTCGGGGACAGTATGATCGTTGAAGGTGACAGCATAGAGAAGAGCTACATTATAACAGGTGTTGTCGGAGCCATGAGCAACAGCGGCATCAACGTATTCATGACATGTGACGGCTACAGGAGGATCTGTCCCAATGAGCGTCCCGATGGTATCTGTGTTTACCTTAAGGATGGTTATGACAGGGATGAATTCGAACGGAAGATCACCTCGATATACGGTGCCAGTGCTGCTGACATGGCATCCGGTTCTGTAACAGACGGCAGTCTGGAAGACAGGATCAGGCAGAAGGCGGATGAGAAGATCGCTCTGCTGATAACAAATTATGGTGTCACATCAGTTGATTATGCCGTTAAGATCGGCGATCAGATGATAACCGGCAACAGCAGTAAGTTCGTGGTCAAGGACGTTAACTCTCTTTATGACCTTGCTGAGAGCCAGATGGGCGCCATTGCTGATGCCACCAGGACATTCACTTTTGCAGGGGCGGTATTCGTTGCAGTTGTTGTAGCGGTAATACTGTGGATAATCTCCTCGTCCAACGTCAGGAGACAGAGGAAAGACCTGGGCATCATGAAGAGCATGGGCTACTCGTCCAGGGACCTTATGAAGCAGATGGCTATAAAATCCATGCCGGTAACAATTATCGCGGTGATCATCGCATCGGCTCTGTCTTTCCCGCTTCAGTCACAGTTCTGGTTCAACCTGTTCTCAGCTGATATGGGAGTCAATATCCCTCTGATGATAGTCCTGGATATCGCGATGATCATCTACTGTTACATCGTTACCTATATCTGTGCCGGCAGGATCAGGAAGATCTCGGTAACTGAGCTTATGACGGAATAATGGAGGATAAGATGATGAATAAAAGATTGATAGGTTCGGTGCTGGCTGTGATGATGACAGTTACGGCGTTCCTGCCGTCCGGAAGCGTTGCTGCAGAAGGCGGAGCTGATCAGGCAGAAGGCGGCACCCCGGAAGAGAGATTGTACTGTGTCGGATCAGTAAGTAAAGTGTATGTTACTGCTGCTGTCATGCAGCTGGCAGATAAAGGACTCGTGGACATAGATGCCCCTCTTACCACATATATACCTGAGTTCAGGATGGCTGACCCCAGATATGTTCAGATCTCCGTCAGGATGCTGATGAACCATACATCAGGAATCATGGGTACCCGGTTTACTAATATGGAGCTTTATGGTGACAGCGACATGGGAGGCTATGATGATCTGCTGGCAAGTCTGGCAGATCAGAGGCTCAAGGCTGATCCCGGTGAATACGCGGCATACTGTAACGACGGATTCTGTCTCCTGGCCATGGTGGTGGAAAGAGTATCCGGTATGAGCTATACGGATTATGTAGTCAGGAACATCGCCGGCAGGATTGGATGCGAAGATACGGGAACACCCGTAAACATGTACGGGTATGAGGATAAGGCGCAGATCTTTTCAGGCCGCCTGCCCCATGATTACGAGTACTGCATGGCACTCGGATCAGGAGGCATCTATGCGGCAGCATCTGATGTGGCTGAGTTCGGAAGCTCCTTCTGGACAGGTGATAACAGGCTGCTGTCAGAATCCGCAAAGGATGATATGGCAACACGCTGGAATGCCTCTTCAGATAACAGTTATCAGGACGGCTCAGGTCTCGGCTGGGACTATGTGGAACAGATCGCTTATGAGCGTGAGGGCGTCAGGGTGCAGGGCAAAGGCGGTGACATAACGAATATGCATGCACATCTCCTGGTGGCACCTGATAATGATATCAGTGTCAGCGTCCTGTCAAGCGGCGGATCATCGACGCTGAACCGGCTCGTTGCCGAGGCGCTTCTGGACGTTGCACTGGAGGAACAGGGGATAACGGTAGATCATTCTGCGGATGACATAGAACTTGCCGGAGATATCCCTGAAGAGTTTAACCGGTATGCAGGGTCCTACGCTCTCTATTCATTGTACGGAACCAGCATTGCGGAGATATCTTTCCCTGACAGTTCATACATGCAGGTGGATATCGAAGGCCTGACTAGAACGGAAACCCATAAGTACATGTACACGGCAACAGGCGGATTTGCAGAGGTCAACGATTACGGCATGGTAAAGAATAATGCCATGGTCGTATATTTCGAGGACGGTGAGGACGGCAGGACGTATATAAAGGGTTCGATGGATATGGAATATCCTGAACTCGGAACAACTACGATGAGGATGTATGTGGGTGAGAACATGGAAGATAATCCTGTCAGTGATGACGTGATGGCTGCATTTGAGAATTACAGTTCCTGTCCATGGGTGCTTACAGGCGACACCTATTCTTCTGCAAGCTATGATTCACCGTTTATGTTCTTTAAGACGGTTGACGATCACCCGGGCTACGTTATCGTGTACGTGATGGGACAATCCAGGGTGCTTAAGATCGATGATGCTTTTAATGTATCCTCATTTACCACATTGCCGTCCTCCTCCAACAGGGATCTGGTTGACGGATGTGTAACACCAGGCGGAGCTTTCCTCTGTTCCAACGGCATGAAGTTTGAGCCTCTGGCTATGATGCCCGAGCTTACTGATGACGTGACAGAGATAGAACTGACAGACGGCTGTGCATCCTGGTACAGGATCGGTGATGAGACGGCCGGCACCATGATCAATGTGAACAGGCCCGACAGCAGCATGATATGTGTATATAACAAGTATTATGAACCCGTATACAGTACTCATGTGACCGACGCTTCGGATCAGATCGATCTTCCTGAGGACGGGTATATCGTGTTCGCGGGACAGACAGGAGGATCTGTCCTGATAGAATGATATAACGGCAAGGATTGAATTATTATCTGACATGGTGCAACATTTCAGTTATTTGGATTGTATTAATGTCAGTATTCAATCGGAGGTATTTGAAGAATGAAAAGAAGTATAAGATCTATACTGAGTGTGATCACACTTTCAGCAGTAATGCTGGGAATGGCAGCATGTGCTGACAAGAAGATTAACGAGCCTAATGAAACGAACGTGACTGTCAGCGTTCCTGCAGGATATGAGTCCGCCAGAGGCGGTGAGCAGGAGATCCCTGATAGGGGAACCGTCGGCGGATATGAATACGGCGTCATGGAGACAGGGACAGACGGTCAGGGAATAAGGAAGAACAGGGGATTCTACGTGGATACATTAGATGAACCCGACGCTCCTTATTTCATCTTCGTATGTTCAGGCGAGAAGTCGTCGGGCGGTTATGAGATCAGGATCTCTGATGTCTGGGTAGATTCTCAGGGCGAGATCACCGTCGTTGTGGAGGAGACATCTCCTGCAGGCGATGCGGCAACGGCAGTGATGACGGCGCCTTACTGCGGTCTCCAGCTGGTACAGTGCCCGGAGAGTGTAAAGGTCATCGACATCTACGGTAATTCTTTCAGCGATATAAGCGGTCTCTGATCTAGACTGCATTGGAGGTTGCGATGACGGGGACTCCGGTTCCAGCAGCATCCTCCAGGATAACATCACCAATACATACCGGACAGGACAAGGTCATATCTTTCAGAGATGAAATGATGTCGAAGATCTTGTCCTTTGGTATGTCTGAGGCCGTCTTGCAGGATACTGTCCTGACGCCTGAAATGCTTCCCGTTACCCTGACTGTGGTGGTCACGACGCGGGTAGGGGAGGTGACTTCCTTCCTGGCATAGACATCTCCTCTGGGACAGGTATTGCCCGTAACGGACGTTACCGTTCCGGAATCGTCCATCGTTACCGTTATCTGGCAGCCCATGGGGCAGCATATGCAAGTAAGTTCTCTGTTATCCATTGTCAGTCACCTTGATGTTTATCTCTGCGATCCTGCCGGCACTTCGCAGCTTGTCTGCGGGAATGAGGACATCTTCCATCTCGCCGGGGGCCATTATCCGGCGTACCTTTTGTGAAAGCACTTTGCCGCCTGATGTGACCAGTACCTTTTTGTTCTGGTAGTTATTTCCCACGCGGTATCTGACCTTGATGTCGCCCGTAATGGAATCCATGTTGATAAAGGCAGGGACCGTATATCTGATCTCCGGAGAGAAAGTGACGGGGATCAGTTCCTTATTGGTTGTTCCCAGGTGCTGAACATATAATGCAGCATTTTTGCCTGCGAGGGCTGCCTCTTCGGATACGAAATCCACCAGGTCGTGAACGTGGAGGACATTGCCGCATGCAAAGACACCGGGGATGGTAGTCTCCAGGCTGCTGTCAACAACAGGTCCGTTCGTTACGCGGCTGAGCTTCGTTCCCAGCTGGGATGAGAGTTCATTTTCGGGTATCAGTCCGCATGACAGCAGGAGGGTATCGCATTCGTATCTGACCTCAGTGCCGGCGACAGGCTTTCTGTTCTCATCTACCTCGGCAACGGTTACTGCCGTAACTCTCTTGTTTCCTTCGATGTTTATGACCGTGTGGGACAGATAAAGAGGTATGCCGTAGTCGTTCAGGCACTGGACTATGTTCCTCTTAAGACCGCCTGAATAGGGCATCAGTTCCACAACAGCCAGGACATTCGCTCCTTCGAGGGTCATACGTCTGGCCATGATGAGTCCTATGTCGCCGGAACCCAGGATAACGACTCTCCTGCCCGGCATCTGTCCTTCCAGATTGACCAGTCTCTGAGCCGTTCCAGCGGAAAAGATACCTGCAGGACGTGACCCGGGAATGGAAAGCTGCCCGCGGCTCCTTTCGCGGCATCCCATGGCGAGGATGACGGCCTTTGCTTTAATATCTATTAATCCATCTGTTGAGTTTACCGCACGGACGGTCTTGTCCGGTGTGATCTCTATGACCATTGTTCCGGTCATGTGATCTATGTTCCTGTTATGAAATTCCCTGATGAACCTGTCAGCATATTCGGGGCCTGTCAGTTCCTCCTTAAAGGTATGGAGGCCGAAACCGTTATGGATGCACTGGTTCAGTATACCGCCGAGCCTGTTATCGCGCTCGATGAGGAGAACGTCCTTGCACCCGTTATCGTAGGCGCTTATCGCAGCTGCCAGTCCCGCGGGACCTCCGCCTATGACGATGACATCATACTGTTTCATAGTCTCTTGTTCTCTCCGAGTATTATTTCTGATCCGCTGCCCATCTTTGTTACCTCAGATATGCCGATCCCCAGTTCATCTGCGATTATCTCCATGACGGTGGGGGAGCAGAAGCCGCCCTGGCATCTGCCCATTCCGGCTCTGACACGTCTCTTGACCCCGTCGATGCTCCTGGCACCGGGAGTCCTCCTTATGGCATCCCTGATCTGACCTTCTGTTATGTACTCGCATCTGCATACCATCCTGCCGTAGTCGGGACGGGTATTAAGCAGTTCCTTTAGTTCATCAGCCGGCAGCTGCAGGGGATCGACAGGTTTTTCCCTGCCCGGTACGAATGCGGGATCCTCAGTAAGGCTCAGGTGACTAGCGATCATGTCCGATACGTCTTTGCCAATTGCAGGTGCGGCAGAAAGCCCCGGTGATTCGATCCCTGCACAGTCGTAGAAGCCGGGTGCATCCTGAGGTTCACCTATGATGAACTCATGTCCGTCCTCGTGGGACCTCAGACCTGAAAATGTGGTGATCGACATGTTCATGGGCAGATCCCTGATGCTGAGCGAAGACTGGGATCTGATCTTGTCCAGGCCTGCTGATGTGGTGCTGACATCGTCCTTGTCATCTATGTCTTCGGCTGTGGGTCCGACTATCGTGTTGCCGTGAACTGTCGGGGTTATGAGTACTCCTTTGCCCATCTTGCCCGGGAGCCTGAAGACCGTATGGTTAACATGACCGGATGCAGTCTTATCCAGCAGGAAGTATTCGCCTCTCCTGGCGGTTATGTTGATCTTATCTTTGCTTACCATGTTGTGGAAGACATCAGAGTAGCAGCCTGCCGCATTGACGATGGTGTCACAGAATAATATGCCTTTGGTGGTGGTTATCTTCCATCTGCCGTTATCTCTCTCGATGTTCGTAGCTGATGTATCAAAGGAAAACTCTACGCCGTTTCTGGCGGCATTTTCTGCCAGTGCGAAGGTGGCGTCAAAAGGACAGACGATGGCGCCGGTTGGTGCATAGAGAGCGCATACGGCTTCGTCTGCGACGTTGGGTTCCAGTTCCTTAAGTTCATCTCTTTCGACGATCCTGAGACCTGCTACACCATTCTTAATTCCGTTGTTATAGAGATCCTCCAGACGGGGTCTGTCGCTCTCATCCAGGCACAGTACGATGCTGCCTATGGTGCGGAACTTAAAGTTCAATTCGGATGCGAGACCGGGATACATGAGGCTGCCCATGACGTTATATTTAGCCATGAGTGTACCGTTTCTTGCATCGTATCCGGCGTGTACTATTCCGCTGTTGGCTTTGGATGTGGCGCAGCATACGTCTTCGTCTCTGTCTATAACGAGAAACGAACCCTTATACCTGGAGAGAAACCTGGCTACTGAACAGCCGACGATGCCTGCACCGATGATGACCGTGTTATATACCTTATCTGACATGGAACACCTCATCTTCTCATATATATTAATTTTATCCCATTCGCATTTATTAAACATGGCTGCAGGATTAAATTTACAAAAAGTTATATAATTTATTACCGTATGAATAACTATCGGGGAGAGATTGGAAATGACAGGGTATAGAATCGTTGACAGATCGTCTTATTACCGCAGCGGTGTTTACCGCCACTTTACCGAGGACTGCAAATGTTCAGTGTCCATGACGGCACGTATCGACGTTACCGATATGGTCAGATCTTGCCGTGAGAGTGGAAGCAAGTTCTACATCGATTTCCTGTATCTCCTCTGCAAGGTCCTCAATTCCAGAGACGATTACAGGATGCAGTATCTGTGGCAGTCTGACGAGCTGATATGTTTCGATCAGATCAATCCCACACAGTATGTTTTCCATGAGGAAACAGAGACATGTACACCTGTTTATACGACATATTACGAGGATTACAAAAAGTTCTATGAATGTGCTCTCAGGGATCTGGAAGAGGCAAAGAAGGATGCCGCATATAAGCTTGATCCTGAGGGTCATCCCAACTGGTTTGACGCATCCTATATATCATGGCTCAGTTATGATTCCATGAACATAGAACTGCCTGACGGGTATCTGTATTATCTGCCCATCGTAAACTGGGGCAGATACATGGAGGAATCAGGCAGGCTCATGATGCCTGTTACGGTCAGGATGAACCATGCGGTGGCAGACGGTTTCCTGGTTGCAAATGTATACAGGCTCCTCGAAAGGGAGATGGCAGCATTCTTTAATCAGCAATCTATGAATTAATGGTGAATTTAAGTTAATCGTTTATTAACCATGTTAACAATTAGTATGTGATATCATCCAACTAATATGGGAACGAAGAACAACACGACTATAGCTAATACGATGAGAGACCTTTCGCTCAGCAATTCTGCTCCGAAGGGTGCCTATTTTATTCTCGTCGCGCTGTTCCTGGTATCCCAGTTCTTTGTCACCCAGGCATCCCGAAACCATATTGACATTACGATATTCGGTGTTCCGGCCCAGATGTCCGATTTCACCGGTGTATTCGCCTCGATAAGCAACGCGCTTACTTTCTTCCTGACTGTGTTCTACCGCAAGACAGGATTCATAACATCACTCGTTTTTCTGATCGTGCAGCAGCCCATGATGGTGATCAATCTGTTCGTTACCCGATCCTCCATGAGTGTTCCCGGCATATTTACGAACGTCTTTACGCTGGTATGTGTAAGTATGATCTACATCAATCAGTCCAGGAGCATCAAGTATCAGTACAGGATCCGCGAACAGGCCGTAACTGACTCCTTGACATCACTGCCCAACAGGTTCGCATGTAGTGAACTCCTGAACGATCTGATAGCAAAGAACAACAGATTTGCAGTCGTTTCGATAGATCTCAATAATTTCAAGAGCATCAACGATACCATGGGCCATGATTTCGGCAACAGGGTCATCAAAGCGATATCGGAACGCTGGAAGACACTGGCGGATTCCCCTGAATCGGGTACAAGCGATTTCATCTGCCGTATCAGCGGCGATGAGTTCGCCCTCGTTATCCGCGATGCAGCTGATCTGGATGAGATAACTAATACCGCTAGAATGTTCAAGGATGAACTGGAAAAGAAGCTGACCATTGATGACTGTGACTACTACATTACCGCATGCTGGGGATATGCGGTCTATCCGGATGATGCATCATCGTCCGATGCTCTGTTCTCCTCTGCCAATGCCGCCATGCATGAATCCCAGAGACTGAGCAACAGCAATATCCTGATGCACTTTAGTCCCGAAATACTCAAGACCGAGCATAACCTCGAGGTCGAGGGCAAGATCCGCAAGGCTCTGGAGCAGGACAGGGTGTTCTTTAACCTGCAGCCCCAGTACGACATGAACCATAAGCTCAGGGGCTTTGAGGCCCTGGCCAGGATGAAGGACAATGACGGATCCGTGATCAGCCCTGCCGACTTCATACCCGTAGCGGAAAAGACAGGCCTGGTGGACAAGATCGATCTGAAGGTCTTCAGGCTCGCAGCAGCTTTCCTCGCTGATGTCATGAAGCAGAAGGATACCGACATCACGATAAGCGTAAATGTATCTGTCAGACATCTCATGAAGAACAACTTTATCGAAGAAATCAGAAAGACACTTGATGAGTATAACGTTCCTGCGGACAGATTCGAGATAGAGATCACGGAATCCATAATGATCGATTCTGCAGACAGGGCACTGCAGTGCATAGAAGAGATCAGGAACATGGGCATGCAGGTGGCGATCGATGATTTCGGTACCGGATACTCATCACTCAGCTATCTGAACAGCTTCCCGGCAAATATGCTCAAGATCGATAAGTCGTTCATTGACGGCGTTAATGCCAGTGAATCATCCAGACAGTATGTTGCCACCATCATTTCCATTGGTCACGTTCTCAATCTGGATGTCATATCAGAGGGAGTGGAATCCGATGATCAGCTGGAGACTCTGAGGAAAATAGGCTGTGATTACATTCAGGGCTTCGTATGGGGCAGGCCGCTCATGCCCGAAGAAGCTGAAAAACTGATCTGATCCGTTTTTTAGTATTGAATCCTTACTGTCATTATGTTATCCTGCTCATGTAATTGAACGCGTTCAATAATGTGGAGGCAGCATGAACAAGGAAGAAAAACTTCAGATAACCAAGGACAAACTGATAGACGCCACGTATCAGCTCATGATGGAGACAGAAGACCCTCTGACTGTCACATCCAGACAGATAGCAGCAAGGGCTGATGTCAAACCCTCCATGATCAATTACTGTTTCGAGTCCAGGGAGAACCTGATCTATCAGGTCTTTAACCGCAGGTTCCTGAACCTGATGGAGGGGGATAATGTGGCGGAGCTGATAGACAGCGGCAGATCTCCTGCTGAAATACTTAAGGAGATACATTTCCTGGTCGCACGTGTCCTCGTCAGGAATCATCAGTTTACCCGTGCCATTACAGGATACATTTTGTTCAAGCGTGATCTGGGCAAGGAATCATTCAGCTATCCCTATGTCCTCAGGCATTATAACGGCACCAGGACAGAGGCCGAGTGCAGGCTCATCGCTTATGAACTCTCCACCATGATGCAGCTGATCATATACCGCAAGGATGATATCAACAGGGATTTCGGGATAGATCTCGATGATGATGAACAACTGAGAAAATATATCAATATGAGAGTGGATCTACTGCTGGGTGGCTGACATGAGATACATCTATGATCTGAAACAACTCCCGACAGAAGAGATGCAGTATGCAGGCGGCAAGGCGCATTCCCTGGCCGTCATGATCAGAGACTTGGGACTGAATGTGCCTGAGGGATTTGTTCTGCTGTCCCGGGGCACGGACGGTCAGGATCTGCTCCCTGAAGCATCAGACGAACTGGATCAGCTGATATCATCGCTTTCTGATAAATATACATATGCCGTCAGATCTTCAGCCATTAACGAAGACGGAAAAAACAGTTCCTTTGCCGGTCAGTACGAGACCATGACAGACGTAAGGGCGGAGGATGTTAAGGAAGCGGTACTGTCCGTAATCTCATCTGCGGGATCTGCCAGAGTCGCCGAATATACCGGATCATTCAATGAAGAGGACAAAGGGATAGCAGTCGTGATCCAGAGATTTGTCAGACCTGAAATGGCGGGCGTTGTCTTTACGTCAGATGTGATCAGCGGACGTGATTCATACATGACCGGAAACTTTGTCAGAGGCGAGGGGGAACTCCTCGTATCCGGCGTATCTGATGCGGAGCAGTTCAGGATGTATTCCGTCAAGTACAGATACGAAGGTCCGGAAGACATGAAGCGGTATGCCGGGAAACTCTTTAAGGCGTGCATGAAGATCAGACAGCACTATAAAGTGCCCATGGACATAGAATGGGCAGTCTCTGCAGGCAAGGTCTATATCCTGCAGGCCAGACCCATAACGACCCTCAGACGGCTTGACATGGACACCTACCGTGTCAACGGCAGCCTGTCCGGATACAAGATGCTCACCAGGACCAACGTAGGTGAGATATTCATGGAGCCCGTATCTCCCATGACCTTTTCCGTGCTGGAAAAGATAAATGAGATGCTGGGGCTGCCTGACTGGCTGGACAACATTTGCGGCCAGCCCTACATGAACATCAGCGTGATGTGTTCTCTTCTGGTAAGTTTCGGCAAGACGCCCGCTCAGGCTTTTGACGCCGTCAGGGATCTGGTGGGGAATGTTCCGGAGGCGATAGAGGTCCCTATATCTCCATTTGACCGCAAAGCATTCCTGAAGAACATAAAGGCTCTGCTCTTCCCGGAGAATAAGTCTAAACTTAACCGCAGGCAAAAGCGGAAGATGGTCCGGGACATGGATCAGATATCACGTGATCTGATCTCGGACATAGGCGGGATCACTGACAACGAGGGGCTCATCAGGATGTGGGAGGATGTATTGATCCCGCGTCTCAATGACGGACTGGCATCGATCCTGGCCGAGTGCGGCACGTCCATGATCCCGCTGTTCTCCACCAGGAAAAAGATAACGGACTTAGCAGGCCCTGACATGGCAAACAGTCTCTGCGGAGGTTGCCTGGGCATCATCGACAGCATGAAGCCGCTGCTGCTCATAGAGGATGTGATAGCAGGCAGGATCACCGGTGATGAATACATGGAAACAGTCGGCCACAGATCGGTAAGTGAGATGGAGCTCATGGAGCCCAGACCCTATGAGATCCCGGGCTATCTGGACAGCCTGATAGAGGAACACAGAAAGAGCAACATAGATCTCCATGAGATGCAGCGGCAGCAGGAGCAGAAATTCAAAGATGCTCTTGCTTCGTTCAAGGCGAAGTATCCTTCCAGATCAAAATGGATAGACAGGGAACTGTCAAAGTTCAGGCATGCCAACGATTTCAGGGAGGAAATCAGGAGCAAGGGAGTCAGGATATTCTGTGTCTTCAGGGAGTTCCTCAAAAAGGCCGGAGAGATAAACGGTACCGGTGACGGCATATTCATGCTCACCTACAATGAGGTCTTTGAACTGCTCCGTGGAAATAATGAAGTAAAGAGATTCATCGCTGCCAGACGTGAGACCTTTGACAGATACAGAAAATATCCCGTTTTCCCGTCTCTGATCCTGGGCGGGTTCGATCCTGATACATGGCTGGCAGACGGTAACAGGAGGAGCGATCTCTACTGTGCTGACATGGAACATGACAGAGAGGATCTGTCTGCTGACATTAAAGGATTTCCCGGCGCCAGAGGCAAGGTGACGGGACGCGTCAGAGTAGTTGGCAGCATTGGCGGGATCGGTGAGATAGAGGAGGGCGATATCCTGGTCACGACCGCTACAAATGTGGGGTGGACACTGGTCTTTTCCAAAGTATCAGGAATCGTTACTGACATAGGAGCCCCTCTGTCCCATGCTGCGATAGTGGCCCGTGAGTTCGGCATCCCCGCCGTAGTCGGGTGTGGCAATGCAACCACGGTCCTCCATACGGGAGACATGGTGGAGCTGGACGGTGCAGAGGGAACTGTCAGGATCATCAAATAATTCTGCTCGAATTAACCTGTCATGAATGATAGAATAGATAACTGTCATTCAATTAAGGCAGGTGAAGATAATTGTCAGCGAGCAGAGAAAGTCTGTACAGATTTCATTACGGATTAACAGCAGCATCCGTAACGGGTATCATCCTGATATCTGCAGGTTTTATAGCGCTTACTATCCTCTTTATAGTAAACAGGGCATATTGGGCTATCCTGCCCGTGGCATTAGTTGCCGGCGGACTGATCGCTCTTTTTATCCGGCTGATATCCGTTGACTCTAAGAACAGATCTCTTTATAAGGATAATATCTCATCATTTACCGAATCCGACATCCTCGATCAGATCAACAACCACTGTCTCTTTTCTCTGGGAGCCAATACCGGCCTGTTTGTCACGGAGAGATACGTTGTATACTGCGGACAGTTCATTGATGTAAAGGAAAACATCTCGAATGTGTCCGCATCCAGATATAAGAACAATCTGAGGATCTATTTTGTCACAAAGAACGGCAGGAGGTTCAGATGCGAGTACGGCGGGGGATATACCATGGATCCCAATGCCGTATCGTCAAAGATCCGCAGTGCCGTTTTCGGAAACTGAGTAAATAACATTATTGGAGGTATACTATGTCATCAGCATGTGATTCATGTCCTTCGGCTTCAAAGTGCAAGTCCCAGGATTCATGTCCGTCATTAAATAAAGGAGAGAGCAATCCCAGGCCGTTCCTCGAGAAGCTTGGAGATGATTCCCACATCACCAGAGTAATAGGAGTAGCCAGCGGCAAGGGAGGAGTAGGCAAGTCATTTGTAACCTCCATGCTGGCGGTAGAACTGGCACGCAAAGGATATAAAGTAGGCATAATGGATGCCGATATCACCGGTCCTTCAATCCCCAGGGCTTTCGGTCTCAAGGGCAGGATGGCAGCAACGGAGCAGGGCAGGATGTCTCCCGTTTCCTCAGCAAAGGGTATCGAGGTCGTCAGCCTCAACCTGATCATGGACGATGAGGAAGCTCCCGTAGTATGGAGAGGTCCTGTCATCTCAGGTCTCGTTAAGCAGTTCTGGACTGACGTATGCTGGGGAACGTTAGATGTTCTTCTGATCGACATGCCTCCCGGAACAGGCGACGTGCCTCTCACAGTATTCCAGGCAGTTCCCCTGGACGGCCTCGTCCTGGTATCCACACCTCAGGATCTTGTATCCATGATCGTTGCCAAGGCCAGGAACATGGCCTCCATGATGAACGTCAATATCCTGGGCGTAGTTGAGAACATGAGTTATACTATCTGCCCTCACTGCGGAGAAAAGTTCTCCCTCTGGGGAAATGACGATGCGCTGGCAGAGTCATCTGCCAAAGCCGGCATCGATATACTGGACAAGCTCCCTCTGGATCATGAGGCAATGAAAAAGGTTGATTCCGGCCTGGCAGAAGAGGTTGAGGCTGATTATCTGAGTAATACCGTAAAGAAGATAACCGATCTGCTGTAACACCATATATTGTGTGCTTTTCGACCCCTGACCACAATATCTTGTGGTCAGGGGTTGACTTAACCACAAGATATAGTTAGAATGTAGGAGCACTACAAAAACAGCCTTGGGGGAAAAACATGCGGATCGGCGGTCTTCAGAAACTGACTCTTCTTGATTTTCCCGAGCATGTGGCTTGTACCGTGTTCACCATGGGTTGTGATTTCAGGTGCCCTTACTGTCATAATTCTTCACTGGTCATTCCCGAGAGGATGAATGAGGACTATGTGATAAGTGAGGAGGAATTCTTTAAGTTCCTGGACAGGCGCCAGGGCTTGTTGGACGGCGTGGCGATCACCGGAGGAGAACCTCTTATCCATCAGGATATCAAGGACTTTATCCGCCGGATACGGGAAAAGGGCTTTCTCGTTAAGCTGGACACCAACGGTTCCTTTCCACAGATCCTCAGGGAGATCCTTGATGAAGGGCTCGTTGATTACGTAGCAATAGACATCAAGAGCGATCCCGCAGGATATGCAGAGGTCACGGGCCTCGCAGAGCCGCCTGTTGATAAGCTCAGACAGAGCATTGAGCTCCTGATGAACTCCGGTATATGCTACGAGTTCAGGACAACGGTCATCGATGAACTGCATGATGAACACACCATGGAGGGAATCGGAGATCTGATAGCGGGAGCGGACAGGTACTTCCTTCAGAGGTTCGAGGATTCCGGAGAACTGATAGTCGAGGGCAGGTACCACGCTCCGTCAGAGGACAAGCTCATGAGGCTTCTTCAGACAGTCAGGAAAAAGGTTCCGGCAGCTGAGATCAGAGGCGGAGAGATAAAACAATAACAACAACATAAAACATTTAGGAGGGCAGTATGTATCAGGTAGTCAAGAGAGATGAGAAGGTCGTAGATTTTAATATTTCCAAGATCTCCGACGCTATCAAGAAAGCATTCGAAGCAACAAAGGTAGATTATAACGATGACGTTATCGACCTTCTCGCTTTGAAGGTTACGGCAGATTACGCACCCAAGATCAAGGACGGCAAGATCACCGTTGAGGAGATCCAGGACAGCGTAGAGTCCGTCCTGCAGAGAACTGGATATGAGGAAGTTGCAAAGGCATATATCCTCTACCGTAAGAACCGTGAGAAGATCCGTGCAATGAAGTCGGCAGCTCTCAACTACAAGGATCTGGTCAACAGCTATGTCAAGATCGACGACTGGAGAGTAAAGGAGAATTCCACCGTTACATATTCCGTCGGCGGTCTCATCCTCAGCAACTCCGGTGCAATTACCGCTAATTACTGGCTCTCCGAGATCTACGATCAGGAGGTCGCCGATGCACACCGTCATGCCGACATCCACATCCACGACCTGTCAATGCTCACAGGCTACTGCGCAGGCTGGTCACTCAAGCAGCTGATCCAGCAGGGATTGGGCGGCATTACAGGCAAGATCACATCTGCTCCTCCGAAGCACCTGGCTACACTTTGCAACCAGATGGTCAACTTCCTCGGCATCATGCAGAATGAGTGGGCAGGCGCTCAGGCATTCTCATCATTCGATACATATCTCGCAGCTTTCGTAAAGGCTGATAACCTGGACTACGATCAGGTCAAGAAGTGCATCGAGTCATTCATCTACGGCGTTAACACTCCCAGCCGTTGGGGTACACAGGCTCCTTTCTCCAACATCACATTAGACTGGACTGTTCCTAACGATCTGGCAGAGCTGAACTGCATCGTAGGCGGCAAGGAGATGGACTTCAAGTACAAGTATTGCCAGAAGGAAATGGATATGGTCAACAAGGCCTTCATCGAGATCATGATCGAGGGCGATGCCAACGGCAGAGGATTCCAGTATCCTATCCCCACATATTCTATTACCAGAGATTTCGACTGGTCCGAGACCGAGAACAACAAGCTCCTCTTCGAGATGACATCCAAGTACGGAACACCTTATTTCTCCAACTACATCAATTCAGATATGGAGCCATCTGACGTTCGTTCCATGTGCTGCCGTCTGAGACTCGATCTCCGCGAGCTCCGTAAGAAATCCGGCGGTTTTTTCGGATCGGGAGAGTCAACAGGTTCCATCGGTGTTGTTACTATCAACCTGCCCAGGATCGCATATCTGGCAAAGGATGAGACAGATTTCTTCAAGAGACTCGACCACATGATGGATATATCAGCACGTTCCCTTAAGGTAAAGAGAGATACAATAACCAAGCTCCTCGAGGCAGGTCTCTATCCTTATACAAAGCATTATCTGGGAACCTTCAATAACCACTTCTCTACGATCGGTCTTGTGGGCATGAACGAGGCAGGTCTCAACGCCAACTGGCTCAGAAAAGACCTGACCAACAAGGAGACACAGGAGTTCGCCAAGAAGGTATTGAACCACATGAGAGAGCGTCTGTCAGACTATCAGGAGAAGTACGGCGACCTCTACAATCTCGAGGCAACACCTGCAGAGTCCACATCATACAGACTTGCAAAGCACGACAAGAAGCACTATCCCGATATCATCACGGCCAACGATGCCAGCGGAGTATATTACTACACCAACAGCTCACACCTGCCCGTAGGTTTCTCATCTGACATCTACGATGCGCTGGATATCCAGGATCAGCTGCAGACCCTCTACACATCAGGAACAGTTTTCCACGCTTTCCTCGGAGAAAAGCTTCCTGACTGGAAGAGTGCGGCACAGCTCGTTCGTAAGATCGCCGAGAACTACTCTCTGCCTTACTACACACTGTCTCCCACGTATTCTATCTGTCAGGCACACGGTTATCTCGCAGGCCAGGTTGATTCCTGCCCCGTATGCGGCAAGAAGACCGAGACATACAGCCGTATCACAGGCTACTACCGTCCCGTCCAGAACTGGAACGACGGCAAGGCTCAGGAGTTCAAGGACCGTAAGCTCTACGACATCCCTCATTCAGTCCTCAAGCACAAGGGTCCCGTTTCTGAGCAGGCACCTGCCGAGCTCGACATGAAGGAAGAACTGAAGGAAACAGGCAGCAAGGTAATGCTCTTTACCACAAAGACATGCCCCAACTGCAAGGCTGCCAAGCAGTTCCTCACCGAGGCCGGCATCGGATACGAGATCATCGACGCAGAGGAGCAGGCTGACCTGTCCAACAAGTACAACATCATGCAGGCTCCCACTCTGGTGGTAGTGGACGGCGGAGAGGAACAGAAGATCGCCAACCTCAGCAACATCAGACGATACATCATGGATAACAAGCAACAGTGATGTTATCTTAATTAACTGCCCATTGCCCGGTCTCTTCGGAGGCCGGGTATTTCTTGTGTCAAAAAGTATTTACAAATTCTTGATAGTATTGCTGATCTCTATTAATGGATAATATGTTAGAATACAATTACTCAGAAATATAAGGTGGAGAAGATCATGAAAAAAAGGCTAAACATTGGTTTCCTGATAGATGACCCCAATAATTATTTCACGAGTCAGGCATGCAAAGGTGCCGAGCTGGCTGCCAAGGCCATAGACGCAAATCTGTTCCTGTTTCCGGGCCACTACATCGGCAAGCCCGACGGCAGGTTCGACAGCACCGAATTCGAATACCAGTACAACATAATCTTTGATCTCCCCACCGAATATAATCTCGATATCCTCTATGTCCTCATGGGAACGATCGGTTCCAGGGCGGATAAGGAAGTGCAGAAGGCGTTTATCGACGGGCTGCCACGCATACCGATCGTTACGCTCTTTGCCGAGATCGAGGGATATACATCCGTCACATTCGATAACAAGTCCAGCTTCGGCAAGGCGCTTAAGCATCTCATCCATAAGCACGGCGCCAGGAGGATCGGCTATGTCAGCGGTCCCGAGACCAACATGGATGCCAGGGTCAGGCTCGATGCCTTTAAGGAGATAATGGCCGAGGAGGGACTGCCCGTTTCAGATAACCAGATAGTTTACGGTGATTTTACCGAGAACAGCGAGGAGGTTGTTATAGATCTCCTGTCCAGGTACGGCATTCCCGATGCCATCGTATTTGCCAATGACAGCATGGCGCTGGGCGGATACAAGGTCCTGGAGAGCAAGGGACTGATCCCGGGCAAGGATGTCATGATCACCGGATTCGACGATGATATATTTGCAGCTTCCATGACGCCGCCATTAACGACTGTTGAGGCCAGCTCTGCAGATCTGACTTATAAGGCCGTTCTCGAGGCTGACCAGTTCATCAACAACGGCGAACTGGAGAAGTTCGAGGTGGAGACATATCTCGTTCAGAGGAGTTCCTGCGGATGCAAGGGCCTGGACATCGCCGACATGAGAGAGAGACTCCACATCGATGAGATAGGTAGCGGCAACAAGAAGTTCATCAGTTCACTTAAGAAATACCTCTTCGGCGTATTCGACGATAACGATGAAACAGCAAAGGTAAAGGAACACCTGGAGAACTTCTGCAATCTCTACTACGATTTCCTGCATAATGGAGAGCACAGGGACAGGGTAGACAAGGCCTTCAGAGACATGGTCAATTCCGATCTGCTCATGTATGTTAATACCGAGAGGCTCTTTAACGTCCTTCAGACACTCCAGAATGAAGGCATCCATATCATAAAGGACAATCTCAAGGCAGTCATCCTCGATGACATGATCTCCGAGTATTACAGGCTCCTCTCACTTAAGGGCCTCAACATAATCAGCACCAACATCAGCATGAGGGACCGTGTGTCCAGACTGGTAAACAAGCAGACAGGAAACATCTTTATCGTTTCGCACGAGAATGAGATCCCGTACAGGCTGCTGCTGGAAGGTCTCGATGCCGTAGGCTTTGATCAGAGTTATCTTTACATGTTCCAGGGCTACCAGAGGCATGTTCAGGGCGACGACTGGAGGATGCCCAAATCACTCCTCCTGCAGGCATACGCAAACAACGGCAGTGTCAAGACACCTACAGAAGCGCTGAAGCTCGTACGTACCGAGAAATTATTCGATAATGAGTTTGTCGATAATTCAGAACGCATGACTATGACTGTTTTCCCTCTGTTTGTCGGGGAGGATCTCTACGGTCTCATCGTCAACAAGCTGGAGACATCAGACCTGCAGAACGTATCCGTTGTTTCCTATCAGCTCTCCGTCTCCATCAAGTCTCTGCTCATGATCGAGGAACAGAACAAGGTCAAGAGAGAACTGCAGAATTCACTTGAGCAGTTCATGAGAGACAACAGCCTCCTGTCCAAGGAAGCCAAATCCGACGAACTTACAGGTCTCTACAACAGACGAGGATTCCTGGAGTTCGCTCAGAAAGCCATCACCGATCCCATCAACAGAGGCAAGAAAGCACTTATCTGCTATGCGGACATGGATAATCTCAAGATGGTCAACGACAAGTTCGGTCACGACGACGGTGACTTTGCGCTCCGTGAGATCGCTGCGATCCTCAACGACGCATTCAGGAGCACCGACGTTATCGGCCGTCTTGGCGGCGATGAGTTCGTAGTATTCGCCCTGACAGGTGTCGATAATTACGAGCTGATGATCAAGGACAGGATCGCTGCCATCACGACAGAACATAACAAGATTGCCGGCAAGCCATATCCCATCGAGATGAGTACCGGTATCTGCGAATTCATCTGTGATGACAAGGTTGACATCTTTGCTCTTCTGGAGCATGCTGATGAGAAGCTCTATAGAGAAAAGAGCGCCAAGAAAGCAAAGAACGGATCCTACAGGTAAGTGCAGAACTTTTTTAGAACTATCCTGATGATGTACGTAACACTGGCACCGACTGTAATAGCCGGTGTCATTAATTCTGTTTTCTGCAAACTGCCGGTCATGAAGTCACTTTCCAGGCCGTTAGACGGAGGCAGGTGCCTCAGGGACGGCAAGAGGATCTTCGGAGATAACAAGACATGGAAGGGGATAGCAGGGTATTTTATACTGAACGTCCTCTTTTCTGTGATATGGGGATTGATCTGCAGTGCCGGTTCCATGGAAAGCCTGAACTATTTCTATCTCGGCCATGAGAATACCATCCCACTCAACATACTGATCGGATTCCTCTTGGGAGCAGGATATTCTCTCTTTGAACTTCCCAACAGCTTTATCAAGCGCAGGCTCGATATCACTCCGGGCAAGACCATAAACGGACCGGCCAGGGTATTCTTTATATTCCTGGATCAGGCTGATTCCGTATTCGGATGTGCTCTTGTGATATGGATATTTTACGATCTTGGTATATTATTATATCTGGGTTTTGTGTTGGTAGGAGCATTGACGCATATCCTGATCAATATGCTCCTGTACTTCCTTAAACTCAGAAAGAACATGTTTTGAGGAATCTCATGATCACCATAATTGAAAAAGGATCTTCCATATCTGACAAACTCGGCAACAAAGGCAAGTTTCTCGTAGATATGAAGAACAACGGCTTTAATGTGCCCGGCGGTTTTATTCTCGACAGCGACACATACGATCAGTTTATCACGCATAACGGTCTCGCATCAGAGATCAGCTCCGCGCTCGGTCAGATAAAGCCAGATAACATCAAAGAGGTGTCAGAACGCATATGCGCCCTCTTCGACGGGGCATCTTTCCCGTCTGACACAGCAAAAGAGATAACAGAACTGACAGACACCGCCAAGCTCTACGCAGTCAGGAGCAGCGGTACAAAGGAGGACCTGGAGGATTTTTCCTTTGCAGGTCAGTACAGCACGTTCCTGAATACATCTGCCGCAGACGTCATAAACCGCATCATCGACTGCTACAAGTCCATGTTCGGAGAGGTAATACTGAGCTATCTGGTCAACAGGAACATCGGTATCGACGATCTGAAGATGTCAGTTGTGGTCCAGGAGATGGTCCCGTCAGAACTTTCCGGCATCTGCTTTACCGTGGATCCCGTTACGGGCGCGGACAAGACAATGCTCATTGAGGTGTCAGAAGGCCTGGGCGAGAACATCGTTTCCGGCAAGACCGTTCCCGAGCAGTACCATTATAACTGGTACGACAACAAACTGACGGACCGGAATGAGGATAACAAGCTCCTGACAGAAACCGAAGCCATATCCTATGCAAAGGTGTTTGCTTCCATCATGCAACTCTACGGTTATCCCTGCGATATAGAATTTGCTATCCACGACAAAAAGCTCTATATCCTTCAGTCCCGCAAGATAACAAAGATCAGGTATTCCGGCATCTCCGATCTGTGGAGTACGGCTGACTTTAAGGACGGCGGAGTATCGGCTACCGTATGTACGCCTTACATGTGGAGTTTATACGAATACATCTGGGAGTATTCCCTCAGGAAGTTCATCGTGGATTCCAGGATACTTAAGGACAGCGAGCTTCCCAAAAAGCTTGGCGAGATGTACTACGGCAGGCCTTACTGGAACCTGTCCGCCGTCAAGAAAGCAATGAGCGGCGTCATCGGCTACAAGGAACGTGAATTCGACAGCGAATACGGAATAATAGGTGATTACAAGGGCGATGGTCAGACATTCAGGTTTACCCCCGCATCGATAACCAGGATGGCTCAGATCGCCATAAAGCAGTCGGAGATACTCAAGGACAGGAGAACCAATAACGAGAGATACAAGAACGAACTCCTTGATCTGTACTACGGATACAAAAAGGACTACGACGACAGGACTATCAGCGATATCACATCGCAGTTCTATAAGCTCACCCACGAGACATATCTGAGGAGCGAGACCACTTATTTCTGGCAGATATTCCTCAATACGATCCATCAGTCCATGTATAAGGACAGTCTCCTCAAGCACGTGTCCGAGAGCGATTATCTGTCCCTGCTGGGCAGCATAGACAACATATCGCACCTTCTTCCTTTCTACGATATGTGGGACATAACACGCAAGATCAGAACGGATAAGGCTGCTTTTGAGTTCTGGAGCAATAACACGCCGGAAGACATAGCGTCCAAACTGGATGAGGACGGATACTTCCTGCCGGATGTAAAGAAACTGATCGATACATACGGTTATCATTCGGACAAGGAACTGGATATCACCTATCCCTGTTACTACGAGGTTCCCCAGACCATGACCGGCATGGTCAAGGACATGATCCTCCTGGAGGATTCATTCTCTCCCGTTGAGGATAAGAACAAGGGAACAAAGGTCTATAATGATCTGCTGGCATCCATCAAGTCCAAGACATCAGCCGGCAAATACAAAAAGATCGAGAAAAAAGTTCAGGGCATGAGAAAGATGCTCTGGTGGAGGGAAGAGTTCAGGGACGTATCCACCAGGTTCTACTATCTGCTTCGTGTCTATACCATCGAATATGCAAAGAAGCTCGTTTCAGACGGAGTCCTCGCTAAGTGGGAGGATGTATGGTTCCTCAAGGTGGGTGACCTCTGGGACTATATCGGCGGGTCGAAATCAAAAGAAGACCTGAACGATCTTATCACGAAGAATAGATACTACTATAACGCCTACAGGAACTTCATCAGCGAGAATGAGATAGGAAACAACTTTACCGCTCTCCACGACAATCCCGCCGATGAGAACACCCTCAGGGGATCAGGCGCCAATAACGGAGTTGTTACCGGTACCGCCAGAGTGATCGGGGATTTCTCCGAGATCGACAGACTGCAGGAGGGAGACATCCTGGTAACCAGGTTTACCGATACGGGATGGACACCGAAGTTTGCCATACTGTCCGGCATCGTTACCGAGTACGGCGGCATCCTCTGTCATGCGGCGATCGTATCGAGGGAATACGGTATACCTGCCATCGTCTGCTGCCGCGATGCAATGAGCAGGATCCGCGACGGTCAGACCATCACCGTTAACGGAACAACGGGAGTCGTAACGATAGAGAAATGATCATAGGCAAGTGGAACAGGTCGGTAATACTTACATACATCGGGATGGTATCTGCCATCTTCGGTATCTATTTCGCGCTTGGCATGCAAAATATCAACTACGCTTTCTGCTGCCTGATGCTGTCGGGTATATGCGACCTCTTCGACGGAGCTGTCGCCAGGAAAGTAAAGAGAACCGATGAGGAAAAGGCCTTCGGCGTGGAGCTGGATTCCCTTGTTGATGTCATCAGCTTTATCGTTCTCCCGATAGTCCTGTTCTGTGCAATCGGATTTGTATCTGTATATCATTTCATACTTTATTCGTTCTATGCCATTGCAGGCATTGCCCGTCTGGCATATTTCAATATCGATACGGCAGATACACAGGGACCCGTCAAATACTACACGGGCCTGCCCGTAACATACGTGGCTCTGATATTCCCGGTGATCTATCTCATCAGGGGATTCATAAGCGGCAATATCTTTGCTGCAATATATCCCGCAACAATGGCATTGATCGCCGTTTTCGAAGTCATCAGGATAAAAGTAATCAAGCCGCGGGGGATAGCATACGTATTCTTCGGGCTTCTGGCCATTGCAATGCTGGTAATCTATCTGTTTGTTTTGTGAGGATAATATGTTTAAGAGACTTCATATCTATTTCAAGGAAAGATACCCGATAATCCCCAGACTGATCCTGGGCGTTATCGTATTTCTTGAGATCCATTTCATAATATTGCTCAATCAGGGCGTTACCGATTTTCATATCGGCGTTGAGGAATTTGTAGGGGCTTTCACGGTCTTTGCATTTCTCTTATGGCTGCGAGTAGCAGACGATCTCAAGGACTTTGAGACCGACAAGCAACTCTTTCCCGACAGACCTCTGCCCAGCGGACGTGTCTTTAAGAAAGACATCGTTATAGCATGTGTAATAGTTCAGGCCATTACAGTTGCCCTGAACATCATATTCATGTGGGACAGCATCATATTCTTTGTGATCCTCTACATCTATGGTTATCTGATGAGCAAGTGGTTCTTCCAGAGGGCAAAGATCCAGCCGTCACTGCCTCTGGCTCTGATCACCCACAATCCCGTTCAGGCATTCGTAAATCTCTACATCATAGGATTTACTCTCCTGAAGTATAACCTGCCGTGGATAACCCTGACCAACATAATGGCTTTGTGGACCCTCTATTTTCCTGCCCTCATCTGGGAGGTTTCCCGTAAGATCAAGGCTCCGAAGGATGAAAACGACTATACGACATATTCCAAGCTCTTCGGATACAAGGATGCTACAAAGTTTGTCATGGTATTAACTATCCTGGACATCATCACAAACTTCATCCTCGTCTGGAATCTCAACAAGATCTCCGTCGGCGTACTCTTCCTGCTGGTATCCTGGATGACATGGAAGTTCATCCAGTTCATCAAGGATCCCGAGCGCTTCGCCATCGTGGACAAAGTCGAAAGATACACGTATCTCCAGGAATCAACAATGCTCCTGACGATCGTCTGTTTCCTGATATTCGGCAAGATCTGAAATCCCCGAAAAACGCATAACAGAATAGTGACTAATCATAACTGTTTTGTTATACTCATGACGGAATAGTGGCTAAACGTCACTATTCTTATTATTTGTAAATACGGAGATGAAAGAAATGAAAAAATATAGGTTAACGGCAACGGTTCTCATCTGTGCATTAGCACTTACTGCATGTGGTACAAAGCCTGAAGAGACCACCGAAGAAACCACTACTGCAGCTGAGACTACAGCAGAAACAACAGAAGCACCTTCCGGAACTGTTATTGATCCTACTGGAGACACATCCACAACATCTAACATCGGAGACATCGCATTCGAGGCTCTCAATCTCCCTACAGGCGGTTTCCCGATTGCAAAGGAAGATTACAAGGATGCTTATATCAAGAGCCTTGTCGGTTATACAACAGACATTGACGGATATGGCATCAACTATTGGATCATCGAATTTGATACAACAGTAGAAGGTTGCCCTACACCTGCTGTCGGCGAAAAGTTCGCTTTAACAAATGCTTCCGGTATCGTTGATGACGGTTATACAGTTACAGCCATTAATGGTAACTATGTTCTCGCTCTCAACGAGATCAATAGCGAAAATTGGCAATCAACTGGGCCGCTCCTTATACCACAACTAACGCACAGGCTGTCTACGATGCCTTCGTAGCATACCAGGGTTAATGATCAATGAGCATCTCATCAGAGAGATGAGGATTACGAATATGCTTTTATCAAATTTAGTGGCCGAAAGGCCACTATTTTTATGTACGATCCTGTAATCAACGATATTAGTACTAAAATAAACTGGAATATCATTATGTTGCCGTTATGCTAAAATGTATGCATGTATGGTAACAAAGCGGACAATCTGATAAAGCTCAGGGAAAACGGCATAAATGTGCCTGTTTTTTCTGTCATAGGATGGGATGAGGAGCCTGACTTTGGTTTTTGTACCGAGGGCAGGCTTTATGCCGTCAGGAGTTCATGTTCTTCGGAAGATTCATTGTCCTCCAGCTTTGCAGGTCAGTTTGATACATATCTGAATGTTCCTGCAGCTGACGTTCCTTTGCGGGTCGGGCAGATCAGGAAGTCACTTGAACTGGCCCATGATTATTCTGAGAACAGGGATATCGATCTGTCTGATGCCCATATGAACGTTATTGTTCAGGAGATGGTGGACAGCGATCTGTCCGGGGTTTTGTTCACATCGAATCCCAAGGGCATCCTCAATGAGAGCGTTATTACCGTAGGCAGAGGCCTGGGTGAGGGCGTTGTCTCTGACAGGGTGGATACCACTTCTTATTACTACAACCTGACGGACAGGATCTATTATTACGACGGCAGGGAAGACCTGCTGGATAATGAGATGGTGGAATCACTGATCAGTGTTTCCGGTCAGATCAGTAAGATATTAGGCGGATATCTGGATATAGAATTCGGTATTGTCGGGCGTGATATCTATATCCTGCAGGCCAGACCGATAACGACACTCAAGTCTGATGATCTGCTGATACTGGACAACAGCAATATTGTGGAGAGCTATCCGGGGATTTCTCTGCCTCTGACCGTGTCTTTTGTGGATCTGGTCTACAGCGGAGTTTTCAAGGGAGTCTGCAGGCGCGTCCTCAAGAATGACGGGGAACTGGAGAAGCACGCCGATGTTTTCCTGAACATGACGGGACATGCAAACGGACGCGTTTATTATAAGATCAGCAACTGGTATACGGTCCTGAAATTCCTTCCCATGAATAAGAAGATCATACCCGTATGGCAGGAGATGCTTGGTGTCAAAAACAAGAATTATGATAAGAACGATGTGGTCATACCGTGGCATATCAGGGTGGGGACATATTTCAATTCCGTATATGAACTCCTGCGTGTTCCTGTCAACATGCGCAGACTCAATGAGCTGTTTATCAGGATCAATGATGATTTCTACAAGAGGTATACTCCAGATCTTTCTCCTGCGGAACTCAAGGACCTGTTCAACGAGATCAAGGCGGAGCTGTTCGATGTGTGGGATGTTACGCTCCTCAATGATATGTATGCCTTTATATTTACGGGACTTCTGAAATCCCGCATGAAAAAGAAGGGTATGTCAGAAAAAGAGATCAACGGGATCATTAGCGGGATCTCTGATATCGAGAGCATGAAGCCCGTCAGGGCGCTGATCAAGCTGGCCTACGAGAAGGATGTATTAACGCCTGCGGATTATGAGAGAGCGAAGAAGGACTATATCAGCCGTTACGGAGACAGGAACCTGGAGGAATTAAAGCTGGAGAGCAGGACTTTCAGGAGCAACCCTGAACTCCTGGAGGAGCGTATCTCCGGGTATAGAAAAGATCCCGTCAGGCTCAAGGAGACATACGACAGTCTCATGAAGGAATCCGGGAATACTGTACATAAGGGATTCATAGCAAAGAGGGCCGCTCTGGGTATCGCCAACCGTGAGATATCCAGGCTCAACAGGAGCAGGATCTATGGAATGGTCAGGCTCATATTAGATTCGCTGGGCAGGTTCTATGTTTCTGACGGTCTCATTTCCTCATGTGATGACATTTACTATCTGACAGTTGATGAGGTCTTTGATCTGATCTCTTCGCCCCGTGACGTAACCGGGATAGTATCCGAACGCAAGAGACAGTATGAGATATTTGTCAGACTGCCTGCTTATTCCAGACTGGTATTTGCTGACCATGAATATGACAAGAGCCAGGCCAGCGTAAATTCCTATGTGAGAAAGACATCGGAGAACGAACTGATGGGAACGCCCTGTTCGGGAGGTGTAGTCGAGGGAGAAGCTCTGGTCATCAGGGATGTTAACGATACATATGATGTCTCAGGCAAGATCCTGATAACGAAGATGACCGATCCCGGATGGGTATTCCTACTTGCATCTGCAAAGGGCGTCATATCTGAGAAGGGGTCTCTCCTGTCTCATACGGCGATAATATCCAGGGAGCTGAAGATCCCGTCAGTAGTAGGCGTCAGCGATCTGATGGCTGCCGTAAATACGGGCGATATCATCAGGATGGACGGGGACAGTGGTAAAATAGAGATACTTCAAAGGAGTTCGGATAAATGAGATCAGTAAAGTTTGATAATGAGGACAGGTATATCAGGGATTTCCTGTCTCTGCCTAAGAAGATATATTCGTCCGGGGATAATATGGAAGATCCCGATACAATGAAGAAGATCCTTCTGGGTCAGCACCCCCTGTCTAAGTATTTTCATCTGGATAAGTTCCTTATCTATGATGACAGTGACAGACCTGTCGGCAGGTTCATAATTACCACGTATGAGAATGATAAGACGGCCTATTTCGGCTTTTATGAATGTCTCGACAACGATCAGTATGCGAAGTTCTTATTTGATACCGCTTATGAGTTTGTCAGTGCGGGTGATTACGACCGTATCCTGGGGCCTGTGGATGCTTCCTTCTGGATCAAGTACAGACTGAAGATAAACAGGTTTGACATCCTGCCATATACGGGTGAACCCTACAACAGGGATTACTATTTCAGACAGTTCAAGGACAACGGCTTTATCGTCTGCGAGCATTACATCTCCAATGAATTCAGGAGTGTGGATGAGACATACGTCAACGAGAAGTTCGAGCAGAGATTTGAGGAATTTACGGGTATGGGTTATTCCATCGTGAGCCCCAAGGTTGAGGAATTCGATACCACCATCGATGCAGTCTATAAGATGGTCACAGAACTTTATAGTGATTTCCCTGTCTTTAAGGACGTTAAGATAGAGGATTTCAGAGAAGTGTTCAAGAGCTACAAGTCGATAATGAACATGAGCATGACCAAAATCGCATACTACAAGGGCGAGCCGGTCGGATTCTATGTAAGCGTTCCCGATTACGGCAACATGGTCTATCACCTGAACCCGGTCAATATAGCTAAGATCATGAAGCTGCGCAAAAAACCGAAGAAATACGTCATGCTGTACATGGGCGTTGACCAGAACCACAGAGGTCTGGGCAAGGCCATCGTCTATGCGATCATGAAGGAACTGATGGCGTCAGGCCTGCCCAGCATCGGTGCATTGGCCAGGGACGGCAAGGTCACGCAGGATTATGCTCACGATGACGTAACGGATGTATATGAATATGTATTGCTGGAGAGGAAGATCATCAGAAAGGATACAGATGATGAGCTATAACATAAGGCGTTTCAGAGAATCTGATGCTGCAAATGTTTCAGAAGTTATCATAGAGACTATAAGGATCTCCAACACTAAGGATTATCCTGAAGACCTTATGGAAGAACTTATTAAGACGGAGACACCGGATAAGGTCTCAGGAAGGGCTTCATGGACGCACACATATGTTGTTGAAGACGATGGCAGGATCATCGCGACAGGTGCTGTAGGTCCGTACTGGGGCAGCCTGAATGAGAGTTCGCTGTTTACCGTTTTCGTGCTTCCCGAGTATCAGGGAAAAGGCGTCGGAAGGATGATCGTCAACACACTTGAACAGGATGAGTATGCTCTGAGGGCAAAAAGGATAGAGATCCCGGCATCCGTAACCGGACTCCCTTTCTATATGAAAATGGGTTATAGTTTTAAGGATGGAAATGATCAGATAGATGAAGAGCATCTGTTCAGGCTCGAGAAATTCAAGCAGGTCGAGGCTCTTGTTACCGACAGGCTATATCTCCGTAACTGGCGCGACAGTGATGCTGAAGCGATGTTCAGTTACTGTACTGATCCCGATGTGGGACCGATCGCAGGATGGCCACCGCATAAGGATATTGATGAGAGCAGGTATATTATAAAAAATGTCCTGAACAGCAAAGAAGCATTTGCAATCTGCTTAAGGGAGACAGATGAACCGATCGGCTGTATAGAACTCAAGCTCAACGGTAAATCTGATATTGCATTCCATGATGATGAATGCGAGATGGGTTACTGGCTCGGCAAACCGTACTGGGGACAAGGTATCATGTCTGAAGCGGGAAAGGAACTGGTAAGGCACGGTTTCGAAGATCTTGGTATGAAGAAGATCTGGTGCGGTTATTATGATGGCAATAATAAGTCAAAAAGAGCACAGGAAAAGATCGGCTTCAAATATCAGTGGACTTCAGAAGATGTTGACGTTCCTCTGATGAATGAGACAAGGCGAGGTTTTGTAAGCCTCATTACGATAGATGATTACAGAAAGACAAAAGAAAATGAACAATCAGCTGAATGATTTCCTTAAGAGTGATTACACAAAATGGGGATCAAGACCTTACCTTCATGAGTTCTGTGAAGATGGTTTTGCCACGAAGACTTACGGTCAGTTTATCGAAGACGTTAATTACTTTGCTGCGTATCTGATAAACAAGGGTTACAAGGGAAAGAGCATCGGTATCTACAGTCCCAACTCCATCGCGTGGTGCATATTCGATATAGCAGTAATGAACTATGTGGGAATGAGCGTAGGACTGTCGAAGGAGTGGACTTCTGATAATCTTTTGTACGCTATTGATAAGTGCGATATCGTGTGTCTGTTTTACGGCAAGGCACTGGAAGAGAAGGTTAATGCTGTAAAAGATAAGTTCCCGGATACAGAGTTCGTATGTATCGAGGATGAATGGGATAAATGCATCGCAGAAGGAAAGACCCTGACAAACGGGCTTTTCATGCTGGAACCGCAGGATCCCGATGTGCCTGCAAAGATCGTATTTACAAGCGGTACGACATCTTTCCCCAAGGCAGTCATGCTGTCTGTCAGAAATGTCTTTTCAGGATATGCATCGCTTTGCCGAAGGGTAAAGATCGTGCCCGAGGATATCTGCTATCTGTTCCTGCCTCTGAACCATACATACGGTTCCATCTATAATTTTATCTATTCCCTCGGAACAGGATATGAGATATATCTGGCAAAGGATACTTCAAAGATGGCTCAGGAGATCATGATGGTCAGACCTACGGTATTTTCTGCGGTTCCCCTCGTGTACATGAAGTTCTATGAGGGTGCTAAAACGATGGGGATCACACTTAAGCAGATCCTGGGTGGCCGCATGAGATATACTTTCTGCGGCGGTGCGAGACTGGCTCCCGAGATCAGGGATCAGTACATGGCGGAAGGCTTCTATCTCATGAATGCATATGCCCTGTCTGAGACATCTTCGGGATTTTCCATCGACTATCCCGGAGATGAGATCCTTGACAGTGTCGGTACGCTCTTTGAGGATGTTGACGCGTGCGTAAAGGATCCCGATGAGGATGGTTGGGGAGAACTGGCCATCAAGGGTGATAACATCTTTAAGGGTTATTACAAGGATGAGGAAGCCACAAAGGCGGCATTCTCCGAGGACGGCTATTTCCTGACGGGAGACATCGGCAAGATCGAGAATAACCACGTCTATGTCAGAGGACGTAAGGACACGCGAATCACACTGATCAACGGCGAGAACATTTCAACGTCCCTCATATCTGAAAGGATCAAAAAACTCAGCGGCGATGTTATTCACGTCAAGGTCTATATCCAGAATGAATATCTGACATGCGACATCTATGTTAAGGCATCTGCTCTCGGAGACGACTGGGAAGGCAGGATCGCTGAACTGAACAATAACGTTCCGAAGTACGAGAGAGTAATGAGATATAACATCAGAGACAGCAGGGAGCTTTTGAAATGAAAAAGAGGATCGTCTGTTTTGGAGATTCGCTCACATGGGGATATGACCCGGACAAGATGGTCAGATTCGATGAGTCCGTAAGATGGACCGGAGTCCTGCAGGAACTTTTGGGTGACGGCTATACGGTCATAGAAGAAGGCCAGAACGGCAGGACCATTGCAACGGATGATCCCGCGAAAGGATTTAAGAACGGCCTGGATTACATCATTCCCTGCATAGAGAGCCACAAGCCTTTTGACGTGCTGATAATAATGCTCGGCACGAACGATATAAAGAGTAAGTTCGGTTATTCCGCAGGGGACATCGCAGAGGAGATGAAGAGGATGATCGAGGCGGTCCTGGGCTATAACCATTTCAGGCTCAATGATTCTGTAAAGGTGGTGCTGGTCTCTCCTCCGGTCATCGGCGAGAACATATCCACATCCAGATTCGGAGACAAGTTCTCAGCTGATAATTCCAGGGAAGTTTCCCTGGGACTCGCAGATCAATACCGCAGACTGGCAGAGTCCTATGGTATCTATTTCCTCGATGCTTCTGAGTATGTTGTTACGTCCGATCTGGACAGCATCCACATGGACAGGGAAAACCAGATCAGGTTCGGCAACGTTATCCATAAATATATTTGCGATAAGGTGATCAGGTAATCTCTCATTATGATATAATCTTGTCATGATATTTCTTTAGAGGTTATTATGGCTAAGAGATTAATCGCAGTCATCGATGTCGGATCACTGACTGCCAGGCTTAAGATATTTGAGATCAATTCCAAGGGCTTTCCCAAGACCGTTGAAACAGTCAGGAAATTTACCGCGATAGGTGCAAAGAGCGTTGAGGGTATAATCCCCTCTGAGCAGGTTAACGAACTCATTACCTGTCTCAATCAGTTCAAGCAGAAGATAAAGGAATACAGGGCAGACAGGATCATCTGCGTTGCCACCAGCGTATTCCGCGAGGCAGGCAACAAGGACATCGTCCTCGAACAGATCAGGGCCAGGACGGGATTCAAGATCAAGATCCTGGACAATTCCATGGAGTGCTACTATCAGAACCTGGCTGTCAGGGAGAGCTATCCCGACTTTGAAAAGATGATAGCCGAGGGCACCATGCTCCTGGATATCGGTTCAGGGTCCATGCAGGCAACCGTTTACGATAAAACAGAATTCATCTTCAGCCAGAACATGGTACTCGGATCCCTCAGGATCTCGGGCCTTCTTTCCACGCTGCAGAACAGGACGACCCATTACAGTGATGTAATGGAGGAGTTCATTGCCCAGGACCTCAACGACTACCACGCAGTAGAGCCCAAGGGCATCACATATAAGCATCTCATCGCTTTCTCAGGAGAGATGAGTTTCATCAGAAAACTGGCAGGCTACGACCTCTTTGATGAGTGTACGCTCACCCGTGAGGAGTTCATGAAGGTATACGATTATCTGATCAGGACCAGGCCCACGGACCTGACGCTGAACGATTCTATCCCTGCTCATGTGGCTCCTTTGCTCCTGCCTGTCACCATGATCATCAAGGACATGCTGGATTATACGGGTGTTGACCAGGTGTATCTGCCTCATGCGTCACTGTCTGACGGAGTCATCTACAGCTACTGTCACAATTATCACAAGCTCAATCTCGTCATTCCTCCTTCGCAGGATCTCATATCCGGCGCCAGGAACATTGCCAAGAGATACAGGTGTGACAAGAAGCATATCGAATTCGTTGAAAAGGTCTCTCTGGAGATATTCGATTCCTGTCAAAAGGTCGCAGGCCTGGAGGGCAGGGACCGTCTCCTGCTGCAGCTTGCTGCGATCATGCATGAGATAGGCAAGTTCGTCAAGGCCAAGGACCACAACGAGGCGGCATACTCACTGATCGAATATACAAATCTGATCGGTCTGAACAGCGATGAGCTGGATACGATCGCATATATCGTCAGGCTCTATCCCCAGGATTCACCTTACGACGACATCTATTACAGGACGCTTCCGCCTAAGAAAAAAGTCATCATATCCAAGCTTACAGCCATCCTGAGGATCGCTGACAGCCTGGATGCTTCCCATACGGAGAAGATCAGATCCATGACGGTTACGCTCCATCCCGACAGGCTTCACATCTCTTGTGAGGCAAAGGCAGACATGTCTTTCGAGGAATGGGCTTTCGAACACAGATGCAATCTGTTCGAAGAGGTCATGGGCATCGAGGCGAGACTCAGAGTTAGGAGACATATCTAATGGCTACCAAGAAGACAAAGAAACCGGATACAAAGTCAAAGTCTGTTAAGACAACTAAGTCTGTGAAGACTACAAAGACCACTAAGACCGCAAAGTCTGCCAAGACTGCCAAGACTGAACCCGCCGTCCAGTACGATTCATTCCTCAGCGGCAACTCAGAGTTCTTTAACAGGGAGCTGTCCTGGCTGGAGTTCAACGACAGGATCCTGCATGAGGCGAGGGATACAAAGAACCCTCTGCTGGAGAGGATGAAGTTCCTGGCCATAACATGTACTAATCTGGATGAATTCTACATCGTCCGTGTGGCTTCTCTCCGTGATATGCAGAGCATCAATTTCGCTGAAAAGGACATCGCCGGATTTACGGTCGGCGAGCAGCTGAAGCGTATTGATGAAAAGACCAGGACACACATGTCCATGCTCTATTCCACATACAGCAGATCCCTGGTTCCGGCACTTAAGAACGAGAACATATTCCTGCTGGACTACAGCGAACTGGACAGCAACGAAAAGAGAATCGCTGATGAGTATTTCAATGCAGTTCTCTATCCCATACTGACACCTATGGCGGTGGATGCTTCCAGACCTTTCCCGCTCATCTATAACAGGATGCTCAACCTCTGCGTAATGCTGGAGAACAACAGTGAACTGTCCGTTGATCACAGCATCGTAGATGCGGCCAGCAAGAAAAAGAAGAATGAGGATGAGAAGCCCGACATCGTTTTCTCAACACTCCAGATCCCTACGGTCGTTCCCAGGATGCTCAAGATCGAATCATCCAGAGGACTGGTATTCGTTCCAATCGAGCAGATCATTCAGGGCAATCTCGATTCGCTGTTCTTTGGCGAGACGGTAATCGCTTCCAGCTGTTACAGGATCATGCGTAATGCTGACCTCGATATCGACGAGGATGAGGCAGAAGACCTCCTCAAGGAGATCGAGGAGCAGGTCAGGAGGAGAAGGTTTGGTGAGATCATCAGGCTCGAGATCCAGGACGATATAGAACCTGCGATCCTGGACTTCATCACATCTGAGCTCCGCATCAGCAAGAAGGACATATTCAGTGTATCAGGCCCTATCGACCTGTCCTATCTGTTCAAGCTTTATTCCGCATGCGAGGAATCACATCCCGAGCTCTGCTACAAGGTACACGTACCTGCAAAGCCCGCAATGTTCGACGAGAACCTGGATGATATATTCGCACAGATCAGGGAGAAGGACAGACTGGTCCATCACCCCTATGAGAGCTTTGACCCCGTTTTGGAATTCGTCAGACAGGCATCTGTTGATCCCAATGTCCTTGCTATCAAGCAGACACTCTACAGGGTATCTTCCAAATCGCCCATCATCGCTTCGCTCCTCGAGGCTGCCAGGAACGGCAAACAGGTCATGGTATTGGTTGAGCTCAAGGCCAGGTTTGATGAGGAGAACAACATCAACTGGGCCAGGATGCTGGAGAAGGCTGGCTGCCATGTTATCTACGGTCTGGTAGGCCTTAAGACCCACAGCAAGATCACTCTCGTTGTAAGACGTGAAGAGGACGGCATCAGGAGATATCTCCACCTGGCAACGGGAAACTATAATGATATCACTGCCAAGATCTATACCGATATAGGCCTTTTCACGGCATCCGAGAGCTTTGGCGAGGACGCATCAGAGTTCTTTAACATGCTTTCAGGATATTCTATCCCTCAGACGTGGAGGAGGCTCATACCCGCACCTCTGTGGATGAAGGATTATTTCATCAAGATGATCAGGCGTGAGGCGGAAAATGCCATAGCAGGCAAGAAGGCAAAGATCGTTGCCAAGATCAACTCCCTGGTTGAGGGCGACGTTATCAAGGAATTATATAAGGCATCACAAGCCGGTGTTCAGATCGATCTCATCGTCAGAGGCATCTGCTGTCTCAGGGCAGGGATCCCCGGCATGAGCGAGAACATCAGGGTCAGGTCCATCACGGGCAGATTCCTCGAGCATTCCAGGATCTTCTATTTCTTCAACGAAGGACACGAGGATCTGTATCTGGCATCTGCTGACTGGATGCCCAGAAACCTCAAGAGGAGAGTGGAACTCATGTTCCCCGTGGAGGATCCCGACTGCAGGGCGAGAGTCCTCGAGATCCTCGAAGTCGAACTGGAGGATACGGTCAGGGCCCATCTGCTGGATGCTGACGGAACATACCACAAACAGGATCTCCGGGGCAAGGTCAAACTCGACAGCCAGGAGGAACTGATCAAGCGTGCGGACGAGGCCGCCGATCTCAAGTTTACCGTGATCACCGACAAGTCATCATTTACGCCAGCAGAATCATCAGACAAAGAATAACAGGAGATAAATAAGTATATGACAGTCATTAAACAGAGTTATCCATCAGCATCACAACCGGACAAGTTCAGTGATGTATCCTTCAGGTTCGTCATGAGATCGTCCTCCGGCCTCGAATGTTCGGTCATCACATACGGAGCCAGGATCGATACTCTCCTCGTTCCTGACAAGAACGGCGATATGGCCGACATCATGCTTGGCATGAGGGATCTGGACTGTTATCTGAGAGACGGCGGCAATCACGGCGCCATCGTGGGCAGGTCTGCCAACAGGATCAAGGGCGCTCAGTTCGTTATAGACGGCGTCACATACAAGATCCCCGCCAACGACGGAGAGAATAATCTCCATACGGGTAATCCCGCATATCAGAACGTATTCTGGGAAGGATCCATCCTTTCCAAGGAGGATACCGACAGCTATATCAGGGACAGCGGAATAGCAGGCATTCCCGAAGCAGACGGAGAATCCATAATGATGCATTACGTATCTCCCGATATGTCCTGCGGATTTCCCGGCAACCTCGATACGACAGTTATCTATTCATGGCTTGGTGACAACACTCTCCTGATACTCTACAGGGCAGAGACCGACAAGAAGACAGTGTTTGCTCCCACCAATCACTCTTATTTCAATCTGGGTGGCCATAACAGCGGTACAGTCCTCGACGACCTCATCATGGTGAACAGTGATTCAGTTACCCTTAAGGATGAGACCAACTGCAACAGCAGCAGATATCTGGATGTGGCAGGTACGGTCTTTGACCTCAGGGAACCGGTATTCATCTCACAGATAGTAGAGAGCGACGAGCCTCAGATCGTGATGTCCCGCGGCATCGACATGAACTACTGCATCAACGGATTTAACGGCGATTATAATTTCGCAGGATATGTTACCGATCCTGATTCAGGCAGGGTAATGGAGGTCTATACCGATCTTCCCGGCATCCAGCTCTATGCAGGAAATCACCTCGGCGGAAACGATCAGAAGGGCGACATCCCTTATAAACCCTACGATGCCATCTGCCTGGAAGCACAGATGTTCCCCAACAGCATAAACATCCCGGAATTCGATTCTCCTGTTATAGATCCTGATGAGGTCACATATCACGCATGTGGTTATAAATTCGGTATAAACTGATTATTTTTCGTTAATGACAAAGGGTATTATTAAGACTATAATCTATTAAATCAAATAAGGAGGATGGTATTTTATGAAGAAAGATATCGATTGGTCTAATCTGACTTTCAGTTACACAAAGACAGATAAGCGCTATGTTTGCAATTATAAGAACGGCGCATGGGATGAGGGCGGTCTTATCGACGACGACATGATCGTAATGAGTGAGGATGCAGGCGTACTGCAGTATGCTCAGACTGTATTCGAAGGACTTAAGGCTTATACAACAAAGGACGGCAAGATCGTTTGCTTCAGGCCTGACCTCAACGCTGACAGACTTATTGATTCTGCCAAGAGACTGGAGATACCTCCGCTTCCCAAGGAGAAGTTCCTGGAGTCCATCCGTGAGGTTGTTGCTGCAAATGCAGACTGGGTACCTCCCTATGGTACAGGCGCATCACTTTATCTGAGACCTTACATCTTCGGTATCAATCCCGTTATCGGTGTTAAGCCTGCAGATGATTATCAGTACAGAGTATTTGCTACACCCGTTGGCCCTTACTTCAAGGGCGGCGCAAAGCCCATCAGGGTTAAGATCTCTGACTTTGACAGAGCAGCTCCGAGAGGAACAGGCAACATCAAGGTAGGTCTGAACTATGCGATGAGTCTCCACGCTATTGTTACAGCTCATAACGAGGGATTTGCAGAAAACATCTATCTTGATCCCGCTACGAGAACAAAGATCGAGGAGACAGGCGGAGCCAACATCCTGTTTGTTGATACAGACGGCAATCTCGTTGTTCCCAAGTCTGATTCTATCCTGCCTTCCATCACCAGAAGGAGCCTCGTATATGTTGGTGAGCACTACCTCGGCCTCAAGGTTGTTGAGAGAGAAGTCCTGCTCAGCGAAGTATTCGAAGGCAAGTTTGCAGAAGGCGGTCTCTGCGGTACAGCTGCAGTTATCTCTCCTCTGGGCAGCATCAACGATCACGGCAAGGAATTCACATTCTCCAACGGTATGGAGGAGATGGGTCCCGTTCTGACAAAGCTCAGAGCAACACTCACAGGCATCCAGGAAGGCGATATCGAAGCACCCGAAGGATGGATCTTCACTATCTGCTAATCGCTTTATAATGTATAATAATATCCGGCGTATGTATTACGCCGGATATTTGTTTTCTGGAGGGCCATATGAAGACGGATTTTATCGAACTGCTTACTCACAGCTCTATCAGATTGACCGGAGACGTTACGGTCTACTGCGATCCTTTCAATATCAGGAATGAATCCCATGATGCTGATCTGGTCCTCATTACCCATGATCACTACGATCACTTTTCTCCCGAAGACATTGCCAGGATCAGGAAGAGCGATACGGTATTCCTCGTTCCTGCCGCTATGGAACAGACAGCCAAAAAGGCTCTGGGCAAGAATTCCCTCATAATGACCGGTGAGGCAGGGGAGAGCTTTAATTTCGAATACCTGGACGTAACAATGGTCCCTTCCTATAACGTGAACAAACAGTTCCATCCCAGGTCTGCAGGATGGGTGGGATACATAGTCAGGATGGATGACATCGATGTCTATATCGCTGGCGACACGGATATCAACGATGACATCGTAAATGTCAGCTGCGACGTAGCAATGGTCCCCATCGGCGGAACATATACCATGACCGCATCAGAGGCAGCTGATCTCATCAATCAGATAGGATGTGAGGTCGCTATCCCTACGCATTATGGCTCGGTTACGGGATCAGAGGATATGGCTGAGGAGTTCAGATCCCTCGTTGATTCTGCCGTAGAGGTAAAGGTGATCAAACAATATTGATCCGTCCAGTGTGATTAATTGGACACTTCGGACCTTTTGTAATCATTTCGTATTATTTGTGATCAAAAATCTGTTGACTTTGGGTTAACATAACAATAGAATATATTTCAGAAATACGAACAAATGTTTACGGAGGTTCTCTTGTATGGCTAAGGCTAAGAACGCTACTAAGAATTCAGTATCACAGGTAACAGAACAGTCAGAGAGGAAGAAGGCGTTAGACGCTGCTCTGGCTCAGATAGAAAAGCAGTTTGGTCAGGGAGCAGTCATGAGACTGGGGGATAAGACCAATGTTCAGGTCGACTCCATCTCAACCGGTGCATTGTCACTGGATATGGCACTCGGTATCGGCGGACTCCCCAGGGGCAGGATCATCGAGATCTACGGACCTGAATCCTCAGGTAAGACTACTGTAGCGCTCCACTGCGTTGCCGAGGCTCAGAAGCAGGGCGGTTCCTGCGCTTATATCGACGCTGAGCATGCATTGGATCCCGTTTACGCAGCTGCAATTGGCGTTGATGTTGATAATCTCATCCTCTCACAGCCTGATACAGGTGAGCAGGGCCTTGATATCTGTGAGACTCTCGTACGTTCCGGCTGTATCGATGTTATCGTAATCGACTCTGTTGCTGCTCTCGTGCCCAAGGCAGAGATCGAGGGCGATATGGGAGACTCCCACGTAGGTCTTCAGGCCAGACTCATGAGCCAGGCTCTCCGTAAGCTGGCAGGTATCGTATCCAAGTCAGGTACCATCTGCATCTTCATCAATCAGCTCCGTGAGAAGGTCGGTGTTATGTTCGGTAATCCAGAGACAACTCCCGGCGGCCGTGCTCTGAAGTTCTACGCATCCGTCAGACTGGATGTCAGGAGAGTTGAATCACTCAGGAACGGTACTGAGGTCATCGGCAACCACACCAGGGTCAAGGTTGTTAAGAACAAGGTAGCTCCTCCGTTCAAGGAAGCTGAATTCGATATCTTCTACGGCAGAGGAATCTCCGCTGAGAGCTGTATTATCGATCTGGCTGTTGAGAACAACATCATTGAGAAGAGCGGATCATGGTTCTCATACAAGGGTGAGAAGATCGCTCAGGGTAAGGATAATACCAGGATCTACCTGGAGAAGAATCCTGCCATCTGCAAGGAGATCGAGGAGCTCATCCGTGACTCATATAAGCCCTCTGATGAACCCATCCCCGATGATGCCGATGACGCTGAACTCGATGACGAGAATGCAGATGATGACGACATCCTGGGAATTGATATCGACTGATGAGTGATACCGAATATCAGAATGCGGTAACTGCCGCTATCAGACATATTGGAATTTCAACATACTCCTCCGGGAAGATCTATTCTTATCTAATTGATAAGGGATACCCGGAGGGTATCTCATCCAGGGCTGTTTCTGAACTGATTGAACGCGGGTATATCAACGATACCAAGGCATCCCGTAAAGTAATAATCGCCAGGACAGGCAAGAAGCAGGAGAGCAGGGATTATATCCTTAAGCGTCTCATTGCTGCCGGTATAGACAGGGATGTGGCAGAGACTGTTGTTTCCGGTCTTGATGATGATAAAGTATCATGTGTACGTCTTTTCGAATCCCTCGGATTTGATTCTGATTCAGAAGAGAACAGAAATGAGATGATAGCCATAGCATCCAGGAGAGGATATACATACGAGACCGCATCTGCGGCATATCAGGTTTGGTCGGAGAATCTATGAATCATTCTGAATTGACTGCTCATTTGTTTGCACTGCAGGATCTGAATTACAGGCAGCTTCAGATCAGGACCATACCAGGTATGGATCCCGACAGCATCATAGGTGTCAGGACTCCTGATCTCAGATCCATAGCACGTAAGCTAAAGGGGATGGACCTCGCCTCAGAGATCCTGTCTGATACTGATCACAATTATTTCGAGGAATATCAGATACATGCTTTTCTCTTATCCATGGAGAAGGATATAGGTAAGTGTTTTTCAGAGCTGGATCTCTTCCTGCCTCATGTCAATAACTGGGCTACCTGCGATCAGATGATCCCCAAGGTATTTGCCAAGCACCATGATATCTTAGCTGGTAAGGCTTTGGAGTGGATCGGATCAAGCCATACATATACCAGGAGATTTGGTATCAAGGTTCTGATGGATCACTTCCTGGATAATGATTTTGACATATCCTATCCCGAGGTTGTGGCATCTGTTGATACTGATGAGTATTATCTGCAGATGATGATCGCATGGTATTTCGCAACTGCACTTACCAAGCAGTACGATCAGACTATTCATTTTATGGAGGATAAGAGGCTCAGCCCCGTCGTTCATAAGATGACTGTCCGTAAGTGTCTGGACAGTTTCAGGATATCTGAAGATAGGAAGTCTTATATCAGGTCTTTATGATATAATACGCGTTATGGATAATAATGCGGTTAACATAATGCTCATTGCTCTGGGCTGTTCCAAGAACCTGGTTGATGCCGAATGCATGAGCAGGATCCTTAAGGACAACGGATATAGTATCGTTAACGATATCGAGGATTCTGATATCGTTGTTATCAATACATGCGGTTTTATCGAATCAGCCAAGACAGAGGCTATCGATACCATCCTGGACTGTGCCTCATATAAGGATGGCAGTCACAGGCTTAAGTACATCGTAGTATCCGGCTGTCTTTCCCAGAGATACCCTGATGACATATTAAAGGACCTTCCCGAGGTGGATGCCGTACTGGGCACATCTCACTATCAGGATATCGCTGAGGTAGTAGGGATACTTATGGGACATAAGGGATCAGAGGGATCCGTCAACGGTCACTTTACCGTCAGGAGGGTTTCTGAACCGGGCAGCCTCGATCATCTTCTGACTGATAAGGATGTTTCCACACAGAGTTATGCATGGCTTAAGATAGGTGAGGGGTGTCTCCACAGATGTGCTTTCTGTGCGATACCTCTTATCAGAGGCAAATATCACTCCAGACCAATTGAGGATATCCTGACGGAGGCGAGGAATCTCGCTGCTTCCGGCATCAAGGAAGTTGTACTTGCTGCCCAGGATACCACCAACTACGGCGTTGATCTGTATAAGAAGAGATCTCTGGCTGAATTGATCCGCAGGATATCTGAGATCGACGGAATCGAGCTGATACGCGTTATGTACGGATATATGGACGGCATTACTGATGACCTGATCGATGAGGTCAGGGATAACCCCAAGGCCGCTCACTATTTTGACATTCCCATCCAGCACGGCTGTGACAGGATATTAAAGGCCATGAACAGGTTCGATACGGAGGAGCTTATTACCAGCCGTCTGGCTATGATCAGACAGAGGATCCCCGATGCCATAATCAGGACTACAGTGATGGTAGGCTTCCCCGGTGAGACCGAGGAGGATTTCAGTCATCTTAAGGACAACCTGGTCAGGTGGGGATTTGACAGGCTGGGATGTTTTGTATTCTCTCCCGAGGAGGGAACAAAGGCTTATGATATGCCAGATCAGGTGCCCGATGAGGTAAAGAACAGGCGATATGATGAGATATATGAACTGCAGCGAGAGATATCAGCTGAAAGGACCAAGAAAAGAGTAGGTACAGAGACAGTCGTAACTATTGATTCTATTTCTGAAGATGGTATATTTTACAAAGGAAGAAGTTATGGCGAGGCCCCGGAGGATGATCCGGTGATCTACGTTCTGATTCCTGATGATGACACTAATACGGAGCTTGAGATAGGCGGCAGATATCCCGTCAGGATAGTTGATTGTTCCGAATATGATATGACGGGAGTACTGATATGAATTTGCCTAATAAACTGTCTTTGATAAGGATCATACTGATACCTTTCACATTGCTGTTTATGCTGCCTATTAATATCTATGGGTGGCAGCCCGAAGGATGGAACAGTTTTGTCAATGCCTGGGGCATGACGATCGCTGCAGTGATATTTATCGTTGCATCACTTACTGACTATTTTGACGGCAAGATCGCCAGGAGGGACAACCTGGTTACCAACCTGGGCAAGTTCCTGGACCCCTTGGCTGACAAGGTCCTGGTAATAAGCGTTCTCATCGGATTCCTGTCCCTGGGACGCGTAAATGCATGGTGCGTGCTGATAATAATATTCAGGGATTTCATGATCTCAGGCGTCAGACTGGTCGCAGCATCCCATGGTGAGGTATTAGCTGCCAAGATGATCGGCAAGGTCAAGACCGCCGTTCAGATGGTAGCGATCATATACATGCTCTTCGAACCCATGCTGTTCAGGATATTCTCCGGCAACTTCATGGAGACTCCCGCTTATCCGCTTCCTACGGGCTGGATCACGATACTGGGAGACGTATTCTTCTACCTGTGCGTAATCCTTACCATCGTTTCAGGACTGGATTATCTGCTCAAGAATATCTCATTATTTAAAGATTCAAAGTAATTATTAAAATAACTATTGACAATTTTTGAATGTTACATTAAAAGTAATGTAGATTGTTAATCACAACAATCACATTGGAGGTATTAATAAATGACTAGAGAAGAATTATTTGACAGCATTAAGGCAATGATCGTTGAGCAGCTCGGTGTAGACGAGGCTACTATAACAGAGGATTCCTCTTTCATTGATGATCTCAACGCTGATTCACTCGATATGGTTGAACTCGTTATGGCTATGGAGCAGGAGTTCGATATTGAGATCCCTGATGATGTTGCAGAGAAGGTATCCACAGTTAAGGATGCTATCGACTACATCAAGGGCCTTGAAGAGCAGTAATTGTTGATTCGAATAGCTTAGTAGCTGAATGCTCTGGCATTCAGCTATTTTTTTGAGGTACCATATGGCTATAAACGATTATTCCGAGTTCGAGGAGAGGCTGGGCTACAAGTTTAAGGACCCGGATCTCCTCGAGACAGCCTTTACCCACACAACCTATGTATTCGAGAACGGCAAGGAGCACTACCAGTCCAACCAGAGACTGGAATTCATTGGGGATGCAGTCCTGGATGTAGTCGTCGGCGAGATGATCTATAACCAGAAACCCAAGTGCGACGAAGGCTTCCTGTCCAAGACCAGGAGTGCGGCCGTGTGCGAGAGATCTTTCGCAGAGATCGCACGTGAACTGGATTTCGGCAAGTACCTGCTCCTGGGCAAGGGCGAGGCACAAAGCGGCGGTGCGGACAAGGATTCCAACCTGGCAGACTGCTTTGAAGCCGTTATCGCGGCAGTATATTTTGACGGCGGCTTTGATGCCGCAATGGGTGTAATTTATAAAAATCTCTCTGAAACAGTTAGAAAAGCCGTAAACGGTGAGATCTTTATGGATTACAAGAGCAAGCTCCTGGAGATATCACAGAACAGAGGTCACAGACATCAGATTTCTTTTGTGATCGTTGACGAGAGGGGACCGGCACATCAGAAGGAATTTGACTGTGAAGTATACGCTGATGACGTATTCCTGGCCAGGGCTACGGGGCACAGCAAGAAAGATGCCGAACAGAAATGTGCGAGAAGTGCTATTGAAGTCTATAATTCCACTTTTATGGTATAATTAGTCGATGTATCTCAAAAAACTGGAAATTCAAGGTTTTAAGTCATTCCCGGAGAATACTCTTATTGAATTCGATACAGGAATGACGGCCATCGTAGGCCCTAACGGAAGCGGTAAATCTAATGTTACCGACGCTGTCCGCTGGGTTCTGGGCGAGCAGAGTGCCAAGTCCCTCAGAGGCGGCAAGATGGAGGATGTTATCTTTAACGGAACATCCACCCGTAAGGCCATGAACTACGCTGAGGTTACACTCACCCTGGATAACGGTGACGGATACATAGATTATGATTTCCCCGAAATACAGATTACCAGGAGGCTCTACCGCTCCGGTGAGAGTGAATACCAGATCAACAAGGTCAACTGCAGGCTCAAGGACATCGTGGGACTGTTCCTGGATACCGGTATCGGTAAGGACGGTTATTCCATCGTAGGTCAGGGCCGTGTTGACGAGATCCTTTCCACAAAGTCCGAGGATAGGCGATATGTCATCGAAGAGGCGGCAGGTATCGTCAAGTACAAGGTCAGAAAAGATGAGTCTGAGCGTAAGCTGAATCAGACTGAACAGAACCTGCTCAGGATCGATGATGTCCTGGCCGAGCTCAATGAGCGTGTCGGACCTCTGGAGGAACAGAGCAAGAAGGCTATAAAGTACCATAAGGCCTATGAGGAGATGAAGACCAAGGATATATCACTCCTGGTCCACAAGATCACCGAGGCATCCAATGCCATGGGTGATTCCTCATCTGTCAAGGAACAGCTGGAAGCAGAGATCAACGAGCAGGAGGACAGGTTCATCAAGCTCCGTAACGATAACATGGATCTCATGACCAGGAGCGAACAGATGGAGGATGCCATCGAGGACAAGCGTCAGGAGTTATCCGACGTTACTGAAGAGCAGTACGAGAAGAATACTGACAGGAAAGTCCTCATTGAGCGTAAGAACCAGATCGCAAAGTCCATCGAGGATAACAAATACGACAACGAGACTGCACAGACCAGGATAAGCACCCTTGAACTGGACAGGAAGTCCCATATGGAGAAAGCTGACAAGCTCCTGGGAGAGTGCAACGATCTTAAGAAAAAGTCTGATGCGCTCATAGCTGAAAGAGACGAACTGATCGCAGAATTCCAGAAGGAAGAAAAGAGCAGGAGCGCCATTAAAACCAGCATAGATATAAAGACTGACGAGCTCTTTGCCAGCCGCGAGAATATCAAGTCCACCGCTGCCAGGATAGAATCCCTGGGCGAGCAGATCACACAGCTCAGCGGACAACTCAACGCCATGAAGATGGGCAAGGATGAATTGAAACAGGCTCTGGATGAGGCTGACAAGAAATGGAAGGAAATGACCAAGTCCGAAGGCGAAGTCCAGGACGATATCAATTCCCGCCACGACAAGCTCAAGGATCTTACGGAAAAGCAGAGGGAACTCAACAAGTTCTTTGAGACGAATAACAGTGAATTCCTCTCTTCTGTTGCCAGGCTCAGGACACTTAAGGATCTGGAGAAGAGAAAGGAAGGATACCAGGAATCAGTAAGAAGGCTCCTGGATGAGATCGACGGCGATACGTCCCTCAAGAGCAAGGTGGTAGGCGTCCTTGGCGATCTCATTTCCGTTGACAAGAAATATGAGACAGCCATCGAGATAGCATTGGGAAATGCCATCCATAACCTGGTTACCACCAAGGAAAAGGACGCAGCTGAACTGATCTCCGTCCTGAAGCAGAAGAGGCTCGGCAGAGTTACTTTCCTTCCTATCGAGAACATCAAGCCCAGGCCCATCCCTGCGGATCTGGATGCAAAAGCATCCATCCAGAAGGGTTATATCAATACGGCAGATGAACTTGTCAAGTGCGATAAGAAACTGGACGACATCATATTCAACCTGCTGGGCAGGATAATAATTGCAGATAACCTGGATAATGCCAGGGTAATAGCTTCCAAGTGTGATCACCAGATCAGGATAATTACCCTGGACGGCGATTCTGTTAATCCCGGCGGATCTCTTACGGGCGGAAGCGTACGCAAGTCCGGCGTCGGAATACTCGGCAGAGGCAGAGAGATCGAGGAGCTTACAAAGCGTACAAATGAGCTCGAGGCAAAGCTTTCTGATAACGAGGAGAACCGTCAGGAAGTTGATGACAAGATCGGCAATATCAACAGGGAGATCATGCTCCTCGGCGAGCAGATGAAGTATTTCTCCATGGAGAGGGTCAAGGCCGAGACTGATTACAGGAATATCGAGAGCAAGATCAGCGAGGCTGAGGAACAGCGCAAGAATACTGAGGAGATGATCGGTAAGATATCCACTGAAAAGCTCCGCCTCGAAGACGACCTGGAGGAATTGGGCAGGATCGAGCAGGAACTCAATAACGAACTGACAGACTTTAAGGAGGACAGCAAGTCCGGCGATGAGAAGGCTGCCAGGTTCAATGAGAAGATGAATGAGATCAGGGACAAGATCTCAGAGCTTTCCGTAAATTCAGAGAGGCTCCTTGCTGAGAGAAACGGTGTCCTGAACCTGGCCGAACATATAAAGACCCAGATCGATGCCAACAAGAATGAGATCGACGGCAGATCAGAGCAGATCGCCGAGGATGAAAAGCAGCTGGCTGAGATCGACAAGGAGATCGAAGCTATCGCTAAGGAACTGGATAAGCTGAACGAACTGGAAAAGAAGTATTCCGGTGAGGTATCAGAGCTCATTGCAAAGAAGAATGAGATCGATTCCGGCATGTCCGGATTTGCCGACAAGCTCACATCCATCAGCGATACGATAAATAATCTACGCAACAGACTGAACAACCATCTGTCCAAGTATGAGAAATACATCACTGAGATAGATATGTCCAAGAACCGTCTCTGGGAGGATTATGAGGTTACATACGACAACATCAAGGATTCATGTGAGGCAGTGGAGGATGCAGACAAGCTCTCCAAGGAAGTCTCCAAGCTTAGGAACGAGATCAAGAACATCGGTCCTGTTAACCTGAATTCCATCGATGAGTATAAGGAACTGTCCGAGAGGATCGAGTTCATGTCCAACCAGCGCAATGACATCTTTGAGGCAAAGACTAACCTCGAGAAGGTAATAGCAGATCTCATCAGCGAGATGCAGCAGCAGTTCATTACACAGTTTGAGATAATCAATAATAACTTTAAGCGTGTCTTCTTCGATCTTTTTGGCGGCGGTACTGCCGAGATCGTATTGGACTCTGAAGACGTTCTGGAATGCAACATCGAGATCAAGGCCCAGCCCCCGGGAAAGAAACTCCAGAGCTTAACGCTCCTGTCAGGCGGTGAGAGATGCCTTACTGCGATCGTTCTGCTCTTTGCCATACTGGAGCTCAAGCCGTCTCCTTTCGTAATCCTCGATGAGGTCGAGGCAGCTCTCGATGATGTCAACGTAACCAGGTTTACGGATTTCGTCAGAAGATACTGTGTCAAGTCTCAGTTCATCCTTGTTACGCACCGTAAGGGTACCATGGAGGCATGTGACCGCATGTACGGCGTAACGATGGCAGAGAGAGGAATCTCCAAGATACTCTCCATGAGACTCAGCTAGGAGGATATATGGGTTTATTTGATGCTTTTAAGCGTGGTCTGGATAAGACGAGAAAGTTCTTTGGAGGCGGTTTTACAAAGATCGCGGCCATGACAGGCCATTTCGATGAGGACCAGCTCGATGAGCTGGAGGAACTGATGGTCAGGGCTGACTGCGGTGTTCCTGCCAGCATGGAGATAATAGACAGGGTCAAGGCCGATATCAGGAAGACAGGCGACAACAGCACAGAAGCTGTCCTGGCATCTGTCAGATCAGGAATGATCGATATCCTGGGCGAGAAATCCTCTTATCAGCTCATTGACGGTAAGTTAAATGTTCTGCTCCTGGTGGGTGTAAATGGTACGGGCAAGACGACCACGGCAGGCAAGCTCGCTGCCAGATATAAGGCAGAAGGCAAGAAAGTAATAATCGCAGCTGCTGATACATTCAGGGCGGCAGCAGTGGAACAGATCAAGGTATGGGGCGAGAGGACCGGAACAACGGTCATATCCCAGGGCTCAGACGGATCTGATCCCGCAGCAGTAGTATTCGATTCCGTTCATGCGGCGATCGCCCGTAAAGCTGATGTGCTCATAGTAGATACTGCAGGCAGGCTCCATAACAAAAAGAACCTCATGACGAGCTGGCCAAGATCAAGAGGATCATCTCCAGAGAGGCCCCCGACAGCGATATCAAGTCCATGCTGATCATTGATGCCACAACAGGACAGAACGGCGTACTGCAGGCTCAGAGCTTTTCTGAGGTCGTAGATCTGGATTACCTGGGCGTAACAAAGCTC
>JAFWFV010000020.1 GCA_017515465.1 Clostridiales bacterium
CCTTTCATCTTCATGAACGGCAATGGTACAGCAGATGATGTTGCCACGGTTGTTCATGAGGGCGGTCATGCATATGCAGCTGTCCAGAGTTCAGAGTGTTCACCTTTTGTTGAATGCCTGGCTCCTACGCTGGAGACATGTGAGATCCATTCAACTGCTATGGAATATATGTCATATCCTTTCATGGACATATTCTATGGGGAGGATAAGGATAAGTACTGCCAGCATCACATGACTGACGGACTGTTGTTCCTGCCTTACGGATGCATGGTGGATGAGTTCCAGCACATCATCTACGATAATCCGGATCTTGCTCCCGAAGAGAGACATAAGATATGGCATGAACTCGAGGAAAAATACCAGCCTTTCATCAAGTACGATGATCAGCCCTTCCACAAGATGGGTGGTGCCTGGATGAAGAAGGATCACATCTTTACCACGCCTTTCTACTATATCGATTATTGTCTGTCGCAGATCTGCGCTCTCCAGCTGTGGATTCTGTCACGCGAAGACATGAAGGATGCGCTGGATAAATACAACAGGCTCTGCGAAGCAGGCGGAAACGATACTTTCCTGAACCTCATCAGGAAGTCAGGTCTCCAGTCACCATTTGATGTTGACGTGATCAAGAAGATAGCTTATGCCTGCTGTGATTTCCTTGACTTATGAGACTTCCGGAATCATTTAAGGAGAGGATGAAAGAGCAGCTGGGACCTGAATATGATCCCTTCCTGGCAAGTTTCGATGAAGTATCACCCAAAGGCATCAGGATCAATACATATAAGGCGGGCCCTGATCACTATAACGATATTGTAATGGCACTGGAAGGCAGCATCAGACCTGTCCCGTGGACTTCATGCGGATTCTACTCAGATTCTGAATCCAGAGGTACTGATCCTTATTACCACGCAGGTGTTTATTATCCGCAGGAACCTTCCGCAATGCTCCCTGCTGAGATCATTGCTGCCAAGCCCGGCGAGTTCATTCTCGATATGTGCGCTGCTCCGGGAGGCAAGGCATGCAGGATCGGTGAAGACCTGATGGGTAAAGGCCTTCTCGTTGCAAATGAGATCAATTCAGAACGTTCCAAGGCCCTGAACCGCAACATAGAAAGAACCGGAATTACCAACTGTGTTATATTAAACGAATCTCCTGACAGGATAGCAGACCGTCTTCCGGGATTCTTTGACAAGATCCTCATCGATGCTCCATGTTCCGGTGAGGGCATGTTCAGGAGAGATCCTCATGCCATTAAGAGCTGGGAGGATTATGGCCCTGAATCCATTTCAAAGATCCAGAGGGAGATACTGGAGGCTTCCGACAGACTGTTGAGGCTCGGCGGTGAGATAGTATATTCCACATGCACTTTTGCCGAGATCGAGGATGAGCTCATGATACAGGGTTTTACGGATGATCATCCGGGATATAAGATCATAAGGCATGATGGCATCGAAGGCATTACCGTAAGTGAGTCAGGTCCTGCTGCAGGATCCATGAGGATATGGCCGCATAAGACTTTTGGCGACGGCCATTTCTGTGTTCATCTGCAAAAGGATATGTCCGGTGAAGAAACCGGTTACGACCGCAGTCCCAGGCCTGTAAGGAGTTCCCTGATAAACAAGTCTGTGAATACAATGAACACTTTCCTTAAGGATATCCTTAAAGAAGAAAGTTACAGGGAATTTGAAAAGATGTGCGAAGAGCAGCTGATAATGAATGGTTCCGGCATGTATCTCATGCCTGTCGATATCAGACTGTTTAACGGTCTCAGGATCGTCAAATCAGGATTGTTCGCCGGAGAGATCAAGATGACAAAGACGGAGAGGATATTTAATCCCTCCAACAGTTTCCCGCTGACACTGACCAGGGATATGATCAGGGAGGATTCCTTCATTTCCTTTGGCAGAGACGATGACAGGCTCACCAGGTATCTAAAAGGGGAAACACTTATCATGGATGAAGAGATGTCATCCGGACTTAAAAAAAAGGGTAGTGTAGTGGTCGCAGCAGATCGTTATCCGCTGGGCCTTGCCAAGATCGCAGGCAGCATTCTTAAGAATCTATATCCCAAGGCATGGAGGCTATTATGAAGATAATCATCGCAACAGGCAACAAAGATAAGGTCAGAGAGATCAACGAAGTGCTGGCAGGAACAGGCTTTGAAGCAGTTTCCATGAAATCTGAGGGGATAGATCCTGAGATCATTGAAGATGCCGATACTTTTGAGGGAAATGCCCTTATCAAGGCCAGAACAGTACATCAGTATACAGATTGTTATGTAATGGCTGATGACTCAGGTCTCTGCATTGATGCTCTTGACGGAGCTCCCGGCGTGTATTCCGCCAGATTCTGCGGTGAAGACTCCACATATGAGGAAAAGTTCCAGAAGATATATGAGATGCTCGCTGACGTCCCCAAGGACAAATGGACGGCCAGATTCGTCTGCGCGATCGCCGTGGTAAAACCTGACGGAGAGGAATTTACGGTTAGGGGCGAATGCGAAGGAGTGCTCCTCGACCATACCGAGGGAGACAATGGATTCGGCTATGATCCTATATTCTATGTTCCCGAATTCGGCATGACTACAGCCAGTATGGATCCTGCAGTCAAAAACAGTATCAGTCACCGCGGAAAAGCCCTAAAATCAATGGTTGAAAGGTTATTGTGATTGTGATATCATTGCAAAATGTATACAATTGTACGCCACTGACGAACAATTAATTACATTGCAAAGGACTGTTGGTTTATGAGCGAAGATAATGCCGAATACTATCTCGTTGAGAAGAGCGTTCTTCCCGAAGTATTCCTTAAGGTAATGGAGGTTAAGCGCCGTCTGAATACAGGCGAATTCCCGTCCATCAACAATGCCTGCAAGGAACTGGAATTATCCCGAACAGCTTATTACAAATATAAGGATACAGTCCTTCCTTTCTATGCTGATCATGGCCGTAAGGTCACCATATTGTTCAGCGTGGAGAACTTTCCCGGAATCTTATCCCAGATCATCAACATCATTTCAGGTTACAGGGCCAATATACTGACTATCAATCAGAATATTCCCATCAATGGCCTGGCAGATATTTCAATATCGTTTGATACAGGTTCCATCCTGGGTTCCGTTGAGGATATCATCTCTGATATCGGCAAGATCACAGGAGTCAGGAACTGCAGTATCCTGAGCAGAGAATAACAGATTGGAGACATATATATGTACAACGTAGCGATTTTAGGTTTTGGAGTTGTTGGAGCAGGAACGGCAGAAGTCCTTTCATCCAACAGGGACATCATAAAGAGCAGATGCGGTGAGGATATCTCCATCACGCATATTCTGGATATCAGGGATTTTCCCGGATCACCTTTTGAGTCTGTTATCACTAAGAATGCTGATGATGTATTTGAGGATCCCGATCTCGATCTGTGCATAGAGACAATAGGCGGCGCAAGGATCGCGTATGAGTTTACAAAGAGAGCATTGTCCAAGGGTATCTCAGTTGTTACGAGCAACAAGGAACTGGTCAGCACCAAGGGCCCCGAGCTCCTTAAGATAGCAGAGGAGAACTCCTGCTCATATCTCTTCGAAGCAGCCGTAGGCGGCGGTATTCCCATTATCCGTCCTCTGTACAGATGTCTGGCAGCAAACAAGGTCATCAGGATCTGCGGTATCGTCAATGGTACAACGAACTATATCCTGTCATCCATGAAGGATAAGGGCATCTCATATGATGAAGCATTGAAGCAGGCTCAGGCAAACGGCTATGCTGAGGCTGATCCTACTGCAGATGTCGAGGGTATCGATGCGCAGAGAAAGCTTTCGATACTGTCCACCATCGCTATGAACGGAATCTACGTATCTCCTGATGAGATAGAGACAGAAGGTATTTCATCTGTTTCCCTCGATGATATCAAGTATGCTGATTCCATCGGATGCCAGATCAAGCTTATAGCTTATTTTGAGCGTATCGGAGACCGATGTGCTGCTTTTGTTAAGCCTCATTTCGTAAACAGGGACCGTATGATCGGCAATGTTGACGATGTGTTCAATGCCGTAATGGTCGAAGGCGATTTTGTAGGGGAGACGCTGTTCTACGGCAGAGGTGCCGGCAGCCTTCCTACTGCATCAGCTGTAGCAGGTGATGTTATCGAGCTTGCAGCATGCAAAAAGAGCGAATTTGTCCAGCCCTGGTCAGTTCCTGCAAGTTCAGTAGTTGTTCCTTTTGATGAGGTAAAGTCATCTTACATTTTCTGGAGCATTGGAGATAACAGTGCATTTAACGGCATTGATACCGTAAAGCTCGGAGATGCAGTAATAATAAATGGCATAACCTCAGGTCATGCCATTGAACTTGCTTCTAAAGCATCTTCGTCGGTAATGAATTACCTTTAAATCTGATTATTGCAGTATTCCTTGTACAGTGACCTGATCTCATCCATCAGGTCATTCATTTCCAGCTGCAGAGCAGAAACGAGTGACAGATCCTTGTTGTCGATCGCTTCCTTGATCCTGTCGAACAGGGACCTGGAATCAGCTGTATTCTTGGCCAGATAGTTCTTCTTTGCCAGGATGTTGTTCCATAGCTCGTTATCGTACTCTGATGAGTCATCATTTCTCTTGGTATAGCTCCTCAAAGCAGAACGGTTATTGGGGATGACTCTCTGGCTGAGTTCCATCTCCCAGCGGTCGAGCATTGCCCTGGCGTAGGAATCAAGTATGATCCTGTCAAAGACATCACCGGCGCAGAGGATGCTGGTAACGTTCTTATGCTCAGACAATACGAGCATTGAATCATAGACAGTTGCAGAAGGCTTGCCAAAGAGCCTGTCTCTCTCTTCGTTTGTCATGGTCTCGAAGATGTCTTCCTCACACCTGTAGAGGCGGTCTTTGTCCAGATATTCACCCTCTGCTCCATAGGGCTTTATGAACTCCGCCTCGAGAGCTTTTGTATCCTTGCCGGATGAGATCATGTATTCGATACCGTCGAGCATGCACTGATAAACGGCTGCCAGACAGAGATATGTATTTGTATGTGGGTTGGGTGACCTGAGCTCGAACCTGGTAACAGCCCTCTTGTTCTCGGACCTTACGACGCCCAGGAGGACTGAACGGTTACGGGAGGGGGTAGCAACATCCATTCCGATAGAAGCTACACAGTGTGTGGGAGCCTCAAATCCGGGCTTGAGCCTGCTGAAGGCATCCGTGGATGAAGATACGAAGGGATTGATGAGATCGTAATGCTTCATGATGCCAAACAGGGAACCCCAGCCGATCCTGCTCAGATAATCCCTGGACATATCCTCAGGAGCAAAGAGATTGATCTTTTTGCCGTTCTTGAGGAATGCCACGGCATTAACGTGGGTATGCTCACCTGAACCTGCAACTCCGTTCAGAGGCTTTGCGTTGAAACTTACGTCCAGACCGTGAAGCCTGAAGATCTCCTTGATGAAGATCCTGGCAGAGATCTCGTAATCAGCGCCCTGAAGAGCGTCAGAGTACTTCCAGTCAACTTCCAGCTGTTCCATGATGAAGTGAAAATCACCTGTTGAGGAGATAGCGGCCTTAACGCCTCCGACTTCCTTATGTCCCATCTCGGGGTTGAAACCGTAATTGCCGAGGAGCAGGATAACCTGTTCCAGAGCGGTCCTTACGACGCCCTTGGTCCTCTTCCAGTACTGCTCCTGCAGTTCCTGCGAGATTGAGAGCTGTTCCGTGCTGATCTTCTCGTCAGGGGAATTTACCCAGAACTCGAGCTCTGTAGCGGTTATCAGGTTGATCCTTGCCAGTTCATCGAATTCAAATCCCAGTTCGCGGCAGATGTCAGGGTTGTTCTTCAGGATCTCCATCATCTTGGATTCGAAGAATTCCGCACTCTTCTTGAGGACGGACCTGGAACATACTGGCTTTCCGTTATGCTGGAGGAATGAAGGGATCCTGAGCGTGCCTACCGGAAGGCCTGTTACGGGATCGATATGTGAATAGTTATAGTCTACAAACCATACGACGTCAGGGTCAGGAATGAGATCCACCTTGCCGTCATTGAGCGTTGCAATACCGGGAAGCACAACGGATGATCCGTCTGTCTGAACAGCATCACCATTAAGATAATTAGTGAGATTATCGTGGAAATCCGCTATGGGGATCTTCTCGTCTGTATCGTTTCCTGCCAGATCGATGGCGACCAGGGATACGAACTTGATCTCAGGATGCTTATCAAGTATCTTCGTAATGTCTTCGACCTTATGAAGCCTCGGCGGGATAACGCAAAGCAGATTGGGATTAATGGTAAAATTGCTCATGATGCACCTTCCAGTATTTATTCATGCTTATGATATCATAAATGTAAATACACATTCTTAGGCATTGTACTTGATTTTTATTTTTTTTAATGCAAAATTTTATTTGACATTATACAAAAGGAGCATTTGATTTGTTTGGAAGGCTGTTAACATGGTTCAGACAATACTTCTTTATCGATAATCTCGGTAAGGGGATAGCATCCAAGCTCATGTTCCTTTTCCTCGCGGGGTCATTCATGCTGATCGCTTTCATGCCGCCGGAATACTCTGATTTTACAGCATTGTCAGACTGGGCATTGACTGTCATGGAGGCAGAAGAGATAACCGATGACATGATGGTGGCCCCCATATCTACACAGAATGTCATATACCTCATGCTCGGCTTTGCCGTTATTAATCTGGCTGTAATGACAGGCATGCTCTACAGCGGCCTTGTTGTCCGTCATATCAGAAAGAAGATCGACGGGGCGCTGATCATTACGCCCGGCAGGTTTTCCGGCAGGTTCATCATCTTATGCATTGTATTTTCTCTCGTTTCATTTCCGCTCCTGTTTACTGCAGTATATCTGCTGCTGTTGTTTGTTCTTGCGGTACCGTTCCTGCTGTCGATACCGCCTTGCTATCTGTCAGGAGATCAGGGTTTCTGGGATGCATTGTTCGGATCTGTTAAGCGCATGAAGGGCAGATATCTCTCAAATCTCCGTGACATAACCGGCGTTTACGTTGTTTATCTGATAATTGGCCTGATAGCCGAACTTGTCTCTCTAGTATCGAGTACGGCATTTATCGTTATCAACAGCTTCCTGGCATCATGGATCATACTGACCATATCCAGGGTCGCAGGGATCAACTATGCCACGTCCAGGATCGGTGTTGTAAATAAGCACAAATAAAACATGTTGTAATGTTATCGTTTTTTATAGCATTTTCACTAACTTAATAATAAAATAGACGGGTAGTAAATTTTTGGAGGTCACTATATATGGCAAATGAATCAATAGCTATTCAGAAGCACGCTGAATGGCAGGGCAAGATCGAGGTTATCGCAAAGGCTCCCGTAGGAACAAAGGAAGAGCTTTCCATCGCATACACTCCCGGTGTAGCAGAACCTTGTCTTGAGATACAGAAGGACGTAGATCTCTCATACAAGTACACCAGGAGACACAACCTTGTTGCAGTCGTAACAGACGGTACAGCAGTTCTCGGTCTCGGTGATATCGGACCTGAGGCAGGCATGCCCGTTATGGAAGGTAAGTGTGCTCTGTTCAAGGCTTTTGCTGACGTTGACGCATTCCCTCTCTGCATCAGATCCAAGGACGTTGATACGATCGTTGAGACAGTTGCCCTTCTGGCAGGTTCATTTGGCGGTGTAAACCTCGAGGATATCTCCGCTCCCAGATGTTTTGAGATCGAGAGAAAGCTCAAGGAATGTACCGATATTCCTATTTTCCACGATGACCAGCATGGAACCGCTGTCATCACTCTGGCAGGTCTGACAAACGCACTCAAGGTCGTCGGAAAGA
>JAFWFV010000021.1 GCA_017515465.1 Clostridiales bacterium
ACAAGGGAGAACGAAACAAAGCCGTTAGCACTAACTCAAACTCCCGAAGTGCGACGCATGAGAAGAGCTTTACTCAAAATAGTCAAATTCCAACTCACCGATCTTTACGGTGTCGCCTTCCTTGATACCCTTTGCCTTGAGAGCGTCTATAACACCTGAAGATATGAGGGTCCTCTGGAAGTATGCCATTGAATCCGTGCTGTCGAAGTTCGTCGATTCGAGGACCACGCCGATCCACTTTCCCGTGACTTCGTAGACGTTTCCGGTAACCTCGATGTCGAACTTTCTCTCTTCCTCGTATTTATAGTTGACCTCCTCCGTGTCTGCCACGTCGTGGATGACAACGGGAGGAAGCTTGGATACCATCTCCGTGATCTTGTCTCCCAGTTCCTTGAGGCCGATGCGGGCGGCTGCGCTGATGACAAACACATCCTCATATCCTGCCTCACGGACGGAATCTACAAACATCTCGACCTCCTCCTCGGAAGCATCGTCACACTTATTGGCAACGACGATCTGGGGGCGCGATGCCAGTTCCTTGTTGAACTGCAAAAGCTCGTTGTTGATGGAAACGAAATCGTCGTAGGGATCCCTGCCGTCCTTGGCGGAAACATCCACGACATGAACGAGGAGTCTCGTCCTCTCGATATGTCTCAGGAAGTCGTGGCCGAGGCCTGCTCCCTGGTGGGCATCCTCGATGATGCCAGGGATATCTGCAATGACATACGATGTATCATAACTCTGTACCACGCCGAGAACGGGCTCCAGCGTAGTAAAGGGATAATCTGCGATCTTAGGCTTTGCTCTGGTCAGGACCGAAAGCAAAGTGGATTTGCCGGCGTTGGGATAACCTACCAGTCCAACGTCAGCGATGAGCTTGAGCTCGATATATAGGTCAAGCTCCTCGCCGGGGATACCTGCCCTGGCGAACTGGGGCGCCTGCCTGACGGCGTTGGCATAGTGCATGTTTCCGAGGCCGCCCTTGCCGCCTCTAGCGATGATCACGCGCTGACCGTCCTCTGTCATGTCTGCGAGGATACGGTCTGTCTCAACGTCTTTGATCACGGTACCTACGGGTACTGCGATCTCCAGGTCGTCACCGCCCTTGCCGTACATCTTTCTGTTCATGCCCTTGGCGCCGTCCTGGGCAACGAACTTATGCTTGAAGCGGAATGCGGAGAGATTGGAGATCTTGGACACAGCAACAAAGACAACGTCTCCGCCCTTGCCGCCGTCTCCGCCGTCAGGGCCGCCGTTGGTTACAAACTTTTCAGTGTGAAAGGACACCATGCCGGCGCCGCCGTCACCTGCTTTGACATGTATCTTAGCGTGATCGATAAACATAGATCTCTCCTAAAAAATGCAGTCTGCCGCTATATAAACGACAGACTGCCAAAATAAACTAATCTGGCTGAAGATCAGGCTACGGGATAAACGCTAACCTGCTTCTTGTCCTTACCCTTACGCTCGTACTTAACTGTGCCGTCGATAAGAGCGAAGAGAGTATCATCGGAACCGATACCAACGTTTGTACCGGGATGAATCTTAGTTCCGCGCTGTCTTACAAGGATGTTGCCTGCGATAACGCTCTGACCGTCACCCTTCTTGGCTCCCAGTCTCTTGGATTCTGAGTCACGACCGTTCTTGGTGGAACCCATACCTTTCTTGTGAGCAAAGAGCTGTAAATTCAACTTGATCATTGTTACACCTCCATTAGTGTCATCTAGAATGAATAATCTCTACAAATCTGTCCTGTCCGTCATTGACCGATGATGCAACGGATATCATTCCCAGTTCGGCTGTTCTCATTATTACCTGAGCGTTCTGCCTCTGCTGCTCCGATCCGTGTTCGGGAACTGCAATCCTGAGATTTACGTCGTCATCTTCCGATTCGTGCACGGTGAGAAATTCCTCATTGTCATATCCGCATATATCCTCGAGTGCATTTGCAGCTGTATAGCATAATGTGGATATTCCTGCACAGACTATGTCAGATCCCGACTCTGCGTATCCCGAATGTCCTGAAACGTATATACCCCTGATGGAATTGTCTCCGGACGATCTGTCAATTATTACAGTGATCATTAGCCGATCGCTGAGATACGAACTCTGGTATAAGGCTGTCTGTGGCCGTTCTTACGACGATAGCCCTTCTTAGCCTTGTACTTCAGGACTGTAACCTTCTTGTTTCTGCCCTGCTTAACGATCTCACCGGTAACTGTTGCCTTGCAATCAGCACCTGTTGCGATACCGTCATCTCCGCCGACAGCAAGTACTTCATCGAAAGTAACTGACTCACCTGCTTCACCAGCAAGCTTCTCAACGAAGATCTCGTCACCTACAGTAACCTTGTACTGCTTGCCGCCTGTCTTAATAACTGCGTACATATAAGTTTCCTCCTGTTCTTCCAGTCTCGCTGCATAGTCCCAAGGCAACGGCTCAATCCTCAAAAAAGCACGTGTTTAGAGGCCCGGCGCATGCGGTCACCCGAATATAATACTAGTCAGGTCAAGTATTGTCAAGAAAAAGCTTTAGAGTATCAGCAGCGCCGCCGATACTGCGTGGACCAGGCCTGCCACCATAACGTTGTCGGAGATCCTCTTGACCGGGTAGGACAGCACAAAAGGAACGATCACTATCAAAAGACCTCTTATGGCCATCAGGAGAGTGCCCATGCCGAGGAATGATACTACCAGGGCGGTTCCCGCGGGGATCAGCATCTCTATGGGATAGAAGATGTTGCCGAAATAGGAGCAGCCGTTCTCCCCTGCTGCGCGGCTCTTTTTGTCGATGAAGCCCAGGCAGGTGGTGACAAAGAAATCAATTATGAATATGCATATGGTGATAACTATCCTCTTTGCGGAGTGGTCATGATAACCTGAGGAGAAGGGCAGCCATATGAATATGAACAGCATGAGGGCAGCGGCACCTGCTGCTGCCGTCCTGATCAGACCCTGCTTTCTCCTGGAATATTTGACTTTGTTGGTGAGCATGAATCCCAGTCTCATGACGAACATGACGAGCATCATGAAGGTGGGGCACAATAGCAGCACGTATTTCACATAATGGGCCGTAAACGGGATCATGAGGCCCGCGACGATTACCACGCCGAACCAGATCGCCAGACCCATGTTGACTATGGCCGCCATGCCGTCGTCACCGATCTTGTCGAAGCTGATGCCCTTGCGTTCCGGTACGGGGATAAAGAACAGGAACATGAAAAGTGATGCGATGCCGAACACTATGCCCATCGACTCCAGCACAAACCAGGAATTGATCCTGCCGTAGGACAGTTTCGTGCCGTATGTGCCGGCCAGGTATCCTGCCAGCTCACTCTGGAATATGGGGGAATTGATCAGTGTCTCATAGCTCTGGTCGTTATAAAGGGACAGGTATCTCTTCTGGTCAGCCGAGGAATATATCCTGCTGCTGGCCAGGCTGCCTCTGGTGGCGTAGGCACCGTACACGGTATCCACGCCGCTCATTCTCTCAAAAAGCCTTCTGATGTCGCTCATGCCGGATGTTTCTGATGCCGTCTTGCCGAAGCCGAAGAATGCGACTTCACATTTTGGGAAGGATGAATCGTACTTTTCCACGGACATGTTGCCGGGATAGGCGGGATCCACCAGAATGAATCCCAGAATGTTGTTGCCGCCCCTGTTGGCGGTCTTGAGTTCGTCTTCTGCAATATCTCTCATCAGCGCGAAAGAATCCTTGCCTATTCCCATTACCACCACATCGCGTCCCGATATGGATTCAGGGATCTCGTTGGCATCGGTACTAAGGAATTCGTATTCAAAAGATGCAGCGTGAAGCGTGTTGGTAAATGCCGTCCGCTGGACGTAGATCTCCTTATCTGCCCTGTTGTAGATGAGAAGCAGAGGATAAGAGGAATTGCCTCCAGAATTTCCCACAAAGAACATCACAGCCAGAAGGATGATGAATGCAGCGGTTATACCACCCCAGATATATGCGGCTCTAGGGAGTTTTGCAAACTGACCCCTGGGGGTTCTCTGTTTAGGTGAACCGCTGGACTTCATCTCTTATGCCTCTTTGCAGAGCAGATCTCCCAATTTCCTGATGTCTTCCGGACCGAGGATCAGGATGATGTCACCGGGCTTGATGAGTTCATCGATCCTGGGGATTATATCCATCTTGTCCGGGAAGAATTCCGCATCGCCGCCGCGCCTGTTGATCTCGTCTGCGATGTCCTTGCTGGATATTCCCAGATTGTCTGATTCCCTGTCGGAGAAGATCTCCCCGAAGAGGATCTTTTTACAGGGCAGAAGTGACGTTACGTAATCCTCAAAGAGGAGCTTTGTCCTGTTAAAGGTAAGAGGCTGGAATACGACCAGGATGTCACCGTGTGGCATATTGGATGCAGCCTCGATAGTGGCTCTGGCAGCCGTGGGATGGTGGGCATAGTCGACCACAACGTCGCAGCCTTTGTATTTGCCCTTTACTGTATATCTGCCGTCAGCTCCCCTGAACTCGTTCAGCGCCTTTATTATTGAATAGGGGTCGGCACCGTTGAGGTAGGCGCACGCAGATGCGGTGAGGGCATTATCGATGTTGTGCCTGCCGGGTACCAGCAGATGAGCCCTGCCGAGGAATTCTCCCTCATACTCCAGGTCGAAGTTGGGCAGGCCTTCTTCGAATTCGATGTTGAGGGCCTGGAAATCCGCAGGTGTTCCGTCAGAAGAACATGTGATGACGGTGGGCATGGCAGTATTATTCCTTGCCCTCTCTTCCCTCGCCTGATCCAGAGCTTTGGCGATGTTCCTGTCTGAGGCAGATACGACGATATATCCGTCGTCGTCAACCTTCTTTGTAAACTCGGCGAAGACATCGATAACGTCCTGCAGTGTGGGATAGCAGTCCACATGGTCGTGATCTATGTTGGTGATGGCTGCGGTCGTGGATCTGAACTGCAGGAATGATCTCTTGAACTCGCAGGCTTCGGATACCAGGAGATTCCTGTTCCCTCCCAGCCTGACGGTATTTCCTCCGAAAGCGTCGAAAGGCGCACCGATATGGACCGTAGGATCCTTTCCTGCCTCCATGAGCATCAGGGACGTCATGGAAGTAGTGGTGGTCTTGCCGTGTGTTCCGGAGATGTTGATAACATTATTGTAGCTGTCGGTTATGAGACCCAGGAATTCCGATCTCTCAAAGATCCTGAGATCCCTGGCCATGGCCTCTGCAACCTCGGGATTGTGAGGCAGGATGGCAGCGGTCTTGACGATGTAGTCGGGATTAAAATCCGCTATGTTTTCGGCAACCTGAGAGTTATAGATCGTGATGCCCTTGTCCTGAAGCATCTTTGTCCTCTCGGAAGGATTCATGTCGGATCCTCCGACAGAGAATCCGTAGCCCTTGGCCAGCAGAGCCAGACCGCTCATGGAGATGCCGCCGATACCGATGAAATAGATCTTTGCACCGGGCTTAAGGGAATCGATCCCTCTGCTCTCAAGTGTTGACATTTTCAGTTACCTCGTTTTTAGAACTCTTATCATTATACAGTAACTTGAGCAGTATCGGTGTAACTATCGAGCTGGTGATTATGAGCAGGATGACAGCCGTCGAATATGAACTGTCCAGGACCCCCAGAGTAAATCCCCTCTGGGCGACGATCAGGGCGACCTCGCCGCGGGTCATCATGCCGCAGCCGATCTTAAGGGCATCCCTGCCCTTAAAGCCAGTGAGCCTGGCAGCTGAACCGCATCCGATAACCTTGGAGCCCATTCCCACCAGAACGAAAGCAAGCGAGAACAGGAGTATCCCCGTATTGAATGACGACAGGTCGTTCTGGATACCGATACTGGCAAAGAACACGGGGCCGAAGATCATGTATGAATTGATGTCCATCTTGCGGGAGATGTAGCTGGAATCCTTAAGCGAACTGAGGATGACGCCTGCTATGTACGCACCCGTGATATCTGCAACTCCGAAATACCTCTCGGCTGCAAATGATAGGGCAAAGCAGAGAGCCAGTCCGATTATGGGGATCCTTCTGGTGTGGCGGTGTTTTTTGTCGTAGATCTTGAAAAGCCTATAGATGCCATACCCAAGCACGACTGAAGTAACGAGGAACGACCTGTCATGAGGAGGGTATGCCCCACGTCCTGGGTGGGATCCCTGAATCCGATAACGATGGTGAGAACGATGATGCCTATTACGTCATCTATTATCGCCGCACTCATTATGGTAGTACCAACGGTATCCGAGAGCTTTCCCAGTTCCTTCAGAGCCTCGACGGTGATGCCTACAGATGTAGCCGTCAGGATCAATCCGATGAACAGAGCCTTGAAGAAGTCTTCACTGCCCCAGTCAGCAAAGCCATAGAACCCGAAATAGAGGAGAGTTCCGAGGATCAGGGGAACGAACACGCCTGCGCATGCGATCAGGAGAGCCTTGAATCCCGTCTTTCGGAGTTCTGAGATCCTGGTCTCGAGGCCGGCTGTGAACATCAGAAGTATTACGCCGATCTCGGCCATCTGACCGAGGAAATCGTTATACTGGACCAGTCCGAGCACACTGGGTCCGACGAGTATTCCCGCCACGATCTCTCCCGCTACCTGGGGAGCCTTGAGCTTTCTGGCAGCCAGGCCGAAGACCTTGGCAGCGATGATTATTATCGCCAGTGATTTGAATATATAAAACTTTTCCATGTTATACCGTTATCTCCCCGACCTTAGCTTCCGTGTAACTGATGAGATCCTCCGCCTTAAGTCTGATCTGCAGACCTCTCTGGCCGCCGGACACGCTGACTTCATCAACCAGCAGGATCATCTCATCTATGTATGTGGGAAACTTCTTCTTCATACCTATGGGAGAGCATCCGCCTCTGATGTATCCCGTCAGAGGGAGCAGTTCCTTGACGTGGATCAGCTCGACCCTCTTGGATCCGGCGAGCCTGGCTGCCTTCTTCAGGTCCAGCTCATCGTCGACTGACAGGCAGAATACAACGTATCCGTCGTCGCCCTTGGCAACTATAGTCTTGAATACTTCTTCGTAGGGTATGTTCAGGTATTCTGCGACATGGTGGCCGTCCAGGTCTTCCTCGTCGTATTCATACTCCTGAACGCTGTAGTTGATCCCTGCAGAATCCAGCATCCGCATTGCGTTAGTTTTCTTGATACCTGCCATTAGTTCATGCCTCCGAAATACTGATTTTATCCCTTGTCACGTGTGTTTGCAAGTTAGATTAATGACGATCAATGATATAATCTATCTTAGCCAGTTTTACAAGGAGATCCGTATGCTTAACAAGAACTATCCCCCTCACGACATGAACGTGGTATTTGACATGATGGCAGAGGTCCTGCAGGCAGGCGACTGTCACGAGCAGGCAGTGCCGGAGATGAACTTCCTGAACCGCCTGATGGCATCACTTCCTGCCGAGGCAGTTGAGTACGGAATGAGATTCCTCCACGGGGAGCGGGACCTGCCCGGATCCTGCGATGAGATCATGCCCCTCTACATCAGGTTCGTAAGTCTGGCGGAATACTGTGAGAAGATAGAATCGCTCCGGATCATACCTGATAACATGACACACGAAGACATAATGAAGAGATCGGAGATCATGCAGTCCCTGGATGATCATGAGAAGGCTTTCGGCAAGCCCCTGCTGGGATTTACCATGAAGGAGGGTGAGCCCGTTAAGTCCGGAGAGGAAGACGAAGAGGATACCTCCTCCCTCCACCTGCTGAACTTCAACGCCGCGGTCTTCGCCTGCGAAGATCCCCTGAAGACATCACTGTTCTACGAGAACAAGCTGGGATTTAAGGCCGTCCATCTGGACGATGAATCCATGCCCCACATAAAGCTCGTCAGGGACAACGTAATAATCGTTCTGGCAAAGGGATCCGTAAAGCCACTGAGGATGATCTCGGACATAAAGTACGACATGTACATATACGTATCAGAGCCCCTGCTCTTCTATAACGAGATCAAGGGTGAGGGAGTCAGCATCATCGAGGATCTGACAGCCGCTGAAGATTCCGTCAACCTTACCACTAACCGCCAGTTCGTATTCGAGGACAATGACGGCAGGTATATCTGCGTCAGCCAGCAGATGTGATGCTCCTTTATTTCCCCTGACCGCCGGCACCGTTCAGGAACGGTTCGGCGATCTTTTTTCTGAACAGGGAGACAAGCGGTCCGGTAAAGAAACCGGAGATTATCGTTCCTATGCCGAAGGACTGCCCCAGGGCAAATCCGATGATGATGCACAGGATGTCATTTGCCACCCTGAGCCATGCAAAGGGGATCCTGTCCTGTTTCTCGGATAATATGAGTGATATGGCATCGTGAGTCGATACGCCCATGTCAGCCGTAAAATAGACTGCCGCACAGAAACAGAGCAGTATGATCCCTATCACCATGCTTACGATCCTGAGAATAAGTCCGCCGCCCATCATGTCAAAAAGCTTTGCAACATACACCGAACTGAAGTCGACAACATAGCCTAACAGGAACAGATTGATCATGGTGCCCAGACCGATCTTGCGCTTGTCGATGAAAAATATCACCGCCAATTCTATGACATTAATTATCAGATACGTTGTCCCGAAATCCAGGGGAACGTGAAGTGCAATCCCGTGGGCAAAGGTCTGAAAGGGATCCATGCCGAAATCGGAATAATTGAGGAATCCGACGGAGACACCCAGGAACAAAACTCCCAGGACCGTCATGCCCAGCCTCTTGTAGAACTTCTTATCCTTTTTCTGTGCCATTGCTCTTCACTGACTTTGTAGCTTTTTCTATCTTGTCACGGGTAAGGACCTGCAGCCTGCCGCAGCCCATGCACTTGCACTTGACCTCACCGCCCACGGACAATACCTGCCAGTCAGAGCTGCCACAGGGATGGGGCTTTTTAAAGGTTACGATGTCCCCTTCCTGATATTTGTACAAAAAGAACTTGTTAGGCATTTCCTTCACCTCTATATATTCCTGTTACCACCCTGGGATTGCCGCCAAAGTCCTTGAGGCCTGTAACATCCGAATAGCCGTTCTGACGGAAGATATCCATTACCTGATCCTGCTGGAGATATCCGTGTTCAACAGCCAGAGCGCCGCCCGGGTTCAGGAGTTCTTTTCCTAACTGACAGAGCCTGTGGTAGAATACCAGTCCGTCTGATCCTCCCCTCAAGGCCAGTTCAGGTTCGTACCTAACGCTTAAGGGGAGTTCGTCCATCTCTTCATCTGTTATGTAAGGCGGATTGGACATGATGATGTCAAATCTTCCGCTTGAGGGGATCTCCCTCAGGATATCAGCCTTGATCACGCGTGCTTGAGCTTTGCAGACTGACAGGTTCTCAGTGCAGCACTTTATCGCCGCATCTGATACGTCAACCAGTGTGAGGCTGCATGAGCGGCCTGATCTGATGAGTGCATTGGCAGATGATATGCCGACGCATCCTGTTCCCGTGCACAGATCCGCGATAGCTATCTCACGGGATGCAATCTGTGGTTTGACCTTCAGCACATCGCCGACGCCGCTATCTAATGCTCCGCATAGCATAAGAGCTGCCTCTACCAGCAGCTCCGTATCCGGGCGCGGTATGAGCACGCCCTCAACTACTCTGTATCTCTCGTAATAGAAGTCCTGAAAGCCGTTCAGGTAGGCCTCTGGGTAATCCTTACCAGACATCGTCTTCGGAATTTTCCGGGATGACGGCCATCATGGAGGCTATAGCAACCTCGCATATCTTGGCATCAGGTTCCTCGGTGGTGAAGTTCTGAAGCCAGAGGCCGGGCTTGGATAAGAACCTGCAGAAAGGATTCCTGTCGTGACGTCCAACAAATCTCAGGATCTCGAAGGATATGCCGCAGATGATGGGCACGAGGATGAGCCTGAGCAGGACATTAATGAGCATGCTCCTATCACCTATAACGATACCTGCCAGTGTATAGATCAGGATGGATATCGCCATTACGATGAACATGAACGCCGTTCCGCACCTGGGATGGAACCTGGGGAACTTCATGACGTTCTCGGGAGTCAGGGGCATTCCTGCCTCATAGCATGCAATTGTCTTATGTTCTGCGCCGTGGTACTGCCATACCCTCTTTACGTCCTTGAGCCTGGAAGCGAAGAACAGATACATAAAGAAGAACATGATCCTCAAAAAGCCCTCGATAAGATTGAGGAGTACCGATACTCCTACTGTGCTGTATACCTCATCGATGATGAACCTGGATAAGATGTCTACAATTACCTTGGGCAGGAGCAGGAAGATACCTACGCTCAATATGATGCCCACGATGGCGGATAATGTGATCATGAGATTATAGTGCTTCTCGAAATAACGGTCGAGAAGTGACTGCTTCTCTCCCTCCGGGATGGGTTCCTCGGGCCTGCCCTCCTCAGAGATATCGGCAGACTTCATGAGGGCTCCCGTACCCTTTACCAGCATCTTGTAGAACCTGATACAGCCCCTGATGAAAGGGACCGTCTCGAAATATGTAACCTTTTCAGTCTGGGGGAGTTCCTCGACATGGATGGATCCGTCGCCCTTCCTGACTGCTATGCATGTGCGCTTGGGACCGACCATCATTACGCCCTCGATCAAGGCCTGACCTCCTATAGTGGTCTTCTTGATCTCAGGGATATCGCAGCTAACTTTCTTCCCTTTATTCTTTGCCATTTAAACAACTCCTGTCTAAAACCTTTCAACTGAAGATTATACACTAACAAACATTACATTTATATTATAAAACCGCGCGAAAATGTGTTAATGTATAAAAAATCCTTGAAGGAGGCGGCCTATGCAGTACAGACGAGGTTTTTCCATGCTGGGATATGGCTGCATGCGTTTTGAGACCAAAAACGGCTCCATCGATTACGAGAAAGCCAAAGCTCAGATCAAGCGTGCCTACGACCTGGGAGTCAACTATTTCGATACGGCATACATATACCCCGGCAGCGAAGACGCTGTGGGCAGAGCGGTAGAGGAATTAGGCATCAGGGACAAGATCAAGATCACCACAAAGCTCCCTCAATACCTGGTCAGGAACAGGGCCGCACTGGATAAATACCTGGACGAGGAACTGAAGAGGCTCAGGACCGGTTACCTGGACAACTATCTCATGCACCACATGACCGACTATGCCCAGTGGGAAAAGCTGGTCTCCCTGGGGGTTATCGACTGGATCGCCGAGCAGAAGGCATCCGGCAGGATCAGGAACATCGGATTCTCATTCCACGGCAGCACTGACATGTTCGTCAAGATCCTTAACGCCTACGACTGGGATCTGTGCCTGATACAGTACAACTACATGGATGAGCACAGTCAGGCAGGCAGAGCAGGCGTCGAAGCCGCTGCTGCAAAGGATATCCCGTTGTTCATAATGGAGCCTCTGAGGGGAGGCAAGCTGGTGGACCTCCTGCCCGAAAAAGCTAAGAAGGAGATCGCCGCAGATCCCCACGGCTGGTCACCCGCCGAATGGGCATTCCGCTGGCTGTGGAATCAGCCTGAGGTAACATGCGTATTATCAGGCATGAACTCCATCGAGATGATCGAGGAGAACTGCCGCGTTGCATCAGAGGCTGAAGCAGGCGGTTTCGGCGAAGCTGAATTTGCCATGATCGACAGGATCAGAGCCATAATTAACGAGAATACAAAGGTTCCCTGCACAGGCTGCAAATACTGCATGCCATGCCCCAAAGGCGTGGACATACCGGCAGCATTCTCCTGCTACAATCACATGTATTCCGAGAACAAGGGCTCCGGACGCAAGGAGTTCTATCAGACAGTTGCCCTAAGGCAGACACCTGCCCTCCCCTCACAGTGCGTGGAGTGCGGCAAGTGCGAGAAGCACTGCCCCCAGTCCATCGAGATCAGAAAGAAGCTCAAGGAAGCAGACAAGAAACTCCTGCCCTGGTATTACAGGATCTCCATCCCCATTGCCAGAAGGTTCATGATCGGAAAGAAGAAGTAAAGATCCTTATGAAACAAAAAAAGAGCGCCCCGCAGGGCGCTCTTCTTATTGCTTATCGATCTGTGCTGATCACTCAGGCTTCTTTGTGCCGCAGTTGCCGCAGAAGTTAGCTGTGTTGTCAGACTTACCGCACTGAGGGCATGTCCAGGGACCTGCTGCAACGGGCTTCTTTGTTCCGCAGTTGCCACAGAAGTTAGCTGTGTTGTCTGCCTTGCCGCACTGAGGGCATGTCCATGCACCTGCTGCGGGAGCGGGCTCGGGCTTCTTTGTGCCGCAGTTGCCACAGAAGTTAGCTGTGTTGCCGGCCTTGCCGCACTGAGGGCATGTCCAGCCTGCTGCTGCACCTGCTACAGCCGCGCCAGCAACAACACCTGCGCCTGCACCTGCTGCTGCCTGCTGAGCCTGCATCTGCTGCTGCTGACCCATGTAGTTAAATGCTGCATTTGTAGCACCCATCTGGCCTACGCCGCCAACAAGACCCATACCCATGAGACCTGTAGCTGCGCCTGCAGAGTTGCCTGCTGCAGTATTGAGAGCCTCTGTCTGGCCGAGAACTGCTGCTGCTGCCAGAGCGTTGGGATCTGCACCAAACATCTTGGACTGATCGACCTGCTCGATCCTCTCACGTGACTTGTCGTCAGGTGTGATGACTGCAATAGCAACTTCATCTACGACGATACCTCTTGCCTGGAGCCAATCCTCGTCAAGAGCCTCACGCATGTAGTTTCTAAGTCTGGTCTTCTCCGTAGGGAGGTTAGCGAACATGATCTTGTCCGTGCCGCCGCAACGGTTAACAACCTCTGTGAGGTGGTCAAGGAACTCAACTCTGGGCTGGAGCATGTCTACAGGCTTACCCATGAGATCGATTACCTTGTACTCGCCTGCGATGTTGGAAGATACCTTCTTGAAGAAAGCAACGGGATCCTCGATACGGAAAGAGAACTTACCGTTCATGCTGATGTAGATGTTCCTGTACTCAGGGTCAGCATAGGGGATCGGCTTAGGTGTGCCGAAGTTCTGGTCCCTGATCTCGAGCAGGTTAACGAAGTAAACTCTCTGCTGCTTTGTGAGCTCGCCGCCGGCTCTCATCCTCTCCCAAGCGTCCTTAACTACCTTCTTTGCATTCTCAAGTACGTTTGTATCTGCAAGGAGTGAAGGAGCGGAAGAAGAATCCCACTGATAGCGTCCTGCCTTTGTTGTGAAATCGATTACCTCACCGTTATCAACGAGCAGAAGTGCCGTGCCCTCAGGTACGAGGATGATGGAACCATCGGAGATAACCTCGGTATTACCCTTGTTATTACCCTTAACGATCCTCTGAGCACCCTTTCTTACCAATACGTCCTGTCCGAGTGAATCACACTTGAACACTTCAATGTACTGATCCTGAACCTCAGATACAGCTGCATCTCTAGCAGTGTTGAGAACGTTGCCAAGCAATGAAATTAAACCCATTTCTTATTCCTCCTAATGTTTTGTTACGATTAAACTCGCCAGACATAATTATAACATTTATGTCCTGTACGCTCAATATAATTTAACATGATAAAGGGATCAATAATTGTAATTGATAGTCCTCTCGAGACGGATGACCGAAGGGGCTTTAAACTCTGCATTTGAAGCCTGCGATGCCTGGTACACATCCTCCATCATGGCAGTTGCCACAACGGGTATGCCGGTGATCTTTGAAGCTTCAAAGCATATCTTCTCACCCTCCATTACCGTTTCGGGAGTTGTCATCTCCAGGAGGTTGGTATTGTTGATATATCCGTCGATCTTAAGCCCTGCAGCCGATGAAAGCTCCGCGCTCATCTCTGCGATCTGTTCGGGAGTGGCCGTGAAAGGTCTGTTGGTATTTACCGCCATGAGGAGACGGTAGTCGAATCCAGCCAGTCTGTTGGACAGTGATCCGAGTATAACGGCACCCATGTCCTCACCGCCGATGTCGAATACGCCCTTGTAGGAATCGTCGTCGAATATGACGTACATCTCGCCTCCCAGGACGGGGGCATCCACATTGGACCTGGCATACATGGGGCTGATGAGCCTGATGTTGTTCTCAGACAGGATGCCTTCTGCGTCAGCTGAACGGTAGTACGGGTTTACTATGTCCATGTCTGCCAGGAGGATGCCCTTGTCAGGATCCCTGCGGCGCATATCGAGAGCCAGGTTAACGGATATCTCGGACTTGCCGCTTCCGTATGCTCCGATGATTATGGTCAGTCTGGGATCTTTATTGTCAGTCATCTTTTGCCTCCGGGAAACACATATACATGGCACCCGGGAACACTTCGAACCTGATCCTGTGGCCGAAGAAATCCTCTCCGTCGTAGTTGCCCTGAAGCTGATAGGACGGGTCCGTGCTGGTAATAATGCCGCTGGTGGCTCTGAACATGTGTATCCCGGGCTTTCCGACGTGCTTGCCGAATCGGTATTTGGTTATCAGATTGACCGCCTTGCCGAATGACACGTCATCGACGGCGCAGACATCTGCTATCCCGTCGTCGGGCATGGCATCGGGTGCGGGACAGAAGCCGTCTCCGTAGTATCTGCCGTTGCATATGCTGATAAGTGTATTTACAGTCGATTCGCTCTCATAGGTCTCACCTGATTCGAGCTCGAGCTTGTATGAAAAGTTGGATGATCTCTTGCCGGTTATCCCCTTCAGCGCAGATCTGATATAGGCCGTCTTCCTGACAAAGGAAGACTTGGGATTGGCGAGGACCATTGCCTTTGCTGCTGCCTGGACCTTGGTATCCAGACCGATGGAAGCCACGTTGACGCAGTATCTCGACCACATGGGCAGGTGATTACCCATGGCATCGTAAGAATCGATCCTGATGAGATCGATCTTGCGGGGCTTAAATGAATCGAGATTGATGAGGCTCTCCCTGAGATCGGGAGTCTTGAGTCCGTAGATGGTCTTGGACAGGTCATTGCCCGTTCCGAAAGGAAGGCATATGAGGGGCGTCTTGGAAAAAGCGATGGCATTGCACACTTCATTGATCGTTCCGTCTCCGCCGCAGGATACGACAGTTACCCTGTTGCCGTACTTCTCGCTGATCTCGCGGGCAGCATCTGCCGCATGACCGCCGTACTGGGTATATCTGAACTCAAAATGGGTGCGCACCTCCGCAGGAACACCTGCCAGTGCTTCCTCCAGGATCCTCAGTGATTTTTGATCGGCGCGGCCGCTGATGATGAATATGTACTGCCTGTTCATTTATCCTGCCGTAGTCAGTTGATAGACCAGATTCACAACATCCTCCACAGTATCTATCTCGTCCAGGAGTTCGTCCGGGAGCCTGATCTCATAAGCCTCTTCCAGGTTTATGACCATCTCGTAGAGCTGGAGCGAATCGAGTATCAGGTCTCTCCTGAGGCTCAGATCCAGTGAAATGTCCGTAGGGGATGTGTTAAGTGCCTGCGATAATCCTCTGACGATGTCATCAGTGATCATGTCCTTTTTCTTCAGAACATCGTCAGCCTTGCGTTCTCGGGGGCCCGAAGGGTCTTCCATCTTAGTTCTCCTTTTTATCCTTTAAGTTATTGTTATCTGCGATCTCTTTCGCAGTGCTTCTGATTTTTTCCTCTGCTTCGGCACCCTCATACCTGGCCAGGAGCTCTGCCACATGGACATCGATCTGCTTGACGAGTACCAGGAGCTTGTCCCTGTCCTCCTCACCGTAGGGCTCGAGGATTCTCTTTGCCAGGACCCTGTGGAACTTGCTGTGCATCCTGCAGGCCAGCTTGCCGTTCTTGGTCAGGCTGATCCTGACGATCCTCTTGTCCCTGTCATCACGTCTCCTGATGACATAGCCTTTCTTAACCAGCCTGTCTATGGAGACCGTGAGCGTTCCTGTGGTTATTCCCAGGGACTGGGCGGTCTGGCTCATGGTCTTGGCCTCGTAGGGGCCTATTGCCGTAAGGGTGTGCATCTCTGCCAGGGACAGGTCTGAGAAATAGCCCCTCGAAAGGGATTTCTCCTCGGTCAGCAGGACATTTTCAAATATCCTGACCAGTGATTCCGACATTTCTTCAATATCCGAATGCATCCTCTGACCTCCCTCCTAAGCAGAAATATGAATTATATTACAACAAATATCTCCCATCTGCAAAAAAGAAATTAAGAGTAAATGATATAATCCATATGGAATATGAATCGGGAGGGTTCAGCATGGATAGTTCAGATGAAATAAAGATCCTGAAAAAGGTAAGATCACTAGTATATGGCAGATATAACTGGTCTGGCATCGCCATAGCCATCCAGATGTTCGGTGCATCACTGATAGCAACTGTGCTGCAGTTAGTTGCTCTGATGCTCATATTTGTTACGTCAATGGGAAACGGCAGCTCAGACTTCATTGGAATGACGGCATCTCTCAACGAGTACAATATGTTCATCTCCGGTATCGCATACATCACATGCAACCTGACTGCTGCTTTCCTGTGCATGAAGCTTTCAAAGACCGGAAGTCTGAAGCAGATGTTCAGAAAGCCCGAAAAGTCCTTCGGAGCCTTGGACATCCTCCTTTCCGTCCTTGCGATCCTGGGACTGTCAACATTAGACAGCCTCTTCATGAACGGCCTGAGCTTCATATTCGGTTCTTCCGACGAAGCCCTCGGAGCCATCATGACAGGAGGAGTCTTTTCCGACAAACTGTGGGTTCAGGTTGGCACACTCGCCTACATCGCGGTCCTGGGCCCCATTACCGAGGAGATCCTGGTAAGAGGCGCGTGCCTGCCCATGTGTTCACACATCAGCACCAGGTTCGGCATCGTTGCTTCTGCGCTGCTGTTCGGAATAATGCACGGCAATATCACACAGTTCTTTAACGCATTCGTCCTCGGCCTGGCCCTGGCTTATGTTACCGTCAAGAGCAGGTCGATAATTCCTGCCATGCTAATGCACGTCGCAAACAACTCACTGGCTGTGGTCCAGATGTTCATGACCAATTACATGTCCGAAGAAAAGTATCAGATAGTAGATAACATAACTACTGCCGTGCTGGTGGTCCTGGGCATCTCTTCACTGGTGTTCCTGGTCATCAGAAAGGGCAAGGTGGATGACAGGGATGATGCCATCAAGGTCAACATTCCCGCTCCTGCGGAATATATCGAAATGGCAAAGACCCCCTCCAACAACCTGACAGCCAAGACCTTCTTTTCATCCTGGGCTTTCTGGGTAGTTACCGGTTATGCGGTCTTTAATTCGATCATAGTGATCATTTTTGGGAATGCTCTGATGCAGGGCTGACAGACATTTCCTTATCAGAACCTGATGCACCGTTCCCTTTCCTGGGGGACGGTGTTTTTTTACGTTTGATGTGGGATCCGACGATCTCGTTGACGTCGCTTATTGTAACGAATGCCGAGCCGTCAGTATCGTTAATGATCTTCTTGATGGTAGATACCTCGATCCTGGTAACGACGCAGTAGAGGACTGTCTTCTTGCCTGACGAGATCCGGCCTCTGCCCTCGATGGCCGTACATGTCCTGCCCAGCCTGGTGTGGATCGCATCGGCGATCTCCTCAGCCTGGTCGGTTATGATCATTACAGACTTTGCCTGCTCCATGCCGTGTTCGATTATGTCTATTACCTTGGATGTGATGAAATATGTAAGAAGGCTGTAGAGCGCCCTGTCAATACCGAACAATATGCCCGCTGCACCATAGATGACGATGTTGAATCCAAGGACTATCTGACCTACCGACAGGTCAGTCTTCCTGCTCATGATGAGCGCCACAGTCTCAGTCCCGTCCAGGCAGCCGCCGTTCTTGAGGATAAGGCCTACGCCGATGCCCAGCAGAACGCCTCCGAAAGCTACGACCAGGATCTCTTTGTCAGTTATTGCCTCCATATTCTCGAATATGCCGAGCATGAAGGAAAAGACCAGCATCGCAAATACTGACTTGCTGAGGAATAACTTTCCCAGCCTCTTATAGCCTATCCACAGGAAAGGGATGTTGATCAGTATGGTGAGCACTCCCAGCGGGATGGGAACGTACTTGCTGACGATCATGGAGACACCTACGACGCCTCCGTCCAGGATCGTAAAGGGAACCAGGAATTCCTCCAGCGCAAAAGCCGCGATGGTAGCGCCCACCGCCAGCAAAAAGAAAGGGATTATGTAGTGTCTGATTATCCTGTCAGCCTTGCTCATCGTCAGATATTCTTCTTCTGTAGTTTCTGAAGAAGTTTATCACAATGCCCGCGATAAGTGCAACAAAGGCACTTATCAGAAGATTGACAGATGTCTTGACGCCCGTGGGGATAACGGTGCCCAGCGTGTTTGTAAAATCTATGCTCATAGTGTCGTCTAATACGCCCATTACCGTCTTGCCCTGCTGCTCAGCACCGCCGTCGATGCTGTAGGTGGTCTGATACTGATCATCCAGTTCGGTGATCGTATATGTCGTACCCACGGGAAGTGTAACCGACATGCTCTGGTCATGTGACAGATAGAACTGTCCCTTACCATCACTGTCGAGATCTATGGTCTCAGTCCTGCCGTCGTTATATGTTACATCGATGCTGTTCAGGATGTTGCCGTTGGCATCGGTAAGGGTAACCTCGAATTCGAAGAACTTGTCCCTGCTGCCCATATTGCCCTGAACGGTCTTGCTGATGGTCATTACCTCACCGTCTGACGAATTCTCGATACTCATGACATACGTCATATGTCCGTCTGTCAGATCGGAATCCAGGTCAACATCGGAATAAAGGCTGTTCAGCACAACGCCGCCGGTACTGCTTATGGTGAACCTGACGTAATGAGTCAGCTTGTTGTAGGATGCCGGAGGCGTGATCTCCCTGAGCTCATATGTGCCCTCAGGCAGGGTGTTGTCGATACCCGGGATCACACCGTCAGGTCCTGAAACGAGATCCTCATAACCCGGCATGGGGTTATAGTTGATCATGGTAACATTTCCAACCGTGATCTGCTTGTGAAGCGCAAAATGTGCACCTGCCAGAGGATTTGTTCCGTCCGTCTTTACAGCGGTCAGAGTATAAGGAATGTTCTTAATCGTAAGATCCTTGTCAGCTCCGTCATCTTCAACATCCAGATCACCGAAATCACTGTCGCCTGCTACTACGAACTGGCCTCCTTCTATCATGATCTCGATGGATTCAGTCGGGCAGTAATAACCTGCAGGCGTCTTGATCTCAGTAAGATAATAAGTGACGCCTTCGTTGAGATATGCTTTTGTGATGTTGCCGTCGCTGTCGGATGTAAACGTCTTTCTGTAAGTTCCGTCTGCAGAAACGAGTGTGAACGTGGCATCGGCCAGAGGGGTATTTCCATCCCATGAATATTTGAGGAGCTTGAGTCCCGGTCTGTCATTGGTGGTCGTATCCACCCTGATGTTGGAACCGTCCAATACACTTCCCGTATCATATGAAACGGTATAAGTCTGAGTGCCGGGAGCGTCAGCTCCGATCATCTTTCCTCCGACATCGATCGTATCACCTTCATCAAGGCATCTGATATCTGAACTGTCTACCGTTACGACGCCTTCACTATCAACAGTATACGCGCCGGTAAGTTCAACCTCCCTGATCACGTAATCATCGAGGGTCAATCCTGTCTGGAGAGTCTGGAAATACCAGTAGGATGTCTTCTGCTTTGTGCTTACGCGGTGCACGGTACCGTCGATCAGGTCCAGAGCAGAACCATTCTTTGTATAGACTGCAAAGAAGATGTCATCATGGTTTACCATGTAGTCAGCATCAGTCCACACCTTGTTGACACGCAGACCGTATCCCTTGAGGTTATTTACGACGACCAGAGGATCCTTTTCTTCTACGATCTCACCTGCAACGGGATCTAAGGAAGTTTCATGTGACGTATCACCGTCATCCTGATAGTAGTAATAATCTCTTCTGGAGTAGCCGTCAGGGACTTCATTGTCTCTCTCCTCCACCATAAAGTGGGAACCGACCATCAGGCCCCTTACCTCGATGTAGTATCCGGCAGGGATCTTGGAGATGGAACCGTTCATTGACGTCTGGAAACTAATGCTCTGCTTAGTATCAGCATCAAGAGACGAGAAATCACTGGTGCCTATGGAGATAAATCTCTGGGTTGCCGAATCCCATCTGCAGTAGTTGCCGTTCTCATCCTTGACATGATATGTATACATATTCGCAGGATACTGACCTTTGTTTGCTTCGGTGATCTCTCCGTCGTATTCACCTGCCAGGTAGAGCCTGAAGTTAAAGGGTGTCTGATCGTCTTCATAATCAAGTTCGGTTACGCCGTCTTCCTTGTACAGCTGCTTGCGGATGTTGAGCGTCTTTACGGCATCAGGATCCACCTCGTTAACGTACTTAACGTTGGAACGGTCTTCTGCAGTCTCATAATCAATGCCGTAATTGCTCCTTCCTGTGCTGGTGCCGGTTTGATCGGGAGCGATCTCAACACCGTTAACATAGACCTTGCTGTAGATCAGGTCATTGACACCGCACTCGACTACCTTATAGGAGATCGCATCTGAAGGGAAGCTGATCTCGCACTCCTCCCCTGGCTTCAGGAAGAATACGTCCTGGTACGTTACACCGTCAAGCACAAATTCAGGATCGAAGGTTACGGCCCTGTTCGTGCCTCTGTACTTAACGCTGATGTTAAGAGGATCGTTGTTATTCAGGAGATGTGCCTCAGCTTCTGTCTCACCTTCCTTGAGATAGTAGATCTGATAAGGGAACTGGGCCATTACAGTATCAGGCAGATCCGCACCGTCCAGCTCCTTGCCGAGAACGACAGTGCCGGGCGTAACAGAGGACTGGTTGAATTTCATGTGGAGATTCGAAGCACCTCCGCCTCTCTCCATATAGAATATCTTCATCTTATGAGTCGTATATTCCTTGAATACATACTGACCGGATTTGTTCAGAGTGAAGATCTCGTCAACATAAGCCTGCGCCTCTGCATCAGTGTGGTCGCGGCCTTTGTAATTGTTATAAAAGATATCTCTCAAGTATGACTTTTGACCATTCACTTCAACTTCACCCGTAGCATAGTTGACGGTGCCCTTCAATGCGCTGTGGACTCCTCCAAGATCTATTACCAGCTCGCCGTCAACGTAGAGCCAGAAGTCATCATCTCCAGTGAATTCATAGATGATGTCATGATCCCAGTCATCAAGTCCGTCAGGAGTCTGGATAAAAGACGTACTGAGCTCAACGCCAAAGTAGTAATCCGCTGTCTGTCCGTCGTGCTCGACTTTGTAGAGTCTCTCATTCTTACGGGGATCAGTATCGGGAAGTATGCCGTCGTTTTCGTGACCGGTAGCTGTACTGGCACCCATTCCATACAGGTTATACGGGTTTTTGGAAGCAAAAACTCCGGGAACGATCGTGTTAAAGGGCAGGAACTGTCCATGCTTCAAAGTGTTTTTTGATGAACTGTCAGTGGTGCCCAGTTCCTGATATACGGTGAAATCAGTCCTCGGGTTTCCGTCCTGATCTACGAGCGTTGCAAAGCTCTGGGTACTGTCATACTCAAAATAACCCGTTGCGTTATGCGTTGATTCCACAAACAGATGGTTTACATCATATGCATTAGTATAAAGCTGTCCCAATGAGATGCCGGTTTCAGTTGATACCGGGTATCCGTCATTGCCCAGATTGGTTGACAGCAGTCCGGCTGTGTATCCGGTAGCAGTAAATGCAGTAACACCGATCACATTATGTTGTTCAATGGTCGATGTGCATCCCGTGTATTTAGACGTAGCGCCGTTATAATCGACTATCTTCATCTCGATGCCGTACAGGGAATTATCAACAGTATCGACAGTGTGAAGTGCACTTGCGGGATCCTCTGATACATCCTGGATTATTGCAAAATAGAAGTCTGCAGCATCGTAGAATGAATCGGAAACGATACTCCCACCCTCTGTCTTCAGACCTGCATATGAATAATTGGTATCATCCCACGCAACGATGGTTGAATAATAGTTATCGTATTTTCTGCCGTTCAGGTTGATGCCTATTATGTCATCCGACAGTATCTGGCCATTCGTGATCTGAGGTGCCATGTACTTCTGGGAATACTCGTTATAGAGCTCATAGTATCCGTTCTCGTTATCCTTATCCGTAGAGGATTCATCCCAGTAATAGATCGTGAAGTCCCACAGCAGCGTGTTGAGCCTGGATCCTGCCCACTGGAGAACGTCACCGCTCTCATAGCATCTCATGAGAGTTCCGTCATGGTCGACTGCGTAATATTCATAACGCTTCATCAGATCATTCCATACACGGGTATATACGATTACCTTGGATCCGGATCCGAGATGCTCAGTATCGGATACGCTGATCTTCTGTGCGGAATAGATGACAAAGTCCTCATTGACAAGTTCGGAAGGTTCTACAAATTCCAGATAATGGTTTGCCGCACTGGCATCCTTTGTGGACTTGAAACCGTTGGCATTGCCGCATGTTACCGAATAACCTCCGGAAACAAGCCTGAACTGACCCTCAAAAGCACTTCCTTCGGCACCGGGAACCACCTTGATCAATGATGCATCATTAAAGTTGTCCGTCATGGTCATTCCGGAAGATGTGAGCTGCAGATACTTAGTCCTGCCGTTAACCTTTGTCGAAAGCCTGTAAGAGTCTTTGTCTGCTGCCCTGAATGTCCAGAACGATATGTCATTTTCCTGTGTGACATATACCCTGCGGCCGTCACCTGATACGGGATCTTTACGTACTACGGCAGATGCTGAATTGAGTTCGGTCGTGTTTCTGGCAGTACCCATCATCGCGTAGCCGTTGAGGCTATTGCTGTAGTTAACGAGACCATATGTCTTGCCGTTGAGTTTATACGGGTCGAGAGGCAGATCCAGAGAATCAACATAGGTAAAGCTCATCTGGCTGTTAGCAGCATTATTCTTATCGGTATAAAGCCTGATTCCATTTCCACCGTTGGAATGCTGGAGCCATTTGTTCTCCCCTGATACTTTGATATAAAACTTCGAATCGCCGGCCTGTTCAAATTCAAAGACCGTTCCACCGCTTGTGACTAGATCTACCAGATTATCGGACGTATTCTTCAGATACTTCTTTTCCGTTCCCACGTTTGTACAGATGTAGAACTTGGGCTTATCGCCTGACAGATCTACTGATTCGAGATAGAAACCGGATGCGGTCGTGATATTAGATGTCTCTGTCAGTGCGTTTTTATCGTTTACGGAATTGGTTGCATATCTATTGCTATACGATATAACAATAAAGTCTTCTTCGGTCAGAGTCTTGAGTTCATCTGTATCGGCAACCTGTTTAGGTGTAATTACTGCAGGCCTGGGACCGTCTACGACTGCATAAACGGAAAATCCTTCTGCATCGAATGAGACCTCTGTTCCGCCGTTTTCCGTAATACCGGATATGTCGACGACTGATGCTTCTGATTCGTTGTTGATATGTACGACATTAACATCGCTGTTAAGAGAACTGTTAAGGGAGATCGTAACGGCGACTGACGTGCCTTCCGCAGGTTCCATCTCCGATCCGTCCTTCATGAGGGAAATGTCAAAGAACCTGGCTGTTCCTATCTCGGGATTGCCGAGAGCATCGGATGTGAGACCCAGGTATTCATCGTAAACGTCACCTGCAGGTATCTCGCTTACGACCAGATCCAGGTCAGAAGGAAGCCCTGTCCCGGGACCGTAGGACACGTTGACACTGTAATCAGAGCCATTGAAGATGAGGTCAGTCTGTGTCTGAGCCTCAGTTTCATTCTCAGGTTCCTGAGGTATTGCCGTAGGTGTGGGAACAGGCGTGACTTCAGGCATCTGCTCTTCATCTGTTTCCTGCTCTTCACCGTCTGCAGGACCTTCCTGTTCTGCCGTTGTCTCTTCCGTTACCTCCTCAGTTTCAGCTATCTCCTCAGCGATAACTGCTGCATTCGGTGCGAACACCGTTACGATATTGGCTGCTGCCAGGAGCGCACAAAGGAATACACGTATCTTCTTACTCATACGTATTCTCCTTTCTGCGTATCAGGACAATGACTGTGATCATTCCCGATATTGCAAAAGCAGTAACTGCAAGTGTGATCATGGGTCTTACATCTTCACCGGTTGCCACGATGGATCCTGAGCCGGAATCTGCAGCCTTGTTTACGAAGCAGATCTCAGTGGGCTTTAATAATCCTCCGTTGGACAGGACGACCTGATAATCCAGATTGCCGAGATCATCGGATGTTACGAACAAAGTTGCAGTGAACTTCGTCTTGTCGTAGATGATCTTGGAGTTATTACCCGTACGTTCATATACCTTATATGAATATGTGCCGGGTTCGTCGATCACCACATTGATGTTCCTGGTACCGTATGCCATTGTTATGACATCACTCTCAGGAGCAGGTGAGTCAGATGTCTCCTGCTCTACGATGACATAGTAGTTGCCCTCACCGGATACGCCTGCATTCTTGAGCGTTACGGGGATCTCCGCCGTTACCGGAGTATATGTGAATCCTGCTGATACCGGGAAAACAATGAAAAGGAGGACAGCACATAATAAAGCTGCCGCTATAAGCATTCTTACGACTGACTTAGCATTCATAAGGCTGTCCTCCTTTCATCATCAATTTTCCAAAATATAAGCAAATACTACTGTTCTCGTTGTCGAGTCAGCAGATGCGCAGGTTGACAGGCAAAGGATCCTGCCATCCGTGCTTAAACCCTGTTCTTCGAGGAATCGGAATAATTCCTCACTTCTGTCCGTACTAAAGACCTTCTCGTCTTTGGCATCAGCTGTCATGGCATAGAAGATCTTAAGTCCGTATCTGGTCTTGCCGTCCCTGCCCACCAGGAGCTCTCCCCTGTCATGGGATCTCAGGTAGGAATCATCCAGATACTCGTCCAGGGCACCGAACATTGCTCCGTATTCCATATGGTGCCCGTAAATAATGGAATAACTGTCTGAAAAGTCTGATGAATTCCTGCTGTCCAGGAAGATGCTGCCGGAAAGTGAATACTCACCGTAGGGGTTGAGGTTTAGATAATCCGTATTCGTAGCTCCCTGCATGACGGGATAATCGATGTTCGTATCGAAGATCGTGATCCATCCCACCATATCTGATGATATGGGAGACTCATCGATCGTGTCCGCATTCACCTGATCAGGCTTGAACCTGAGGAATGAATCGTCACCTGCCCGGTCGAACACAAACCATGTGTCGTACATGGCATATATGACGACCAGCAGCGCCATTACGAACACTGCGAACATCGTCTTCTCGTAGATGTCATTCATGACCTTCCAGAACTTTTTCATATAGAAAAGTTACTCGGCATCAGCCTCAGCAGCTTCCTCAGCCTTGCGCTTTGCAGACCTTACTGCAAAGAATACAACGCCTGCCAGTACGACAACACCAACGATCGCTACGGGAGCTACGCTCATCAGGATACCCGTGGGAATGATGCCGTCTCTGGTATTGGTGAAACCTGTCTTGACGTCTGCAGTTGAGATCGCGCCGTTTGTTCTGTCGTTAAAGTTGAGAGAAGATGCACCTGATGTGGACTTGTAATCCTCTGCCTCCTCTGAAACAGTGTATTCCGCATCTACGGGGAGACCACAGATGACAAAATGCTGTCCGTGCTGCAGATAGAAGTCCTGTGTGATCTTGCCGGATGCTGCTGTAAGTTCAGCGGGCTGTGTTACATCAGCAGTAATGCATGTTGTAGCAGCATTGGGGTTAGCAGAGATAGAAGCATCTGCATTTCCGTATGTTGCATCAGTTGTTGCACCATCGTACTTGACTGTGAACTTTGTTCCGTCTACAAGGCCTGTAACTTCTACATGGATCTTGAAGTACTTGTCTCTGGAGCCCTGGTTGCCTGTTACGGTCTTACCTACCCAGAGATTGTGTGTTCCGTATGTGTTGGTATATCCGTCGCTCTTGTCTGCTACAGGTGCGTTTGTGGTCGCAACATCACCGGAACCGTTATTGGCACCTGCTGCGGGAGCATCTGTTCCCGTATGGAGAACATAGCTGGATACTGCGAGTACACCTGATCCGTTGTCAGTAACGTAAACATCAAGAGTCCTGGCAGGAGTTGGATCGATATTCATACCGGGGATCGTGGTATTTGCCTCGGTAATGATGTATCTGTAGATACCGGGCTCATCAAAACTTACTTTAGTCAGATCGACTGTTACCACTTTCTTGACATAACCCTGTCCGGCTTCAATTATATTGTCTCTGTCACCATCTGCAACAGTAGAGCTCAGTGTCTCACTTGCTGCAAAGGATGCAGGAGTAACAGTTACCTTGTTTGCGTCAGGTCCTGCGAGGACCTCCATCTTACCTGATTCAGCAGGGATAGCTGTGCCTGCTGCTACGGTGAAACTAAATACTGAAGCAGGGATCTGCGCATCGAGATCTGCTACCAGATACTTCTTGAAGGTAGTTGTTGTGCCTGCTACAGGTGTGTAGGCATTTGCTGCTGCCGCAGGAACTACCACTGCCGCCGCCATGACGGCCGTTACCAGCACCGCTGATAACTTTTTCCAAATCGTTTTCATGCTTTTTCCTCCTTATATTTTGAAAAATCTTGGAAAACTAAGTTAAATACCACGCCGGCGGATGAGGAATATGACTTTGCCTTCTACGTCCGTAAGTGCTACGCCACCAAACGATCTGCTGTCGCTTGTGTCTTCCCTGAAATCGTTCAGGACGAATACAGTTCCCTCAGGAACCTGATACGGGAATTCTATGATGGCGCCATCTGATGATGTGGGATAAACTACATCCTCAGTGACGCCGTAGCCGTTTACGGTAATGTAAGAGTCGCTGATGTCTACTACATCTCCCCCTCCGGCGACTACTCTGCCGAACCTTATCTGCCCGTCTGACTCATATGCTATCTCCTCACCGTTCGTTACATCACCGATCTTCCATGTGATAACCAGGTCACCGTCCTTGATCATTGGATAGGACGAATTGCTGTGGTTTACATGTATTCCGACGACAAAGACCAGAAGGATCACGATCACAGCAGCTGTTATTGCTATCTTGACCGCGAACTCGATCGCATAGTCAGTCGCTGTCTTCTTGCGTTTTTTGACAGCAGTCTTGGGTTCGGTCTGATTATCTATCTTCTTTTCTCCTTTCATTTTTATGAATGCAAAAGCGATGGGCATGGTAACCCATAGTTCGAGATTATACTCCTTTTTTTAAAATAATGTCTAAAATCCGATATAATCTGACATTAATATAACAGTATTGTAATTTTTATAACTTTTCGTGTAAGAATACCCGTTCATTTCTATTCAAGACAAGCAAAAAGGCTGCCCGTCACGGACAGCCTTTGAGTTCATTATAAGATCCGATCAGTTCAGTCTTGCTTCGAGAGCAGCCTTCTGGTCTTCGTAACCGGGCTTGCCCAGAAGTGCGAACATGTTCTTCTTGTATGCTTCAACGCCGGGCTGGTTGAAAGGATTAACAGCCAGGAGATAACCGGAGATGCCGCATGCCTTCTCGAAGAAGTAGATGAGCTCACCGAGGTTATATGCGTTCTGCTCTGCCATGTGGATGAGCATGTTAGGTACTCTGCCGTCAACGTGAGCGAGGATCGTACCCTGCATAGCCTTCTTGTTGACGTCGTTCATGTCCATGCCGGAGAGGAAGTTCAGACCGTCGAGGTTAGCGGGATCGTTAGGGATCTCGTAGGAAGCACGGGGCTTGTCGATCTCAACAACAGTCTCGAACATGATCCTGGCGCCGTCCTGGATGAACTGGCCCATTGAATGCAGATCAGTTGTATTGTCAACGCCTGCAGGGAAGATTCCCCTGCCGTCCTTGCCCTCGGACTCTCCGTAGAGCTGCTTCCACCACTCAGTCATGTAGTGGAATGAAGGTTCGTAGTTGACCATTACCTCTGTTGAATAGCCTGTTCTCAGGAGGCAGTTACGTACTGCAGCATACTGGTAGCAGGGATTCTCAGACAGGGGCATCTTCTTATAAGCCTTTGCAGCGTCCTTAGCACCCTTCATCAGTTCTCTGATGTCGATGCCTGCAACAGCGATGGGCAGGAGACCTACTGCTGTGAGAACGGAGAATCTGCCTCCGACGTCATCAGGAACTACGAAAGACTCATAGCCTTCCTCATCAGCGAGGCCCTTAAGAGCTCCTCTGGCCTTGTCTGTTGTAGCGTAGATACGGTTCTTGGCCTCTTCCTTGCCGTACTTGTTCTCCATGTAAGCCTTCAGGATCCTGAAAGCGATGGCAGGCTCTGTTGTCGTACCTGACTTGGAGATGATGTTGAGGGAAACGTTCTTGCCCTCTAATACGTCCATCATCTCGGCAAAGTATGTGGCAGAGATGGAGTTGCCGCAGAATATGATCTGGGGAGCCTTTCTGGCCTTCTTGCCGAGGAGGTTTGCAAATGAGTGGTTCAGGAGCTCGATCACGGCCCTGGCACCCAGGTAAGATCCACCGATACCGATAACTACGAGTACATCGGTGTCTCTTCTGATCTTGGCTGCTGCCTTGCGGATCCTGGAGAATTCGTCCTTATCGTAATTGTTGGGAAGATCGAGCCATCCGAGGAAGTCGTTTCCGGGGCCGTTCTTCTTGTGAAGCATGTCGTGTGCTGTCTTGATCTGGGGTTCCATTCTGTCAACAGCCTCCTGGCCGCCGATGAAAGGAAGAACATTGGAATAATCAAGTGTGATCATGTATTTGTCTCCTTAACTTAAAAATGTCGATCTTCAAGAGTATAACACCCCAAAACCGTTTCTTAAAGTTCAAATTTAGCTATATTTATGATATATTCGTCATTATGAGTGACGAAACCACAAATTCTATCGCACAGGCCAAGATACACATACTCTACCTGGTGGACAAGGTGCCCGGAGTGTCCTATCACATGCTCATGGACGCATGCATGAGATCGCTTTACGTGGAGTATTTTGCTTTCGCACAGGCCTACGAGGAATTGATCGCAGGAAACCTCATGAACCGCTCAGGATCAGAGCGCGGCAAGGAGGATACCATCGGAGCCACCGACATCTTATCCCTCACCGACGGCGGCAGGGCTGTCCTGGCAGACATCAGGGACGCCTTAAACGACAAACTGCGCGTAACCCTCGACACCATAGCGGATGAACTTTCCAGGGAATATCTGGACAGTTCCAGGATATCCGTAACAAAGACACCCGTACCGGGCGGCATCAGGGTCGATCTGTCCTACAAAGGAGACGAGGATTCACTTTCCGCCTCTATTACCGTAAAGACTTCCGAGGAAGCAGAAAGCGCCATCATCAGATGGCGCCGTGAATGCGTTGATATTACCGGGAATGTAAAGGATCACTTGCTCTCGAACTCGTGAGATTTGTCCCTGCCCATCAGGTATGATGCCATCTTGGCAGGAGTCTCCCCCTTATTTACCACCGCATCAACAGCCGATATTATAGGCAGATCCAGGTTATATCTCTCCTGGAGTTCCACTGCAGCCGGAAGACAGTTTATTCCCTCTACCACCATTCCAACCTTTTCAATAGCCTTTTTAACAGATATTCCCTTGCCGATCATCTCGCCGCATCTGTTGTTTCTGCTGTGTTCACTGGTGGCGGTAACGATCAGGTCGCCGATGCCGGCCAGACCCGTGAATGTCTGGGGATCGCAGCCGATGGCAACGCCCAGGGCAGAGATCTCGCCCATTCCCCTGGTAATAAGGGCAGCGGTGGTATTGTCACCGTAGCCCATTCCCCTGGAACAGCCTACAGCGATGGCGATGATGTTCTTAAGGGCTCCGCACATCTCAACGCCCTTTATGTCGGTATTGGTATATACCCTGAGGCATCCGGTCATGAAGACATCCTGTACTATCTCGGCCGCGCCGATATCGGTCGAAGCAGATACGATGCTGGTGGGTATGTCAACTGCCACCTCCTCAGCATGTGAGGGACCGGACAGGGCAACGAGCCTCAGTTTCTTGCCTGGACATGTCTTTTCGGTCTCGTCGGCTATAACCTCAGTCAGGAACATCATGGTCCCTTCTTCTATTCCCTTGGCGCAGTCGGCAACAACCTGACCGTCAGCCAGGAAAGGCGCAGCCTTATGAGCCGTACTCCTGACAAATACCGAAGGTACCGCAAAGAGGACAACGTCCATGCCTTCGACGGCCTTGCTGATGTCCTTTACGAACCTGATCTCATCAGGGATCGGAACACCCGGAAGGTTCGGGTGACGCTTTGTTGCTATGAAATAATCTATCTCCTCGGGGAGCGCCGACCAGCACGTTACCTCGTGCCTGCCGGAATCTGCCAGAAGGCGCGCCAGCGCCATTCCCCATGTGCCTGTTCCCAGGACTCCTACTCTGGACACTTACTTATCTGCCTGCCTTTGCTTTTTTCTTGGAATCAACCAGAAATGCAGCTCCTGCAGCCATGAGCATTCCTGCTGCAACAAGGCACATCGGTGAAGCTTCCTCACCGGTCTTGGGCGCGGGCTTTGCTTTATCCCTGACGGAGAAAGAAGCCTCTGCAGTATGTCCGTCGTCGAAATGCACGGTGATCTTATGATCTCCGATCGCAAGTGTCTTCAGCAGATCGACCTTCAATGTGATGATGACACTGCCGTTTGTTGCATCGTAAGCGCCCTTGTCAGCCTCCTGTCCGTCGATATCAATACCTGCGAAATGGCTGAAAGTATACTGATCTCCCACATTACGGGAAACCCTGAAAGTCAGGCCTTCGGTGCTGTCCTTTGTCCATGTGGCGCCTGCTCCCTCGATGAAGCTGTACTCAACTTCGCCCCACTTGGCATAGATCACAGCTCCGTCCAGTCCCAGAGGCTTGCTGTAATCGTAGCTCTGTGTGTAGTCAGCATCCAGGTACCACCCTGTAATGACCCTGCCTTCATATTCCCTCCTGTCAGCCTGTCGCTCCAGATAGACCTGAAGGGGTATGGAAGCTGCAAACTCATTGGTTACGGGCTCAGTGCCGTCACAATAATCTATGGTTACGGGAACATAGACCTCATTGATGGTAAATGTTGCCGGCGTAAATGTCTCGATGGTATAGTTGCCGCTGGTAAGGGCGATGGTTCCCTGAGTGATATCGTAAGTTCCGGGGTCCTCTCCTGCCGCCCTGGCGGGAGCTCCGGTTATGGGGTGCTCGTAGTTGACGAATCCGCTGACGTTAAATGTCAGTTCGGGATCATCTGAACCCCAGTCCTTGGACTTGTTCTCGGCTGTGACCGTGATCTTGCGGGGCAGTACCGATATGGTTGCGGTGTCAGATGCAGCGGCGCATCCGGGAGTCTCGGAAGCCGTTACCTTTATCTGTGCCGTTCCGGCCTTAAGAGTCGTGATCGCGCCTGTTGAAGCATCGATGGAGATGACATCGCTGCCGCTGGTTACCTCGTAGGAGAGGTCGCCCGTATCGGGACCTGTTACGGAGGCATCGGCAACAATGTTAGAATCACCGTACTCTACCTGCATATCCTCAGCAGTTACAGTCTGGCTGTGCTGAAGCGAGAAAGTTACCGTTCTGGTCACCGTTGCCCCGGCAGCAACACGGAAATTCCAGGAATACGCCAAAGAGGGATAAGAACAGTTCTTTACGTGATCAGGATTTATGGAAGATACTGAGGACTGGTTGAACATGTTCTTATATGTCCAGAAATACTCATATGTTCCCTGTTCAGGGATATAACGGGTGTATGGTCCCAGGAAGTATGTAGAGAAAGCAGTATCTGATGTCAATGTCAGTTTCAGGGGATCGTGAGAACCCGTAGCAACAAATGTATTGTTTGCATAATCGATCTCCACGATGTTGTTATCGGCAGAGCCAGACTCACTGAAAGAGGATGAACATGTTCCCAGCCTTACATTATGAGCTCTGTTACCCGTATTGGTGACGCTGTAGGTCAGGATGACACTGCTGTCTGCGACCTCAGCCGTAACACTTGTCGTGATACTGCCACTGGTGGTATCAGTGCCGAAGAAATGTGTATTATCAGGTCCGCAGACATCTACAGGATCACGGTTATCTACGATCATCCTGACGAGCCAGGGATCAGATGCAAAGTACCACTTCTCACCGTTATCTTTGAATCCGTCTATACTGAATCCGCGGTAATACTTACTATCCAGGTAAAGGTACTCGGTACGGAAAGACATATAGTCGTTTGCATCCTCCTGCTTTGCAGCCGGAGCAGAATATGAGGGGATCTCGGCAGACGCTACCGTCTCTTCCTGTCCGGGAGCCTGCAGTCCCTCATCAGGTTCTTCCGCCCCGGATTCTGCTGACCCAGTGTCATCCGACCCAGTGTCATCCGACCCGGGTTCTGAAACAGTCTGAGGTTCATCCTCAGGAGCAGTCTCCTCTATGGCGGTCATATCGTCAGTGTTCTCAATGTCCTCTGCATATGCAAACGTTGCATAGCTGCCTACGATCATCGAAGCAGACAGGACAACGGACATGATCTTACGGATATTCATCTGTACCCCTCCAAATGTCATCGAAATGTATAGCTACTATACTACATCAAACAGGTTTTTCTTACAAATTATACATTTTATAGAAAAAATGCCGTCCGGAAGGGACGGCATCGGATGATCTTATCAATGCTTTCTCTTACGAGCAGCCTCGGACTTCTTCTTACGACGAACTGAAGGCTTCTCATAATGTTCTCTCTTACGAACTTCTGCGAGAACACCTGATCTTGCACATGAACGCTTGAATCTGCGGAGTGCACTGTCAAGGCTCTCATTTTCCTTAACTCTGATCTCAGACATCTCTAATTCCCCCCTCTCGTCTCGAAAATTTTGCTAGGTAATTATAGCCGACAGAAAATAAATAGTCAATTGTTATAAATTTCCCGGCGAAATTTTTTTACTAATAGTCCAACCTTTTGTAATATTTAGTGAAAAAAAATGAACGACTGTGATACAATACTGTATGGCTCATAACAACAGATAGTAATTGATATTATATTATTCAAAGATGCTTGACATCTTTGAATAGTTCCTATCATCTATCACTGATCCACCAACAACAACATTTTTAGGAGGCAAGTATGGCAAAGCTTAATGCTGCTGCTGCAGCAAAGATTGAGGAAATCTGTGCCAGATACACAGATGAGAAGACTCCCCTCATGATGATACTGAGCGACATCCAGAACGAATACGGATACATTCCGCTTGAAGTTCAGGAGCTGGTATCACAGAAGACCGGGATCTCCGTAGCTGAGATTTACGGCGTTGTCACGTTCTATTCATTTTTCTCTCTGGAACCCAAGGGAAAATACGTTATCGGCTGCTGTCTGGGTACAGCATGCTATGTAAAGGGAGCTCAGAACGTTATCGACAAGTTCTCCGAGCTTCTTAAGATCAAGCCCGGTGAGACGAGCGAGGACGGTCTGTTCACTCTCGATGCCCTGAGATGCATCGGCGCATGCGGTATCGCACCCGCTGTATCCATCAACGGCAAGGTTTACCCCAAGGTTGAGGTAGGCCAGGTATCCGGCATCATCGATTCTTACAGGAAGGAGGCTGCCGTATGACAAAGATCACATCAGTAGCTGAACTGGATCAGTGCTCATCCACATGTACAAAGTGTCTCGAGGACAAGCTCAAGGGAATGGATGACAAGCGTCACATCGTTCTCTGCGGCGGTACAGGATGCTTATCCTCCAACTCTAAGGAGATCATGGCCAAGTTCGAGGAAGTCCTCGCAGCAAAGGGCCTCGCTGACAAGGCAACAGTTAACCAGGTAGGTTGTTTCGGTTTCTGCTCCCAGGGACCTTTCGTTAAGATCTATCCTGAGGATACACTCTACCGCATGGTATCCATCGACGACGTGGAAGAGATCGTTGATACAGATATCGCAGGCGGCCAGATCGTAGAGAGACTTCTCTATGTTGATCCCAACACACAGGACAAGGTAACAAAGCAGGAAGACATCAACTTCTACAAGAAGCAGCGTCGTGTTGCTCTCCACGGATGCGGTGTCATCAATCCTGAAGATATCAACGAGGCCATCGGCATGGGCGCTTTCCAGGGTCTTAAGAAGGCTCTGACAATGACTTCACAGGAAGTTGTTGACGAAGTTCTCGCATCAGGTCTCAGAGGCCGTGGCGGCGGCGGATTCCCCACAGGACGTAAGTGGCAGTTCGCTCTCAACGTTGAAGCTGACCAGAAGTACGTTGTATGTAACGGCGACGAGGGTGACCCCGGAGCATTCATGGACCGTTCCATCCTCGAGGGCAACCCTCTCGGAGTTATCGAGGGTATGATGATCGCAGGTTACGCTTTCGGCGCATCTGAGGGTTACTTCTACGTTCGTGCTGAGTACCCCATCGCCGTTAACCGTCTTAAGATCGCCATCGCTCAGGCCAGAGAGATAGGTCTCCTCGGCAAGAACATCCTGGGTTCAGGATTCGATTTCGACTGCCACATCAGACTCGGCGCCGGCGCTTTCGTTTGCGGTGAGGAAACAGCTCTCCTCAACTCCATCGAAGGTAAGCGCGGTATGCCCCGTCCCCGTCCTCCTTTCCCTGCTATCAAGGGTCTGTGGGGCAAGCCTACTTGCGTAAATAACGTTGAGACACTTGCCTGCGTTCCCTTCATCCTCCGTGAGGGTGCAGCAGAGTTCGCAGCAGTTGGTACAGAGAAGTCCAAGGGTACAAAGGTATTCGCTTTGGGCGGCAAGGTAAACAACGTTGGTCTCGTTGAGATCCCCATGGGTACAACACTCCGTGAGCTCATCTACGACATCGGCGGCGGAATCCCCAACGGCAAGAAGTTCAAGGCTATCCAGACCGGTGGTCCTTCAGGCGGATGTCTCACAGAGGAATTCCTCGACGAGCCTATCGATTTCGATAACCTCGTTCAGAAGGGTTCCATGATGGGTTCAGGCGGAGCTATCGTCATGGACGAAGACAACTGTATGGTAGACGTTGCAAAGTTCTATATGGAATTCATCTGCGACGAGTCCTGCGGTAAGTGCTCACCCTGCCGTATCGGTACAAAGAGGATCCTGGAGATCCTTACAAAGATCACAGAGGGCAAGGGTACAATGGAAGACCTCGATACACTCGAAGAACTGTCCAAGACCATCAAGTCCAACTCACTCTGTGCTCTGGGTCAGACAGCATCCAACCCTGTTAACTCCACACTCAAGCACTTCCGTGACGAGTACATCGCTCACATTGTTGACAAGAAGTGCCCTGCTCACGTATGTAAGAGCCTCATGCAGTACAAGATCGATAAGGACAAGTGTATCGGCTGCGGTATGTGCGCCAAGAACTGTCCTGCCGGCTGTATCACCAGAACCGACTATATCGCTGAGGGTCACAAGCTCGCATCATTCGAGATCAACCCCGACCAGTGCGTTAAGTGCGGTCTGTGCATGAGCAACTGTAAGTTCAACGCTATTTCAAAAGAGTAAGGAGGTAACTACTATGGCGATGATTAATATTAAAATAGAAGGCGTCTCCTATCAGGTTGAGGAAGGGCTCACAATCCTCGAAGCTGCTAAGAAGTGCGGATACGAGATCCCTTCACTTTGCGCATTCAACCACGGTGAATGCAACCAGGGTTCATGCCGTGTATGTCTCGTAGAGGCTACAGGTGCGAGAGGACTCGTTGCATCCTGTGTTTACCCCGTATCTGACGGCATGGAGATCAAGATCTCTTCCCCTGCAGCTACACAGGCCAGAAGGCAGAGCGTTGAGCTCCTTTTGTCCAACCACAACGTTAACTGCCAGCAGTGTGACAAGAACGGTCATTGCGAACTGCTCCACGTTGCACAGATCACAGGTGCCAGAGAAGGCGCTTTCCAGGGTGTTAAGACAGAGACTCATTTCGATGAGATCGCACCCGGACTCGTAAGAGACACATCCAAGTGTATCCTCTGCGGCAGATGTATCGAGAGATGTAAGAACGCTCACGGTCTCGGTATCCTCGGATTCGAGAACAGAGGTTTTAACACATTCGTTGCCCCTGCAGAGAACAGATCATTTGCAGATTCACCTTGTATCCAGTGCGGTCAGTGCGTTAACGTATGTCCTACAGGTGCTCTCATGGAGCACTCTGAGATCTCCAAGATCGATGCGGCTTTCGCAGCAGGCAAGACAGTTATCGCTCAGGCAGCTCCTGCTGTAAGAGCAGCTCTCGGCGAGGAGTTCGGCTTCCCCATCGGCACACCCGTTACAGGCAAGATGGCAGCAGCCATGAGGAGACTCGGCTTTGCAAGAGTATATGATGTTAACTTCGGTGCTGACCTCACCATCATGGAAGAGGGCACAGAGCTTCTCGGCCGTCTCCAGAACGGCGGAACACTTCCTATGATCACATCATGCTCACCCGGATGGGTCAACTATGCTGAGTACAACTACGGAGATCTCCTCCCTCACCTGTCCTCATGCAAGTCCCCTCACCAGATGCAGGGTGCCATCATAAAGTCCTACTGGGCTCAGCAGAACAATGTTGATCCTAAGGATATCTTTGTTGTATCAGTTATGCCTTGTACAGCTAAGAAGTTCGAGAGACAGCGTGACCAGCTCAAGGTTGACGGTCTCGATGATGTTGATGCAGTAATCACAACAAGAGAGCTTGCTCGCATGATCAAGCGTGGCGGTATCCTCTTCGACAGACTCCCTGACGAGGATTGGGATCAGGATATCATGGGCGACTACACAGGTGCCGGCGTTATCTTCGGTGTAACAGGCGGTGTTATGGAAGCAGCCCTCAGAACTGTTTACTTCAAGCTCACAGGCAAGGAATCCGAGCCTATCGAGTTCAAGGCAGTTCGTGGTCATGATGCAGGTATCAGAGAGGCATCTATCGACATCAACGGAACAACTGTTAATGTTGCTATCGCTTCCGGTATGAAGTCTGCAAAGGTTCTCCTCGATGAGATCCGCGAAGGCAAGTCCAAGTATCAGTTCATCGAGATCATGGGTTGTCCCGGCGGATGTATCAACGGCGGCGGTCAGCCTTACGTCAGAGAGTGCTTCCTCCCTAACGAGTCTGACGACATCATGGATACATACAAGGAAAAGAGAGCTCAGGCCCTCTACTCCGAGGACGAGAGACAGGTTCTCCGTCAGTCACACAACAATCCCCAGATCCAGGAACTCTACAGCAAGTTCCTCGGCGAGCCCAACAGCCACAAGGCACACGAGCTCCTGCATACAACATATGCAGCAAGAGAGGGATTCAACGAAGTTAAGTAAACTGCGTTTGATATCAAATGCCGCCTCTACGGAGGCGGCATTTTTAATTGCTGTTTTATTGCGATCAGAGGCTGCGTACACCTTATTGTACATGTTCTGCTGACAGGTGTACCAGATAGTGTACAGTACATGTTTTGGTATATGATCAAGACGGTAGCGTACAGAATGATGTACTTATTATTGCAGTACCAGACCAATATCTACAGGCAACTGTGAACACACTTGATAAACTCAGGCAGTTCATTAAACACAACATCGCATATGATATTCCAGTTAGTACCTTCGTAATCATGAACAAGTCTGTGACGCAGGCCGGAAATCATACTCCAAGGAATATCAGAATGAACTGACTTAAACTCATCAGATAAATAGTATACATGCTCTCCAATATTATAGAGAGGTGTAGTAACAAGCCATTGCAAGGCAGTGGTTGATAAAAGATCTTCTCTGGTAATACTGTTATCCTGAATGTATTGAATCAATTCACTACCTTTGATGTAAATTCTCTCCAGCCTGTCGTGATCAGTATATTTCATGCTACGAGCACCTTCTCTCTCATAACGGTGTCATAAAACGAACTGTCAGTATTGATCTCACTAATCTCATACATATCAACGTTTTTATTAAGAGCAATTCGAACATCTTCGGCAAGAGCAAATACATTTGACCGTTTGAAATCTTTGCCTCCAAACACAAGGAAATCCACATCACTATCTATTGTTGCTTCACCTCTAGCATAGGATCCAAATACATAAATACTCTCCACCCCGTATTTAGCAGCTATCGGAGCAATCTTATCTCTAATAAAACCTATGTCTAAAACAGTATCCGACATGAGTCAATCTCCTTTGATGTTAGTATTATAAATCACAACACTGTTATAGTCGATATTTCAGCTGTTACTACTCCGCTTCCTTCCTGATGACCATCAGCAGCAACAAGACAGATGCCCCCATCATGATCAATTCTGTTACCGGCTGTGCCCACAGCATGCCGCCAAAACCAAATATGCTGTTTAGTATCAGCAGGAGAGGCACATAAAGGAATAACTGTCTCACCAGCGTTATGGCAAAAGCATAGAGAGGTTTGCCCATGGCCTGGAATGACATCCTGCACATGGAGACCGCACCGACAAAGGGCAGTATGAACATAATGGTCCTCAGCACATGTGCACCCGTATCGATCACAACAGGATCACGGTAAAGATATCGATCAGCCACGGTGCAGTGACTGCAAATACCATCATCACAACAAGTTCCGTCAGGCTGACTACGATCAGACCCGACTTGAGACAGTTCCTCATTCTGGAATAGTTTTTGGCTCCATAGTTATACCCCATCAGAGGCTGTACTCCGGCCGCAAATCCCTGGTAAATGTAATTGCCTACCGTCATGATCGCCTGTGCAACGCCCACAGCGGCCACTGTAAGCTCTCCGTAGGCCACGGCGAGGTTGTTATTGATCACATACGCTACAGATGTCAGGAGCGTCTCCAGGGACGCAGGAACGCCCACCCAGAAGATCTCCTTCAATATCTCACCTGCCGGTCTGATATATTTGACTGACGGCCTGAGCAAAGTCCTGCCGCTGATGAACAGCGCCAGAGACACTACCGTGCCTGCCACATTACCCAGAACGGTCGCTATGGCGGCACCCCTGATCTCCATGTGAAGAGTAAAAATGAATATGGGATCGAGAACGATATTAACCACCGTTCCCACCATCATGCCAATGATGGAGTACTTGACCGAACCCTCACTCCTCAGGAGCTGCCCCAGAGTATAATTGCCCATGGTAAAGACCGAACCGATAAGCAGGATCAGCACATAGTCACGTGTAAAGCCGAATGTATTCGACTTGGCTCCCAGTGCGGAAACGATCTGAGGAAGGAACACCAGACCGGCAACAGTAACGATCAGGCTGTTTACAGCAGTCAGAACAATGCCCGCTGTAGCCGTATGATCAGCTAGCTCCTTCTTCCCCGCGCCTATGCTCCTGGCGATGAGAGACGATGCACCCGTACCAACCATATTGGAGATGGCGACAGTGATCATCATTATCGGGTATGCAAAATTTACTGCAGCAAGCTGATACGGATCATCCATCTTGCCGATGAAATACCTGTCCACCAGGTTATAAAGCACCATAACAAACATGCCGCATATCAGCGGCACGCCCAGCTTGATAACAGCTAAATACGGGTTCTCCTCGCCCAGGGTGTATATCCGTTTATCGTCTTCGGGTTCCATGATCTATCACATCCGGAAGTATTATACACCCGTTGTTAGGACGTAGCATGAATGTATTCCTTATATAATAGAAATGATCAAAAGTTCTTTCCTTCTTTTATGAAGTCAGCCAAGTTGATGTGAATTATCCCATTGCGTTGTTGCAGCAATGTATCCAGCGTTGCAACATATTTGGGGTAATTATCTTTGATCATCTCCAAAGGTCTGTATTCTCTATCCTCCGTCTCCTTTGACAACGCTATCGTGTAAGATACCTGCAAATAGGAATACTGCATCGCATCATTGCGAAGTATGAAATCACATTCCAGTTTACCGATACGACCGATGCTCACGGAGTAATCATGAGATCTGGCATAAATATATGTAACGTTCTCTAATACCGGACCGAAATTGATCCTGTTATCAGTATTCTGAACAAAGAAGAAACTCAAATCTGCGAGATAGTATTTTTTTTCACCACCTAAGGATTTTTTCGACTTCATATCAAATCTCGGACACTCATATATTATCTTTGCATCGATTAAAGCCTTGATATATCTTGCAATTGTCGCTTCACTTATCGGGGTACCTGTCTGATTGATTGCTTTCTTCAGGTTCTTGAGACTTGTTGTCGCGCCAAAGTTATTGATAACATATTTCTGAACCGTCTCAAAAGTACTCTTGTTACGTATCTTTAGGCGTTTTCTTATGTCTTTTTCATAAATCTCGTCAATCACACTCTGCACATATCGTCTCTTGGCTGCAATGTTGTCAAGTGTGATCGTTCTGGGGAAACCGCCTTCTAAAATATAGTTCTGCAACTCGACTGCACGTTCAGATGCTATCGGTTTGCCGTAATATTCCTTAAACTGCTCATATTCTTCGAAAGAGAGCGGAAACATCTCGAATTCGATATAACGTCCTGTAAGCTTTGTCATGAGCTCTCCGCTCAATAAGTAAGAGTTAGAACCGGTTACAAAGATCGACCATTCTCCGGTTCCGCGAAAACCGTTTAAAACGATTTCAAACCCTTCAACATTTTGGACCTCATCAATAAACAGATACTTGGTATCCTTATTCTTATCGGCACTATTGATCAAATCTTCCAGTTGATCTGCTTTCGTAATCTTGTTGAATTCTTTGCTGTCAAGATCGAAGTAGGCAATGTTGTCTTCATTTATACCACTGGCGCGAAGTTCCCCCGCTATTGTCTCCATCAGACACGATTTACCGCATCGTCTGACTCCGGTAATAACCTTTATGATGTCTGTTGCATGGTAAAAATCACGTACTTTGCGCAAATAGTTTTCTCTCGGAAACCACTCCATCTTGGCACCAACTTCCATATATTTACTGATAGTATTCTAACAAAAAGCAGCGGAATAATCAAAGTTAACGTGAGCGTTTCTGTCATTTCGTCAAAATCGCCAACGTTAAACCCTGTTCAGGATATATGAAACGCAACTACAACTGATACTTATTTTAATATTTATTCATATTTGTTTAACGCGATCCTCCTGCCCACGTACACACCGCTTGCCGATGCGTGGGACAGAGAGTGGGTAACGCCTGATCCGTCACCCTTAATATGAAGTCCTTGTACTTGGTCTCCATGTTTTCTTTGTCCAGGGTATATATCCGTTTATCGTCTTCATGGGTCATGATCTATCACATCCGGAAGTATTATACACCAAATACTCCTAGTACAATTTGTTTCCTATTGCTTGCATTTGCAAGCATGTGATATAATATCGAAAAATAAGGACGGTGATTATTATGGCTAATTCCTCTATCGTATATGTCAGACTTGATCCACAACTCAAACATGAAGCAGAAGGCATTCTATCCAGACTTGGAATAACTCCGTCAAGTGCCGTTCAGATGTTGTACAGTCAGATCGTACTACATAAGGGCATGCCATTCGACCTTACACTTCCAGAGACCGAGTCTGCAGCAATGATAAACTTGACACGGGAACAGCTTGATCTCGAAATACTAAAGGGTATTGAATCCCTTAGAGATGGAAATGTTTTATCCTCGGAAGAAGTTGATGATCTTCTGGCAAAGGAATTCAATATATGAAACGCAAATACAAGATCGTTTATTCTCCAAAGTCTATCGACGATCTGCGTAGCATCTATATGTATATTTGTAACGTCCTTGAGGCAGATGGAACAGCTAAAAAACAGATCAGCCGCATAAGAGACTGCATCAAAAGACTTGACACTTTACCTGAACGTCACGAAGTTGTTGAATGGGAACCCTGGTCTCTGATAGGAATGCGCAAGTTTCCTGTCGATAACTACATTGTCTTTTATCTGGTAAACAGAACTGACAAGGTGGTAACCATCGTCCGCATCCTCTACGGTGGACAGGACATTAACAGGCAACTGGATCAATAGCGATCATTGCACTTTTCATCAAGCACAAAAAATAACCGCCCTCCAGTCCTGACAAGCTTAGGGCGGTAATCGTTCAATAGCGAGGACAACCGTCTACTGGCAGTGCCTCTTTATATGATTATTTTAGCATCCTGCCAGCATACAGTCAAACAATAACCATACCAAATACATGCGTTCTACTCCATCTCCATCATGTGGTAGAATTTGACCTCAACGCCGTAGAAGAGTGTGTCATCGCACATCACTTTGCACTTTTCAGAAAACTGACCCTTCCGCGATCCTCCTGGCCACATACACACCGCTTGCGGATGCGTGCGACAGAGAGTGGGTAACACCTGATCCGTCACCGATGATGTAGAGGCCTTTGTACCTGGTCTCCAGGTTCCCGTCGATGGCGACTTCCATGTTGTAGAACTTGACTTCAACGCCGTAGAGGAGAGTGTCGTCGTTGGCTGTGCCTGGGGCGATCTTGTCGAGGGCATAGATCATCTCTATGATGCCGTCTAAAATTCTCTTTGGAAGTACGAGGGAGAGGTCTCCGGGCGTAGCATTAAGAGTTGGCCTGACGGTGCACTCGTCGAGCCTGTTCTGGTTGGTCCTCCTGCCTCTCATGAGGTCTCCGAACCTCTGAACGATAACGCCGCCTCCCAGCATGTTGGACAGACGTGCGATGGACTCACCATAGCCGTTGCTGTCCTTGAAAGGCTCTGAAAAATGCTTTGCCACGAGGAGTGCGAAATTGGTGTTGTCGGACTGCAGTTCAGGGGCATCAAATGAATGTCCGTTAACTGTAACGATCCCGTTTGTGTTCTCATTAACCACGTATCCGTTGGGATTCATGCAGAAGGTCCTGACTCTGTCCTCGAACTTCTCCGTGCGGTAGACGATCTTGGACTCGTAAAGCTCAGATGTGAGATCCGAGAAGACCACCGCCGGGAGTTCTACCCTGACGCCGATATCTACGCGGTTGGAATACGTCTCGATATCCAGATCCCTGCAAACATCCTCGATCCACTTGCTGCCGGATCTGCCAACGGAAATGATGCAGTACGTACAGGTGTAGGTCTTTTCCCCTACTACGGCTTCGTATCCGCCGTCTGTAACCTTGACCGTATCAACTGTCGTATCAAAGAAGAAATCCACCTTGTCCTTCAGCTGATCAAAGATATTTCCCAGCACCTCGTAGTTCTTGTCGGTGCCCAGGTGCCTGACGGATGCATCCAGGAGGTGGAGCTTGTTCTCGAGGCAGATCTTCTTGAACTTCGTGCCGGCAGTGGAATACAGCTTTGTACCCTCGCCGCCATTTGCCATGTTGATGCCGTCAACATAGTTCATCAATTCCAGTGCAGTCTCCTTGCCTATATGCTCGTAGAGCGTGCCTCCGAAATCATTGGTGATGTTATACTTTCCGTCCGAGAAAGCGCCGGCGCCGCCAAAGCCGCGCATGATGCTGCAGGACTTGCAGTTGATGCATGACTTGATCTTTTTGCCGTCTATGGGACATTTGCGCTGTTCCAGGGGCTTCCCCGATTCAAAGACAGCAACCCTGATCCCCGGCTTTTTGGTCACCAGTTCATAAGCGGAGAATATTCCTCCGGGGCCTGCTCCTATGATTATCACGTCATAATCTGCCATATTACTCATCTCCTCCTACTGTTTCACTCAGTTCTTTCAGCAGAGCCAGGACCTCACGCCTGAACTCATCGTAGTTATCAGGATGCTCGGTTCCCATTGCGCTGATAACGCCATCTTCGTAGCCGATATCTATCTGGAACCATTCCTCGTTGTTATAGTCTGCTGCGGCCTTGTCGTAGTCCATCCAGCTTATGATGTTAAGCCTGTCAACGATTTCCTTCAGTCCGGCGAAAAACCTGTCTGTGGACTCAGACACGCCGTAAAAACTATACTCACCCTCATCCCAGATATCACCGCTTACGGACTTCACCCTGATATTCACATTATAGTCCCTCACGGGCTCTCTATATATCAATGCCTCGTATTTATCAGATCCGGACCTGCCACGCCCCATAAAGTTGATCATGGCGGATGTGGGATCTCCCGTCAGCCCGGCTGCTATGAACTCCTGCCTCTTTGCTTCAAAGAGCACGTCCCTGTCGTTCTTCAGGATATCCCTAAGTCTCGTACGGAAATCCCGGTAACCCTTCGGATAACTGTTGGACCCGTGGGCTGAGACCTCACTGCCGTCCTTGTAGATCACCTTGAGCGAGAAGCCGTCACCGTCTAAAGCATGCGGATCAGACTTATTAAATCCATCCCATTTCCTGATCTCCATTTCCACGCAAAGCTGTTCGATGCTGTTCAGTATCGTGTCCTGGACCGGGCCGGTCAGTTCCCCGTAGTTATCGTGCTGCATCTCGTAAACGGTCAGCACATACTGCCCTTCTTCAGGTCTGATCTCATAACTGTAGGAATCAGCTCCGATGGAACCGTTATAGGAGTAGTAAAAACTGCTGATGCCTGTATCTTTGCTTATGTGTTTGAAGAACATGATCTAATACCTCTATGTTCATTATACAGGTTTGAAGGAGTGCGGTAAATTCCCACAAGGGGTCTCTGATTCCCGATTTTGACATGTAAAAATGCAAATTGTTGAATGGCGTTTATCGGCGTGTGTATTGTAATAACAAAAAGGAGTGAAATATATGATGCTCTCCATCGAACATGCAAAGCTGCGGATAAACTATCTGAAGAAAGAACTTGCCAGGCTGCCGAGAGGCAGAACGGTCACAGTCCGTAGTCACGGATATAAGTATGACGGAATATATATAACCTGTTCACCACAGGATCCTGATATCCTTCACAAGACACTCAGCATTAACAAGAAACGTGGGAACAAGATTCATTCTCAGGTCATGAAAGCCGACAATATCGAATCCACGATCCATGACCTTTCAGAGATGATTGGATCGATCAGTGGCAAGACACGAACTGTAACTGAAAACAAACGCCGTTATGAATACCGGAGAATGGGATTGGAATTCTTCAACCACCTCAAGACATTGGAGGACAGTAATCCATACAAAAAACCTGATAATGCGATCGAATACAAAGGCATACTGATGAGGACAAAGGGCGAAGTAATAATCGCTCAGCATCTGGATGCGCTGAATTATCCATACGTATATGAATCATGCATCACACTCGGTAAAAAGATCTACCCTGACTTTTCCGTTTATATACCTGAGATCGATAAAGTGATATTCATCGAATTCATGGGAGCTTTTAGTGATCCTGAGTATCTCCATAAAGCTGGTGAACGGTTCAAGCTCTATTCAAGTTACGGGATCATTATTGGCCGGGATTCTATATTCATCTGCGAGACAAAAAACTCGCCAGCCGACCTGGATCTGCTGGATGCCCAGCTAAATGCTGCGATCATGGCCGCCACTGAATACGTGTGAACCCGGCCTGCAGACTAACTCCAGAAAAAAACGGCATTTACACCTGAATTTTCCTAGTGTAAATGGCCGATTCTTCCGGGTCCGTAAGATTTCACTGTTTACACTAGAAGAATTCAGGTGTAATCACTCAATTCTTCTAGTGTGAACGGAAAAATGGTGTATATGCACCAGCATAAAAAAACGGCCACCCGGAGGTGGCCGCATTCAACTGATAACTGATCAATACTTCGGTTCGAGCAAACCGTAGTTGCCGTCCTGTCTCTTATATATAACACATACCGAGTCTGTCTGGGCATCCAGGTAAACGAAGAAGCTGTGTCCGATCATTTCCATCTGGAGGATGGCGTCCTCTGTGGACATGGGACGGAGTTCGAACTCCTTGCGTCTGGTGATCTTGGCCTCGACCTCGTTCTCGATATCGAATTCTGCTGCGTCATCGTCCTCGAGAAGGTTAACGATCTGAGGATACTCCTTCTTCTTCTTGAGGAACTTTGTCTTCTGTTTTCTGATCTGGGATTCGAGCTTATCGATTGTCTTGTCAACTGCGTTCAGGATCTCTTCGTCTGCAGATTCTGCTCTGAAGATCTTGCCGTCTGCCTTGAGTGTAAGCTCAACTACAACCTTCTTACCTTCGGGTCTGATACGGACATTCATCGTGCCCTCATCACCGAAGTACTTGTTAAACTTCGATATCTTATCAGTAATGCGCTTTGTCAAACGATCGCCGATCTTAATACCGTTTCCCTGTGTCGTGATCTTCATAAAATCACTCCTTTCCGTACAGTTACTTCGGAAAGATCCAAATGAGGATCCTCTGACTATATTATAATTCAACCGTTACTATTCTTTTATTAACGATGTGTAACAAATAAGAGGTATTTTTTCGTTGAGTTAAACTAAGACTTTTTCCTGCCGGAAACGAAGATTTCCTTGCAGAAAAACAGTGCGAATACCGCTGCTATCCCCACCATGTATTCAAGGATGTAGACATACCATTCACCGACGGAATCAAAGCCGGCAAAGGGCACGGGACTGCCGAATGTGAACATGAAGTTAGGTGCGTGTTCGAGGCTCACCAGCTTGCCGGCCTCGAATACGGGAGTCGACAGGATGGAGTTCAGATAAACTGATATGATCATGAGGAAATAATATGCCAGGACGGAGCTCAGATATGTCTTTCTGTCCATCCTGACCTCACCGGACATCCTGATGTAGATGGCGACTACCAGGAGCATTGCGTGATAGATGAATGTCTGATAGGCAACCGGGTGAGTGAAAGCCTCTGATACGCTAATTGTCGTATTGAAGATCGACGGGAATACGATGGCCCCGGCTCCGCCCAGCAGGCATGTGGGATACATGAATCCCAGCACAGCCTGACGTGAGCCTTCGTTCCTGGAGAACCTGGCATAGAATATGAGGATTATCTGCATGGAACACAGATGAAATGGCAGATGGTTCGTAGTGATGTACGGTGTTGCAGCACCGGTGCCGCCAGCGGAAACCACCTGGACGACCGAACATATCTTGATCAGTTCGGACAGCAGGCAGATAACGCATGCCCATGTCAGGACGCTGGTCAGAGACGCCTTTTTGCTGCGGAAAACGGCCAGAAATACAATAACAAAAACTATGCATATCACGATCCAGATGATGTGGTTGATACTGAACATCTTATCTCCCCGTCTCCGCCATGCCGGAAGCATCTTTATGGTTTATCTTTTAATTATAAACCATAAAGAAGATATTAAGCTATTTTTGATTTTTTCTTGGGCGTGAGGATGAAATACATTACGATCATTACGAACAGGGTGATGCCCAGATCTGCAGCCAGGAAGCCGCCGTTATATGTCATTGAATATACCCAGGGATTCATTCCTTCGGGTGCATACTCGGCATAGAAGATAACGCCTGAGAGCACTGAGCAGAACCATCTGGCAACATATGCGATGATCGTGAAGACTACTGCCTTTGCGAGGCTGGCTGATGCAAATCTCCTGAGAGGGTTGGAGATGGCAACTCTCTTTGCAGAGGGCAGGCCTGCAAAGCCTGTAAGGCCCAGCATTGCATAGCCGAGGATGTAGTCGAGCAGCACCTGGAAAGGTGTCATGAGGTAGCCGTCGATGAGCTGCAGCAAACTGAAGATGATGGCAACGATGAATGCCCAAACGGGACCGAAAGCCATACCGAATACAATGATGGGCAGACATGATGCAGGAGTAACAGAACCGCCCATGGGCATCTCGAACAGTACGAGCTTGGATAATACGAATCCGAGCGCCAGGCAAACGCCGCCTGATGCGATAGTCAGGATCTTTTCTTTGTTAGATGTGTGTGTCATAAAAAAACCTCCGCTTTCGGGTGGGCATCCAAGATCAACCAAAGAAATGCCAAAGCAGAGATATTCGATATCTGTTCTCCCTACGCCGGCATTATCCGTCAGGTTCATCGGGTCGGTATCCATACCCTCTCAGCCTCTGATTTGAAGCTCCCCGTTATTAATCGTGACAAAATATATCACATCATTCCGTTCTTTACAAGACGGACGACGCAAGTTTCTATGAATTTCCCAAGTTCGCGCTCATAGAGGGCCGGGGCTTTGTCGTAAGCCTCCATGTGGCCGCCGCTTTCGACCATCACCATGCGCTTGGGACATTTGAGTGAATCAAAGACATGCACCTGCATCCTGGGAGGCGTGATGTTGTCCTGACCGCACTGGAATATGAGAACAGGAACCTTGATCCTGTGGGCGATGGCCGGGATGTCGTTCTTTTCCATGTCGAATCCCAGATTCTTCTGGGCCAGCTTCCTGACTCTCCTCAGATAAGCGGAACAGTCCTTGTGATACCTCTTCTGGCCGCTGACCAGGAGCACGTTGGTGAGCGTATCGCCGGGACAGTCTGCAACCACTCCGCAGACGTTGGGATCGACTTCCTTTTGCGATGCATAGAGCAGACATGTATCAGCTCCCATGGATCTGCCCATGAGATATATCCTGGCGCCGCTCCCTGCCCTGGCCTTCATGAACTTGACCCAGTAATCCAGATCAACGCTCTCCATGAGTCCGTAGGAATGAACGTCGCCGCCGCTCATGTGGTGCGCCCTCTGGTGGATTATCAGCACGTGGCACTGCATCTGTGTCATGAACAGCTTTGCATAGCATGCCATGTTGGCAGGATGCTCATTGTAGCCGTGGACCAGTATCACGCAGTTCCTGGTGGAGCGGTCTGCTGAGGGCCTGTAGTAGGCGCACAGAGGCGTGCCGTCGTATGCCTTGATCCTGATGTTGAGGAATTCCATCCTATTGGTGTAGAACCACGCCAGACCCCTGCCGTAGATGGTGCTCTGATCTATCTTCATGGGTGATCTGTCCACCTGGGGCATTGGCTTTTTCCTGTCAAAGATCTTGTGATACATCCTGTTGGTGGTGTTGATGAAAAAGAAGATGTAAAGTCCTGTTATGAGCGCTGCCATAACGAGGACCATAATCGCTATCAGGAGCGGCATGTTAACGGCAGCGATCAGCAAAATATCACCTCCGGGCTGTCATCCCTGTTGCCGCTGGAAAGCAGCCTGCATCCGTCCTCAGTTACGATCACGTCGTCCTCGATCCTGAATCCCACACCCCACTCGGGAATGTAAACGCCGGGCTCAACCGCCAGTGTGACACCGGGCACGAAAGGCATGTCGCGGTAATCCTTGGGAAGTGAATTGGACAGGTCGTGAACGTCCAGTCCCAGGTGATGCGACGTGTTGTGCCAGTAGTATTTATGCGCTGCGACCGATGCCTCCTGATCGCCCTCGGCCAGGCCGTGTTCCCTGAGGAAACCATAGGTGATCTCATGCATCTTTCTGTTGAGCTCGTTAAAGGTCATTCCGGGAGCTATTATCTCCCAGCAGGATCTCCTGAGGTCCCTGATGAGATCCAGGAGTACGATCCTCTTGTCATCTTCACCGCTGCCGTATCCCACAAAGAACACTCTCGATATATCGGCGCAGTAGCCCTTATATCTCGCACCCACGTCCAGCTGCACGATGCCGCCGTCAGTGACCGTTGCATCCTCATCCCTGCCGGGATCGCTGTGGTGGAGATAGAACGAATTCTTTTCCGTTGATACGATCGTCCTGAAGGCAAAGATCTCAGATCCGCGCTTCTTCATCTCATACTCGAGCCTGGTGTGAAGATCGTATTCCGTTGCGCCGGGCACGATATCCTCCTTCATGGCCTCTATCGCTTCCTCAGTGATCCTGGCAGCCTCTGCTATGAGGGAAGCCTCAGTCTCACTCTTGGCGATCCTCAGGTCAGTTAAGATGTCCTTGACATCAATGATGTCATCAGCCGTCCTGAGGGCCGCTGCCTGTGCTCTGACATCCCTTACGGCCTTCATGATGGAAGATCCGTCGAAAGCTACCTTCAGATCCGCGTCCTTGACATAGGGATGAGAACTGTCAACGAAAGTATCAACGTCGAATATGGAGGAAACATCTATCCCGCTGATCTCAGAGAGCTCTTCAAAGTCAGGCCTCTTGCCATGCCAGCGCTCCTGATAATCGTCGTGTGGAAATGCAAAGAGAGCGGTCCCGGATATGCCGTTTTTCTTTACGATCCTGAGGATCAGACCCTCCAGTTCCAGTCCGGTAAGATAGTAGAAATTCCTGTCAGCCAGAAAGGGATATTCGTCATCCTGGCTCATGGAAGATGCTTCGCCTGACAAAATAAACACTACCGTGTTGTCAGGCAATCTCTCTATGAATCTCTGTCTGTTGGAAATGAATAGTTCTACCACTGCTTGACTCCATCCGAACGAACATTGAATTCGTCGAACAGGATCGTGTTATTGACGTAGTTGAGAGTCGCACCCGGGCTCCTCCTGATGAGACCGGGATTACCGATGACGATGGAACCATCAGGCACGTCAAAATTGACATATGCGCCGGGAGCAATGAGAACGTTGTTGCCGATGGTGATGTTACCGACAATAATCGCATTGGCACCGATCCAGACATAGTTGCCGATGGTCGGTGAACCCTTCCTCTTGCCTCTGAACTGGGTACCGATAACAACACCTGTTGATACGTTGACGTTATGGCCTATAACGCTCTTGGGGTGTATGATCACACGTCCGAAATGCGCGAGATAAAAACCCTTGCCTATATTGGTATCGTAGGGGATCTGTATATGGTACTTCCTGGACAGCCTGTCCAGCCAGAAGCTGTTGATCTTAAATAAGACCTGATAGTATTTATGTCTCCAACCGTCATAACGTGATATCTGATCGAAGTAATAACGCGTCCTTCTGAGGAAACTGATATAACTGAACTCCGGCGAATAGCGGAGCTCATCAATGTAAGTCCTGTATATATTCTTAAATCTACGGGCATTTCCCGTATATCTAAAAAGATCGGAATAAACAATGTCTTTTAATTCGTCGTTCATTCTAACCTCCAATTTCCTACCAATCATTTTATAACTCTTGAAACAATAACACAAGCAAACGGAAGGTATTTTAACATTGTTACAAAAGATTTACCAAATATCACTTACCCCATACCCCGAAAGATACTATAATCATTGTATCTTCTGGCATTTGGAGGTTCCCATGAGACCAATTAACGAGCTGATCACGGAGCTTAAGCAAGGCGGTTTCGGCGAGAGTATTCTGGACATCTGTTCGGACAGTTTCCGGGTGGATTACGAGAGAGAACGATATATCAAAGCCCTGGAGACATATAGAGAAACATTCCCCGGTGATGAAGTTTCCATATTCAGTGCTCCCGGCAGGACTGAGGTGTGCGGAAATCACACGGATCACCAGCACGGACAGGTCCTGGCAGCCTCGATCAACAGGGATGCGATAGCAGTCGCTTCCCCGAGATCTGACGGCAGGATCAGCCTGTTATCCGATGGCCGCCCCCTATTCGAAGCGGATATCTCGGATCTGGAAAAGGATCCCGCTGATACAGGCACCACCAGAGCCCTCATCAGAGGCGTTCTCCGCGGTCTCAAGGACATGGGTCACGAGATAGGGGGCTTTAACGCCTATGTCACCAGTGACGTTCTGACAGGTGCGGGCCTGTCCTCCTCTGCCGCTTTCGAAACGGTATTGGGAACGATAATAAACGGCTTATATAACCACATGCTCATCTCCCCCGTTGACATTGCCAAAGCCGGACAGTTTGCCGAGAACACCTTCTTTGGCAAGCCATGCGGTCTCATGGATCAGATGGCATGCTCCGTGGGAGATCTCATCCACATAGATTTTGCAGATCCAAAGGAACCTGCCATAGATACGTTGTCCCTGGACCTGAACAAGTTCGGCATGAGCCTCATCATCACAGACACCAAGGGATCCCACGCAGACCTGACTGCTGACTACGCAGCCGTGCCGAAGGAAATGAAGAGCGTTGCCAATCTCTTTGGCAAGAGCTTTCTGAGGGATATAGACGAGGAAGACATCCTCAATAACATCAACTTCGTCAGAAGGGAATGCGGTGACCGCGCAGTCATGAGAGCGCTCCATTTCTTTGAAGAGAACAGGCGTGTCGCAAGGGCTGCAGATGCCATCAGGAACAACGATATCTCCTCTTTCCTGGAGTGCATCAGACAGTCTGGTGATTCCTCCTTCAGATATCTGCAGAACGTCTATACCAACAGCGATACATACCATCAGAACGTATCAGTCGCCCTCATGCTCAGCGACAGGCTCCTGAAAGGCGGCAAGGGCATCTCCAGAGTCCACGGAGGAGGCTTTGCAGGCACCATCCAGGCCTACGTCAGGAACGAAGACGCAGATGAGTACAGGAACGAGATGGACAAGGTCTTTGGAAATGGCTCATCCAGCATACTTAAGATTCGTAAATACGGAGGCATCAAGATCACATGAACACTCTCATAAACGAACTCATAAACTACGGCATCAAAAAAGGGCTGATAGCAGAAGACGACAAGGTCTTCATATCAAACAGCCTCATCGCCCTTTTCGGCATCGACAGTTTCGGCGAGGAGGAAACACAGGATATGCCCCTGCCTGACATCCTGAAGGGCATGTGTGACTACGCCATGGAAAAAGGCATCATCGAAACTGATACAGTAACAAGCCGTGACCTCTTCGACACAAAGATCATGGGGTTGATAACACCCCTTCCCTCCACTGTCAGGGCAGAGTTCAACAAGAGATATGCAATATCACCGAAGGAAGCCACAGACTGGTACTACGAGCTTTCACAGAACACCAACTACATCAGACGTGACAGGATCAGCAAGGATGAGAAATGGACGGCAGAAACACCTTTCGGGGACATTGACATAACCATCAATCTCAGTAAGCCGGAGAAAGATCCCAGAGACATCGCCGCAGCAGGAAAGGCAAAGAGTTCAGGCTATCCCAAATGCCTCCTGTGCATGGAAAACGAAGGCTATTCAGGAAACGTCTCCCACCCTGCCCGCCAGAACCACAGGATAATACCCATCAGGCTCGCAGGACAGGATTATTTCCTCCAGTATTCACCCTACGTTTACTATAACGAGCACTGCATCGTATTCAACAAAGAGCATACCCCCATGGTCATAGACCGTGCCGTGTTTACCAAGCTTCTGGACTTTGTTGAGCAGTTCCCGCACTACATCGTCGGATCCAACGCAGATCTGCCCATCGTTGGCGGCTCCATCCTCAGCCACGACCACTTCCAGGGCGGCGGATACGAATTCCCCATGGCGAGGGCAAAGGTGGAAAAGGAGATCACCTTCCCAGGCTTTGAAGACGTCGATGCAGGCATAGTAAGATGGCCTCTGACGGTCATCCGCCTCAATTCCGGGAACAAGGAAAGGATTGTGGAACTCTCCGACAGGATCCTCAGGAGCTGGAGAGAATACACTGATGAGGACGCCTTCATCTACGCCTATACGGACGGCGTCCCGCACAACACAATAACACCCATCGCCAGGATGAGAGACGGCAACTATGAACTGGATCTGGTATTAAGGAATAACATCACCACAGAGGAGTGCCCGCTGGGATACTACCACCCTCATTCCCAGTACCACCACATCAAGAAAGAGAACATCGGACTCATCGAAGTTATGGGCCTGGCCGTCCTCCCCTCCAGACTGAAAAAAGAACTGTCCGATCTGGAGGACGCCATCAGGGCCGGCAGGGACCTAAGGCAGGATGAAGTACTGTCCAAGCATGCAGACTGGGTAGATGAATGGATAGATAACTACGACCCCCACAGGGATGATCTCGGCGAGATGATCCGCAGGGAGGTCGGTATAGTATTCTCCCACGTCCTGGAGGACGCGGGAGTCTACAAATTAACAGATAAAGGCAGGAACGATCTGATGAGGTTCATCAGCCAGGTCCGCTGATCAGCTGGCCTGCTGCAAAGCCTCCAGGAATACTTGATCTGAGGTTTTAGTTATTAGAACCCCGCACATGCGGGGTTTGTTGTTGGTCTGATACGATCAATTCAACTTCAAGAACTCATGATTTACCTTCGCGTTCGTATAGATCAGAGAATCACTCGCATAGCTTCCGTTAATAGTATCATTGCTTGCATCAAGGAGAGAAACCGCAAGAATTACCTTGTAATTTGCATATTCTGTAAAGTCATCTCCCGTCTTGGCGTTGAAACCGATGTAGATATTAATATATCCGTTTTCATCAACCGGGAATCCGGAAGCAGGCTTTGGAATCGTCAAGGTAAACGTCTCTCCAGTATTATTCGGGATTGGAACAATAGCATCATAATCACCACATACAATACGCAGATTCGTCGTATTTGCTTCTGTAACCGGTGCACCGCTGTCATTCGGTGTCACTTCATGTGTAGACGAATCACGTCTGACAGCTCCCCAGTAGCTGTTTAAACTGGAAACATTCTGATAGCTTGCAGACGTATATGGTCCGCCTGCAGGCGAATCTGTCTTTTTCTGCAATGATAATGTAAGCTGGAGTGTGGTTGCATCACTCAGTGCCCCTTCAATATTCTGAACGTAATACTGTGCTATCGTATCAATCGGCATATATTCATTCATCGAATATCTTCCGCTCACACCGAGTCTTGAATAGTTTTCACTCGGATACCCATCCGTATCATAGCTGTCCAGTTCGTATCTTCCATTATAGCTGAGAGTAGCAGATTCATATGACTGCCTGTAGAAGATATGCTTATTTGCATCAAGCTCTTCAATCGGCACGGACATACTCGAGAAGGCAAGACTGTCGGCATCATATGCCAGATTTGAGGCGGCTCTGACGCTTACGCCCGTATCGGCGTTTACCTTCTGAGGGAATTCAGCAATATAATTATCAAAATCAAGTCTTATTCTTGAATATATAGTTACTCCGCTGCTGCTTAGGACAGTATTACCTCCGTTAACCGTGACCACATTGATGTAACTGTCTTCCCGATGGATATCTGATGTATTAATTTGAGTAAACCCTTCCATATCCTCTGTATCTGTCGGAATTGGCGTTCCAACGCTGTACCATGCCTTTATTCCATCATTTTCAATGCCGTATATTGTATTCAGCATATTCCCATCTTCTCCTTTTCTGTCAAGATAAAGGTTAAATGAGTGATAAATATCTGCATTTACAGAGTTTAGAATACTGACTATATTGACATCCTTAGCCGTGATAGTTGTTGTTGCATAAATGTTCAGTGTATGGTTTCCGGCGTCAATCTCCAGATTATTAGGCAAAACGGTCAAAGAAGTTGTCTGATCAAAGAGATTACCAATATAAACCTGGCGATTTACGGCATTTTCTCCGTTATAATTTCCAGATGCGTAATAACAATTGACCTTGGCCGATTTTGTTATTGCATTATTGGTACCGCTTGCGTAGCTCGGTGCCGCAAAGCTTTCAGGCGTTCTGATATAGTATCCGTAGAGGCTATTATCATTTCCAGATCCGGGTACATAAATGCTGATATAGTAATTCTCGTAGATGTCGCCTGATTCCAGCGAAATGTTATACGCACCGCCATTGCCTACATATTCATAATAAGTCTTTACACCTGCGGAATTCTCCGTGTAGATGTAGTGGGTAGCACCTGTATTTTCAGGAGTACCTTCCCCACTATACTCATTATACATTCCAGTGTTTGCAACCTCAGGTTCAACTGCCGTAAGCTTCATTGCTATCAGCTCATTCAGTGTGCTTACTTCGAACGGATTATCGTTGCGGTCTGTAAACTTTGTAAGATCAAATCTGATCCTGGTGGTAGTTTCTGAAGTATTACCTGTGGTGACTGTTACACTATTGCGTGCAAAATCAGTTTCATTTAATTCAACCTGATACTTTTTATCATGATCACCATTAGGGTCAACAAGTATCATGTAAGCATTAGCCGGAAGCATTGAAGTTGCATTATGACTTGTCTTATCAAGATAGAAATACTTGTTGTGGCTCCAGTTCAGATTACCGGAATTGATCAATGCTACTATGTCACTCCTGTTGTAAGTATATCTGATATAGGTGGTATACCATGTGTTCAGATTATCAACATGCGTATCAAGACCTGTTTCTGAAAGCCTTGTCGAATAAGGATTGACGTCCGGTGTACCGTAAGCAGTATATGATGCTGAATCGGTTCCGTTCAAAACAGCCGCGGTGAAGGTAATCTCCATTTCCTTGATAGTGTATACCGGGATATACAGATGGTATGCGACCTTATCCGTATGGAGCGGATCCTTAAACTGTATATCGACAAGTGTGAATGTTTCTCCATTTACTGAAGACGAATCTGCATATGCACCGTTCAGACTTAATTCCCCACCTGAGTAAGACAATCCATGCTGCGTTGAAGTTCTTGTTGTGTCAATAACAAACTTTCCGCCATCCAGCTTACATGTATTTATAACAATATCAAAATAACTATCGTTTGCATCAGTTCCGACATAGTCCGTCTCCGTATTGGTAACGAGCTGTGCATATCGATTAATGAGATTTGTTGTCTCCTGCGTATTATTATTTGCTATTACTATGCAAGCGAAATTGTCATAAGCCTGAGCAGATGTATATCCCTTTTCATCGTAATAGTTCGAAATACGGTCACCATCATTACCCACCATACGCTGCATGTAGTAACTGATCGTGTGATTGTTATAAATCGTATCATCACTAAAAGTGGTGTATCGGCGCGAATAATTCGTAGCACTTGTATCTGTGAGTTTCGTATCCTCATAGATTTTCAGCGCCATAGTCTCTTCTGCAGTCTTTCCACTGTAATCAGCTGAAGTCGATGCAGAATCGCTCAGCACTGCCGCATCGCTTGAGATGATCTCATCGTCGCCCATTGAGGACTGAGGATTGATATTTACGTATGGATACTTAGGCATAATAACATTATCGGTATTGTTAAATGTAGAAATATCGGTCGAATATTCAAGCTCGGTCTCGCCCTCCGGAATCGAGCCTCCACAAGCCTCTCCATAGTCAGCAAAAACGAAGGAAGCATTAGAGAAGGTTGCTCTGTTTCCGACATTACGCTCGTATCCGTTTCCGTAGATACCTACTCCCGCAAACTTAATATCAGTGGTGTTATCACTGCTGTCAACATAGCCAATCCAAGCACCTTTATTGTTACTTCCGATTATTACGGTATCGAGCTTAATATTGTAACCGAGTATTTTATTATTGCTGCTTGTACTTCGTCTTACGACTTGCCCTATAGCACCACCTCCATAGTTGTTACCAGCGCCGATAGTACAATCTTCCACAGAACTGTCATGTATATAACAAGTAATAGATTTGTTAGCAGCTTGTGCGCCAGTATAACCTATAAAGCCACCGACATATGCTGTAGATGCATTAGAAGTAATCGTATAATTTGAAACCTTGGAGTCTGATATCTCGATATTGGGATTTCCGTCTGTATAGACATTTCCACAACCAAGAAAACCTCCGGCATATCCATTATTTGCCATGTTATTGCCCGTGATTGTATTATTACTGCTGGTATTTCCAACCATCTTGCAATTATCGATTTTTATGCTGTACGGAGACCACTCGTTAATCCATTTACCTCCATAAAAGCCGCCTGCATAATGACCATTTACATTGATTTCCTGAACAGTACAGTTATAGAATACTGTTTCACAAGAATTACCGCCCTTGTCTTTTGGCTGCATAAGCCCTACCAATCCTCCGGCATACCTTGTTTTATCACTTCCTATTGTTATAGTTTCACCTTCTGCCGGCATAACCTTCATATCGTATACTTTACAGCCGTTTCCTGCAAAGCCTACAAGTCCGCCGGCTGTCGTATAGTATTCAATGCTATCATCAGCAAATCCAAAATCCTTGATTGTTACTGTTGAGAACTTTGTTAAATCTTCATTCAGTGTAGTTTCGGTTGTGCCTGCTGTTCCAAAAATACGAACGCCACCCTCAAGAACCTTTCCTACAAAGCAACCCATACCATTACGAGCTCTGGAGGAATTATCTGCAGTATTGGATCCCCATTCTATAGCATTTGCAGATGACATTTTAATCGATATATTTGTCGCGCTGCACTCCCTGACAGTTACCAGAACAGTAGTATCGCTGGTTCCTGAAAAGCCCAGCAAACCGCCTACAAAGTCAGCACCATTCACCATCAGATTATTCAGTCTTATTTTGTTGAAAGTCAGGCTAATTCCATTGCCACTCCAACCGCAAACACCGCCGACGCTTAACCACAAAGACTTTTGCGAACGCCCTGTTGTGACAAGAGCCAATTCCTGATTGTGTGTAGCATAAGTGTTATTGAAGATTTCCGTATTTACAGAACCCGATAGGATAAAATCCTTAATTTGACTTGAAGAGTCCTTTGTGATTACATTATCGAACAGACCAATTCCATGATTATCGTTCGTACCACCAGTTACATTACCATAGTATTCCTGGCTGTCACTGCTCAAATCCTGTGTAGTGCCTGCATGAAGTACATCAAAGTAATTATCTGTCTGAAACTTATTCAAATAAACATCTTGATCAATAGTACAGCCTTTTCCATCAAAGGTATCTATCTTCATTCCATACTTTGCGCCTACATTTGCAACAGTATCATATATACCAACACAACCAAGTCCCCTGAAACTATCAGGCAGCTGATAAGAAACACTGGTTGACAGATTGATATCGTAATAACCCATTGTGCTTGTTACACAGCGAGCAGGATAAGCAATTGTGTTTGTATTGGTTACTGTTGTTGTTATAGTCGTTGTTGTTACGGTTGGACCTGGGGTTTCAATATAAAAATCTATATTACCATCTGGCCCCTTATTTTGACCAGTAAATCCCATAGATGATTGTCCCGGATTTCGTAATGCAAGGAATCTTCGAGTTTCAGTACCAGCGCCTGTGGGTTCACCTTCAATTTTCCAATTGCCACCTTCGGTGTAAATTGAAAAATATAACGGATTATCACTTGATATTAAGTTTCTAGAATTATTTGTAAATCCGATATACTTGAGTGCACCATTAGAAACATATGAAATAGTATATTTTCCAGCATGTTCACCTGATTTTTGTCTCGTAAACAATAACACGGTCGCATCATCGATATTTTCAGTTGCTTTAAAACCATATTGACCTGTATTAAACACATCCATATAATACCTTTTATTATTGTTGGCATAAACGGAAATAGCGAGGCTTTTCCCATCTAAATCAGTTCCAGTAAAAGGATCAATACTTCCAGGCAAAGTGCTTTCTACGACTACAGGGTCTCCCTCTACAGATGTAGAAATGATTTTTAATCCCCCCACCGTGTAATGACTGATTATATACGGTAAAGCTATATTTGCAGCTGTATCATAACCTACATATGTAGTGTAATCGCTGCTTGAAGATGAATCAGTACCAACATCTTCATAAGTCGCAGTATGACTCATACCATAAATATTGCCATCATAATTGCCATAGGATAATGAGCAGGGATAACTACTCATTGAATCATCAATGTCCGTTATGGTTCTAGTTTGACGAATTGTTCTATTACCACTTTCATCAGTCACATCTGATGTCACAACAGTATCATCATTATGTGTGCCACCGCTATTGGGATCATTTAATGTCTGTGCCGTTCCAGCACCAGACTGAGTAATTAATGACAGCACAAACAAAGCCTGTGAATTAGGTACGTTAATACTACCATTAACAGACCCGCTTTCAGGTATGCTGGTCACATCCAGTTTCTCATCAAGGTTTGGGTTCAGGTCCGCAATGGTGTAGTGCTTGGTCCCGTTTCTGAGCGTGTGAGTCACACCTGAGCGGGAGCTGTTACCATCATCGTGATAATGCCCATCTTCAGTGACAGAGAACTGCGTTACTGCTGCCCCGGAGGCATCTTTAGCATATCCGCCCGTCTCGTTGACAGCGTAGCCGTTGATGACTCGCCCAACCAACGGGTTGACATAGATAGCTGCCCATGCTTCTTGATTCTTGTTTCCATCTGATTTCGTCTCACTTGCAAGATTGATGCCGGAGGTTGTTGTACCCATAGAGCCGTTATAAACAACATTTAAGTGCGTCTGAGCAAGTGTGGTCTTGCGTGCATCAATATTCTTGAAGACAAGTCCACCATACACAATAACTCCAACATCGCCGCCAACAGGCACGATAGTACCATTTGAGCCGGTGAGTGTAATCGTAGTCGAGTCGAAATTAACATAACTATTATCGATGATATTATCACCGCCCATGATCTCGCCAATGAGTCCACCATAGTATTTGCACTTAGAATCATAGCCAAAATAAGCATTTGTTGAACCATTGTTATCCTGATTTAGGGTAATATCAGCATTTACTTCAACATTAACATCCTTAACTACACAGCCGTTGGAAACATTCACGAGCGGGTTCTGACTGTTGTTGATGATCTTGTAGGAAGGATCACCGACAATAACGCCACGGAAGGCGTAATTCGCCGCCGTTCCGCCAAGACCTATATAACTGCTGTTAAGCACGATATTTCCGTTCGCATCATCTTCAGAAAAAGTAAGTTTGTAATAAGCATTTGCAAGATACAGGCGGACATTATCAACGGTCCAAATCTTTGTTTCCCCGTCTATGGTTGCCTTATATTTACCTATTCCCTCATCATATGTAAATACAGCGTGATCACTTTTATCATTGCACCAACGCGCTCCCATTGTATTCTCTGCCACGCTATCATAAGCATCAGGAGATTTAGGCAACTGCAAAGATTTAAGACCGTAGATATTTGAGGCTGAGTCATCACTAATCAGATTCGCAATAGCTACAAGTTTATCGCCCTTGTCGATGATATATGGATCATTATACGTTCCGCAGCCTTCTGAATATTCTGTTGAAGGGACATTAACCTTAAGTTCACGGTAAAAACAGCCGTTAGCATCCGGAGTCTGATTAGCAGTATAGGGTATTGCTACATAAGGAATCCAACCTAAGTTGAAATTATACTCACCGGTTGCGGTTATCGGATGCGTAAAAGTATCACTGTTAAAATACTTTTTTTCCTTGTTTTGATACTCTACCGATTCACTTACTTCCCTTCCGTAGGTTACGTTTCTCGGAGTTCCGTCTCCCCAGTCTTCATCCACAGTATAGTTATAGATCATTCCTGCCGTCTGGGTTGTCTTCAGTGAATTGAAAAACGTAGCTTCCGTGAATATGGAATTAACTGTCCCATACTTATTATCCAAATTCTCTTTATTTGTTCCGGTTAATACACTATCTGATCTTCTCGCATCAAGCCTTACTCCTTCAATCCTAATAACGATAGAGGGACCGTAAACATCACCAAAAAGGCTCTTTGATACCTTTGCCGTTACATCGTTCACCTTGTACTTATTTGATGTGTTGACATTCTGCATTGTAATCTGAATGTTTTCTTTAAACGAATCCTCTCTGGTAACATTATTTACCAGCAAGTATCCGTTAGTGTAATTGGAAATCGTCCCGGAGTTATTATACTTCGGTGTAATACCATCCAGTTCAAGACCATTAATAGTAATATATCCGTTTGTTGTCCCGCTGAAGAGCACGCCCTTATAGGTCGAATTCTCAAGGAAATCACCACTTAGTTTAACTGTATTCAGCGTGAGTGCTGAGCCTTCCGTACCGTTGATAAATAAGCCGGACTGCATGAGATAATGCTGATTCTGCTCACCGGGATCACGATTATAATTGTCGGTATTTAATGTTGTATTGCCTTCAACTGTATATATTCCGGAATAGCCGAAGTTAAGATTGATATTCTTCAGGCTCAAGCTCGAAACACGGTAAACAGGATAGTAGGAATAACCCGAAAGATCCACATTTGTTTCAGAATCAAGGAAAAATGGCGAGGTTGACGAAGCAAAACAGATCTTTATGTTGCTTGCAGCATACTGATTAACGCTCCAGAGCATGATATCCTCTTCGGCGCTATTAGTCTTATCCATCACATCAAGATTATAGTAATATCTTGTTTTCGCATTAGGATATTTTGCGGCACTTGCCAAAGCTGAGGATGCATTCGTCAGCTGATTCTGGTAGGTTCCTGTTCCATTCTCTGTGGATGAACTATATTCTCTAATCTTGGTCTTAGTTCCGCTTCCGCTATTCATATTTATGGAAATTACGCCTGCACCATGATCGCTGTCATAGGTTCCTTTGATCACATCGTCTGCGGAATATGCCGCCAGTTCATCATATATACCAAGTGAACTTGGCAGAGTTATTCCGGAAGAGCCGGTTTTATCAGTAAGCGTGTAGCCTGCTCTCAACACATTAAGATAAAGACCATTCTTGCCGCTATATGCTTTATTTACGAGCATACCAAGTGAAGTCCCTGCCCCGCTGGACATATTCATCTTTGTTATAGTAAGTGACTTGACTTTCCATCTTCCTGTTGCTTCGTAGCACATCACGCCGACATTTTGAGATGAATTGGTGATTGTGCCGTCTGTTACAGTCAGGCCATCAATCGTCGTATCTGTGTCAAGCCATTCATAACCAAGGAAACCGCCGCCATTAGTGGTAGCCTTGTTCACGATCGTACAGCGATCAAAATCAAGGTGATTAATATTAACCTGTCTCTTTGTATAATCAGAACCTGAAGTGATATATCCGATCAGGCCGCCGCCATCTGCGTTAGTACCCACAGAAGTACCGTTAGCTACAGTCATAGTATGAGAAACCGTAAGCTTATCCGACGAATCCTGTGCGATATTAACAGTAAATTGAGGTGAAGTGATCTTACCGATTGCTGCACCTACACAGGTCCAGCCCTTGTAATTGCCACTGATATTGATTGCCGTACTAATCGTATTAGTTCCGGTAATGGCTATGGTACCGTTATTTGAGCCATTCACAATACCGATCAGACCGCCGATATTCTTACCTGTTGCCGAATCGCCTGTAACAGCGGAAGGCTCACTGTAATTGATTGTCTGATTTGCAGTAATGCCGTTTAATGTAGTACTGCCCTGTGATACTGCCGCAATACCACCGATGTACATTCCGGCTATTTTGTTGTGAACATCCATGGTTCCGGCGATTGTAAGAGAGTTTACTCTGCCGATACCGGTCGTTCCGTTTCCAATCACAGCAAAAAGTCCATTATACGGATGATAATAGATTTGGCCAAGTCCCTCTCCCGTTGAGGAAGGAGTAATAGCTGTTCCACTTGAATCCTGCCCGTATTTTTCTCCGACAGCCAGAGTGATTATATGTGAACCGCCGTTAAGTGTTCCTGTAAATATACCAACCGAAGATGAACCGTCACGCATGAAACCGGTAATACCTGTGCCTGCAAGAGAAATATCTGCAGTGAGATTAAGAGTGCTTCCCAGCAAAGCTGAACGGGTATTGGCATCACCTGAGGTGAACAGCAGGCAATCATAGCCTGCTCCCTGATTAAGCTGAATATTCAGCGCAGTCTTTGCAAAGGCCGCCTTCGTACCCATAGATGTCTCAGCTGCTTTCACGGTCACGGTATGATTAGTAGAATCCAGTGTAAGGATACCATTTGTAGCATCTTCAATATTCTCAATTCTTACCACCTCGCCCCAAGTGCCAAGATCATCAACCTGGGAAGAATCAGAGCGCTTGAAAGTCCAGCCACTTTCATAAGCCGAGCCATTAGTGCCTGTTCCAAGAGCATAGGTAAGAACATTATCATTTACGCCGATAAGCTGTCCACCCTTCTGTGACTTTGCACCCGACATATCGGTCGTCCCGCTTAAACGCAGTACGCCTTTCGAAAAACTTCCTACAACGCCGCCACCTTTAAGAGACTCGCTACTATTGTTTAATGTGAAGTTGCCAAGATCGACAAAGACTCCGTGATCATCGGATGTCTTTCCGATCAGGCCGCCGAAATAAGCCGCAGAATCCTTCTTAGCGGTTCCGGTTGCATTAACAGTAAGTCCATCCGCCTTGATATAGGCAGCTGAATCCACAATACCGATAGCTCCGCCAAAGGAGTCAAAAGACGCATTGGAAGCTGCGGTTATCGTCAGCCTGTCGAGGATAAGACTGTTGGTCAGAGCATCAGTTAAATACTTCCCGGCAATACCACCGAAGTATCCCGATGCTGCAGAACTGCCGGAACTGATGCTTACAGTTCCCGCATTACCAGTATTCTGTATCGTCAGCGAAATTGCTGCAGAGTCACCCTTATTATTCTCAAGTACTCCAAACACACCACCGCAATTAGTTGCAGTTACGGTAGCTGTAATATTGTAATTGCTCAGATCAAAGGCTGACGCTGAATTTGCATAATAACCGTAGAGACCGCCTGCGCCTGTGCTTCCGGTGACAGTTCCGCTGATTGCCTCGGGAGATGACAGACCCGAAATCGTCGCAGATGTGTTGCTCACACCAACAAGACCGCCTGCATATCCACTGCCGGATGTAACGGAAATTCCCGTAAGAGCAGGATATGAACTGAGTGTCAAAGACGCTGTTCCTTCCATAACACCAACAAGACTGCCAGCATTTCCATTCGTGGAAGATACAGCGGTGCGGGCAGACGAATTATCTGTTACCGTCAGACTTGAACCGGTCTTCATGATACCGCAAAGCTCACCGACATCCTTGATGTCACTAGCTCCTGAAGCCGTGTTTGAAACTGCAGCTGAAGAAGCATTATTAAAAACAAGTGTCACGTTCGCATTTGTCTCGATTTGGCCGATAACGCCGGCAAATGAATTTGAATTGCTACTAGGAACAGTTATGCTCCAATTAGCGGAGCCACTTCCCGGATATACATGATCTGCCAGAAGAGGCGAAGATGCAGTACTATTCCTGGTGATTTCAAGAGTAATAGGAGTTCCGCTACCATCTGTAATCTGTGCATCGGTGCTGACATAAGAGAAAAGTGCTCTCGGAAGGGAAATATTAGATGCACCTCCCGATGTAATGAACTGAACCGAGCCTTGAAATGGTGTTGTGGAGTTGCCAAGTCCCATAAACTGAAAACTCTCAGGAAGATCCGTGAAAGTAATCGAAAGTGTATCTGATTTATGATTATTACAGAAAGTATTGCCATCATCGGTAAGATAGTAATAACAATAATCAACAAACTTCGTTTTACCTGTATCATCATTACTAAAACTGAACGAGGTGCCGGAAAACTCTTCGACCGGGTAAGTCGGTGTATATGAAGGAATATCTTCTGCTTTAACCTTCAGGAGATTCTTAAATCCGAACAGTCCAAAAATGCCTTCCAAAAGAATCGTATTAGTCACGATCAAAAATACAATGGCATGACTTAAGAATCTCTGCCAGAGTTTTCTTTTTCCGGCGAAGGATTTAGTCTTTTTATTTTTAACTGTTACTCTGTTCATATTATCACCACACTGATCTTCAGCTGCTTATTAGCGCTATCATTTCCTTACAATCATCTCGTTCTACTGCATCACACATGCAATGTGATTTGCAGCATTATCATCACCGGTATAAGGAATGTTCTCCTTTACCTTGTAGAGCTGGAGCTCGTACCGGCTCTTATCATTTACCGAATCAACAACTATCGAAATCTTATACCAGCCATCATAATCTCCTCCACTGATTCTTGTCGGAGTATCACCGCCGGAAAATGTTACTCCAGACAAGCTGCTGTTAAAGAAGAAATCATCTATTTCAAACCATTTCGGATCCCACATAATGTCAAGAGTTGCGCTTCCGCTTCCGCTGATGACATAATTGTAGAAATCATAATCACGGGTTGCGGTATTCTGTTCTACAAGAGTTCCCGACCAAGAAGCTGTTACGATCACATTCTTTGATCCATAAAGTCGTGTTTGAATATCTGTCAGCCCGGCATCGACCGGATCCGCCTTAACATAGACATAAAACTCAGGATCTGTTGTATTAAAAGCGTCTTGAGGAATAACTACCTTAAATCGGTCGGTAGATGTTACACTTCCGGGAAGGGTTTCAGAAGAGAAAGTAACTCTAAAGCTGTTTTCGGGCAAAAACTCCGTCATCACTGGATTTGCTATTATGCCGCTAGAATTATTATCCTGAGATTTCCCTATATAATAACCTTCTTTTGCTCTTTCTACGATTTTATTATATGTAGCTGTGTCATCCGCAAGAAATGTATGAAGCTCTTCAAATGTCATGATAGTGCCATTATACTTCACCTGGAGTTGAGCCGATAAAGTATACTGAATCTCTGTCGGATTCGGAGTATTGGGATCACTGACATCAAAATTATTAACATTGACATTAAACTCCCGTGCAGGCATCCTTCTATCGTACAGTTCCGCATACATGCAGTTAGAGGAGAATAATTCTTTGGGCGCAGACTTGGTTGTAACAACACGCTTTATCGAGGACACTTCTGTATAAATGGCAAACGCTGCCATTATGCCAAGAATAATTGACACAACAACAAGCCATACCGTTATCCACTGTCTTCTTTTCTTTTTCCCAAAAGCCTTCACCTGCCGTTTACTCTCCTTTCGCTGTATTTGTTTTCCGACATCAGTCAGAATGATTATCCGGAATACCTGGATGCTGTCAGGTAGATCATATCCGTTTCTTTTTTGTTTTTTGCTTCATTCCACTCCGAAAAGTTTCCTGTTTGTGCCGCAGTTGAATCCCAGCTTATCTCCAAAATAAAATAATCATGCTCACTGTTTTGATCATATCTAATTTCTCCGCTCTGCTCATAGATTGGGACCGCATAGATTTCAGGGTCGTCACCATTAGCATAGGTATGGTTGTAATAAGTATCACTCCCAAGAGCTAGGATTCTTCCATAGATTCCTGTATCTGCAGTATCAGGATTTTTTGCCGTTAATGTTATCTCTTTACCTTTCACGTACAAATATGTGTAATTTGTTTCTCCCCGATCTCTGGCCGGTATCGAAACATATGTTACAGCCGGATTAGCGGGAGCATTATCAGCACCGGCAACATACTCGGTAGCTCTGAAAATCTGATATTTGAACGGAATATTCGTCGTATGAGCAAGCTGGAGCTGATATGGTATCTTGTAATCACCCGCATTCACGCTGAATACAACCATATGATGTGTACCATCTTTAATCTTCTCGATATCGATGTCATTCAAACTGAAATACTGTACCGCATCATAATGACCTGCACGGATATCAAGATTATCAGGCTCTTTAATCTTTGTGAAAGCCTCTATCTTTCCTGCAAACGCAAACCATGCAAAAACAGGAAGCGCGATCAGTAAGATCACTGTAAGCGCAGAAGCTATGATTGCCTGAATCTTATTATCTTTGCTTAACTCGTCAAATCCGAGTTTAAGCTTCTTCAGGAATTTTACCTCCGCTAATCTATTCTTTAAACTTTCCATCTTATTCATCATGAACCACCTCCCGCGGCAGTTCCTTCCGTTACTGATAATTTGATGAGCACATAGTGAACTCTCATACCGATCTCATTATCTCCCTGGTCGTACATATCGCCATAATACGAATAATGTGCTCCTATGTCAGTTACAGCAGAGATATGATCGCCTGCACTTGCCCCTTTCAAATAGTAATGAGGGTAAGATTCAACATTATTTTTAATTGCCGTATACGAATTATAATTATAGGCGTCATTATCTTCACAAAATGGTGACGTGGTTACTCCCGATGCGCTTGCATCCACAATTGTGCTCAGCGTATTCGGCCACACCCAATAGATATCTATTTGCGTTGCAGTATCCTTGCCTGTTACAGTCCTGTTCATGACTCTGATCATATCCGCATTGGAACAAATCGGCGTGGAATAAGTATAATTTCCGGCTGTTCCACTTCTATGTTCAAAAAGAAGAATATGCCCGTTAAGCATATTTTGTGCTGTTGTACCTTCACCACCACTCAGGTCTGAGAGTGGCGTCATAACAAGCTCATTATTGGAATATGATGCCTGATATCCAATAATCTCAAAATCGAAATCAAGATTAATACTGTCGACCTTAGGAGTCACATTAAAGGAAATAACGCCTTCTGAACCGGGATGGATACCCTGGTCGCCGGGATTGTCTTCATCAACATATTCGTTATAATTCTTAAGATTATTGGACGATGTCATTTGCCAATACAGCGCTTGCTCATCATGAACTGCTATGTGATAAGGGTCTTTGAATATACCATCTCTGCTATCAGAAATATTGGTAATCTCAAAATTAGTACCTACCACTGACATCTGCATACCACTAGATCCAACTTCCTCGCTCATGGTAAACCAGGCGATCGTAACGATAATCAGCAAGATAAGAGAGAAGATCAACAGTATGATGGTCTTCAATCTATTTCTGCGACGATCGTCTCTCTTGTTAGTTCTACCTGATACCATTTCACTTACCTACAAATCTATTCCGCCTATATTAATATAAGCATATTATAATCCCTGGAGCCCCCTTTAACAATAAAACTCTGGTAAATTGTGAAACAAAATTCACAATCTCTGGTAATTATTAAATTTTTTGTAAACATTTCACGCAAATGCGAATATGCGTAAAACAGCCGTTTATGCCAATATTACAGGCATAAACGGCTGTAGAACTCTCTTTCCGGTATCGGGTGGCTGCTCTCTATATTATCAGAGAGAATCCAGCCTCTTCTGAAGTTCGATCATGTGATTTCTGCAGGCAGTAATCTCGCCTGTATACTTGTTGAACCACTCTACGTCTGCCTCATTAGGCTCCTCCTGCAAAAGGATGGCCTGAACGAGTGCCGACTGGGAACGCGACCTCTTACGTTCGATCTCGACGATCGTCTTTCTGCAGGTGTTGATCTCTTTTTTCAGTTTGCTCTTCTCACTCATGTCTGTCCTTCCTTTCGCTTATCAATAGCCTTTCAGTTCAATCGATTCTACTAGAGCATTAGCCTCATCATAGCCTTTGTCCAGATTTGCATATATGTCACTAAGGGCTTGATGTGCTTCGTCAAGTTTGGAACTCATCTGTTCCGGATATTTTAAAAATACGGTATACAACTCGTTAATTGTTATCTTTTCTTCATCAAAATCCTTTAGGAGGAATGCAAAGGAACTCACAGAATTCATATCTGCAACTATCCTTCTGTATCTGAAATCATAGTCTCCCTCAGCATTGTTATAAGATTCTATATCTGATATTACTATCTCAACACACTTCAAATATTGCATTCTATAGGTTTCCTGCACCCTTCTCGATTCGTCAATATATAGAGCTACAAATACTGCCAGAGCAATCAAAGATATGACAAGAGCAATGATCGCCCTGATCATCTTCTTTTGCATGATGTATTCCTGTCCAATATCACGGTAAGTGTACTTGAACATCTCATCAACTTTATTTGTATTCTTCTTGTCCTTCTTTGCCATCTGCTTCCTGTTCCTTCTTTTTCTTGTACTCTTCAATCGCTTCCTGTTTGATCCTCTCTATCTCTTTGTCCATATTATCAGTCTTGTCTGATCCAACTTCCTGCTTATATTCCTTCCACTGTTTAGCAAGTGTTTTAGTTTCATAGATAGACATCAACAATATTGGTATGATTACAAGAAACAATATCAATTTGCTCGAGTCCGCGAACGATGCGATCATTCCGAAGAATCTTGCCTTATATAAGTATTTACCAAGCAGTCTCTCAGGCTTTACCGGGATACTATCCGGGATCTGATTAGCATCACCCTGTGTGATGAAAGACCCATCGTCATTCACTTTGATGATCCGGTGTGTAACAATCAGATCCTTTATCTCGTCAACTTCTGTGTAGTAAGTAATGATGTCGCCTTCTTTAAGTTCAGCAGGAGTCGTTTTCTGTACGATGATGTAATCTCCCGTAAAGATTGTCGGTTCCATAGATCCCGTTACTACCCTAAGTACGCTGTAGCCAAATACCGATACTGCTTTGCCCTGCATGTTCATTATCATGACATATGCCGTAAAGGCTATGGCCGCCGCCAGAAACACAATGGACAGGATATCTTTAAGCTTTCCGCCCTTTTCTCCTGACTTAGTCAGTTTCTTCATTGCTTCTCACCCAGTGCCTGTCTGAATTCTCTTTCTTTTTCCTCCTTTGTCATTGCCTTAAGCTGTCTTCTTATACTCTCGATGATACCAACATGGTATTCCTTGTAAAGTGCCTTCATCTGCTTGTTGATAGCTGCCTGCTCAGCCTCTGTCCTCTTGGGCGGAGTATACTGAGGCTTGGGCTTGTTCTTAGCTTCCTGACGCTTCTTGCGTCTGAACTTGATATCTGCGATATCTCTTCTGATCTGATACTTCGTATCCGTAGAGTACTTCCTGTAGAGGTATTCCATGGACTCTCTTGCTTCTTCGTCTTTCTTCTTCTGCTCTGCCTTGAGGGCACGTTCAGCCAGGATACGCTTGTAATCAGGATTATCTGTATCCTTGGGTATGTATCCGAATACCAGGAACATCAGGCGCATGAATCCGCGCTCGAATGCATAGATGGGATTCTTGGAGTATTCCTTCCTGATATCGTCGAAGGACTTGCTCTCGAAGTACTGGCGGTCCGCCTTGAGTCTCTGAGCACGTTCTTCTTCCTTGCGTTCCTTCTCTCTCCTCTGCTGCTCTATCTTCATCTTGGCAGCGATCTTACGGGGATCGTTATTACGCTCATATTCGCTCATTACGGCAGCTGCAACATCAACTGTCTCCTGATCGATCTCATGGCCTTCTTCAACGTGATCATCGAGTTCTTCGATGAGAGACTGTGTCTCATCCTCGGCAATAGCATCCGCTGCATGTTCGAAGTTTTCGGCGATAGCCTCTGCCTTGGCTTCATCAACCTTAACGGCCTCAGCTTCACGGGCTGCCTTGACTTCTTCCATTGCAGCAACAGCTTCGTCGATCTCAACACCGGTAACGTTGCCATATGCCCTCTGGGTATCTTCAACAAGCTTCTTTTTATCGTAGATAACAGTATCGAGACCCTCTGCATCGCCCATAGTTGAACGGACCATGGACTTCTGCTCTGCGATCCTCTGTTTTTCTTCTGCAATACGCCTCTGTTCCTCGGCTATGCGGCGTTCTTCCTCGATCTTTGCCTGGCGCTCCGCCTCGATCCTGGCACGCTCTCTTTCTTCTGCTTCGAGCTCTGCCTTTCTCTTCTCCAGCATTTCCTGAACACGCTTGGCCTCGGCTTCCTTTTCAGCCCTGATCCTCTCGCGTTCAGCACGCTTCTCTTCCTCTATGCGGCGCTTCTCCTCGAGTCGCGCTTCCCTCTCCTGTCTGAGACGTTCCTTCTCTTCTGCAGCAGCCTGCAGTGCCTGACGCTCAGCCTCTTTCTCGGCATAATAAGCACGCTCGATCTCGATGGCTTTCTCGATCTGCCCGAATATGTCATCAGAGTTCTCAGGTATCTTCTTAACATACATCCTGGGAGCATCTTCTGATACGAAACCGGCTACCGCATCGGCATGGATATCGTAGTCTCCCGTCAGGAGCTCTCTGCCGTATTTCTTTACGACCTTGGGAGCTACCGGCTTCAGTTTCTTCTTGCCGATGGAGATCAGGTTCTCGTCACCGTCAGTATATGACCTGAACAACAGGATATTAAGTGCAATGGTCCCGTAGAAATCGTTGATATATGCGTCCTCAGGCTTTAATGCAGTGTCCTCGATATTGATCTCATAACCTGCGCTCTCATAGCTCAGGATGTACTGCCAGAGCGTGAGACACGCCCTCAGATCAACGTTCTGCATGATCGCATTAGTACGCATGATAGGCGGACGGACATAGTTGTTGCCCAGCGTCGTGCAAAGCTCAGAGCCCTTATACCCCTCTATCATCTTCTTGAGTTTTTCAACACGCTGCCAGATGGTATATCCCTGATCATTGGTCTGTTCCAGGCTCTTCTTGGTATCTATTGAAAGCTTTATCGCTATGGAATTGCCGAGCGAGTCCTTGATGTCGGTATCGAAGTCAAGGGTATATACTTCCTCATCATTCGCTACCTGGGAAAGCTTATCGTAACGGGAGATAATAAACCCGTACAATCTGTCTATAAGTGTGTTGACGAATCTGTTCTCGTAGGTCTCCAGGCTCTCTTCCTTACGGACGTTGAGGACCTTGGACGGGGTGATCTTGCCCGTTACCGGATCATATTCCTGGATCAGGTCCGTGTGCTGTGCCAGGTGCTTTACCGACTCAACCGTTATCTTACGCGACAGGGCAATTGGAACGATCTCTTCTTCATCGATGATCGTCCTGCTGGGGTTTCTTACGATGTTGTCAACGTGTATGATGGCATTTTCTATGGCCTCGACCCATGAGATGTCGATGACCTTTTCCATCAGCTTACGGTTCAGGGAGATGTTGCCCTTGGAACTCCCGACAAGCCGATTCATGACGTCAAAAAGATCGTCACTCTCGAGGAAATCCATGGAATCTCTGAATTCCTTATAAAACTTGTCGTAATTCTCGTTCAAATCAAATAGTTAATGAAGATCAAGCCTATCAGAACAGCTTCTGCAGCCTCTCCAGATATGCTATTGACTCGTTCATCTTGCCCTTTCCAAAAGATTTGTTGATATAGTTGCAAAGCTCCTTGAGTTCATCTCTGAGCATTGCGAGGTTCAATGATTCAAACTTTCTGAAGATCTTGGTTGCCAGAACGTAATCGATGCCGTCCAGTTCTTCACCGCCACAAGCAACATATACGGGAACAAACAATCCCATCTGCTTGATGATACGGTTACCGAATGCAACACGGAGTTTCTCGATAACCCACAGGTCGAGCTGCTGGATCTTTTTCAGGTTCTCCTGCGAGATAGGATACTTGTCGTATGCTTCCTCGAACAGAGCATTAAGATGTGAATAAGAGATCTTAATGGGAGGCGTATCAGGGGCATCGAATGCTACACCCTTGGCATCGAGATTGATGGGCTGGGCACGGTCGTAAACCTTATCAGAGATGGCATATGTGGAATCGTCGTTGTTAGCCGTTCCGACATACCAGATGTTCTGAGGGATACGGAGCTTGCCGTGTTCGAGCTTGACAGGGTCAGTACTCCATACGCTGGGCACGAGATCAAGCTGCCATTCCTCAGCGTTAGGCATTTCAAGAATGGAGAGCATCTCAGCGAAATAGTACTCGATACGGGCGATGTTCATCTCGTCGAGGAGGATGATGTTAACATCGTCGTTATATCCTGATGAATATATCCTTCTCAATACTTCAGTCTCGTTAAAGTTCTTCGTAAACTCATTGAAGTATCCGAAGAGTTCAGTCCTGTCACGCCATGAAGGCTGTACTGAAGCAATGGTGGAATCCACATCCAGGAACTTACCGAATGAGTAAGGAAGTGACGTCTTACCTGTACCGGAGATACCCTGAAGGATAATGAGCTTTGTAGATGCCATGCCGGCTACGAAAAGCCTTATGATCTTAGGTTCATAATACAGATGCATCCTGGAGCAGGCAAAGTTCCTGAACCTGTCGCAGAATTCCTCCAATGTAACCTCGTTATCGTACTCGGGAGGTGTGTATGTGCTGTAGAAGCTGTCAACCTCAAAGAGTTTGTTAAACCTGCGCTCGGTCGTAATGATGACACCATCACCGAGATTCTCAGCTGCTTCGCCCTCACCGCCTTCACCTGAGGCAATACCGGATGGATTAAATCCGAGACCTGTCATACCAACGGCAGGAGCACCTGTTCCCATACCCATCTGGGCAACCTTCATGGCCATGATCTCGTCCTTCTCCTTGGCCATCTTCATGACTCTCTGCTGGAGGACTGATATTTCTTCTAATAGATCTTCATTACTAACTATAGAGTGCCTGAACCTGATATATTTACGGATCGCCATGATGATCAGGAATATGATGAGTACCCAGATTGCAGCAACAATGATGATGGACAGAACGGCAAGTATCCATCCCAATGCTCCAAAGCTGGGAGAATACTCCTTGAACTGCTCTATGTAGTTCGGAATGTTAAAGATCTGCACAAAGCCTCTGCCGATACCACCGAATATGGTACCGAACCCGTTCAGCATCTCAGAGATAAATGCAAAAAACCAACTCAAAAATGCACTCATATAATTAATCCTTTATTAATCTTCCTTATTACCGTCCCCGGTAACATCTTCTTTGACTTCCTCGGAAGGAGCCTCTTCACCCTTCTCTTTTGCCAGATATTCCTCGATAGCCTTACGCTTGATCTCTTCTTCGTCTTCCTTGCTGATCTTAGTCTTCTTGGATTCAACAAGAGCAACAATAAACTTGTAGAGCTCGAACAGGAAGAACAGTGCCATAGGGATAACGATGCAGATAAAGAATCCTGTTCTGGATCTCAGAAAGTCAAGAACATTACCCATACCAGCAAATTTTACATTATTCCAGCGTCCAACAATGTCAGATGCATACGCAGGTTCAACGTCCTGAACGGGGTTGTTATCGCCCTTAGTAATAAAGCTTCTCGTGTTATCAAACTCATTGACCTGAGTAACCCTGTGGGTATTTCTTACTCTCTGTCCCTGAATAATCGTGTAGTATGTGATTACGTCATCAACCTTGATATCGTAGAGATCGACCTCTTTGATAAAGATGAGGTCACCCTTGTTGAATGTGGGAGCCATTGAATCTGATTCTACAGACATTGGCATAATGCCAAACAGGTTTGGAATGCCATTGTTTCTCTCTGACGTAAATACAAGCAGGGTAATGATAAATGCCACTATCAGGACGATCCATGCAAGCACGTCTACTACGATCTTCAAAACTTTCTTCATAACTTCTTCCTCTCGAGCTTTTTTTTACGTGGACTCTACTATCTTAAAGTCCATACTAAACTTAATAGTTCCACCTATAATATCATCAATGCACTCGGGGTCATTTCCCTCGAGCCATATGACTACTGTGTATTTGTCCTTGGATCTAGGACTGAAGTCTTCGTTTCTCTCCCTCATAACAAGTGAAGATGACAGGAATTCGCTGTCACAGTCACTTTCCATTCCGGTTCCATTCGTCTTTGTCTTACCGTAAACGGTCTTCTCACCATTTTTAAACACTGCTACTCTGATGGCTTCATCTACACCCTTAGTAACATTCTCTATATAAAGATTGGAATCATAAGAAACTGTATCGTCCCCGGCATTGATGAGATAGAAAGTATATGCGATGTAGTTCTTTCCATTATGGGCACCATTGATCATGTCAATATTCTCCGGCAGATCCTGACCACTGATATTTGTCATGTCATACTGCATATCAGCGCGGAGAACAGAGATCGTGTGATCGAAATCAGGAGTCTCAGAGAGGGACAAACCCTGATTGACCATATCGTACTTATCTACTCTGACGGTGAAACTACCGAACTTGTCGTAGAAATAGGCGATAAGATAACCTAGTGCTACGATAGCCACAAGGATAGCAACAAGCAGCCACAGAAGCCTTGTCATGAATACATGCTTCTTGACTTCCTTAGCCGTTCTTCTCAACCCGGCAATATCTTTTACCTTATTGTCCTTCTTGTCAGCCAATTTATTATCTCCTATCCGTTTCTCTTCCTGACATATCTCTCAAGAGTATATTTGCCAGCCAGATTTCCGGCTACGTATCTGCAGTTAGCTTCGAACAGAGCCTCGGCCTGCTCGGCGTTATTGACTCCGTCACAGATCGCATCAGCTCCGAGACCTGAGATGAATTCCACAAGGGAATGAACAGCGGCGTTACCACGTTCATTCTTACCTATGTAAGACGTTATCTCACGGCTCAGCATTACGTAATCAACAGGAAACTCTGATAACTTGATCATGGGGGAGTCGCTTCCTCCGAATCCGGTAAGCAGGAAATGGAATCCCCTGTTACGCAGATTGTTGATGATCGTTGCATGCTTCGAACCACCCTCTGTAAGTATCTTAGATGACAGTTCGAAACAGATCCTGTTAGTATCTGTGCCGAAATCTTCGACATAATTGATCAGTCTGGACTCCGCGCCTCTCTCAACGAGAAAAGCAGGAGGCATATATACCGAGACCCATTTGCAGAGGAAATCCCTCTCTTTGAACTTTTTCTCAGCTTCCAGAACCTGAAGGAGTTCAAGTTCAAAAAGCGAGAGACACTGCTTGGACAGTTCCGCTACATCGCGGAAGTTCTCCGGCATCAGGACTCCCAGTCCGGGAGTATTGAGTCTCGTCTTCGACTGGAAGAAAGCGATGCTGCCTGACTCGATCTCTCTAATACCTCTGTAGAATATCTCAACAGCACGGTTGCCGCCGACATCAGTCTGCTGGCTCTCACCACTCTCCTGAGATATCTCATCGTCATAGTTCAGAACGTTATCAGCCAATTCGATTCTCCTGTAATAATCATGTCGAATTTTCTTGTTTTATTATACATTAAGCAAATTTCATTAACAACAAGGCGAACCAAACGCTAATAATTTGGAAATACCACGGAAATATTTATGAACCAAATGTAAACAAAATCATAACAACTACTCCATCTTTTTGACACATTTTGATCTGTGTGCTAATATACAGGCAGTTACATATCGAACATAAGCCTTTGCTGTTTTATACAAACCGGATTTAGTCGGATCCGCAACAGCCTAAGAATTATGGAAAAGGAGAGAATTATGAAACAGACAAAATTCACAGCTAGAAAGCGAATCATGGCCTCCGCTTCTATGCTTGTTGTTTCGGCCGTGATGCTCTCAAGCGCAACATACGCTTGGTTCACAATGAGTAGAGAAGTTGAGGTTCAGAACATTCAGTTGACAGCAACAGTACCTGATGATATGCAGATCTCAATAGGTCAGATTGGTTCTACTGCCTCCACAGCATCAACAAGCGAGGATTATTCACTTGCAACGAACACTGGTATCCTTGTTAATACTTCCGGTGTAGTTACAGCTCCTCGTAATAATGAGGCGAATGATGCACTTGATTGGTCTAATACTGTTGACATCTCAAAGTATTATCAGTTCGGTCGTCTTATTCCTGCATCATCAACAAACGGCGTGAATGTGTTCTTTACACCTGATTCAGCTGGAGTTGGTAAGACACTCAAGAATAACGCCGCATTCTATCAGGCAGCTGCAGGAGCAACAGCTTATGAGTGGGCATCCGCTACAAGCACTTTCGCAGCTAACGGTGGTGGTGATTCTGCAATGGCAACCGCTCATATCGACAGTACTTCCGGTGGAAATGACACTTGGACTACAACTACTTACGCCAAGTCTACTTCTTGGACAGAAACCAATGACGACGGTTACTATGTAGATATCCCTGTATGGCTCAGAACATCAAGCGCAGAAAGTCTTAACGTGTATGTTTCCGGATTTGTTACAGATAAGACCGCTGATTTGGAAGACGGTGATGATCTGTATCAGGCAGTAAGAGTTGCAATCTTGACCGATGCTGGTGCAGCAGATCAGGGTTGTCTCACTCTCGCAGATGGTGGTACTACACTTGCTTCAACAGGTCATTATCCTGCACACAACGATGACGCTAACATCCTCGATTCAGATAACTATAATACAAGAACAGGTGTTTCTTCTGGAATTAATGCTGTTTCTGCAACAACCCCTGCTTGGACAACAATCACTCAGAACAATGCAACAAATGCAGTAGCAACACTTAACGCAGGTACTGGTACAGCTTATGGTGATGCAACCAAGCTCATCATCAGAGTATGGCTCGAGGGTGAAGACGGTAACTGCTGGAATGACAATGCAGGTCAGGATTGGAACATCTGCCTCAAGTTTATGAAGGATGCGCTCCCTGCAACATAAATGTCAAATAGTTACTACTATTAAAACACAACAAACAGACAGCCGCCGAAAGGCGGCTGTTTTCTTTGTCAGTCTTAATAATGATGTTGAAACTGAAACTGAAACTGAGTAACATGTCAAAAACGTGGGCAAACGCGCGGTGATTTTCATTAATTAATCTGTGATTACCAAATACCTACTTCCTCAATACCTGGATTAATTGGTTTCAAAAGATATCGGAATGGTTTCCGGTTCTGAATAATAACAAGATCAACTCATCTCTATCGATCCTGTAAACCAAAAGCCAGTCTGTTTCAATATGGCATTCCCTGAACCCTGAAAGATTGCCGGTCAGGACATGATCGTGATATTTCTTCTCAAGCTTTTTGTTGGAAGCTAATATGTTAACCACTTTACTAAGCTTATTAGTATCCAAGCCGCGTCTCTTTGCCAGTCTCAGGTCTTTCTTGAATTGATTGGATACAACGATCTTAAGCATCAGATAATACCTCATCTAATACTTCTTCAAAAGAATTGTATCTCTTGTAGATATCCGGGTAAGTCTTCATCAAATAATATTCTGCCAGAGCTGCTCTTGTTTCAGAATTCAGATTTCTCTTGATCTCAAATGGAATTCCTCCATAACTGACTGCGCTCTTAAGAAACATGGTGATAGCAGAGGACATATTAAGTCCAAGATCTTCAAACAATTCCTCTGCGGACTTTTTAAGATCAGCATCAACTCGTACGTTTATGTTAGTAGTAGCCATTAGTATTACTCCTATTTTCTTATTTAGTATGTGATTGGATTGTATTATGATATATTTACTATGTCAACACAGCGTTTTACATTATACATATATTGTACTTACATTATATTGTATAGTTATTTTTTTTATTACGATCACACTGGAATATACAATTAACACTTCTATGTTGGCAAATCCTCCTTCTCCCCTTTTGCCAATTTGACCAATTTTTCAATTTTAATTAAGGCAGTTTGCACCCTGTGTTTTGCTTGCGAAGGGCTATTCCGAGTGCGACACTATAGTTGTGTAATTCTTTATTTTTACTGGCAGGCTTATGAAGAATATTTTGTCCATTTCTGACTCATATGAGGGCACGTCTCTTGATGTGAAGCGATCCATCGCGACCATCAAGGCTTATGAAATGGAGCCTTTTATCGCAGTCGGAGAGTTTATCAAGGACGATGGAGCCGTAGAGCCTGCACCCATCGAGGATACGCTGGATTTCTGTTTCGGAGAGGTCAGGCCTGATGGTGTTTTCATTGGATTCATGAGGGATACCGATCAGGTTACTTCAGTTGCCGCCAGGATCAGGTCGGAGAAGCCTGCCATAGTTGTTTCCGACCCGTCGATCATATCGGATAAGGGCGAGATCTGGATGACCGAGGATACCTATAATGTCATATCCACCTCTATCTTTGATATGTCCAGCCACATCATCATAAACCACCTGGAGGCTGAGCTTCTGGCTGGTTTTGAGTGTCAGGACAGGATGGATTTCGAGAGGGCGGCAAAGAAGCTGCAGTATGCTTTCGATGCCAACATCTATATCAAGAGCTGTGATCTGACATCCGGCAAGTCCGTCTATTGTGATGCCACAGGCGTTACATGGATAGATGAGGAGCCTGCAGGGATCAACCGCGATTATTCATTCGGCAATGCCCTCAATTGTGAACTTGCCCTGGGGGCAAAGGGCCTGAAGGCCGTTACCAACGCACTGTATTTTGTACATAACGGACGCCGCGTATCCGATTCCATACCTGTTCCACAGGTGGCACCGTCCCTCATATCGCCTGCCAAGTCGCTGAGAGACATCGCCAGGAGTATGGATACGGAGGCTTCTTCCGTCTCGGCCAAGCCTGCCAAGACTTCAATTATCGACCCCGTTACAGCGGGGGTCAAGGGCACGAGCACGGAGATCAAGGCGCCGGAGAAGGCACCTGCCAGGAGTGTCAGCGATTCATTGTCAGAGCTGGCCGACATCAAAAAGAGACTGGAAGCACTTAAGAAGAGTTCTATGTAACTCTTACATCTGCTTTCTAACGGTCTTGTATTCGTCCCCGTCCCTGTAGTATGGGCATTGGGACTCTTTTTTGCTGATCCCGTTAATGTGGGAGGCGTATTCATCCTCGTCGAAATCCGCGTCGCAGTAGTAGTCCTGCATCACTTCATCGTAGTTATAGAACATGCATGTATCACACTGGCTCATCTTGACACCACCATGGCGATCCAGTCGTTCTTCTCATGTTCTTCCACGATCTTCATGCCGCAGTCTGCTATCGCCTTTCTCACGCGGTCTGCCTTGGTGTTGATGATACCTGAGCAGATGAAAAAGCCGTCAGGGGCCATATGATCCTTTACGTCTGAAGCTATGGCTGCGATGACATCAGCGATGATGTTGGCGATTATGAGCTTATACTCACCCTCGTAGGCATCCTTCAGTTCGCCAGTATGGCACTTGATGTCAGGGCAGCCGTTGATATTGCAGTTATCGATGGCAACGTCCACGGCCAGTTTGTCTATATCGATGGCCTCCACGTCTTCTGCACCGAGCTTTCTGGCGATTATGGCCAGGATGCCGGAACCCGTTCCCAGATCCAGCAGCTTGCCGCCGTCCAGGTTCTTGATATACCTGTCGATGAGTTCGGCGCACATGGAGGTGGTCTCGTGAGTCCCCGTTCCGAAAGCAGAGCCCGGATCGAGCTTTATCATTACATCCTCGTCCGCGAACTTCGTATCCTCCCATGAAGGGCAGATTATGACGCGGTCGGAGATCCTGAAGGACTTATAGTCTGCCTTCCAGTTGTTGGCCCAGTCTTCGTCCTTTACATATTTATAGCTGAGGAACCCCTCACCCACATCCAGGAATTCGCCGATCGCTGCGAGCCTGCTCTTCAGTTCGTTTATGGCATCTTCCACATTGAGGGACTTGTCAGTGATGTTGTCGTAGATCATGCCGATGCCGTCGGGATCTATGTATTCGTCGCTCTTGGCACCCATGCGGATCAGGCCGTCGTCCAGTTCTGCAAAGTAAGACCTGATTATGACGTCTGTCCCCAGGGAATCAACATAGCCTTCGTCTGCATATGCGAGGGAATCCGGATCGTCTATTATCCTCTTGATCTCGTAGGGGTCACATACGGCTATTCCGTCAGCACCTAACTGAGCCAGCATCTCGCAGATCGCATCAGATGCCTCTTCCGTTGTCTTGATCAGTATCTCAATCCACTGCATATCAGTTCTCCTCGCTTGTTCAATGGAGTTATTTTAGCATAAAAAGATGATATAATCAGTTCCGATGAACATCACAAAAGAACTTAAACAGCCACGCAATATCGCAGTCTCTTCCATCCTCGGATTCCTTTATGCCGCGGGCAATTACTATTGGAGATACGGATTCGAGACGACGGGGCTCATCAGGGTGATCCTCCTGATCGTAAGGTTCTTACTGGCCTTTGCTTTCGTGATGTTTGTTGCCATACCCGGCACAAGGTATCTGCAGAAGAAGATGTTCTCATCCGATATCGATGAGAGTTCCTTTACGGTGTCAGACAGAAAGCAGCTCATCAGGAACTGTCTGATATTTGCCGTATGCTGGCTGCCCTTTGTCATATTCAAATACCCTGCTGCCATCCAGCCGGATACATGGCAGGGCATCTGGCAGTTCAGGCATAGTGAGATCACCGGAATGCAGCCCGTGGGATACGTTGTCCTCACAGGTCTGTTCATGAAGATCGTAAATAACAACGTTGGTATGTTCCTGTTCTCCCTGACCGGGTATCTGTGCTACTGCTATTCGTTCGGCTATGCAATGACATATGTGGATTCCCTGAAGATCAAAAAGCCCGTCCGTCTGGCATTGTTCTTTCTGTGGATATCTTCCCCCTACACACTGGGATATATAGGCGTAGTCGTTAAGGACATCCACTTCCTGGCAGGGATCATGATAGTCACCATAACCCTGATGGAGATCTCCTGGCACAGGAAGCCGGTAACGGTTCTGCAGCTGGCCAAGCTCTTCGGATGGAGCCTGGTAATGTATATATTCAGGCCCAACGGCATGCTGATATTGCTGTTCATCGTCTTTTTCTATGCGATCGCCGCATTCAGAAAGAAACTCCCATGGAAGCCAATACTGTCCTTTGTCCTGGCTATAGTATGCGGTTTCCTCATCACCATGGCACTTAACTTTGCTTACGATGTACATAAGCCCAAGGACTCCCTGAAGGAGGCGCTGTCCATACCTTTCCAGCAGACTGCCAGGTATGCCAGGGATCACGCGGACGATACAACTCCCGAAGAGATAGAGGCCATCGACAAGGTCATACCATACTCCGTTCTGGCAGAGAGATACGATCCCACGATCGCCGATCCCGTCCGCTGGAACTATTCCGGAGACTTCAGTGCATTTGTTGATTATCTGGGCAAGGCATGGCTCCCGCAGCTCATGCGCCATCCCGATACGTATATTGCATCCTTTGTGGAACAGAATTACTATATGTTCTCCATCCTGGCCTCCACAAAGAACATATCCTTCTTTGAAGGCGTTACAAAATACTACGAACTGGAATATAACTTCGACTGTGTAGGTTCGTGGATGTATGAAGATATCTTCGATGAACCCTCCTCACTGCTGTGGGCCAGAGAAGCTGTATCCATGTACTGCATATCAGTAATGAACCTGCCTATCCCCTGGATAACCGCAAATGTTGCCATATGCTGCTACATAGTGATGTTCTGCTGGATAATGGTATTCCCTACGCGAAAGAAAAGGAATGATTACAGCCTGATCTATTATGTTCCCTTGATCGCCACATTGATCATGATCCTGGCGGCTCCCGCCAATCAGGGACTGCCCAGGTACCTCTTCCCCATCGTCTATCTGGCACCGCTGATCTACATAGATCACGCCAGACGCATGTCTTCTCAGCCCTCACCCTCAGGAGCTTCCTCCTGAGTCGTCGGCTCTGTTTCGGGAGGCGTGGTCGGTACAGGAGTAGGAGTGCTCGTTGCAGGTACTGTGGTAGGAACAGGTGTCTCCGTTGCCGCAGGAACCGGTGTTGCAGTTGCAGGGGCTCGGGTAGGTGTAGGGGTGTTCGTCGGGATGACAAAATATCCTATGTCATCTATCATATATCCCAGCCGTATCTCTTCACGGGCCATGTTGGCATAGTATGAATTATGAATATAGCGGTCAATAAAGCTCTGAGTATATCCCTCTTCTTTTAAGTGGTTTATCAACTGCGACACTTTAAAGTATGTATGGTTATTGATGCATTCTCTGGTGTGAGACATTATGTGATTAGCATACGTACGGTTATCGTCATATGTTAGATTGTATGCTGCTTTGCGGGCCTGACTTGCAGTAAATCCCTGACTGAGAAGAAATGATTCCATCTGTTTTGGCGAAAGGCGGGCTATTATTCCATATTCTGCATCCCAGTTCCTGCAGCTTGCCGCTTTTAAAGCCCTGTCGTTATAGTCGTAATTCTTTGCATCGACTACACTCTCTGCTGTAGCCCTGTCGGCTCCCTGTTCTGTTATCAGCAGATCAATCAATTGGGAACGCGAGTAGAAAAAGATCCTTTCTCTGTTGGCATTAAGATCGTCCAGTATTGCCGAATAGTCCTTGGGGACAGGAGTGTTTGTCGCGCTTCTGGCAGGAACAGACGTGGGCGTAACAGATAGGCCAGCCATACGTCTATCTGAAGGGGTTTCAACAACCGCCCTCATGCCAGTTCCGGATTCGTGTGTTGTCTCCCCTGCATTCTCAAGAGACTCCAAAAGATCCGGTGAATATGGATACGTCTCTCCGTTATACTCTATCCATTCGGGATCCTTCTCAGTCTCATCCACGGTAAGCTGTTCGAAAGCCTGCTGTATTGGATTGACATATATGATATTTCCTTGCTCATCAGTCGTCCTGCTGTACTTGATAAACCAGACACCCCAGAGGATAAAGATGGATCCGGCCAGAGCGCCTGCCGTTATTATGAGAGGCTTTCTGAGCCTGTCGAAATCCCTGCCTACGTCGAATCTGAACGCCCTGCGCATCTCTGCAACAGTCTGATATCGCTGTTTGGGATCCATCCTGGTGGCCTTGATCATGATGCTCTCGTAGAGTGTATCGCCATCAAAGAGCTGCTTCATGAGCATTCCTACAGCATATATGTCAGTCCTGGGATCAGACTGTGAAAAGCCGTATTGTTCGGGGGCAGCCGAGCCGGCCGTACCCACCAGCATGGTATCCTTGGTCTCCCCTGCCTTGAACGTCTTGGCAGCATCGTAGTCAATGATCTTGACCACACCGTCGTTCGTTACCATGACGTTGGTGTCCTTCAGATCCCTGTGGATTATTGGAACGGGTGCCGTATGCAGGAATTCCAGTCCGTCCAGTATGTCGGTGATTATCTGTTTACGGCCGTTTCTGCTGAGGTTATTAGCCTCCAGGAACTTATCCAGTGTCTTGCCGTTAATGTACTCCTCGACTACGGTGAGGATCCCGTCTTCCTCCCAGAAATCATAGACTCTGGGGATATGGATATTCCTGTTGTCCCTGATGAATTCGAAGACCTTGATCTCATAGAACTCCATCCTCTTCATAACGTAAAGGCTGTCGTCTTCCCTGCTCTTGACAAGAGAATGACCGCCGTAAGTCTGTTTATGAATATCTATATACTTATCAGAAAGATCCATATGGCAATTTTATCATGAATAAATGATATAATCATCTGGTGGAGGTGACTTTGCATGAATAAATCAACATCAGATCTAATGGCAACACTCAACTCGGTTCAGGGTTCGCATGAGCTTGATAATTACATCAGGAGTCTCAGTGACGATACCATTCAGAAGACATTTGCAGGCTACATCTCCTACATGATCAATGAGAAAAGCCTCTCCAGGGCCGAAGTAATCAGCAGGAGCCTCATCTCCCGCACATACGGCTACCAGATATTCGACGGCACGAGGAATGCCAACAGGGACAAGATAATCGCTCTCTGCATCTCAACAGGCCTCACACTGGAAGAAACGACACGCGGTCTCGAGATTGCCAAGGAAGGCATCCTCTATCCCAGGGATCCCAGAGATGCAGTGATCATATATGCGATCAACAACAAATATACCGTAAGACAGCTTAATTCCAGGCTCACTGAGAACGGATTCGAAGAACTGGACTGATATGGGCTGAGCGCCCCCGGAACACCAGAAGATGCGGCAGATAATACTCAATATTTTTGGTAGTAAACGTGGAATCCTCTGGTATACCAGAAATTTAAAGGATTACTACCAAAATTTTTGGTAGTAATCTGCTTTTTTACTGGTAGTAGCCTGATTCAACGGGTTCCTGACAGACTCTGTAATACCAGAAGATCTGGCATATAATACCTAATAGTTTTGGTAGTAAACGTGGAAATCCTCTGGTATACTAGAAATTTTAAGGATTACTACCAAATTTATTGGTAGTAAACTGCAAATATACTGGTAGTAGCAGGTTCAGCAGGAACACAGCCCGGCATCAGACAAACAGAATACCACAGACATAAAAATTCCCCGGCCATGTGACCGGGGAATTCATTATACTTGCCTATGCTATGGATTAGCCGAGCTCTGCGAAATACTTGATAGTTCTTACCATCTGTGATGTGTAAGAATTCTCGTTGTCGTACCAGGATACAACCTGAACGAGGGAGTTGCCGTCATCCATCTTGGAAACCATTGTCTGGTTAGCATCGAAGAGTGAACCATATCTCATACCGATGATATCGGAAGAAACGAGCTTCTCCTCTGTGTAGCCGAATGACTCGTTAGCAGCAGCCTTCATAGCAGCGTTGATGCCGTCAACTGTAACTTCACCCTTAACTACAGCGTGCAGGATCGTTGTTGAACCTGTAGGTGTAGGAACTCTCTGAGCAGCACCGATGAGCTTGCC
>JAFWFV010000022.1 GCA_017515465.1 Clostridiales bacterium
ATGCTCAAAGACTTGAGACATAGTACTCTGTATCCATTCCTGTCAGCACTGACAGGTCGTGGTCTTCATTGTCGTAGAATGCCTTGGTGCATATCTCCAGCTTGTCATCCTCATCAAAGATGCAGATCTCATCGCCGGGGTTTGCCCCTATCTTCTCCCAGAGTTCGTTGGATACGGTGATCCTGCCCTGTGAGTCCACCTTTGTATAAAGTGCCTCACCGAAGATCTCCCTCTTCATCTTCCTAACCCTGGGTTCGACGGTATTCCAGCTCTTGGTGTCTTCCTTGATCCTGTCGAATCTCTCAGGCGTATAAACGCATAGATAACCTTTATCAAGGCTGTTCGTAACTACAACAGTCTCTCCAAAGATCTCTCTCTGCCTGGTGGGAACGAAAAGTCTCCCCTTGGCATCAATTTTCTTGATATCTCGCGCCATTCACCTGCTCCGGAAGGTTTTGTATTGAAATTTAAGAAGATGATGGGTATATTTGACACGTGATTGACAAATATTTCCCAAAATTTCCCCAAATCACCACACATTTGTATTTTATTCGTAACTTTTCCTTAACGCAAGTGTTTTTTTCAGATTTCCCATATTTGTTTTGATTATTTGTTTTGATGTAGAATATAGACATCATTGTTAAGGGGGTCCCCGCCATGAAAAAACAGGTCTATAATCCCTATCTTCCTTTGTACGAACACATTCCTGACGGCGAGCCCCACGTATTCGGAGACAGGGTCTACGTTTACGGCTCCCACGACAAAGAGGGCGGCTATACTTTCTGCATGGAGGACTACGTCGTTTATTCGGCACCCGTAACGGACCTGTCCGACTGGCGCTATGAAGGCGTTTCCTACAGGGCGGATCAGGATCCCGACTACCCCAATCCCCGTTTCATGTATGCCCCCGACTGTGTAAGGGGCAACGACGGCAGGTACTATCTCTTCTACTGCATGGGCGGCGACTACGGCTACGGCGGCTATAGCGGCGCCATCAAGGTCGCAGTATCAGACAGCCCCGCAGGCCCCTTCGACTACCACGGCACCGTACATTACAAGGACGGCACCGTCATGATGCGCTACGTCTGCTTCGACCCGGCGGTCATAAACGACGGCGGCGTGATCAGGGTATATTACGGAACCCAGTACTCCGACGAGGAGGACTACGGAATCGACGATCCCAGGGTAATAGAGCGTGAGACGGGAATGTTCGGCAGGACCGAGGAAGAGCTTAAGTCCTACCCCGACAGCATCAACGGACCCGTCATGCTCACCCTCGAAGACGACATGCTCACGGTAAGAGACGAGCCAAAACACATAATCCCCTACAGGGTCAAGGGCACCACGTTCGAGGAACATCCCTTCTTTGAGGGATCGTCGATCAGAAAGTTCAATGGAAAGTATTACTTTATATATTCTTCCTGGCAGAACCACGAGTTGTGCTATGCCACCAGCGACTATCCCGACAGGGGTTTCGTATTTGGCGGCACCATAGTATCCAACGGCGATGTAGGGTATGGCGGCAGGACGATAGAAAACAAGCTCAACATGACAGGCACCACCCACGGCAGCGTAGAGCCCATCAACGGCGAGTATTATGTATTCTTTCACAGGCTCACCCACAAATCAGACTACAGCCGCCAGTCCTGCGCCGAGAAGATCAGACTGGAGCCCGACGGCTCCATCAAGCAGGTGGAGATAACCTCCTGCGGCCTTAACGACGGTCCCCTGGAGGGCGTAGGCTCCTATCCTGCAGTTATCTGCTGCAACCTGACGGACGGCTATGTCCCCCACGGCTGCAACACCATCTATAAGGCATCCTTCCCCAACATCTCCAACATCGGTGACGAACGTTTCATCGCTGAGATCGGCGAAGGAACGCTCATCGGCTACAAGTATTTCAATATGCAGGACGTATCCGAGATAGGCGTCACCGCCAGGATCGAGGCCCCCGACAACCTCCCCTTCTTCGACGTTCCCGTCAGGATCGACGAGAGAAGTGAGGAAGACTCCAAACGACTGGCAGAAAGAGTGATAACTCCCACATCAGACACACCATGCCTGGAGATCCGCCTGGGAGAGGACCAGGCGCCAATAGGCACGATCGCCATCGGCGATACGTCCGGATGGACAGAATTTGCCACGGGTGTCCGGATCAAGGACGGCACCTATCCCCTCTACTTCTACTACAGGGGTCCCGGCAAGATCCAGATCAAGGATATATTCATGAACCGCCTGGGAGACCTGGGATAACCACTGACCCGCGCCAACACTGGAAGAAAAGCCCGTTTACACCGGAAATCTCCTAGTGTAAACGGGCATTATTTCTAGTGTTATCTTCGATCTGCCGGCAGGATCACTTGTTCCCGAACGAGAATGCACCTCTTTCGGCGAGATAAAGAGTTTCTGAACAAGTTTGCAGCTTTGCTGTATGTCCGCAGTTCAGAAACTTCTTTATTGAGCCCTCCAGCCCACATCATGCCAGCACTCACCCAGAGCGAGCTGCTCGACTGATGTGTAGTAAGGCATGGGCAGTGTGCCGCCGCACTCCTGTTCGCCAAAGAGGACGTCAGCAATGGCATGTCCGCCCTCAGTACCGGGCAGGTAGCACATGATAACTGAATCCCAGTTGTTGATATAATCTTCGATCAGGACATTTCTGCCGCAGACGAGGAGCGTTGTTGTGGGCAGTCCTGATTCTGCTGCGAACTGGATCGCATCAGCGTTTCCTGACTGTGCCAGGGCACCTGTGATGGACAGGTCCTCAGTATCGCCGGTCCATTCTGCGTAAGGGATCTCACCCAGGCAGAGGAGGACCATGTCACATGTATCGATCTGCGCAGGATCCGTTACGATCGTAACTCCATGGTCAGACGCTACGGCTTCGAGAGACTCCAGGATGGAATCAGCATAGCCTACCCATTCCGTACCTTCTTCGGAGTCACTATATCCCGTCCATGTGATCATCCAGCCGCCGCAGAGGACACCTGTGTCATCAGCTGCGGGTCCTGCAACAAATACCTTGGTTCCTTCGGGGATCGTCATGTGATCGCCGACCTTGAGCGGAACGAATGACTCTGCAGCCAGAGTCCTGGCTACTTCCTGCCCGTGCTCGGAATACCAGTCGTATGACGGGTTCGTGTTTTCCAGCATGGGATCTTCGAACAGACCTGCATCCATCTTGACCTTGAGGATCCTGGTAACTGCATCGTTCACCCTGTCTTCGGTAATGTCGCCGTTCCCGACGGCTTCTACGATGATGTCCCTGACATCTTCATAGTCATCAGGTTCCATCAGCATGTCGATGCCGGCGTTGACGGCCAGGCAGACATTCTCATAGAGGCTGTCGCCTGAGCAGTTGTGCAGTGAGTTGTAATCGGAGACGATGAATCCCTCGAATCCGAATTCGTTCTTGAGCTTCCAGATGTATTCGCCGTTCTGGTGCATCTTGACGCCGTTTAATGCTGCATGTGACACCATTATTGTCTGGGCACCCGTCTCGATCATCTCCCTGTAAACACCCAGGAGCTCATCGATCGTTGCATCATCCACATCAGCATCGCCTCTGTCTATAAGCCTCGTTGTTCCGTCTGATACCTCACCGGTGCCGAATACCACATGTCCTTCACCAAAGAAGTGCTTGGGGCAGGAGATCACGCCCTCATCCAGCTGTCCGCGGATATATGCGGATGCCAGAGGGATGATCCAGGCCGTATCGGAAGAGAAGCACTCGTAAGTCCTTCCCCATCTGGCGTCCTGGGGATCAGTAACGACGGGGCCGAAGTTCCAGATCATGCCGGTCCTCTTCATGTCACTGCCCACGAGCTTGCCATATTCATATGTCAGTTCGGGATCGTTTGCCGCACCGATATTGATGTTGTGGGGATAAATGATGCTCTCTCCTGCAGTATTTACGCCATGAACGGAATCCTGTCCGTAAACGAAAGGTATTCCTGCCTCAGACAGCAGTGCGCTCCTCTGATAATCCCTGACCCTGGCGATCCAGTCGTCAACAGATACAGCCGGCCACTCGTCCCTGGTGGAGAACAGCGAAGCATAGCAGTTCTGCTCCATGGCATCGTGATCGAGAGATCTGAGCTGCCCCTGGACCATCTGTGATGCCTTCTGCTCCAGTGTAAGCTCTGCCACGATATCCTCGACGGGAGTATCGGGACTCCACCTCATCTGTGCCGGAGCCTCGGTGGGCTTGGGCTCAGTTGATTCAGTTGTTATCTCTATGTTGGATATTCCCGTTTCTGATGTCTCCACGGGATTGATACAGCCCGTGAAAGGCAGCGCAAACACGGACATGGCCATCAAGGCCGAAATAAGCTTTCTATTCATAAACACACCCTCCCAGGCACCCATACGGGTGTCTATTGAGCACATTATACTAAATATTTAATAAATTATGAAGAAATTGTCAAAAATATGGGATCTCGGTTGTATGCTCACCGCCACATATATTAAAATTAAAGATATTTTTATCAACCTTGAAAGCGAGGTGGCTTTATGGGTAAAACAACACGCAAGATGCTGTCAATACTGATAACCGTGGTTATGGTAATGACGTGCATGCCTGTTAACGGCCTGTTGAATGCTGATGCCGCTGCTGTGTATCACATTTACATGAACTCTACAAACACCGCAGGATACATCGCAGAGACCGAAGATGAGATCGAGGGCTGCGAACTTGTTGGTCTGTACATTGACGGAGGCAGTTATGAGATTACCGGCGATGTTCCGGACAATTTCGCTGTGATCCTGAACAATGCGGAGGTGACCGGATTCACGGATAATATGATGCCGTTACTGCTCGGACAGAGCAGGTTGGCCGGCGAATCTGAGGAATATCTCTCCAATAATGATTGTGCCTACACCGGAGATATCAAGTTTGACAGTTTATTTCCTTACGCAGTCAATGTAATGGATACCTGGGTCGATGAAGCTAATGAGGCGGGTTACAGTATCCCCCTCAACTACACGATGGTCGTAACTGGCGATATGACCATAGATTATTACAAACACATAAAGAGTCTTGTTGTCGATCCCGGTGCAACACTTACTGTCAGAGGTTCTGGATGCGAACTTGATGTTGATCAGCTGACATTAAACGGAACCATTAACATTACTGATCCCACCGGGGGCACCGATCCGAATGGTATGAGGATAAGAGGAACTGCAACCCGGGGTGAGAACGCAGCAATAACTGCTGCTGAAGGATCAGTATTGAGGATCGATGAAGGTGCCAGCGTTCCGGACATGACTCCTGGAGAATACAGTTACCACAGCGGTGAATGGAAGCCCACAGGAGGCGGCGGAGACGATCCCTACATCCCCGATCCTGTGGATAGTTTCGCCATGAGAGTCGCCTTCCCCGCCGGCATCATCTCCAAGGCAGAGGTATCCATCGACGGCGGCGAGAGTTTCTCAAATCTTACGATCGAGAATAATCAGGAAGATAACAATGAGCAGGTAGCATGGTTCGACAACAATGTTGTTGATATCGATAATGTCATGTTCCGTTTCACACCGGCCGGTATCGGCAAAAAGTTAACGGCATTTGTCATGTGGGATCCTGAAGATCAGCATGTGGCAATGCCTTTCAATGAACGGGCATATTCTTTTGATGAATCCGGAAGATGCCTTACCATCAGCAAGGATACAGGCTGGGGAGCATATTATGATGTATTCATCGACATAGAGCATGTTGAAGCACAGTTCCATTTCGAACCTGATCTCCTGAGCAAGATCGAATTCGCCTATGACGAATCAGGTACATACGAAGAAATGTGGAATGACGAGGAAGAATGGACAGACTACATCGCGCTCAGATTTGACGGTGAGGAACATAGCAGTGTCAGCTTCCGCCTCACTCCCAAAGTCGAAACTGCAAAGCTCATTGCCGAGATCATGGATTTTGAGAACTGGGATTTCGATCCTGATGAGAATGTCTTTACGATAACCAGGGAGAACGCATCCTGGAGCGCTGATCACTACGATATAGAGGTCAGACGTGATTACGATTACTATATCGAGATAGGCTATCCACATGCACTCTTTGCCTCACTTCAGGCAAAGGTCGGCAACGATGATTATTTCAACGTTGATTGGGACATCCTCGGATTTGATGAAGCAGATCTCGCAGGCAAGACCTCGATTACCTTCCTGGCTCAGCCACTGAAAGAAGAATGGGGAGTCTGGGCTTCATATGCAATGGTTACCGATCAGGATGAGAGCCAGTGGGTCTGGACTGATCCTGAAATAGCATCTGATGGATCATTCACTATCCCTCTGTCAGTTTTTGCAGGTGACAGCAACATCTTAAGGCTCAACATGGAAGCCACCGGTTTCAGCGGCATCATCATCGAAGAAGGCTGGGACCGCATGTCGGATATCACATGCCGTCTGGGAGATTCGACTGAACCTTTCATCATGTCCGAACCGTACCTTGATAAAGACGTTTTTGAAGACTATGATTCCGTAACTTTCTATCTTAATCCGTATCTGGATGTAACGGTCAGAAGAGTCTTGATAGATGGTGAGGAGGTCACCCTGAATCAGGATGGATCGTTCGTCATTAATAAGAATGACGGATGGGATGACAGATACAACATATCGATCGAAACCGACGGTCACGAACCCGGGCCGCAATTCGACTACGATATCGGTCTGTGGTATCCCGATGATTCACAGGATCCTGATTTCAGTTCCATCACATACAGGATCGACGATGGTGACACGTTCAGTGTCGACATGAAGAACCATAATCACTCACTGTTATTTAACAAGGAGGATATCGAGGGACACAATTATATCATCTTTGATCCCGTACCCGTCGATCCCAACAGACAGATCGTCGTTCAATACGCTAACCATACTGAAGATCCCGAAGGCTGGAACTGGACCAGTGCCGTATATGATAACGGATATAAGATCCCGCTCAGTATGTTCACTGATGAAGTCAGGTCCTTCGTCGTTGATATCTTTACGGAACAAGCGCCTTTCGACAAGACACTCGCACTCCATATCGACAAGGATCTGATACCCTCTCTGAGCTACAAACTGGATGACGGAGACTATCAGGATATTGAAAATAACCAATACGAGATCGGATTCTATGATTCCCAGCTGGAAGACGCCGAGAATCTCTATCTGCTTCCCCCTCCTATAGAGGGTAAGACTCTCGCTGCATCTTACGGAAAGCTTGTAGATCACGGGGCAGAAGGAAGGTATGTTGATGACTGGATCAATATCGTGATGAATCCCGACGGATCATATACTTTCCCCGTATCTCTTCTGAGGAGCAGTGACAGTTACGCATTCTGGATCGGTGAAGACGAAGGCGGCCAGCCTGAAGAACCGTCTTTCTGCATCGAAGCAGTACATAACTTCGGCGGAAGGATCGTAATATCCCCCGACCCTGTCAGCATACATCATGTCGATGACAATCACGAAGAGTTCTATTACAACTGTGACGAATTTGATAATGTAAGTGTCAGCATCGAAGCTGATCCTGGCTTCACGATCAGCAGCATTACCATTGATAGTGAACCTGTGGAACTCGAGAATGATCACTCCTTCGTATACACCATCCCCAGCATGCCGGACGAAGGAAGCAAGATCGAAATCAACGCCGTATTTGCCATCTCCGACAGCCAGATGATCGAGGAGGTCGCAAGACACGGATACGCTTATTACTACAACAGCGATGACTTTGATATGGAGGATCTGACAGAAGTATTCGCATCTGAGATGTACTTCCACTTCTTCAGAGAGGGAACCGGACCTTTCTTCATTGCATTCAGCAGCAAAGAGGCACTCAAGGCTGCACTTGACGTACCTGTTTCACCCCATCCTGCTGACGATGAAACGGGTCTCCCCTATGCAGATTTCGTGCTCAACTACCATGACGTACATCAGCACATCAAGGTCTACATACTCCCAACAAAGCACGATGTAATGGTCGAGTGTCATTATATTGACGGATCTGTTGAACCCATTGTAGTAACAGTGGATGCTTCCAGCGGTACTGATACATTGATCAAGACCGGCAAGCCTCTTGATTTTGCAAGAGTCTTCGGAAACGGTGTTGATTCTAACGGTATCATACATACCGACAGTCCATATGTTTCCACCTGTCATCTGACACAGGAACAGTCCGGATTCGACTACACGGTCTGGGACGAGGAAATGACAGATCCCGACCGCCACATAGAGCCTTTTGTAGGTGAGGAATCCTACAAGCAGATCGGTCTGATCAATACCAGACTCGTTAACGTATACGAGATCGATGAGATCGCCTCTCTGAAGATCACCGGAACTGAAGACTGTCCCGGATGGGCTTTCGGAAGAGCAAATGTCTATACAGCAGATGCTTTCAGAGAGAATGCTTCAAAAGCTGATGTCTATATAGCAAACAGATTTGTTCTGATCGAGAACGTTGATTATGAAAATGCGTCCAATGCCAAGCTGGTAACAGGTGTTGCAGTCGATGAAGCTTCAGGTCTCAACCCTGACATCATTACTGTCAGCCCCATTACTGAGGGAGATGAGCATTCATTCGCAGTTTCATTCAACACCAACTACGACATGATACCTCTGGCACTCACCTACAGCGATGGTGTGGTAAGGTATATCACCATCCACAGGATCGCGATCGAGATCAGCACGCCTTTCATCAATGCCGCAGATAACAACAAGGTAAATGTTCCCCACGGCACATGGATAGACGACTGGAGATCGTATGAGATCGATGGTGCATATAGCCCCGATATCCCTAACAATGCGATATGTGCAACCTACTACTATCCTACCGGATCGTCGGCTCCCTCAGATTCCGACAAGGTCACACTGTTCGTAACCATCAACTGGCGTGACGGTACCCAGGAGACCAGGGTCATTACAGATCCGCTGGTATCTGAACGCGACAACTGGTCCTCTGATACGGCCCTTACGAATAAGTACTGGGCAGATTACATAGTCTGGGCAGGAAGCGAAAACGACATCAGAGACATCACAAGTGTCGAGATCTTCGCTTACAATGAAGGATCAGGTGACGTATTCGGCGGAGTCAAGGCAGGATCCGAACACGGATTCGTCTGGGCAAACGATAACTGATACAAGGAGGACAAGACAATGACAATCACTAAAAAGATATTATCAATAATCGTCACATTGTCCCTTGTATTGACAATGAGCATGACGGCCTTTGCCGCTGATATGGGCGGCACGGTTGACAGGCTGGGTGCCAACAGGGACGGCAATTCCATAACCGTTTCCGGAAGCACGACAGACGTTACGGCAGCTGTATTCGTTCAGGTTTTGGACGGCAGCAATATCATCGCATCACAGACCTTTCCCGTTAACGGTGAAGGAGCATTCAAGGGAACGATCAACGTAACTTCCACTACCCTGTCAGACGACACTGACTACCTGGTCCGTGCAGCTGACCTGGACGGCGGTGAATGGAAGACATCGACCATCTCTTCCGTCGCTGTAGTAAAAGGCTACTCACTGGCACTGGATTCCTACGTCGGAGTTAAATACTATATCGTACTTGATGAGTCTCTCGCCAATAACGATACAGTCGTACACTTCGAGATAAAGGATTCCCTCGTAAGCAATCTGAAGAGCCAGGACGTTCCTTTTGCGGAATCAGAGCGCGTAAGAGTTGGCGACACAGTATGCTACAATTTCTACTGCAAGGTTGCTCCCGCGGAAATGAACATTCCCATCTCTGCCACACTTACAAACGGAGATAAGACCGTGCCCTTCGACAATTTCACCGTAAGGGATTATGCCAACTACATCATCGAAGATGAAAAGAGCGAGTTTAATACCGCTACAGAAGAACTGGCCAAGGCAATCAGATCCTACGGCTATTACGCACAGGTCAAGTTCAATGCTGCAGGAGAGAGGTACGATGGAGATGCCGTTCCTTTCGATTACAGCATCGTCGGTCTGCCGGTAGTTACAGTTCCCAGCGTCGAAGGCATCGCATTCTACGGAACCAGCGTATCCTTCCTGTCAGGTGCGATGATCAAGGTCTACTACACCATCACGGATAATGGCGCAGTCATCACAGTTAACGGTTCTGAACAGGCTCCGTCAGGCAGCAGCAGTGTCAAGTCTGTCAGGACAGACGAGATCAGCATCTCGGAATCCGGTATTCCCATAGCATTCAGCATCACCAATTCTAACGGAGATACTGAAGAATTCGAATACAATGTCCTGAACTATCTGGCAGCAGTGATCAACAGCGGTGCCGATGAAGACATGAAGAATCTGGCAGCTGCATATTACACTTATTACATGGCAGTAAGATCTTACGTTAACGCAGGTTAAGGAAAAAGGAGTTCACGATGAAATACGAAGAACTCGAGATCGAAGTGATCTTATATGATGAAGAAGACATCATCACCTCTTCCTCCCCCTGTCCCTATGAAGGAGATATCATAGGTCCGTAAGATCAACCTGAAAAAGTGTTTTGACTCCGTCTCGCAAGGGACGGAGTTTTTATATATAATCTAATTATTCTTTTATTGGAGAACAGATATGGATTGGTCTAAACCTACAGCTTCAGAACACGTGGATGTGGTCCTGTTCATCAAGAGGATCCGCAGGACTGATGTTATCTGCGGCATCATATTCGGCCTGTTGTCGCTGCTCGTCATAGGCATCTCGATCTATGCTTTCATTGACAAGTTCAGATACGGGATAGCACTGGCGATCCTGGGACTATTCCTGCTGATCGTATCCATCGGCATGTTCGTATCAGACCTGGGCCAGTACAGGAAGATAATGACGCAGGATTACATGGTCAGCAGATGCAGGGTCAAGACCCACTTCACCGCCGTCTCCGGCAGGCATACCTCCCACTATCTGATCCTCCTCTGCCCCAACGGCAACGAATCAAAGTATACCGTCCACAAGTTCGTATATAAGCAGGCAAAGGAAGGAAGACGTGCCCTGCTCGTTGATTACTCCGAAAGCCACAAAGGACACAGGGAGATCCCCATCGACGTGGTGATCCCCGACACTACTTCCCGTCGCGATACTGTTTCGGAGTGACGCCCGATTCCCTGGCAAAGACCTTGGTAAAATAACTCTGGCTGGGAAAAGCCAGCGCATTTGATATCCACAGTATGGGATAGTCTGAGTGCCTGAGCATATTCCTGGCAGTCTCAATCTTCTTGCTCATTATATAATCCGATATGCTGCTGCCCGTCTCCTGGCTGAACAGCCTGGACAGATAACCCTCCGACAGTCCCGTCACCTCACATAATGTCTCCATCCTGATACGTTCATCCAGATGTTCCAGGATGTAATCTATGCACCTGACCACGTGCCTGGAATAGATCCTGTTCCTGGATATCTCACGCATCCTGGCTGCATATGCATTGCACATCTCATCGTGGATCTCGGTTATCTCCTCGATGGATGTTGCCGAATCGCAGCTGTGGATGTAGTAGTCACTCATACTGTAGCTCTCAGGCAGCTGCATCCCGCCCTCGATGCACGCCCTGGCGATCATGGCAGCCGAGATCACGAAATGGTATTTGATGTTCCTGATGTCATCATCAGACAATATACCCAGACCCTTTTTCATGTGAAAGGGTTCCTTGAGAAGTCTCCTGACCTTGGCAACATCTCCGGCCTTGATGGTATTATAAAACTCCATCTCCGGCAGGAAAGGCGCATGAGGCGCCCTGATGTCCCTGTTCAGATACTCCTGATAAGATATCTTTTTACTCTTGGCGTTCATATAAAGATTATATCATCAGATTGCTATAATAGTCATTATTTATACAATGCACCATTTATCTATATGGTAATGTGGACTTATATTTCCACAGGAGGGAATTTCCATGAACAAACGTAAGATCTTATGCTCCCTTGTATCAGGTGCGATGATCGTTTCCATGCTCACGTCATGTAATGGCGGAACAGATCCTGCTGAGAGCAGCGACGTTCCTGCAGAGCCCACTGAGACCACCGCAACCGTGACTCCGGAGATCGAAGGCTACAACCTGCTTTGGGCAGACGAGTTCGACGGCGATACTCTGAACCTGGACATCTGGACCAGAGAGGTCAGGGAACCCGGATGGACAAATAACGAGCTCCAGGAATACAGGGATTCCGAAGAGAATGTCTTCGTACAGGACGGATGTCTCGTATTGAAGGCGATCAAGACTGAAGTTAACGGCAGGAACTACTATACATCAGGCAAGGTCAATTCACAGAACAAGGCCGACTTCCTCTACGGCAAGGTAGTCATCCGTGCCAAGGTACCCGAGGGCAAAGGTCTCTGGCCTGCAGCCTGGATGATGCCCCAGGACGAGGAATTCTACGGACAGTGGCCCAAGTGCGGCGAGATCGACATCATGGAAAACCTCGGCCAGGATCCTGCTACATCCTACTCCACCATCCACTACGGCGAGCCCCACGCTGAACAGCAGGGAACGATCACACTGGATGAGGGATCTTTCGCATCAGACTTCCACATCTATTCAGTAGAGTGGGAACCCGGCGAGATGAGATTCTATACGGACGACACTCTCGTCCTCACGGTAAACGACTGGTTCACCGCAGTTGAGGGCGAGGATGACAAGCCCTACCCTGCTCCCTTCAACCAGCCTTTCTTCGTACAGATGAACTTGGCTGTAGGCGGCGACTGGCCCGGCAACCCCAAGAAGGACCAGGACTTCTCCAATGCTGAATTCCTGATCGACTACGTACGTGTATATCAGCTCCCAGAATACGACACCAATGTTGAAAAGCCCCCGATGATCTTTAAGGATCCTCTGGAAGACGGCAACTACGTTTATAACGGCGACTTTGCTTCCGATGAAGACCTCGCTGACGAGAAAGACTGGCAGTTCCTCCTCTTCCTGGAGGGTGAGGGCGAAGCTCATATCGAGGACGGAATGGCTGTTATCTCATCCACTAACGACGGCACTGAGGAATATTCAGTACAGTTCCTCCAGGCAGATATGCCCGTATTAAAGGGTCACACCTACCGCGTAACATACGAGGCCAGAGCTGATGAGGCACGTGACATGGTAGTAGCCGTAACAGCACCTAACAAGGGCTGGAGCAGATACTATCCTGATACGCCTGTTGATCTCACAACGGAATGGCAGACGTTCACTTTCGAGTTCACGTCAAATACAAAGGACGACAACTTCGCCCGTCTGGAATACAACCTGGGCAACCACGGATACACATCCACCGTTTACCTCAGGAACATCAGCTACATTGACATTACTGAGTAAGATCTCCCCCAAGGTCTTAACACAATGTTCGAAGGCTCCCGGCACACGCCGGGAGTCTTTATTTGGCGCCTCATTCTCCATCGCAGCCCGTTTTCCGGGGTCCATAGAGAAGCGCTGTAGAGAATCCGGGGTGCTATTCTCTACAGGAACCCATTTTCCGGTGGTCGTAGAGAACACCTATAGAGAATCCAGGGTACTATTCTCTACAGGTCCCCATTTTCCGGTAGCCGTAGAGAACCCCTATAGAGAATCCTGGGCACTATTCTCTACGGAACCCCATTTTCCGGCAGCAATAGAGAAGCGCTATAGAGAATTCGCCCTGTCTCATGCCAGGAGCGCCTCGCACAATTATTTTCGTTAATTATTTATCGTTTATCGTTAAATTCTTGTTGACAAAGATTAATTAGCGATATATCATAAGACCATCAGGATACGAGTTGGCCAATAATAACCAGCCTGAGGATAAGGAGATAAACATGAACGAAGAAAACGTAAAACTCGCAAAGATAAAGAAGAGCTGCCACGCCGGCAAGATCGTATCGGTCATACTCTGCATCGTCGCCATCGTCGGATGCGTATCAGCCATGATCGGCGGCATCGCCATCGTCTCAATGGGCAGCAAGTTCGATACCGAGATCAACCGACTGATAGAAGAGGGCAAGATCAATTCCGAAGGTGACGCCATAGGCAAAGTGAGGGCAATAGACATCAACATCGGATCAGTTGATAACCTGCATTCCGACATCCCCGCTCTGCAGAAGGCAATTGACGATCACCCCTATGCGGTAAAATACAGCATGATCTGTTTCGCAGCTGCTGCCACATGTGCTATTGCCGCCATATTGATGAAACTGGTCAGCAGCGTATTCGGTCTGATCCAGAAGGAGGATTCACCCTTCACTGCCAAGGTCATCAGGAGAGTTACCATCGCGCTGGGGGCTGTCACAGTAGTCCTCTTCTTCACTTCAGGAATGGCATTCGGCTTGCTCGGCGCCCTTGTAACCTGGGTTGTATACACGGTCATGGATTACGGCAAGACCCTCCAGATCCAGTCTGACGAGACACTCTGAGGAGGCAGGTTATGGGACAGATAATACTTAGATTAGACCGGGTCATGGCGGACCGTAAGATATCGCTGAATGAGCTGGCGGACAGGGTGGGCGTATCCAACGTCAACCTCTCCAAGATGAAGAACGGCAAGATCTCAGCCATCAGATTCTCCACCCTGGAGGCCATATGCGAGGCACTGGACTGCCAGCCGGGAGACATACTGGAATATAGCAAGGAATAAGGATGAACATAACAGGACCCGCATAGCAGCGGGTCCTTTGCTTTACTTATCAGCCATGTCGTCTATTAACTGGGTCGCGGACCCGTATGCCTTGAGCGGCCTGCCGTTCTCATCGAACTCATTGGTGTATCTGACAATGAAGGGGATCCTGTCGGCAGTAAGAGGTATCACCGCCTCCAGACTCTTTACGCCCTTGGCCAGCTGATCCATCCAGTCGTAATACAGATCCTTGTAATCTGCCGGGAACAGTCCGCTCTCGAATACCGGATCAGGGTAATTCTCTATCACGGCAGGCAGTCCCAGGTCTCTCATGCACCTGAAGCATGGTCTCATGATATGAGTCGAGATCTCATATTCCCACGCATATGTATTATTCTGCTCACTGGCGATCCTGAACTTCTTCTCGCTCTCATAAAGCTCCTGATACTTGCGCATATCAGCAGTAATGTTCTGGACCAGGGCATAGAGCAGATACATATCATCAGCCCTGCCTATCATCCTGATACTGCTCCTGATAAGGACCTTCTCTTCGCCGCAGATCTTGGAGCAGACCCTGCGCCAAACCTCGCATGATACCTCATTACCGGAATCTATGGCACTCTTCAGTGCACCGGTAAGGATCTTTTTGCCGTCATCGTCCAGTGAATCCATCAGATCCATATTGAGCATTTCCTTGGCCGTCAGGTTCATGCCTATCTCTTTGAGATATTTCTCGTTTACCTTGACGAATTCACACTTGCCGTCCTTGTATGTGAATATGCATGCAGGCCCAACCATGTGATTGAACAGCAGAGTCTCGACAGATGTGGGATCCCAGAACCTGCCGGACTCGATAGAAAAGATCAGGTCCATAGACTTGTTGACAGGCTCATGATCCAGGATCTTCAGTTTTTCAACGAAATCCTCCTCTTCCATGGGCTGGGCATAGAGATAACCCTGTATGTAGTTGCATCCGATGCTCTTCATGTAATCGGCCTGCTCGTTGGTCTCGACGCCTTCTGCCACCACGGGGGTATTGAGCCACTTGGTCATCTGAACGATGGAACTGATGATGGCGCCTCCCCTGCCTCCGATATCACCGGAGAGGAAGTTCATGTCCAGCTTGATGATGTCGACGTTCAGGTCCTTGAGGATGTTGAGTGAGGAATATCCGCTGCCGAAATCGTCCATCTCCACCTTGTAACCCAGTTCATGGAACTTGTCGATAACATCGGTCATGAGTTCCATGCCTCCGATGGCGGAGGTCTCGGTTATCTCGATGTGCAGGTATTCAACAGGTATGTCGTATTCGTTGCGGATGGATTCCACCTGTTCAACATAGTCGTGATTATAGACATCGTAACGGGACATGTTTACAGATATCGGTACGACGGGAACACCCACATCCAGACATTTCCTCAGGAACTTACACACATTCTCACATACGGTCAGATCGGCAGAAAAGACCAGGTCGTTCTTCTCAAAAATGGGAATGAAATCCGAGGGCATCTGAAGGCCGTACAGCGGATGCTTCATACGCATGAGGGCCTCGGCACCGATCATCCTGCCGGTGACGTGATTTATCTTGGGCTGGTATACATTGTAGATATAACCGTAATTAACGGCATCATCAAAGAATGATACAATTTCGCGTTCGGTCATCTTACGGTTCGAGATGGTTTCTGCCATGGGATCACCCCGCTTTCGCACATATATTATATTTTATCAAATAAATGTCCGGTCGGCCAATAAAAAGGTCATTATGTTATCATTAAATCATGTCAAATTTCCTTTATAGTGAGCGTTTCTACGGCAACCCTGTCATCAGGCCCATGATCCTGCTGTCCGTCAAGGTCAGCCATCTGTTCGACATGGCAAAGGACAAAAAGATATGCGGCATGTCCCTGGTCAGGTTCGTGCCAACTCCATACGCCGAGACTCACGGGGCAACGGGCAGTCAGTCTACTCCATACTGGGGATTGGAAAAGCTGTTCAAGGATGTGGAATTCAGGGGCAGCGATCACCTGATCGACGTGGGCTGCGGCAAGGGACGCGTACTGGCATATCTGGCAGGTATGAACTGCGCCGCTGACATAACAGGCATCGAACTGAATCCCGAGGTTGCGATGACGGCAAAACAGTGGACCAAAAGATACAGCAACATAAACGTGATCGAGGGCAATGCCTTTGATCTGGACTATAACACATATAACAAGATGTTCATGTTCCGCCCAATGGAGACAGGAGCATTTATCGATTTCATCACAAAGGTCGAGGGCGACATGACGCACCCTCTGACCCTGTATTATTACGCAGACCAGCAGAGCAGCTATTATCTCAATATCAGACCCGGATGGAGTCTCATGTCCAGAGCGGAGATAATCGCGGGGCACGGGTTCTTTATTCATCCCGAACCCCAGCGTTATTCCATATGGGTCTTTGATCCTGACAACAGGTAGTATTACTCCTCAACCATCTTTTCCATCAGCAGCAGTCCGAAGGTTCCGGGTCCGCAGTTAACTGCTATGGCAGGGCTGGCCTGAACGAAATATATCTGCTCGAAATGCATGCATTCCTCGATGATATCCCTGATCCAGTCCAGATCTTTTTTGTTGATGCCTACATAGGTGACGAACAGGATGTGTGTATCTATGTTGGAGATGCTCAGGCAGGAGTTGATGTACTTTTTCCATGTCCTTCTGGTGGAGCCGAAATTGATCTTGTCCATCTTGATCTTACCGTCACTCATAGCGAGAACGGGGCGTGCCATAAATGACTTGGTCAGGTTGGCTGCACCTGCACTGATCTGCTTTGCCCTGGCCAGATAGTCCAGACTGTCGACCATAAAGCTGCTGTGTACACGCCACCTGAAATAATTCAGAGTATCAATGATCTCGCCGGGGTTCTTGCCCGCATCTGCAAGGTAGCATGCTACGAGCGCTACCAGACCCTGTCCGCTGGACAGCTGCTTACTGTCTACAACGAATACGTTATCGAAAGACCTTGCAGCTTCGACGGCAGCAGGATAACCGGTATTCTCGATATCAGACGATATCGCGATGTGAACGATGTTATTGGCATCCTGCAGCTGCTCTGCAAAGAAAGCCTCCATCTCTGCAACGTTGGGAGACTGGGGCATCATGGTGTGAGACTCATCCTCCATGTAGGCCAGGACGCCGTATGTATCTATCTCAATGCCGTCCTTGAATGTTCCTTCATCAGTAACGACTTTGTGAGGAACGACACCTATGTCGTATCTGGATATGAATTCATAAGGCAGATCCGCAACACTCTCCGTTGTAATCGCAACTCTCTTTTTCTGTTTGCCCTGGCTCATCCAGGAGATGGATTCCTCTGCGATCTCACCGGCATCCGAAGACATCTTTACCTTATCCTTGGGCAGCAGCCTGATGAGCTCGTTCTCCAGTTCATCACCGCTGACCGGCTTGACCAGATAGCCGGCAAATCCCTCCACGGCGTATAATGCCCTGTTCTCTTCATCTGCATTCGCCGTCAGGATGACAATGGCAGTCTCCCTGCACTTGCCTCCGGTCTGGCTCCTGATCGCCCTGACGCAATCAATGCCGTCCATCTCAGGCATCAAGTGATCCATGAAGATGACATCGTAGTCGTTGTCGAGAGTCTTCTTAAGTGCCTCAGGTCCGCTCAATACTGTATCGATCTGAACCTTTGTATCGCGGAGGAGCTTTGTAACGACAAGCAGGTTCGACTGATTATCGTCGACTGCCAGTATCCTGGCATCGGGAGCTTCGAACTTCTGCTTGTATACGGTCCTCTTGCTCAAAGCATGTCTCTTGGCATAGTCGTACTCACCGATCTGGCGGTCAGTTGCGGCTTTCTGAGGGATCTCGATGATGAATGTGGAACCCTTGGTATATACCGAATTGACTGTTACCTTGCCGTCCATCAGATCCAGGAACTGCTTGACGATGGACAGTCCGAGACCTGTTCCTTCGATGTGCCTGGTATTGCTCTCATCCACACGCTTGAAAGCCGTGAACAGATAAGGGATATCTTCCTTCTTGATGCCCATACCGGTATCACTTACGGAGTAGATGATGTTATACTGGCTGCCCTCTATGTGCTCACACTCAACAGTCAGGGTAATGGAACCCTGCTTGGTGTACTTGATGGCATTGTTCAGGATATTCATGAGGATCTGTTTGATCCTGACCTCATCGCCCATGAGCTCTGCAGGGATGTCGGGAGCAACGTTGATATGGAAATCCAGTCCCTTGTCCTTGGCCCTGATCCAGAGCATGCCGACGAGCTCAGAGAGCATGTTGCCGGTTGAATAAGGCTCTATCAGCAGGTGCATGTCACCTGCCTGGAACTTGGACATATCGAGGATGTCGTTGATCAGGTTCAGGAGGAGCTTGCCCGATACCCTGATGTTGACGGCATCTTCTGCAACCTCATCACTGATCCCTTCCTCGCGGAGGATCATCTCGTTGAGACCTATTATGGTATTGATGGGAGTCCTGATCTCATGGCTCATGCTGGAGAAGAAACGGTTCTGGGAAGCCACCAGTCCCTCGATCTCTTTCCTCTGCTGCTCTGCTATCTCATTACGCCTCTTGTAGAGCCTGCTCTCCAGGATGATTATCGTTGCTATGGCAGTACATACCAGCGCCACGACCGTAAGCGAGTAAACGTATGACATCAGAGCCATCTTGTGAAAGATGAGATCGGGATAGAGATATGCTATGACATAGCATGCAGTAAATATCAGATCCTGAATGACATAGAATACTACCCTGACCTTGCCCTGGAGCATTACGCTTATGAGGAACATGTCATATACGAACCAGACAGGAGCATCGCCGTTGATGCCACCCTCGGTAAAGAATAAAACCGGGAAATGCACCATGCCCATGGCGATCAGGATGACTATGGCTCCCAGATTGATCTTGTCCACTTTTATCGCTATCACGGAGATCGCGATGAACACGACGATATAAGCAAACAGGATATAGACTGCGTAGGCATATGTATCGGTGAATGCCACCTCCACAGTAGTGATCAAAAGGATGATGACCGTGAATAACACACAGCATGTGAACATCCTCTTTCTGAAGTCGATGGAATCATTTAAGAGGTATTCTCTCATCTTACTGAACATGATCAGATCCCCTCCTTTCCGTCTTCGGGAAGAAATTCGAAGATCTCGTCATCTTTGCTGTCAGAAGGCTCTGACGGAGAAAATTCCAGCACGCCGTCATCAACTGATCCACCCTCACCTGATGAAGGGCCGATCTTAAGATCCAGGGCGGAGATTATCGTGTCCCTGACGTCCTCGAACTCTGTCATGACACGCTGGTGGTTGGCATTGATGTAATCCTCATCATTGTTCTTGGCAGCCATCTCCAGTTCCAGCGCATCGCCTGACAGGGTCATTGCGCCTATGGTCTTGGATGTGCTCTTTACGGCATGGATCACGATCTCGTAATTCTTCCAGTCCTTCTTGTCGTAGAAGTTCTTCAGCGACGGGATCTTGTCAAATGATTCCGTGGCGACCTGCTCCAGCAGGGTCTTGTAGAATTCCACGTCTCCGGCACAGTACTTAAGGCCTGTCTCCAGCTCGATATTGCCCTGTCTGAGCTTGCCTCTCAGAGTTGTCGGTTTATCCTCAGCTGCTGTTGCCGCTCCCTTCTCAGGGGCAGCGCTGTCGGGCAGGAGCTGCGTATAGGATATGCAGGACTGGGGCAGGATCCTCCTGAGGACCCTCTCCATCTCCTCCGTCTCTATAGGCTTGCTGATGAAGCCGTCGAATCCCTCGTTCATGAACATCTGTCTGGCAGAGCTCATGGCGTTTGCAGTGAGGGCAATGACGGGAGCATTGTGGTTCAGTCCCTTTACGTCCGCTCTGATCCTCTTCATCGCTTCGACACCGTCCATGCCGCCCATCATGTGGTCCATGAATATCAGGTCGAAAGTCTCCTCACGGCAGGCGTCAATGGCCTCGGGGCCGGAATTGACCGTGCTGACCTCCATGCCGTATCTCTTGAATATGCTCTTGGCAACGATGAGGTTCATGGGTTCGTCATCAACGACCAGACAATGGACATTGCTGATGATCATGTGTCCTTCGCCGGACTTCTTGCCGTTCAGGTTGGCATTGAGGACTGATACAACAGGGAAGCAGTAGAAAGGCTTCTCCATGATCCTCGCACCGGAATCCGAGGGAAGGGTAAAGTCTTTCTTTGCAACGACAACGACGATCATCTTATCCGTAAGGCTCTCGATGTAGTCCTGATCCGCCATGTATTCCTCCTGCCCTACGAACAGATGGGAAAGCGTAACGGAATCATCCAGTTTGCGGAGGCTGTCAGGATTATCGACACGGTGCATGTGAACACCCAGGCCCTTTACGATATTGAATACGCTGTGATTGTAGAATTCCCTTACCTGGGGATTGGAGAACTTGTCAAAGTGCAGGAATGCCGCCAGGCTGAGCTTGCCGGGATCGGATACTGACATGCAAGATGATCCGTCGATGACCTTCATGGGGAGCGATACCCTGACTGTGGTTCCCTCGCCCGGTCTGCTCTTGATGGTGAGGAATCCGCCCAGGATCGCCACGAATCCGCTGACGATGACCAGGCCGAGGCCCAGACCGCTGCCCTGACGTGCTCTGCCGGAATCCGCCTGATAATATTTATCAAAGATGTTCTCGAGCTCCTCGTCACTCATGCCGATACCGGTATCCGTTACCTCTATGTTGAGATTGACACCGTATTTGTGCTTCTCGGATGTCATCTTGACGTAGACACCGCCGTCCTTTGTGTACTTGAGTCCGTTGGAGATAAGCGCCTTTAATATCTTCTTGAGCTTGGATACGTCGGTATTCATGACGGCAGGAATGGCAGGATCCACGTCTATAACCAGTTCCAGATCGTCCTTCTTTGTCTCCCTCAGTTCGGCAACTATGTCGTGCATTACTGAAGAAAGCATGAAATCCTCACAGTTCTTGACTGCCTTCTTGCGGTCTATCTCGGAGTAGTCCAGGATGTCGCTGATCTGCTCACCGACCTTGCGGCCTGCGGTGCGGATCGCCATGAGATCCGTCCTGATCTCCTCCTTTTCCTCCTTGTCGATACATACGCCTGACAGACCGATGACGGCATTGACGGGCGTTCTGATCTCGTGAGAAACATTGGCCAGGAAGTCGTTGAGCCTCTCCGTGGACTCGGTGAGTTCCCTGATCTCATCCTCGGACTTGGATTCAACCTGATCCCACTTATCGATTATGGTCATGAGGAACCATCCGATCATGGCGATGAGGCCGAGATGCAGCAGCAGCCTGGTTATGATCAGGATGTTGAACTCATCACCCGTTATTATCATCATTACAACTTCATAGAGCATGGTCGCATAATAGGTCGCCATGCAGAACCTGATGAGACCCTTTTCCCTGGTCTGGGTGAACAGCGCCATAACGGCTCCCATTACGATGGCCAGATCGAAAGTGCTGGAATTGTGTACCCCGTAAAAGAAAAACGTGCACATCATCAGGACCGCATATATCCATATCCTGGTCCTGAGAGATCCCACGTTCCTGATATGCAGGATCCAGCCTGCGATCACCGCTGCGATGATCAGGACGAGTCCCCAAGCTTCCCATCCGAGTATGATGGATTCACTAACGAGCAATACCGTAAAGATCGTAAAGCTCACCAGGAGCATCAGGTTGGACGACTGCCTGTAATCATTTTCATCTGATCTTTTTCCCATGACCTGATACCTCAGTTCTTAGAATCGATGCGCTTGTGATACCTCTTTCTCAGCATCACCAGTTCCAGTATGTGATTGACCCTGAGGAGCAATATCTCGGGAATAAAAGGCTTCTTGATAAAGTCCATGGCGCCCAGTGACAATCCCTTGACCTCAGCGCCTGTGCTGTCATCTGCCGTCAGGAATATGACGGGGATGTCAAGCCCCTTGGAACCTGACTCACGCAGCTTTGTTATGGTCTCATATCCGTCCATCTCCGGCATCTTGATGTCGAGGAGGATCAGGTCGGGTTTCTTTTCATTGTCGTTCAGATAATCGATCAGGGCCTTGCCTGACTGCAGGGCGATTACGTGTATTCCGCCTTCGCTTAAGATCTTGCCTGCCACCTTGAGGTTCACGATGTCGTCGTCAACTATTACGACGTTCTTTTCCTCGTGGTCAGTGATCTTGACCTGATCGTTGCCGATGAATTCGCATTCATATTCGATGTGCATTCCCTGCCCCATCTTCTGATACCATCTCTCGATGATCTGACCTGCCACCTTGTCGGCATATTCGACCCTGGTATCGGTGAGGAAGACATAGTACTGATTGTATTTGTTCCTCGTGAGGATGTCGGACTTGCGCAGAGACTGTCTAATGTGATTTCCGTACTCATCACAGAGGTTCTTATATTCCTTCGTATCCATCCCCTCTGCAGGCGAGAGCGAGAATAAGAGCTTGCATCCGTTGACGTTATATCTGGCAATGTATCTGATGACATAGCGGTAAACATACGAGAAAGCATCCATATCCAGCTGCATTGCAACGTCCGGGATATTTCTCTCGCCCAGGATCTCGGAGATCTCTGATATGGTCATGTTCTCGGAATTGAGGTCATCATCGCTGATGAAATCGGATGAGTAGAGGACGAAGCCGTGCTTACCGTTTTTCTTTACATCGTAGAGGCACTTGTCAGCCATCTTCAGCAGGGATGAATAATCGTTGCCGTGCATGGGGACCATGATCGCGCCGATGGATGCACCCAGGGGGATGGTCATGTCCTGACCCATCATCTCCTTGGCGGACTTGACCAGCTTTTCGTTGAGCTGTCTGGAGATCTCTGCGACCTCCTCCTCTTTCTCTATGCCCTTGGCGAAAGACACGAATTCGTCTCCGCCGATCCTGCCGTTCTTGCTGCCCTGGGGTACTGTATCCCTGATGATGTCAGCAAATGAGATCAGTACGCGGTCGCCCATCTCATGGCCGTATATATCATTGACGAGCTTGAATGAATCCAGGTCGATCATCATGAGACATCCGGTCTTGTCTGAACACATCTTGGACAGTTCAGTGGTGGTGGCCGCCTTGTTCAGGAATCCCGTGAGCTTGTCGATGGTTGCCTCGCCCTTCAGGTTCAGCATTTCCTTCTGCATGGATACGACGTTATCGATCCTCTTAAGGAGTACGTCGGGATTGAACGGCTTTCTGATGAAGTCGGATACGCCGACCTCGAATCCTCTGGTCTCCGTATCCGTATCCTCGTCTGCCGTAAGGAATATAACGGGGATCTCCTCGAGACCCTTTTCCTTTTCCAGATCGCGCAGGAGCCTCAGGGTCTCGAATCCGTCGATCTCCGGCATCTTGATATCCAGCAGGATGAGATCGGGAGTCTCGTTCTTCTGATCGATGTAATCGATGAGGGCGCGTCCCGATCTCAGCGCCGTAACTCTCATGTTGTTCTTACTGAGGATGTGTCCTGCCATCTGCAGGTTAGTGGTATCGTCGTCTACTACCATTATCCATTTGGTCATAAAAAGGCCCTCCGTCGGTCGGAAATAAGATACATATATATCTGTATATGATACCGCTATTTCGGACTAATTGCTATCACGGAGGGCTGATATGCCAAAAGAATTTGATCATCTGCTGTATACGGTCCAGGGATTTCCGTTCTCATCCACATAGCCGTGCTCATATATCGGAAATCTGTGGCAGGACACTGCAGCTGTGACTTTGCCTTCGAACAGAGGGTTTTCTTCCTGCGGTTCAAGTGAGATCATGAATTCCAAAGTGTTCTCATTTCTCTCCAGCACCGCACCTGCCATATCATTGGTATCAAATATCTGCAAGGCGATGCATGGGCTCCTCTGCATCGCAAACAGGGTATTATCATCCATAAACTCCTCAGGATCCATGCCGTTTTCTCCGCAGAAAGATATAAAGTCATCGTATGATGTGAAGATCATGTGAGTCCCGATGAGATCGGTCCCGCCATAAGGCATGTTGAACATCTCATTCCCGGGCATCAGTATCCGGTAATCCTCATCATTATTCGGAAATGTATGCATCAGTGTTTCGCATACTTCCTGGGCATTTAGGAGGTCCGGATCATCAGTTGTCATCGTCCAGTCGCCACGGTTGATTATGGTGATCTCTTCCCCTGTTTCCTGATCGATGAATATCAGACGGGCCTGACCGATGTCGTTTCCGGTGCTCCTGCTATCTACCTTCACATCAGCGGGAACCGGGATACATGCGTTGTAGAACTCCGTCAGTCTGTTCAGATCGAGATGTCCCTCAGGTTCAGCATATTCTCTCAGATAGGCGAATACTTCTCTATAGGATGCCACAGGTCCTGACATATCCTCATAACTGTACATATCTCCCCTGCACGTGATAAGGACTGCATCCGACTGATATCCCCATGCCATGTTGGTGCGTGTTATCACGAACAGCAGGTCATCGGTGTCAGGTAATGGAACGATGCCGGCATCTGATGTATCTGAAGTACCGGAACTCTCAGCAGTCTCCGTATCACTCATCTCCGGTTCTTCCGTTCTCTTTGTGTAAGCATCCCTGCTGCATGAGGCAACAGACATCATGCTTCCAAGCACAGTCAATACAACAAGAAGAGCAGCTGATCTCTTAAACATGGTATGTCCTCCCGTCAGGAATATATACCATTAATACAATCACGGACGCGTGTTTGTTGCACCGGATGACAAATACGGGTGAGATCAGTCCTCAGTTACAGTTGCCACCTTGATGAGATTGGTGTTGCCGCTCATGCCGTTGATGATGCCGCCTGTGATGACGATGTTGTCACCGGGCTTGAGATCCAGGATCTCCTCGGTCGTCTTGGCAGCGTAGTAGAACAATACGTCTGATGAGTCGAACTTCTTGCACAGTACAGGCGTAACGCCCCAGGACAGAGCCAATCTCCTGTAGCTCTTCTCATTCGTCGTGATGCCGATGATGTCGGCAGGACATCTGAACCTGGATACCATCCTGACGGTACCTCCTGACAGCGAACATACGGCGATGGCCTTTGCGTTGACATCGATGGCCATTCCGCATACTGCGTGGGAGATGGAGTCTACGTTGTTCCTCATCTCGAACTGGTTATTGTGGAAACGCTTGTCGTAGTGGATCGATTCCTCTGTTGACAGAGCAATGGAAGCCATCATCCTGACTGCCTGTTCAGGGAACTTGCCTGCAGCAGTCTCGCCTGAGAGCATTACGGCAGATGTTCCGTCGTATACGGCGTTGGCAACGTCTGATACCTCGGCCCTGGTGGGACGGGGCGAGTTGATCATGGATTCCAGCATCTCCGTTGCGGTGATGACCCTCCTGCCCAGCAGACGGCACTTGGTGATCAGGTGCTTCTGGACTGCTGGCAGCTTTTCAGGTGCGATCTCAACGCCCATGTCGCCTCTGCCGATCATGATGCCGGAGCAGAGCTTGCATATCTCTTCGATATTGTCGATACCGGGCTGGTTCTCGATCTTGGCGATGAGCTCCACGTCAGGTGAACCATGGGCATCGAGGAACTCGTGGACCGCCTCCAGGTCCTCCTCCTGAGATACAAAGGAACATGCGATGAAATCCACATCGTGCTCTATTCCGAACAAAAGGTCCTTCTTGTCCTGCTCGCTCAAGTATTCGCTGGTTATTATCTTGCCGGGGAAGTTCATGCTCTTCCTGTCAGAGAGGTATCCCTCGGTCAGGGTCTCGCACTTTACCTCGGAGCCGTTGATCTCCTTTACGACAAAATCCATGAGGCCGTTGCATACCAGGATGTGATCTCCTACTGATACTGACTTTTCCAACCCCTCAAAACTGACGGCTACCCTGCCCTGATCACCCTGAACGTTTTCAGATGTGAAGGTGAAGGGATCTCCGATATCCAGGTGGATCTTTCCGCCCTCAAAGGTCCTGATCCTGAACTCAGGGCCCTTGGTATCCAGCAGGATGGCAATGGGCATCTTGAGCCTTGCAGATACCTCCCTGATGGTATTTATCCTCCTGTCATGCTCCTCGTGGGTGCCGTGGGAGAAATTGAGCCTTGCAACGTTCATGCCTGCCAGGCACAGCTTCTCGATCATCTCGGGGCTGTCGCATGCAGGTCCTATCGTACAGATTATCTTTGTCTTACGCATTTATCAAAACCTTCTTTCGGGTTAGTCATTCATATATTATATTGGATTCTCGGCTAAAATAAAGGCAAAAAACAAGCCCGCCTGCCGGCGGGCCTGGAATGTGATCTCCAGGTCGGTACTACTGTCCGATCCAGGAGCAGTTATTACATACTCCGTAGCGTCATTTGCAGACCAGCTCAGACCGATATCAGGAGCAACCACATCACCTGTCAGATAAACCTTGCCGCAAAGGAGGTCAACGTCTCCTTCCGTACGGATCGAACATCCGGATTCCTCTTCAAATCTGGGGGATGAAGCAGGGGTGACATTCAGACTGTTATTTGACATCTTAATCCCGATAGTGACATCGTACGGGAATACTGAATAAATACCCGTGACGATCAGGTTTCCTCTCCTCATATAGAAGCCGTACGAGACAGCACCCATTCCGACTAATCCGGCTTTGGTCCCATCGAGAGTAACGTTTCCGCCAAATATATTGAAGGTGGATGCAGTTACGGCATTACCGTCTGAATAGATCTCGAGACTGCCGAGATTGTCAGTCTGGCCGAAGATACTGAGCGCTGAGTTTCCGGAATCCAAAGCTTCCTGGGATACGCAGATGGCGCCCATATCAGCAGAGATCCTGCTGTCTTCTGAACCGAAACTGATCGTATTTCCGTCAGTCAATATGATGTTGACTTCACCTGAACCCAGGAAAAGTGTATGGTCGTATGAAATATCCTGATCGATGGTGTACCAGCCTGCGGCAAGTTCTGTCTCATTACCCGTCAGGAGCGTTGCCTCATGGGAACTGGAGTATCCTTCGCCGTCTACATAATCGACTGTTGCAGTGCCGGCATTATAAGTGGGCATCGAAACAGTTTCGGTAACTTCCTCAGGCTCAACGGGCTCAGATGCCGGGATCTCTTCCTCAGACTCAGTCACATCAGTCTCAGTCAGATCCTCTGCTGGTTCCGTTTCCTCAACTGCTGCCTCTTCATCCTGTATTTCCGCTATTGTATCTTCAGATCATTGTAGTCGTACTCGGGTTCTGCGGGAGCAGGTGTCGTCTCCACTGTCTCATCCGGATCGATCGGAGTCATGTACGCCCTGACTTCCATGTTCGCGATAATATCCTCGATGGATGGTTCTGACGGAGCTTCGCTGTACTCCGGGCGGTAGAAATGAGTTGTCCACCTGGGATAACCCGATACGCTGAAACCCGGTTCTATGCCGCTGCATCTGGAACATGTGCACTGACCGCATGAGAAATAGTTGCCGCCGTCATAGAAATACGGAGCATAACCCTTGTTGTAATTGATGCAGTTAAATGCCATCAGGTGCGGTGATATGTCGTTTCTCCTGACTAGCATGTATGCCACCATGACGGCCCACTCGGAATCCTTTGTCCTGCGCTTTCTGGCAGATCCGTTCTCCACCACCTCGAACTGGCCGCGCTGTCTCAGGACTCTCGGTATCGTGGAGGGATACTTTTTGCAGTAGAGCCTGTTCCAGATCACACATGCCACCAGCACCTTGTCAGTCAGATCATTGCCGTTTATGTCGCCTTCCGCCTGGACCACCCTGGCAAAGAAATCAAAGTCTGCATCGGAAAGGCCAACGATCTTTGCCTTGGCCTTGGCTGACATGTTATAGCGTTCGTAGTTGGAATGGCAGTTATTCCACTGCATGACATAATACTCACGCGTACCGGCCTCCGGCTCGGGTGTAGGCGTGGGTGATACTTCGATCGGTCTGGAAAAGAGCATCGCCTGCGTTGTCTCGCCAGTCTCTGCTCCCGATCCCGGCTCTGTTTCATCAGCCCTTACCATGAACGCAAGGGTAAAAACGAGCATGATCCCAGACATCATAGTAGCTATGATCTTCCTGTTCATATTATCGGATTATACAGGGGCAATATTACTGTCACTTTACACAATAGGCAAAATAAAATGTCACCTCTATAATTACGGCGGTTTATAAGGTAAAATAAAAATGAGGTTTGATCAATGGCAATAATTGGAGCAACAGAAGAATATAACAAGGCCAGGAAGCTGGGTACCAAGGATTATCAGAAAGCCTTAAGTGAAGGGCATTACCCTTACCTGCCCGCTCTGGATTACATGCTCGGTTCCAGGACCACGATGAAGGAGGAAAAGGTCGGACTAAAGGAGATCCCCCTGGACTTTGTTGTCGGTACTGTTACAAAAGGAAGACAGGATGCTTTCGCCAGGAATTTCATGCCCATGCTCCCTGCGGACACCGAATTCGGGTCCAAATGGATCAGTCTTTACAACTACCAGACAGAGGAAGGCATTCAGGACGCCATAACCGTAACCGAATTCATGGGCAAGTTCTACGTCCTGGAGGGTAACAAGCGGGTTTCCGTTCTCAAATATCTGGAACAGCCCACCATCCTTGCCAACGTAACCAGGATCCTGCCCCCTCCCTCAGATGATATCGAGGTCAAGATCTATTATGAATTCCTGAAATTCTATAAATGTACATCCATGTACAACATCACTTTTACGGAGCTGGGATGCTACGACCGTCTCGCCACATATCTGGGAATGGAGATCGGAGACGAGCCCTGGCCGGAGGAGACCATCCTGGACCTGAAGTCAGCCTTCATCGCCTTTTCCAAGGTATATCTGGCCGCAGGCGGCGGCAACTTCCAGATCACCATCGGAGATGCTTTCCTGATCTATCTGGAAATGTACAAGTTCGATCATCTGAGGACTCCCATCGCTGACGAGATAAAGAAAAATCTCGGCCAGATTTGGAAGGAGATCAGGATCAGGGCATACGGCAACCAGATCGTATTTTCCGAGGAGCCCAAGCTGGAGAAGAAGACAGTCCTGCCCATAATCGACAAGATCATGACCAAGACATATACTTCGGCCAAGCCTCTTAAGATACTGTTCCTCTACGACGGCGATCCCTTGGAATCCAGATGGATCAACGGACATGAGAAGGGCCGTCTGGAATTAGAGGACATCTTCGGAGACGTGGTCTCCACCTCCACTGCAATAAACATCATTACCGATGAGGAATTCGACAAGACCGTGGAGGAAGCCGCAGCAGACGGCATCGACATGATCATAACCACCTCGCCCATTCAGGTCGAATGCGCACTGAGGGCCGCAGTCCAGTACCCTAACATCAAGTTCCTGAACTGCTCCATATTCCTGTCCCACAGCGCACTTAGGACCTATTACGGCAGGATGTACGAGGCCAAGTTCCTGCTGGGCGCAATGGCCGCTTCGCTTTCCGACGACCACAGGATCTGCTATGTATCCAACTACCCGATCTCAGGTGCCGTTGCCAACATCAACGCATTTGCGATCGGCGCCCAGATGATCGATCCCAAGGCTGAGATCTATCTCACATGGTCATGCCTGAGAGAGATCTCATGGACTGACTTCATCAAGGAACACGGCCTTAAGCTCATCTCAGGTCCTGACCTGGTCAGGCCCAAGAAAGCCGACAAGGCATATGGCCTCTTTAAGTACGACGATAACGGCGATATCATCAACATGGCATACCCGGAATGGAAGTGGGGCAAGTACTACGAACTCATCGTCCAGACGGTCCTGAACGGCGCCTGGGATGCCGAGAGCAGCGAGCTAAAGGACTCTGCCATCAACTACTGGTGGGGCATGAGTTCAGGCGTAATAGACGTATTCGTGGGCGACGATATCCCCTTCGGTACCAAGAAGCTCGTATCCATGCTCCGCAAGAACATAACAAACGATACCTTCAATCCCTTCGAGGGTAACCTGATCAGCCAGGACGGTCCCATCAAGAGACCCTTCACGCCCAAGCTCGATAACGTTGACATCATCAACATGAGCTGGCTCAACGATAACGTAATAGGATCCATCCCCGACTTTGACGAACTGACCGATCTGGCTCAGGCCACCGTCAAGGCGAACGGAATGCCCATCATCACCAAGAGCACCGTCCCCGAGGTGATCGAGGATCTGGCAGAGACCCAGACTCCCGATGCCAACAGCGAGGACAAGGTATCAGGAGATGAAGTAATAACGGGAGGAGAAGCTGACACATGAAGGTCCTGGCAGTCTCTGACGTCGAAGATAAGCTGATGTACGACTTTTTCAAGAAAGAAAGAGTCGAGGGCGTTGAACTCATCATATCATGCGGCGATCTCAGAGCTGACTACCTGGATTTTCTCATGACCATGGTCAACAGGCCCATGATCTACGTCCGCGGCAATCACGACGACAGGCTGAACAGTGAGCCGCCCCTGGGTGCCACCTGCATCGAGGGCAAGGTATATACCTTTAACGGCATCAGGTTCTACGGCCTCGGCGGCTGCATCGGCAGCCAGCCCAATGCACTGAACCGCTACACCGAGCATCAGATGAAGAACAGGATAATAAGGAGCTATCCCTCCTTTACCCTCCACAAAGGATTCGATGTCCTGGTAACACACGCTCCGGCGGCAGGCTATGGCGACGTCCCCGGCAGTTTCACCCATGAGGGCTTCCAGTGCTTTAACAAGCTCTTGAACAAATTCCAGCCCGAGTACATGTTCCATGGCCACGTGCATAATAACTACGGCAGGGTCCAGACTGAATTCGTCCACGAGTCAGGCACCAAGATCATCAACTGCTGCGGATATAAGATAATCGATATTCCCGACAGAAAATAACTGCATTCAATTACAACACTAGAAGGATCTGCTGTTTACACCTGAAATCTTCCAGTGTAATGCTCTCTTCAGCGCCTCAAATAATAACGGACCCGGCGAACCGGATCCGTGTGATCTCATTTCTTTTTCTTCTTATCCTTCTTCTTTTTATCCTTATCTTTTTCCTTATCCTTGTCCTTTTTCTTCTTCGCCTTGTCCTCAGAGGGCTTTTCTGCAGGCGCGGGAGCCGGAGCAGCCTTGGCGCTCTTTGAAACGTTTACAGCTGCCACCTCGGGATCCGTGAATCCCATGAAGAATTCATTGATGGATGCGAATGTCTTCATGTTGAGGGAATAATAGACGCATCTGCCTTCCCTCCTGGCGGAGACCAGGCCTGAGGATTCCAGCACGGACATGTGATGTGACAATGTGGGCTGGGTGATGTCGAAGGCGGGCAGGATGTCCTTGGCCTTTAATTCACCGTGTGCCGCTATTATGTTCAGGATCTGGATCCTGACGGGTTCTGCTACTACTGCGATCGCATTGATCAGTTCTTCTGTCTTCATGTCGTCACCTCAGATCACGCGATGAGCTGATCCTTCAGAGCTTCTTCGAACTCCATCAGATTAGCACATGCGATTATTTCGGTATTGTCCTCCAGGAGGATCTCATCCTCGCCGCTTACGAGCATAGTCATGGGTACTCCGAGCTTTCTCAGGAGCAGGAGCTGGTAATCCTTGCTGGCTTCCTTTCTGAGGTACTTGCACAGGAGTCTTAATACCTGCTTTGCATCCTCCAGATATATGCCGGACAGCTTCATGAGATGGTCTACTACATACATGCCGAACACATCGTTAAAGTCCAGCATGTCCTTTGCGGGGAATACACTTGTAAAAGCTGTGAGAGACAGCTTGGATACGATGCTCAGTTCCTTGAAGTCCTTTAGAGGGATCTTGAAGCTCTCAACGTTGGCGGAGAAGAGTTCCTGCATCTGCTCTACTGTGAGTTCGCTCTTCAGTTCCTTTATGCGGTCGATCCTGGCAAAGATCTTTTCCCTGGGGAAGAATGTTGCCTGACCGATGTCCGTTGCCTTGTGGATGAACCAGCTCTCGGGGATGAGTCCCAGCCTCTTCCATCTGTAGAGTGTGCCATAGGAAATCCTTGCCATCCTGAGCAGCTGCTTCTTTGAGATCAATTCTTCTGTGTTCTCCATAACGTGACCCCCTTGGTGCATTATTATCGATTCTTAAGGTCAATTCTAAAATAACAATGTTACAAGCGTGATACAGAGGGGTTAATTCAATAAAACAAAAACAGCGCACCGTACCGGGTGCGCTGCCGTGTAGTTATTAAGATAATGATTATGCCTTTGCTGCTGCCTTCTTATGCACCCTGGGGCATACCAGACCGATCAGGAGGAAGAAATAAGGCTCTACCGTAAATGACCTGAACTGGAAGAACTGGGATACGCAGTAACCTGCGAACATTGCCAGGAAGATCCATGTGAGGATGCGGTCTTCGTTGTCATCGTTCTTAAGGACGCGCTTTACGCCCTTGACGCCTGCAATGATCAGCACTGCCATGTAGTTGATGAAGGCGAATACGCCCTGGGTTACCAGCACCTGCAGATACTCGTTATGAGCCTGGTTGCTGTAGTACATTCCGTTGACCCACTGGCGGTTCTCGATGTAGCACTGATAGAGGTTGTCGAGTCCCACGCCCGTTACCCAGTGCCTGGGGAATGCCTTCAGGGCGAACGTCCAGATGGTCATCCTGCCTGAACCTACGCTGCCTGCGTTGCCGCCTTCTGATGTTGCAGCGGCGATCTCAGTTCCCGTCTGCTCGAACTTCTCGACTATGAAGCTGCTGTTCATTACGCCGCAGACGGCAGCTCCCGCTGCGATCACAAGCAATACGGCAAACCATATGAGCATCTTCTTATATGTCTTTCTGTCATCCTTGTTCCTGATCATCATGATCAAGATAGATACCAGGAGGAATGCCGCAACAGCGCAGTCACCCAGCCATGACAGACGTGATGCCGTTGTTACCGAGTTATACATCGCAATGAAGAATACGATGCCGGAGATCACCCTGAGCTTTGCGTTCTTTGTAAAGATGAACAGACCTGCACAGGCACCGACGAACAGTACGCAGAGGGCGCCGTAGAGGTTGGTGTTCTGGGTAAAGCCGTAGGACTGGTTGGATATTCCCTTCCACATGACGGGCATGATCTTGATGTTAAATGTCTGGAGTATTCCCACAACGCCCTCGAAAGCCGCCAGTCCTATGAATGTTCCCAGAACGATCTTTCTGAGCTTCTTGGATGACAGCTGTGCGCCTGCATACATCATGGCGTAGTAGCCCAGGAAGTATGAGGGATATTCGTTGGTGGGAGCATTGGGACGCAGGATCCTGGCGATGTTTGCAGAATATACCAGTGATACGAACATAAAGATGTGGAGCGTGAAATAGAAGAAATCAGTCCAGTGCTTTCCCGTGGGATTGAGGGCGATCTTGCCTGTGCAGAGGAATACTCCGATCAGGCCGCAGAACGTGAACGTAACTTCTTCCCAGCGGAGCTGGATGCCGTTAAATTCGGAGATCATCTCCGTCAGGGGCACCGAGATCATGCACAGTACTATGTACAGGCAGAATGTCTTCTCCCCGAATATCAGTTCCATGATGGAAGAGAACTTGTCTCTCCTTGTTAAAGCGACAGACTCACCCATTTATCTTCACCTCCTCTGAAGCACGGGGCACCATGGCTCCGAGCAGGATGTAGAAATAAAGTTCAACGTTGAATACCCTGCAGTTGAAGAATGATGCGAACAGGTATGCTACGAACATTGCAAAGAAGATCCATGTGATCTTGGAATCCTCATCCTCACCCTTTGATATCCTCTTTGCTGCGTTGACCCAGCAGAATACCAGGAGCGCGATGTAGTTGGCAAATCCGAAAACGCCCTGCGTTGTCAGGATGTGAAGGAACGTGTTGTGCGCCCTGTTGCTGTAGTACATGGTCTCGATCCAGTGATCGGATGATGTGAAAGCATAGTAGAGGTTATCAAGTCCTACGCCTACCACCCAGTTCTTGGGGATCGCCTCGAGGCAGTACTGCCAGAGATATCCGCGGCCTGAACCGAAGTGGATGAAATATCCCGTACCCAGCTGTGAGATCTCTGAGAAGGTCTGATCCACCTTGTATCTCATCTCGCTGTTGAGGAAGTAGAACAGTACTGCACCTGCGATGCATACTCCCAGACCGATATAAAATATCTTCATGTAGAGTGAATACTCTTTGTTTTCTTTATGCTTGATGTGCTTGACGGTAAATATGATGCCGTAGACAACGAAGAGGATGCCGATCGCGATCCAGCATGCCCTGGCCATGGTGCCGTATGCCACATAAATGGCAAACAGTGACATGAGTGCAAATACGATCTTCTGCCACAGCTTTTTAGCCAGGAAGAAGAAGCATCCGATGCACGCTCCCACGAAGAGGACTGACAGGCATCCGTAGTAGTTGGAGTTCTGTGTCAGGCCGTAGACATAAGGGCTGTCGAACATCTTGCCGTGCATCATGCCCACCAGGCTCATGTATCTCATCTGGAATACGCCGATGATGCCCTCCAGGAAGGAAAGCGCTGCCAGGATGTATAAGATCATCTTGCGGTACTTGATGGATCTGAGCTGGAAGCCTGCAAACATCAGGCAGTAATATGCCACGAAATACATCGCATATTCATTCGTTCCGTTGGGGTCGTTCCTGACGGCCCTGGCGATATCCTTGGAGAATATCAGGGATATGAACATGAATATGAGGGATGTGAAAAAGAAGACATCGGACCAGTGCCTGGGTGAGGGCCTGAACGCCATCTTGCCTGCCACCAGGAATGCTCCCAGGAGACCGTATACCGAGAATATGATGGGCTGGGAAACGAAGAGTATCCCCATGAGCTCGGTGATGAATTCACCGAGCGGTATTACCACCATGCATGATACTGCATAGAGAAAGAATGTCTTCTCACTGAACAGTACATCAACAAAGGATTGGAACTTGGTTTTTTCCGTCATGTAACACCTCTTGCATCAGATCAGATAGATTCCGCCCAGGACTTTTCTGTCATAGTATCCGCAGACGTTCCTGATCCTGATAAGTTCTTCATATCTTGTCTTATTTGCACCGGTGAGGATCAATACTGAAGTATTATCCTCCAGGAGCTGTCCTTCCATGTCGTCACCTGCAGAGATGACCTTGACACCCTCCATCTTTCCGAGCTTATCCATGAGCTTTCCCGCCTTGGATGAGTACAGGGAAGGTTCACCCGTACTTACCACCACGAGCTTTTTCACGTCATTATACGAACATGCTGCCTTGACGGATGATACCACCCTGTCAGCGGCAACTGATATGTCATTCTTTTTGTTGTGGAAACGGTAGAGGAGCTTGCAGTGCATGAAGAAAGAAAATCCCTTGTATTCATACTCGCTTACCGTGCCGAAATCCCTGATCCCCAGTGTCTCATCCAGTGCGCGGGGATTCTGTACCTTGGAGGAAAATACGATCGCAGCCAGATAGCAGAAAGCATAGAGTATCATGCCCAGGATGAATCCTGCTGCCATCCACTTCAGTGAGAGATGGAAGGATGCAACTGTGACAGGTGTATCCTCCTTCAGGCCGCTATCTGCCATCAGGATATCGAGAGCTGAACGCTCCCTGTCCGTAAGTGTATTAAGGAGTGCCTCATGATTGTTCATGAAGGTCTTCAGGTTGTTGGAGTCCAGGATGTATTTATCCATGGATCCCTCATCTGTGGGATCGAATACCAGGTCAGACGTGTTCCTGGATATGATCAGTTCCTGGTCAAAAGCGGTAACGACGTTCTGTCTCTCAGTATCGGACAGGTTATCGATCATCGTCTCCACAGGGACGCTCCTCAGTTCGTCGTAGGCCTTCTTCGCCTTTTTGGAATCGCTGATCTCCTTAATAGACATCAGCGACGGCAGGATGAGTGCCAGGATGACTGCTACTGCCGCCACAGCCTTCCACTGCTCCATGAGCGATCTGAAATACATCTTAAGATCGATATTAACTATGTTTGACGTCTGCATCTGTTACTCCTTTGTAAACGCTATTATCTAGTATACCATTACCTATTACGCAAAATGCCATGACGACTCCGAAGATCCTGTAGAACTGGCAGTCCAGGGATATTCCCTCCACGAGAAATCCCGTGACCACCATGACTCCTATGAGGTTTTTGTGGGCTATGGCGTATCTATAGAGCGAGATAAAGGCTGCCGCCATCAGGGTAATGCCCACGATGCCGCCTTCCACCAGCTCGTTAAGGAACATGTTGTGTGCCATGTAGACAGATACATATCCGTCAGCAACATATCTGGTCGCATCCGAATAACCCGTAAGGCCGTTGCCGAAGAGCATGTGCGGCAGATCAAATCCCAGATAGCTCCTGATGCCTTCTGCCCAGATGCCGGCCCTGCCGGTGCCGCCGCCTGAGATGAGAGCTGAAACACTGAGCCTGGACAATGCGCCTCCTCCGACACCGATCTCTGCACAGACGAGGAGCGCAGCTACGGCGAAGATAACGGGGATCAGGATCTTGTATTTGAACACGCCGGGAATGCTGAAGATCCATACGGCGGTCATCGCCATGAATACCAGCATACCTCCCCTGGATCCCGTAAGGAATACGATGATGAGGGTCACCATGATGCACAAGATGTTGAGGATCATCCTCTTTCTGCCCTTCAGATCAGTCAGGCACATGGCAAATACAACTGACAGCCCGCACGCGAAATCATTGGGATCCATGGTGCTTGTTATCCTGACATAGAGCCTGTGCTCCACCAGAGGGAGGTTAAATGCCGCTGCTGTAATTGCAACTATGAGGCTCATATAAAGAGCCATCATGTATATCCTCTTTTCAGCCCTGTTGATGCCTCTCAGGGATATCATGATGAACAGTGCAAAAGATATGAAAAACTGCTGGAAATCCCAGTCCATCTTAAAGGCGGGATTCCACAATACGCTGGCAACTGAATAAAGGAAGAATACATAGACGGGTATCAATGACCTGTCAATCTCTACCCTGCCGCTTATTATCATCTCCACTGCTGAAACAGCGATGAAGAGTATGGCGATCACTGACTGTATCGATGGTCCGAAAAAGAGCCCGGACAGCGCCGTACTGATGGGCAGGAGCGTCAGGTATAAAGTGAACAGTATAGTACTGACCCTGATCGTGGGCCTGACTAACAGTTCATTCTGATATCCTGCCATTACTTCGTTTTGCATATTATGTCCGTATGTCTCTTCTGAACGTAAAGGGAGCCGGCGGGGACCTCGCCCTTTACGATGCTGCCGGCGGCGATGACTGCACCGTCGCCTATCCTGGCGCCTCTGAGGATCGTTGAATTTCCGCCTATCCAGACGTTGTTTCCGATGATGATCTCGCCTGTTACGGTCTTGCCTGAATTAACGCCGCCCTCGGCCCTGTAGTCGTGGTCGTGATCGAAGATCAGGACGTTAGGACCGATGAGGCAGTTATCGCCTATGGCAGTCGTTCCCAGGACCGTCATATAGGCTCCGCAGTTCATGAAGCAGTTATCACCAATGGTAAGAGAACCGCCCTCTATAACCCTGATCTTGGAATCAGTCTCCAGCTTGAGCCTTTTGCCGATCTTAACAGACCTGATGCCGCGCTGGATCATGAGCTGGCTCCTGACCCTCATGGGCTGGATGAAAGGGATCGACACCTTCGATCCCAGGCGGATCCTGATCCCTAATATCCTGAAGAAGTTATATATTGCTCTGAAGATCTTGCTTATCATTTTCCGGTGATCTCCTTATATTTACTGATGGTGTCGGCTGCTATTACAGGCCATGAATATCTGGATGAGGCGAGCTTCCTGCCGTTTGATCCTATCTCCTCATATCTGTCCTTTTCTGACAGGGCTTTGAGGATGGCTTCAGAAACACTGTCAGCATCAGTCTCGGCAGACCATCCTGCATCAGCCTCCCTGATCTGTTCGCCCAGGGTCGTGCCGCGCGTTACCAGCGTGGGTATGCCGTAGCTAAGTGACTCCAATATTCCCATGGGCATGCCTTCGAACCTGGATGTCTGGATGAAGATATCGCAGTCCAGGAGCAGTGCCTTTTTCTCCTCTCCCGTAACTTCGTGATGGAGCGAGATGAGATCACCAACGCCGACATCTGATACCAGCTGTTCCAGGTGGGCGAACCTGCCCTCCCAGTCGGGTCCGTAGATGTCTATCGTTGCGTTGTCCTTCTTTAATTCTTCGGAACATATCTTGACGGCATCGACCATTATGTCGAGGCCCTTGGCATAGGCGTCCAGCCTGCCGATATAAAGGAACTTTGTGCCGCTTTGCCTGAAGCCCGTCTTTATCTCCTCAGGCATGGGTATGCCGTTTGTTCCTATTATCTTTCTTCTGCCGAATGATGTTGAATCGTATTCATTCTGCGACAGCACCTGAACGGCTGCCGCACCGTTGATGAAACGGTTAAACAGGAGTATGTTGGCAACTGTCTTTTTCAGACGTTTTTTCTGCTGTGCTTCCTTCCTGAGCTCACTGTGTGGAACGATGACGTAAGGGATATTGTCCTTCAAAAGCTTCTTGTAGATCTTCAGGTATTCTTTGCGGTAGCATTCCTGGAAGATCACTATGTCGGGATCCTTAAAGGAATCCATGTCATCTATCTGGCAGTCGATGCCGTCTATCCTGACACCGTTTACATTAAAGAATGCAACTTCATTTCCCAGATCCCGGTGGGCTCTGACATGTTGAGGCACTACGACTGCCACGCCGCTAAAAGGATCATTACTAATGCATGCGATATGAAGTATCCTCATGAGATCATCCCCTGTGCAAGAGCTTTTTGAATATCCAGCCTCTGAGCTTGCCCGGAACGAGTGCAACGCAGAACTGGACCACTATTACCGTAAAGTAATCCCACCATGAGATATAGCCCGTATCGTAGACCATCTTCATGGCTTTTTTGTATTTTTTAAAGTATGCGAATCCACCTCTCCTGGCGTACATATTGGCGCCGATCCTGGCATGGACCAGAGCCTCGTCTATGTTCATGCATGTTACGCCGTTCTTCATCATGCGGACCCAGAGATAGGTATCTTCCATGAGAGGGCAGGGCTGATAGTTTCCCGCATCCAGGAAGGCCTTTTTCTTATACATTACCGTCATGTGGTTAAAGCCGTCCCTCTTTCTCTGATAACGCTTGATGTCAGCATCGGTCAGGGGCACCATCCTCCTGGCAACGATCTTGTCAGGTGTCTCTTCGAACTCATCGATGTGGCTGCCTAAGATATCCAGATCAGGGTTCTTTTTGAATTCAGCCAGCTGCTTTTCGAACCTGTCGGGCCTGGCGATATCGTCTGTATCCATCCTGGCGATCAGTTCGTTCCTGCACTGGGGAACGCCGATCTGAAGGGCTATTCCCAGGCCCTGGTTCTGCTCCTGGGGAAGTCTCCTGATGAGACCCGGGTGTTCAGCCTGGTATCTGTCCAGGAGCTCATACATCTCATCTGTGAGAGGGCCGTCTTCCACTACCACCCATTCGTCGGCCTGAACGGTCTGGGCCAGGAGGCTGTCGAAACACTGCCTGACGTACTCAGGCTTTTCCTTGATGTAGATGGACATCAGAACGCTCAGCTCAGCCATTGGGATATTCCTTTCCCAGGACTGCAAAGACTGTCCTGAACATGGTCCTGATATCTTTCCAGAATCCGTAGTTCCTGACGGAATCCAGATTCCATCTCATCTTGCCGGGGAGGACATCCTCCACATATACCCTGTCCACGTCGTCTGCAGCATTCAATAGCTCGTCCTCATCCTTGTACCTGATGGAACATTCGGAGGTGATCCCTGCGGGCAGGAGAAGTGTCGCCATATATTCCGGCTGATATCTCTCAACATATTTAGTTGCCTCGGGGCGGGTGCCTACGAAGCTCATTGTTCCTGCTATGACATCGAATATCTGGGGAAGCTCGTCCAGTCTCAGACGGCGGATCTTGTGACCCACCTTTGTAATCCTGGGGTCCTCGCCTACCGTGACTGCAGTTCCTATCTGATCTGCATTGGTGACCATTGTCCTGAACTTGTGGATCCTGAACTTCTGACCATATGTGGTAACCCTCTCCTGGCGGTAGAACACAGGGCCCCTGGAATCGCACTTGATCCATATGGCGATGACAGCCATGGGGAGAGCCAGAAATATCAGCATGAAAATTGCCGTAAAGAGATCGAATAAACGCTTAAAGAACAGGGATGCTTTCTTATGACTTAAGTTCTCCCAGTAGGGTCTGACCTCTGGGATCCTCATGTTCTCGGGCAGTTTTTCCCATGATCTCAGCATGATATCAATACTGTCCCGGCTTATATGTCGGAACTATCTCCTGAACGTACTGCCTGATATTGCTTACGTCTTCCTTACTCTCGCTGTCCAGCTTGATGAGAGCTTCCCTGAGCTTGTCATCGTCCATGGGGATGGGCTCGCCTATGAAGATGAGCTTGTTATCCGTGGTCTGCATGCCCTCCTCGTCCATGAGCTTCTCCTCGTAGAGCTTCTCACCGGGTCTTAATCCTGTGTATTCGATCTTGATGTCGATGTCGGGCCTGAGGCCGGAGAGCTTGATGAAGTTCCTGGCCATGTCATCGATCTTGACGGGCTCGCCCATGTCGAGTACGAAGATCTCACCGCCCTTGGCATAGTAGGATGCCTGGAGCACCAGAGATACTGCCTCGGGGATGGTCATGAAGAACCTGATGATGTCCTTGTGTGTTACGGTAACGGGACCGCCTTCTGCGATCTGCTTCTTGAACAGAGGAACGACGGAGCCGTTGGATCCTAATACGTTTCCGAACCTGACCGCAACGAATGAGGTGTTGTTGTCTGCCCTGTCCATCATCTGGATGATCATCTCGCAGATCCTCTTTGTGGCGCCCATGATGTTCGTGGGGTTGACCGCCTTGTCAGTGGAGATCAGGACGAACTTCTTGACTCCTGCCTCGGCTGCTGCCATGGCGGTCTTATATGTGCCCATTACGTTGTTCTTTACTGCTTCGTTAGGGCTGGTCTCCATGAGGGGCACGTGCTTGTGCGCTGCCGCATGGAAGACGATGTCAGGCTTATATTCCTGCATTACAGATTCGATCCTGTGTGTGTTCCTGACGGAACCGATCAGTGTGACAAGGTTCAGTCCCTTGTACTTTCTCAGGAGATCCTGCTCGATCTCGTATGCATTGTTCTCGTAGATATCGAATATGATCAGCTGACCCGGTCTGTGGGATGCGATCTGACGGCAGAGCTCGGAACCTATGGATCCGCCGCCTCCCGTAACGAGGATCGTCTTGCCCTTCAGCATGCTGAACACTTCCTCGTTATCGACTACAATGGGGTCTCTGCCCAGGAGGTCCGTGAGCTCGACATCTCGTACTGAGTTGATGCTGACCTCACCGTTTGCCAGCTGGTAAACGCCGGGGATTATCCTGAGCTTGCATCCTGTCTCCTTGCAGATGTTTAAGATCTCTGTCTTTTCCTTGCCGGGCAGAGAAGGCACTGCGAGGATTATGGTATCGATCTTATAGTCTCTGGCAGCATCGAAGATCATCTCCCTGCCGCCGATGATGTGAACTCCGTAGAGGTCACGGCCTATCTTGTTGGGGCTGTCGTCGATGATGCATACGGGCACCTGCCTGGCCATGGGGTTGTTCTTAAGTTCCCTGACCAGGATACTGCCTGCGTCGCCGCCTCCTATTATCATTACACGCTCTTCCTTGATCTTGCCATCTTCCTTTTTTTCAGAAACGGGAACGGACATATGCTGGTTTCTGACCATCCTGAAGAGACGGTAGGAGAACCTGATCATGACGTGAGCCATCATTCCGAATACGGAACCGACCACGTAGAAGGAAATAGGCATCCTCATGCCAAGGAGGAGTGATGATACGACGAATATGGGAGCCAGGATGAGATACGAGGTAACGATGGCTGTTGCCTCCTCGATGCCTACGAACCTCCAGATGCTCCTGTAGATCTTGCGTATGTAGAAGACAGTGA
>JAFWFV010000023.1 GCA_017515465.1 Clostridiales bacterium
CAATGCTCAGGAACGACGAACTGCCTGCCAATGATATGTGGCTTTCCGGCTACAGCATCAACTACTACTATTTCGGCCAGTACATCTGGTCCCTGGTGATAAAGCTCTCCGGAACTCCCGCACCTGTCGGATATAACCTGGCCATGGTCAGCGCCATCTCCATACCTTTTGCGATGGCTTTCGGGATCGGAAAGATGCTCTTCGAACTCTCTTCCAAAAAGAGCGATATCAAGGGCGTATCCGCAGTGGTATTCAAGTATTTCTCCGGACTTCTTTCCGGTCTGATGGTTGCCATATTCGGCAACTCCCATTCCTTCTTCTACGATGAGAACAGCTTCGGAAACGGCCTTCTGGGATTCTTTTCCAAGCTTGGCATAAACGTGGGCAAGACAGACGGATTCTTCTATCCCGACAGCACCAGGTTCATTGGCCATAACCCCGATTCCATGGTGCTGGACGAACTGGGCAACGTAATAGATCCCGGTGATTACACCATAGAGGAATTTCCCTTCTATTCCTTCCTGGTATCTGACCTGCACGCACACGTCATATCCATGATGGTGGTGCTCCTGATAGTAGGCATCGCAGTCTGCTACATCTATAGGACGCAGCACCCTGATTCATACGAATTCAACACGGTTCCCGCCAGGGCATCGAGAAGCGCCAAGACCATAATATTCAGGACTGAATACAAGCGCTTATTGACCATCGAACTCATTACCATATCGGTTATCCTCGGCGTCGCACAGCAGACCAACTACTGGGATTTCCTGATCTATTTCATCTTTGGATCCATGATGCTCCTGATCGTAAATACCAGGAGTTCCAAAGTCTTTACCGACATATCGGGATTCATCTGTTTTGCCATAAACGTTGCAGGCATTTTGCTGATATATCTCTTCTTCGGAAACTATCCTATCCTGCACACAGCCCTGCAGCTCGTCCTGCTGGCCATATCTTATCTCCTGGTCAACCTGGAGCCTTCCGCTCTGCCCAGGACGTCATTCGGCATGAGCTTCATGTTCTCGGTGGCCAATCTCATCGCACTGCCCTTTAACATGAACTTCGACATGATCTCCAACAAGCTGGGAAAGGTTACCCACACATCGTCCCTCTATCAGCTGTGGATCCTCTGGGGCACGCATGTAACCATTGCAGTAATATTCATCGTCTATACGATAGTATTCAAGAATTACGACATATCCGCAGGTGCGCGAAAGACCGATAAAAAGAATAAGGACAAGGTCATCCTCCTGGACAGCCCTGCCGACGGATTCACCAACCCCATAGCAGGATTCTTCGGCAAAAGAAACGTTCTGGACATCTTTGTCTGCGGCATGATCGTCGTTGCAGTAATGCTCCTGATCGCTCCTGAGATCTTCTATGTCAGGGACATCTATACATCAGGCTATCTGAGATCCAACACCATGTTCAAGTTCACATTTGCGGCATTCATTATGCTGGGAATTGCAGCATCCTACGCCATCACCAGGATGTTCTGGATGACCACCTCCAAATACAAGAGATCAACGTCATCTCTGATCGTTGGAGTGATAGCTGTTGTTATCGTTCTTCTGGTACCCGGCCACTACACCGGGATCGGCCTGTCACAGCGCTGCGGAGATACATCCATCGCAACAAACTACAAGGGACTAAACGGTACCAATTATCTGCGTACATACGCCAGCGCTGACAGCTACATCGACAGCGAGGGCGGCCTCAATTCTTACCTGGAGGCAATCACCTGGTTCAACAACAGCGTGGAAGGAGATCCTGTCATACTGGAGGCCTATGGAGAGAGCTACACGGACTATAATCTCGTATCAGCATACACGGGCCTGCCCACGGTCATCGGATGGCAGACACACGAATGGCTGTGGAGATTCCACGGCATAGTGGACGAGGAGTCAGATCTGTTCATCTCTGATCCTGAATACGACGTATGGAAGCTCTATCTCACTCCCCGTTATAACGACGTGGACACGGTCTATCTGAGCACGGAACCTGCCGAGATCCAGAAGGTAATAGACAAGTACGGGATCGAATATATCGTGCTGGGAAATCTGGAATATAACAGGTACGACTTTGACAATACAAATACCCTGCTCAAGCTCGGCAAGATCGTATTCAGCTACGACAACCTCAACGTATTCAAGGTTACCCCGAGAGGCACCCTTAATTGAGATATCTCTCTAGCAGACGGTGATGGTAATGTTATCCACACCGCCGTTAATAAACACTTCGACAGTTGCAACATCCTCCACCGTCAGTGTGTCCGGAAGGGATCTGTATGCCTTGTCGAATATAGTCTTTTTCTCGAACATGATCTTTAACCTGCCGTTGTCGTACCCAACGAAGCTGCTGTCTGATGTGGTGAGGCGGGCATCCAGGAGTTCTGATGCAGGCATTATGGAAAGCTCTCCTGCCCTGTTTAGTTCTACCTCCCTGGCACAGGTGAGCATCCCCTTGGCAGCGCCTGAGGTGGACTTTCTGTCG
>JAFWFV010000024.1 GCA_017515465.1 Clostridiales bacterium
AAGGGTGGCGTCATTGTTGCAGTCGCTCATACATGCAAAGTACCCGTCGTACTGGCAGGCCTGGGTGAGGGAATAGAGGATCTGGTGGATTTCGATCCCGAAATATTTGTTGATTCACTGATCGCTCAATAATCCGAAAAAAATAAGCAAAAGAAAAGAGACTGTCATCTGACAGTCTCTTCTGTTTGGTGCACCTTCAGGGACTCGAACCCGGGGCCCACTGATTAAGAGTCAGTTGCTCTACCATCTGAGCTAAAGGTGCGTTTGCTCAATTCAGCAAGGAGAATTATAACATTTTGGGAATCTATGTCAACACTTTTTTTGAAAGAATGATAACGCTTGAATTGTGCCTTATTTCTAATATAATCCTAGACATGAGACGTAATACGACAATTGATGTGTTCAAGATGATCTGTGCCGTTCTGGTCATCGCCATCCATTCTGACCTGTTCATTGATGTTAATGATCTGCTTTATCTGAATTTCACAAATGGCATTGCCCGTATAGCGGTCCCGTTTTTCTTTGTTGTATCAGGATATTTTTTCTATGACAGGGTCGTCAGGGAGAGGCCGGTAAGACCATATCTCCTTAAGATCTTGATCTTTTTCCTGTGCTTTACACTGGTTGACGGTCTAACCTATTTCCTGCTTAACCCGGAATCGGTGTTAGCAGATGTCTGGGACTTTCTCCATATGGTGTTCCTGTCCGGAGCAAGGCTCAAATACTGGTACATGACATCTCTTTTGCTCGCGCTGGTGATCGTTATCCCGTTCTGGAAAAAGAAACTCATCTGGCCCTGTCTGGTTGCAGGCATCCTGCTATATATCGTAATGATGACATCAGATTCTTATTTCGTTTTGTTTCATAATGTTCTGCCTGGCAAGTTCTATGAGACCGTTTTTACTTACTGCAATGTATTCCATGGCCCTCAGGCCGGTATCAGTTCATCTCTGATGTTCGTGTCGCTGGGGGCTCTGATACATAAATATAAGCCTGTATACAGGACCGGATTGCTCATTCTGGTATCTGTTTTATTTTTTGCGGAACTGAATGTCGTTCAGCATACATACTTCTATGGCGGGAGGATGTATCTGATGCTGATCTTCCTGGCCCCTATGATCTTTATGTACTGCCTGGAGCATCCCGGAAAGGAATTTGATACATCATATTTCAGTGACTGGTGTCTGCTGGTCTACATGACGCATCATTATGTAGTATATGCTCTAATGGACATAGGTATCACCGGATCTCTTAATTTCCTGATAACGGCGATAACCATCGTGCCCCTCAATTATTTCATTGCCAGGATGATCAGAGACAGGAAAAAGAAAAAACAGGTTACGGCATAATATAATCAGCCATATCGGTAGAAGCGAAATCATCACCGAGAGGGAGCTGAACGGCTCTTCCTTCCTTGGCTGATCTGTAGATGCCCATGAGCGTATCCACAGATGAGAATCCCGCATAGCTGTCTGCCAGAGGCTGTTCGTTATTGATTATCGAATGTGCGAGATTCTTGTAGATACCCAGGTGGGGATTGAGGGCTGACTTAACCGTATAGCCCAGACCGTACTTGCTTATCTGACGCCTCAGGTATCTGCCGTTCAGCTACTTGCCGCCGTTCAGTCTGAGATCCATCTTGGGTTTGCCTGAGTTGAGACCTATGGACAGCGTAGCATTATCGCAGAATACCGTAAACATGGCCATGTGCCTGTCAGGATCGGTGCATGTCGTACCCTCTATTGAGGCGAGGGCGCCGTTCTCCAGACGCATGATGGCCATTCCCAGGTCTTCGGCCTCGATATTTCGCTTTCTCCTGGCGATCATGGATTCCACCTCACAGGGTTCTGAACCCATCAGCCAGACCAGCAGGTCTATGGCATGTATTGTCTGGTTCATGAGAGCACCGCCGTCGGCTTTCCATGTGCCGCGCCATGCAGCGCTGTCGTAATATGCATCGTCATGACCCCATCTGACGTAGATGGAACCGTGAGTGACCTTGCCATAGACACCTTTTGCTATGTCCTCCTGCAGGAGTCCTACGATGGGGAGATATCTGTATATGTGACCCATGGCGATCTTGAGACCCAGTCTGGAAGCTGTCTCATGGATATCCCTGGATTCAGCCGTGGACATGGCCATGGGCTTTTCCAGCAGGATATTGGATCCGTTGTTCATCGCAAATGTTGCGGCTTCGTGATGGAGACCGGAAGGGAGAGTGATGGCTACTACCGAAGGCTTGAGCTCTGTTATGGCTTTCTTGTAATCGTCAAAGATCCTGATATCCTTGGACAGACCCTGGGATGCGATCAGCTTTTCTGCTGCTGCCTTGTTGGCATCGCACAGGCCGGCCAGAGTATAAGTATCCTTAAGTGTCTTAAGTGCTTTAACATGCTTTACGGCAACGCGTCCGCATCCGATGATCAGAACAGTCAACTTATCGCTCATGTAACTCTCCGCTATTGAAAATCTCTAATAAGTTTAACACACAATTAGTTTATAATTAAATTATTAATAAGAACGGGGTGCCGGCATGAATATCGTTGATATCATTCTCAAAAAGAGATACAAACAGGACCTGACTTTTGAGGAGATCGATTATTTTGTCAGAGGAGTAACTGACGGATCCATTCCCGATTATCAGATATCGGCTCTGCTGATGGCCATAGTACTTAACGGCATGCACAGGCAGGAGATGACGAATCTCACCCTCTGCATGGCTGATTCCGGAACATATGCTGACCTGTCTTACTGCAGGGGCATTCCCGTTGACAAGCACAGCACGGGAGGCGTCGGAGACAAGGTAACGCCGCTCCTGCTGCCCTTGCTCGCTACCTTTGAAGTTGACAGCGTAAAGTTATCCGGACGCGGACTTGGCTTTACAGGCGGAACCATAGACAAGTTCGAATCTATAAAGGGATTTAATACCGCGATCCCAACTGCAGATTTTCCCAGACTGGTCAATGAGACGGGTATGGTCCTGTCTGCCCAGACACCTGATCTGGCACCTGCGGACAAGATCTTATACGCGCTTAGAGACGTTACAGGCACAGTCGATTCCATACCTCTCATCGCATCCAGCATCATGAGCAAGAAGATCGCAGGAGGAGCAAAGGCTCTGGTCCTGGACGTAACATGCGGCAGCGGCGCTTTCATGAAGACCAGGGAGAGAGCCGATAAGCTCGCAGCAGCCATGAGGACCATCGGCAGACTGGCCCAGATCAAGACCGTCTGTGTGATCACCGACATGGATCAGCCCCTAGGCAGGACCTGCGGCAATACGCTGGAGATGCAGGAAGTAATGGAGACATTTACAGGCAGGGGTGCGCCTGACGTCATCAGGGTAGTCTGCACACTTGCCGTTCAGCTCATAAAGCTGGCCAAGAAGACAGGCGGCATGAGCGACGAGGATCTCTACAAGGAATGTGAGATCAGGCTTACCACGGGACCTGCTCTGGCCAAGTTCTTTGAGCTCCTGGCATCCCAGGGAGGCGAGCTGTCTCCGTCAGGACCCGTTTACCGCGAGCTCCCTCACGAAGCGATGAGGATCACGTCTCCCGTGGACGGCTACGTAAAGCACATCCAGGCTGACAAGATCGGTATGATCTCAGTCAAGCTGGGTGCTGGCCGGGTCCAGAAGACGGACGAGATCGATTACGGTGCAGGAATCTGCTTCTACGCCAAGGTGGGAGACAGGGTCAGGAGGGGAGACGTTATATGTTCTCTCTGCCACGGTGTCAGCCGCAACGTATCAGATGATCTCCTGTTCGACCTCATGGAGGAGATCTACGACTGCTATGAATTCTCGGACGAACCCGTAGAGACCTCTGATCCCATTATCAAGATCCTTGATTAAAATCCTCAGATGTGTATAATAAGAACAAATGTTTTAGAGGTTTTTAATGGCTGATATAGTCAAGCAGACAATAATCGGGATAGATCCCGGCTACGCTATAACCGGTTATGGTATCATCGAAAAGTCCGGCAACAGACTTAAGGTGATCGATTACGGTGTGATCGAGACAAAGCCAAAGACCGATTTCGAGGTCCGTCTCCTGACCATCAACGAACACGTCAGATCTCTCCTGGAGATCTATAAGCCTGACTACATGGCCATTGAGGAACTGTTCCTGTCCAGAAATACGACTACTGCCATAGGAACTGCCCAGGCGAGAGGCGTTGTAATCGTTGAGGCTGCCAGAGCCAACATACCCGTTTATGAGTTCACTCCCGGCCAGATAAAGCTGGCTGTAACAGGCTACGGCAAGGCTGAGAAGAAACAGGTTCAGATGATGGTCACCAGGCTGTTGTCACTTAAGGAAATACCTAAGCCCGATGACGCTGCTGACGGATTGGCAGTTGCCATCTGTCTGGCCAATACCGGCATCATGGCTTCGGGCAAGGCCGTTGCAGGATATCAGTATGGCCGCTACGGATACAGTAACAGATCGCCGTTAGGTTGATCTTAACAGGAGGATATTATGTACGCTTATATCAAGGGAGAGTTAACTGAACGCGAGGATTCATATATCGTTATCGAGAACAACGGCATAGGATACATGATCCTGATGCCTTTCCTCATGTCTGCCAAGCTGGGCGCATTGGGAGAGGATGTTACATGCTATACATATCACAGCGTCAAGGAGGACGGGATCTCGCTCTACGGCTTCACATCCAAGGAGGAGAAGGACATGTTCCTGATGCTGATCACCATCAGCGGAATAGGTCCCAAGGTGGGTCAGACCATCTGCTGCTATCTGTCTCCTGCAGAGCTCACTGCAGCAGTCATCAACAACGATATAAAGACCATTTCCTCGGTCAAGGGCCTGGGCAAGAAGTCAGCCGAGAGGATCGTTCTGGAGCTTAAGGACAAGCTGAAGCTGCAGGCAAAGGCAGCAGGCGTATCCGCATCGGCATCAGGCGATACGTACATGTTCAGTCCCGCCCAGTCTGATGTATCCAACGATGCCATCGGAGCACTTGTTATGTTAGGCTATAAGCAGCAGGATGCCGAGGATGCCGTATCGCGCAGCTATGAGGATGGCATCGATCTGCAGCTTCTGATCAAGAAGTCACTTAAGACTATTACGGCCAACAAGTTTGGCTGATGAACGGAGCCTATTATGGATTATAACGGTTACGAAGACGACGAGAGAGTCCTGGAACGTAAGAGGATCATAAGCGACGGAGATGAGAAAGGCTTGAGGCCCGTCTCTTTCGATGACTACCATGGTCAGAGGAAAGTTAAGGAAAACCTTAAGATCTTCATCGAAGGTGCCAAGAGCAGAGGCGAGGCATTAGACCACGTATTGCTCTACGGTCCTCCGGGACTTGGCAAGACCACACTGGCCGGAATAATCGCTGCCGAGATGGGTGTGGCACTTCATATCACAACAGGGCCTTCCATTGAAAAGGCAGGCGATCTCGCAGCACTTCTTACCAATCTTAATGAGAACGAAGTCCTTTTTATCGATGAGATCCACAGGCTCAATAAGAGCGTAGAGGAAGTTTTATATCCTGCCATGGAGGACTATGCCCTGGATATCATGATAGGCAAAGGACCTTCTGCCAGGTCGGTCAGGCTCGATCTGCCCAGGTTTACGCTTGTAGGTGCCACCACCAGGGCGGGCATGATCTCTGCCCCCATGAGAGACAGGTTCGGAATGATCCACAGGCTGGAACTCTATGATACTAGAGATCTCATGGATATCCTGAGGAGGGATGCCGGAATACTCGGTATCAGCATATCCGAAGAGGGTCTCGAGAATATCGCATCCAGATCCAGGGGAACGCCCAGGATTGCCATCAGGCTCCTCAAGAGAATGAGAGACTATGCCAATTACCTGAACAAGGATATCATTGACAAAGAAATATCAGATTTCGGGCTCAAGGCTCTCGACATTGATGATCTGGGCCTCGATACAATTGACAAGCGTGTCCTCATGACGATCGCTGATGTATTTAAGGGCGGACCCGTCGGTCTCGATACTCTCGCTGCAACCACCGGCGAGGATCCCGTAACCATCGAGGATGTATATGAACCGTTCCTGCTTCAGAACGGATTCCTTCAGAAGACGCCCAGGGGCAGGATGCTCACTGTCCGTGCCTATGAACATCTGAAATATCCTGTTCCCGCTGAGCTTAAGGCAAAGAATCAGGCCGCCTTTGAGAACCTGACAATCGAATCCTATCTGGACAGCAAAGGGGATCAGCAATAATGAGTATGCTCCTTCACGCATGCTGCGGTCCCTGCTCGATGTATCCACAGTCGTTCCTTCAGGACGAAGGAATTACTTATGACATGCTGTGGTTCAATCCGAACATCCATCCTGAATTCGAGTGGAACAGGAGGCATGAGAACCTGCAGAAGGCGGCAGATCATTTCGGCGTCAGGCTGATCTCAGAGGGGGAGTGCATGGAGGATTACTGGAGGGGCAAGACCTACCTGGATGAGTTTGGTTCCAGATGCGCCATGTGTTATGACGTCAGAATGGACTTTGCTGCCAGATACGCTGCCGAGAACGGTTATGATTCATTTACCACAACGCTGCTTGTCAGTCCTTATCAGAATCACGATCTGATCGCAGAGGTCTGCAGGAACAAAGCAGACAAATACGGTGTCGGATTCAGTTATTTTGATTTCAGACCCGGATTCAGACAGGGTCAGAACATGGCCAGGGATATAGGCCTTTACAGGCAGAAATACTGCGGATGCATCTTCTCTCTTGAAGAATCTGATTTTAAGGATAAGATCATCAGGAGTTTCAATTCATAAAGGAGTACAACGATATGCGTGGAATTTCAAGGAAAAGGATTACGGTATAGCAGGCGACGATATGCTGCCTTATATCAATGAAATCTCGAGTCGTCTGTAAACGGCTTTTTTACATCCACGAGTATTGAATAATGCTGCTGATATATGACCATGCCGGGCTTGGATCTGGGGATCTTCTTTACCTGTGATACCTTGCAGTAGTCTATCTCAGCTCTGTCAGAACCTGATGTGTTGGCATGTTCCTCGATTATCGCATTCCTGGAGAAATATGCCGCAGCCTGGGCAGCTTCCGTTACCGCTGTATCGGAAGGGAATTCCTCTCCCGGTCTGGATCTCAATATGACATGTGTTCCGGGCAGATCCTTTATATGGAACCACCAGTCATCCTTGTCTGCGATCTCAAATGTCAGTTTGTCGTTCTGGATATTATTCCTGCCGCAGAGGATCTCGTAGCCGTCAGATGTCCTGAACTTTCTATAGGTCAGTGACATTTCACTCTGGTGCTTATCCTTGCTCTTTTGGCTTCCGTTCTTTTTGGCAGCGGCGATCTTTGCGGCGTTCCTCAGCGCCCTCGATGAGGCTTTTCCTGATTTTGCCCTGCCAACCATCTTGTTGGGATCACCGGACTGAACAGCCTTTTCCTTCTTTCTGATGCCGGAGGCGACGATCTCTGAATCTACTTCCTCTTCGCAGGCGGCGATGTCTTCGATGTCTGAGGCAGATATGACCGCATTTTTAAGAGATCTCAGATAGTTTATTGCCAGTTCGTCTTCTTTAATATATTCGCCTGTTACTTCCATCCTGCGCTTGGCCTTGCGGTAGAGCTTGTAGTAGGCCTGGGCATTGGATGATGCGGACAGAGAGGGGTCCAGGGGGATGGTAATATCTGTCTGGGGATCTTCCATGTAGTTCAGGCATGTGAGAGAAGTATCCTTGGGCTTTACCATGTAGCCGTAACTGAGGAGCAGATCACCCCATAATTTGTACTTGTCGCTGTTTACGGCTTCGTCGTAGTCGTGCTTGTGGATCTCGTACTTACGGATCATGCGGGTCAGGGCACTTCCGACTATCTGGAGGAGCCTATGCCTTCTAATGTCGAGATTGATGTTCTTTTCCTTCAGGTCGTAGAACTGTTCCAGACATTCTGAGATCGACGGGAATTCCTTTACTTCAGGATATCCCGGATATCTCACTATGCAGAATTCAGTTGCATCCCTGTTATCGTCCAGATAGAGGTATGCCTTGTAGTTCCTGCTGATCACAGATCCAAAGAAATCCCTGCAGTTCTTCATGAGATCTGATCTCTGTTCTTCAGAAGTGTCCTTGATGCTGAAGCGTTCATCGATGTTGCTGTTGAGGCATAAGGACCTTGCCAGGACGGGGGACATGCCCTTGATGGAGTTTAAGAGGGCCTTGTTTACGGGCCTGTTGATCTCTTCATCTAATATTGGGAACCTGCCTTCGTCCATGAGTGCCATGCATTCGTCAGGCAGGAGCTTGTTCTGGGTCTGGGGATAATCGTAGATCCTGGCAGGCATTACCTCGCGGACGCGGCTGACCGAAAAATCGACGTGGATCGCAGAATCCAGTATCACGTTCTTTTCGTTAACGAGGATTATGTTGGCGAACCTGCCCATGAGCTCCACGATCAGCCTGAATGTCTTGTTATCGTGCAGTTCGTCAGTATTGCTCAGGACGAATTCTATTAGTCTCTCATAGCCGGGATTTTTGACCTCCAGGATCCGGGCTCCTGATATATGCTTTCTCAGGAACATGCAGAAAGACGGCGGCATCTGTGGATTGTCGCGGACTGTATCTGTCAGGATGATGTGAGGATCGGTAGGGAGGATGGATATGAGGAGCTTCTTGATGCCCGAATACCCTCTCAGATGAAGGATGACCGTGTGTTTATCGGGCTGGAATACCTTGTCTATCCTGCTTCCCGTAACAGCTTCAGAGAGTTCGTCTGTCAGGAGCTGCAGTGTTATACCGTCGATCGCCACGGCTTATACCTCTTCGTCAGAGTTCTTCTTCTCTGAACCGAAAGAATAGATGGTCATGATGAGCCAGACTACGGCAGCAGCGATTATCTCGATACCGAGGAACAGAAAGAATCTGCTGAAATCGTTCCATGAGATCAGGAGGTCCAGGCCAACGAGCAGAACTGAGATCACGACAGTCATTATGGGGACAAATACCTTTGTCTTCGTAAATGCGTGCCAGTAATCGCCGAAGCCTACCTCTACGATATCTTCCTTTTTCTGCTTTGAGGAATTAGAAGAAGACTTCTTCCTGGATGAAGAAGTCTTGCTCTTTGGATTGTTCTTTGATGTAGCTGTTTTCCTCTGTGGTGCCATATCAGTTCAGATTTTCTTTCTCCCTGAGGAGCTTCTGGATCTTTTCCGTAGGATTGATGAGATTGGACAGTGAAGCATCGTGGTTGATGGCATCGATGAGGAGTGCAACGAACTTTGCCATGTTGACATCTGCGAACCAGGGAGCCTTGAGGAGCTCAGGTCTCCTGTAGATGAGGTTGGTAGCAAATACCTTGCTGATGATGCCCTCGGAATATGCCTTGTCGAACCTGTCGATACCCTCTGTGAAGAGACCGAATGTTACGGCGCAGTAAACGTTTCTCGCGCCCCTGTCCTTCATGGCTCTGGCGATGTCGAGCATTGAATCACCGGATGAGATCATGTCATCTACGATGAGGATATCCATGCCCTCAACTGAATCACCGAGGAATTCGTGAGCGATGATGGGGTTTCTGCCGTTAACTACGGTCGTATAGTCTCTCCTCTTGTAGAATGTTCCGAGAGGAACACCGAGGATGGATGCGAAATACATTGCTCTGGGGATACCGCCCTCGTCCGGGGATACTACCATGAACTTGCCGTGTGTAAAGCTCAAATCGGGGATCTGACGGTACATTTCCTTGATGATCTGATATGTGGGGTTGAGGCTCTCGAAGCCGGACAGAGGAATGGCGTTTGCAACTCTCTCGTCATGTGCATCGAAAGTGATGATGTTGTTGACACCCAGGTTGTAGAGCTCTTCGAGAGCAAAAGCGCAGTCCAGGGATTCTCTGGAATTTCTCTTGTGCTGACGGCTCTCATAGAGGAAAGGCATGATGACGTTGATCCTTCTGGACTTGCCTGAGCAGGCGAGGATGACACGCTTGAGATCCTGATAATGATCATCAGGGCTCATCCTGTTGTCCTGGCCGTACATCTTGTATGTGCAGGAGCAGTTCATAACGTCGCTGACGATGTACAGGTCATGGCCTCTTACAGTGTTCTTGATGACTGCCTTGCCCTCACCGGAGGAGAATCGTGTGTTGTCTACAGCGATCCTGTAATCCTCTCTGTAGAAACCGGGATATCTGGAAACGAATTCCTCTTCCTGGTATTCAGAACGTCTCTTGTTAAGATAGAAATTAACTTTCTCCGTGAAATCAACGCTTCCCTTAAGTGCGATGAGGCCAATGGGACCTACCGGGTCCATGGGGTTCTCACCGTATTGATTGTAACGGGAATAAGCTTTTTCATCAGATGCTGCGGTCATGTTTAATACCAGCCTTTCTATTTGTTATCATTCGTTAAATTCATCAAATATCTCTCCGAGCCTCATCTGCTTTGCGAATTCAGAGAGTCTGGAGGTTGAATTGATCAGGTCATAAATGGATTCGTCAACGTTAAGTCCGTCGATGATCCTGGCAACATAGGGGACCATATCCGCATCCAGATACCATTCACGGTTCAGAACGTCCTCGCTCCTGTAGATCAGGTTAGTGCAGACGACGGCCTTGATGGTGCCCTCGGCGTATGCCTCGTCAAATCTCCTGAGTCCGTCGGTGAAGAGACCGAATGGGGAGATGCAGTATATGTCCTTGGCACCCATGGATTTCAGCTTGGATGCTGTCCTCAGCATGGTGCTGCCGGAATTGATCATGTCATCTATGAGGATGATATCCTTGCCCTCGATGCTGTCACCGAGGAACCTGTAATTCTTGATGGGGTGTTCGCCGTCGATCTTGACGGAATAATCCCTGTCCCTGTAGAAGATGCCGAGGGGCAGAGAAAGGGCAGATGAATAGAAGATCGCCCTGGATACGCCCATCTCATCGGGACTGACGACTACTGTGCTCTCCTTGTCGATCTTGATGGAGCCGAAATAGCTGAGGAGTGTGGTAGTCAGCTTATACTGTGATCTTGGCATCTCGATGCCCATGAGAGGTACTGCGTTCTGGATCCTGCCGTCATGGGGGTCAAAGCAGATAAAATTAGCCACGCCGAGATCATAGAGCTGTCTGAGCATGGCTGAACAGTCGAGGGAGGACCTGAGGTTCTGCTTTGTCTCAGTTCTGCCCTCATATACGAAAGGCATGATGACATTGATCCTCCTGGCCTTGCCGACGCATGTGGATACGATCCTGAGCAGATCCCTGTAATGGTCATCGGGAGACATGATGTGTTCGCCGTCTGCCAGTCTGATCCTGATATTAGGGGATACGCAGTCAGTTATGATGAATACATCATGACCTCTGACTGATTCGCCCATGGAAAGCTTACCCTCGCCGGTCTGAAACCTTATGAGGCTGGTATCTATAATGTAATTATTCCTGTAATAACCGGGTCTGTTGGTGTAGGGGGAAGCGTTATTCTCTACTCGCTTAAGTCTCTTTTCGGAAAGGACCTTGCTGACACGTTCTACAAAATCTCTGTTCGCAGTGTGTCCTATGATCCCAATGGGACCCATCGGTTCCAGCTTGATTCCTCTATAAGATTCCGAAGACATAACTCACCCCGAAGATTTAATAATATAAGTATCAACTAAAATAAATCTTAATTCAATGTGAATTTGTACGAAAAGAACGGCTCAGTTCAAAAACAATTTTGTTTACAAAACAAAGTCGGTAATTGCATCCGTCAATTCGGTGATCCCGGCCTTCTTTTCGGAAGAAATAGCAAAAACACAGGCATCCTCAGCAAAATCAAGGACTCTGGCCATTTCACGGAGCCTGTTGCCAACCTGCATCCTGGATAGCTTGTCGCATTTCGTGAAAACCACAAAGTAGGGGATACCCGAATTATTGAGGAATTCGATCATGGATCTGTCGTGTTCTGACGGATCGTGCCTGATATCCAGGAGATTCAGGACCAGACTGATCTTTCTGCCGCTCCTGAAATAGTCATCGCAGAGCTTGGAAAAACGCTCCTTGACCTCCTTGGATGCCTTTGCATAGCCATATCCGGGCAGATCTGCAAAGAGTATCTTACCGTCGGTCTCGAAATATACGACCTCCCTGGTCTTTCCGGGGTTTGCAGACGTCCTGGCCAGTTTCTTGTTATCTGCGATGTCGTTCATCAGTGAGGATTTGCCCACATTTGATCTGCCTGAAAGGACGATCTCGGGAAGATCGCTCTTGGGGCACTGTTCTATGGTGGCTGCTACCTTCAGAAATCTTGTCTTTCTGTAATTGATATCCATAGCCGATATTATATTATTGCTCTTTATTATTTCAAATCGACAAATTGTTATCATTTCGGACCTTTTCGGACCTTTTTTGAGCCATTTTGCTGTTAATCTGTAATCATGGATACACGGGCAAAAGTAATATCTGACAGATTGATGGCCAGGCCTGCTGTATTCGCTGCAGGTGTGCTGATGCTGGGCGTGTATCTGACATATCTTACGGGAATGATATATCCCGTTCTCCTGCTGCTTATTTTGCTCGGTGTAGTTTCTTTCCTGCTGTTCAGGAGGCGTGTCAGATATGCTGTATTTGCGGCATTAACATGTATCCTGTGTCTGGTATCGTGTTTTACTGTTTTCAGGATTGTTTCTGCAGATATCGATGATTACTCGGGAGAGATATCTGAGCAGGTACGGATCATATCGGTAAAGAGGGATCTGGACGGGTCATCCGCAGTATATTTCAGGACCTCAGACGGGGTTGGGGCAGTCATGTATTCCGATAATTTCGATAATGCCTGCCATCCGGGAGCTGTGATAGAAGTCAAAGGTATGTTAAGCTGCCCGGAAAGCCCCACAAATCCCGGTGATTTCAACCTTTCAGGGTATCTCAGACGCAGAGGGATCAAATATGTTTTTAAAGCGGAAGATATAAGACTTATCAGTGATCTGCCACTGATCTCAGGACTTAACGAACTTATATTTAATGTCAGATCTTATATATTCAGCCACATTACATCAGAAATGGATGAGGAGGAGAGGTCCCTTGTTGCTGCAATATGCATGGGTGATACGTCCTATCTGTCACCTGAGATCAGGAGCCTGTTCAGTGTGTCGGGATGTTCCCATTTAATTGCTGTTTCGGGGACCCATTTCTCGGGCTTTACCGCCATCCTGGCGTTTGTGTTCAATTCACGTGACACAAAGAACAGGGACAGGGTGATAATGTGCATTCTCTTTATCGTTTTCGGATTCCTGACGGGATTCGGCGATTCAGTGTCCAGGGCACTGATAATGAGCATATGTGCGTTGTATTCCAGGGATAAACTGTCGGGAATGGGACTTGCCATATCAGTTATGGCGGTGGCGGATCCCTTCGGGCTTATGTCGTCGGGTTTTATAATGAGCATCGCAGCCGTAACAGGCATGACACTGTTCGTTCCCAGGATGAGAGGAATTCCTGATATCATCTCCTATCCCATTGCCGCACATATCGGACTTATGCCTTTCTATGGGATCAATGGTATGAACCTGTCACTGCAGTCATTTGCATGTCAGCTGGCTGGAGGCTTTATAGTATCTCTCATCTGCGTTCTGTTCATACCCGTAATGGTTATCTCACTGGCTGTTTCCGGATATGCTGCTGTTCTGATCGCACTGCCTGTGAGGCTCCTGACTGTTGTTTTCAGAGGTTTATTGTCACTGGATCTCATGAGTCTCAGCTGCGCAGATATAGGAACGGAGGTGTTTGTGGCGATCTGCGTCTTTCTGGTGGTAATAGTCATGCCTGACTGCATCTTAAAGAGGATCGTCTTTGTTCCGTCGTTTGTTTTAGGAGCACTAGGTGCCGGCGTGATAGTCTATAAGATCCTGTTTCCGGGCCCTCTTACTGCTGTTTTCATTGATGTGGGACAGGGGGATTCATGTTTGCTCCTAACGCCGTCATACAGCATCCTCGTCGATGGAGGCAGGTATAGCGAAGGGGAGGAGATCCTTTCCGTACTGGACAGGTACGGAATCTACAGTGTTGACATGGCTTTCGTTTCGCACTGGGACAGCGATCACTGCGGAGGGATATCCTTTCTGGAAAACAGCGGCAGGATAGGACAGGTCATAGCACCATCAGAATGCACTTTTGACAGCTCTGACCAGCATTATGTTGATAACGTCCATGTAAGCAGGACGGGAGATGTATATACCATAGGTGATGAGACCATGATCAGGATCATATCTCCTGACGGTGAGAATCAGGGTGAAAACGACGATTCTCTCGTCTTTTACCTGGAATCCCCCTATGTCAGTATGCTGTTTACGGGTGATATAAGCTGCGAAAAAGAGGACGAGCTCATGGAAATGGGCAGGATCGTTGACTGCGACATCCTGAAGGTGGCCCATCACGGCAGCAGATTCTCCACAGGTATGGGCTTTCTGGAGCAGTCATCCCCTGAGATCTCCGTCATCTCCTGCGGGATAAACAACAGTTATGGGCATCCTTCAGGCGAAACTTTGGCAAAACTGCAGGAATTTGGTTCAGATGTGAGAAGGACCGATCTGGAGGGTGCGATCGTATTTGAATTTAACCGGACTTATTAGTATGCTATTACATGGAAATCTAATGAGCAAAGGATAGATCATGAAATATAAGAGACTGACAGCCCTATTACTTGCAGGAGCACTGATATTATCAGGATGTTTCCACAAAGAGCCAACGTTGTCTGAGACTGATCCCGAGACTGAACCTGTTTCCGGATCTTCATCTGAAACATCAGAAGAGACTGAAGCGAGCGAGACCTCTGAGACTACGGGAGAATATGACGATATCACCGATGTAACCCCGCCTGTGGTATTATCCTCCAACAGTTCCGTTTCACTTACCGTTGGGGACGTCTTTGACCCCAATAAATACATCAGCTACATAGACGATTATGACAGGACTCCCAGACTTACGATGGAAACGGAAGTTGATACCACGACCCCGGGCGTTTATGAGACTGCCATGATCATCACTGACAGTGCAGGAAACGTTTCCAACAATCCCATTACCGTCAGGGTAAAGGTGGAGGGAGAGACATCTACTCCGACGCCTACACCCATAGGTTTTGTTCCTTCTCCCACGCCTACGCCGGCACCTTCACATCTGGATTTCGATGAATTTGTTTCCAGATATCAGGCTGACGGCCTGGAATTCGGAATAGACGTTTCCAAGTGGCAGGGAGACGTTGACTATAACGCAGTAAAGAGAGCCGGTGCCACCTTCGTCATCATCAGGGCAGGAGTCTATTATGAGGGCGAATTCAATTTCGATTCCAAGTTCGAGCAGAACCTCCGCAATGCAAAGGCTGCAGGACTTAAGGTTGGACTTTATTTCTTTACTCCCGTAACCAGTGAGGAAGTCCTGATAGAGAACATAACCACAATCTGTGAAGCTCTGAACGGACAGACACTGGAACTGCCCATCGCATACGACATGGAGACCTGGAGCAGGTTCCAGCAGTACAAGATCAATCTGCAGGATCTGAACGGCTATTTCAGGTCTTTCTGTGATGTCTGTGAGAGCTACGGATACAAGGGCATGCTCTATAACAGCAAGAACAAGCTGGAATCCGTATGGGATGCAGCAGGCCAGCCGGTGTGGCTCGCTCATTACACACGCGAGACCTCATATGAGGGCGATTACTTCATGTGGCAGGTCAATAATACCGGCAGGATCGCAGGTATTGACGGTGACGTGGATTTGAATATCCTTTATGTAGACAGATACGATGGTTGATCAGAGGTTAGGATGGCTGCGGCACAGTATATAGACGGCAATGGTTTCATGAAGCTCGTTAAGTCTGGGGAGAAGGATCTGAGTTTAGTCCTTCTCTTTGGCAGTGAGGATTATTACATCGAGAACTGCATTAAGGCCGTTAAGGCTGCTTACCTGACCGAAGGCAGCGAGGACATGGACCTCAACGTCATCGCCAGGGATTCCAGGGATGATTATCAGAGCCTCGAGGGATATATCCAGATGCCGCCCTGGATGAGCAGAAAGAGAGTGATAATCTGTAGGAGTGATTACATCTACGGACATGAGTTCGGTGAGGAAGAGGAGAGGATATTAAGTTCTATCCCGTCCTCCTGCGTTGTTGTATTCTGTCCTGAGAAATGTGAAAAGAACCGCAGGATAACAAAATACATCCTCAAGAACGGCGTAGCCGCCGAAGTTAACATACTGCCTGACGATGTCCTGGCGGGGCTGGCTAAAAACAGCCTGGCCAAGCAGAATATCAGGATCGCTTCAGATGTCTGCCTGTCACTGGTCAGCAGATGCGAGTCGCGCATGAGGATGATCTCATCGGAACTGGAAAAACTCAAGCTCTACTGCGCAGGATCAGGCCGTGATGAACTGACTTTTGACGATCTGGACAGGATGTGTCCACCTGACCTGAACGCTTCGGTATTTGCAATAACAGACTGCTTCGGTTCGGGAAAGTGCGATACTGCGCTTAAGACGCTGGATTCACTGCTGATCCGCAAGGAACCTGCAAAGAAACTGCAAGCGACGCTCCTGACACATCTCAAGAGACTGATAATCGCCAAGGACGTTGGGGACACAAGGACCCTCGTAAATGACTATAAATACAACAGGTTCTATGCTGACAAGCTCGTTAAGCAGTCTTCCAGGTTCACGATCGATGAACTGTTCAAGCTGTATTTTGCCGCAGTCCAGGCGGATTCGGATGTCAACCACGGTCTGTCTGATGACAGGACAGCCCTGGAGACCCTTATCGTAAAAGCTGCTATTAGTTAATATATTATTTTAGATTGACTGATTTTTTAACTTGTCTTAAAATTATTCAGTTATTTATATTTGCGGAGGAATGCAATTAATGGCCAAGATTGCTATGAAGACGCCACTCGTAGAGATGGATGGCGATGAAATGACCAGGATCATCTGGCAGCAGATCAAGGATATCTGCATCTTGCCTTTTGTTGATCTTAAGACAGAGTATTTTGATCTGGGTCTCGTAAACAGGGACAGGACAAACGACCAGGTAACAAAGGATTCCGCTCTGAGGACAAAGGAACTCGGTGTCGCAGTAAAGTGCGCAACCATCACTCCCAACGCCCAGAGGATGACAGAATACAATCTCAAGGAAATGTGGAAGAGCCCCAACGGAACCATCAGGGCAATGTTGGATGGTACTGTATTCCGTGCTCCCATCATGGTAAAGGGCATCAGTCCTTTTGTATCCTGCTGGAAGAAGCCCATCACCATTGCCAGACACGCATATGGTGACGTCTACAGAGACACAGAGTACAGGGTAGACGAGGCAGCCAGAGCAGAGCTCCTGATCACATACAAGGACGGCAGGACAGAGAAGCAGACCATCTTCGAGTTCTCTGAGCCAGGCGTTGTTGAGGGAATGTATAACACAGACAAGTCCATTTCAGCTTTCGCCAGGTCATGCTTCAATTATGCTCTGGACGTTAAGCAGTCCCTCTGGTTCGCAACAAAGGATACTATCTCCAAGACATACGATCACCGTTTCAAGGATATCTTTGCAGAGATCTACGAGAACGAGTACAAGGACAAGTTCGAGGCAGCAGGCATCGAGTATTTCTATACACTTATCGATGATGCAGTAGCCAGGGTAATGAGATCCGAAGGTGGTTTCGTCTGGGCTCTTAAGAACTATGACGGTGACGTTATGAGCGACATGCTCGCATCTGCATGCGGATCCCTTGCCATGATGACATCAGTTCTCGTATCACCCGACGGCAACTACGAGTATGAGGCTGCCCACGGTACTGTTACCAGACATTACTACAGACATCTCAAGGGAGAGAAGACTTCCACCAACCCCATGGCAACTCTCTTTGCATGGACGGGAGCTCTCAGAAAGCGCGCCCAGCTCGACGGTCTTTCCGACCTGGAGGACTTTGCAAACAGACTGGAGAAGGCATCTCTCGATACAATAGAATCAGGCACGATCACGGGCGATCTCAATTTGCTCCTGGACCTGCCTGAAAAGAAAGTCGTAACAACAGAAGAATTCCTGCAGGCAGTTGCTTCCAGGATCTGATCAAATAACGGAGGATTATCAAATGAGTTACTATAAGACATGGATGGACAGATCAGAAAACGCAGTTAACCAGCAGATCTATGTTCAGTATATCAACGCATATTACGCAATGGAGAAGAAGGCTTATGAGCTCATCCTCTCACAGTATCCTGATAACAAGGACCTTCTGAACGGCAAGGCTTCCGAGATGGCAAGAAAGCTCGGCTTTGACAAGGATACGATGGATATCTACCTTGGTTTCCTAGATGGTATCAAGTCATCACTTAAGAATGGTGACGATCTGGACCTCGAGGCTGTAGATGACGATACAGAAGTATCACTTGATATCGACTACGAGAAGCTCTACTACAACATGCGCGATGCAAAGGCACAGTGGCTCTTTAAGCTCCCTGCATGGAAGACCATCCTCTCCGATGCACAGATCGCAGAGATCACCAGAGAGTACAGGGATGCAAACATCGCTCATGCAACAAACATCGGCCGTAACGATCCCTGCCCCTGCGGTTCCGGCAAAAAGTACAAGAAGTGCTGCGGCAAGAACGTCTGATAATCTGACTTTTCCGGCAGGAAACGATGCGCAAGTTACTTACATCCAGATGGTTTATTGTAAGTGTCGCTGTATTGATCCTTGCAGCGGTCATTATCCTGGGTGCTCTGCCCGGCAGTCCCGTTAATTTCGGCAAGATCTCCGGCGGAATGGGCAACCTGTTCGCACCTGTCAGGAATGTGGTAAACAAGGCTTTCGATGCCTTTGACGATTACAGTTCTGCCGTATTTGACGGCATGGCTATCAGGGAGGAGAACAGGCAGCTCAAATCCGAGATAGCAATGCTCCAGTACAGGCTCCGTCAGAATGAGGAGGCTGCGATCAGATATGAGGAGCTCAAGGATGCTTTCCATATCAGGGATACATTCAGTAATTTCGAGGTATATGGCGCTTCCATCCTTTCCAGAGAGGCTGATGAGTGGTTCTCATCCATCAGGATCGGTGCAGGCGAAGATACTGGCCTTTACTATGCGGAAGGCCTGTCTTATGTAATCGTTGACGTTAACATGAACCTGGTAGGCAGGATCATCAGCATCGGCGATTACGAGAGTAATGTCCTGCCTGTTACACATGAGGGTTTTGCGGTAAGCTGCAAGGTCAATGAGGTCAACAGCTCCACATATATCCTGTCCGGAGATTCCGAGCTCAAGCGTCAGGGTCTGTGCAAGATAACAGGCATCAATTCCAATAACATACCCGATGTGGGATCCGAGATCGTAACTTCCGGCGAAGGCGGTCTGTTCCCCGAGGGTATCCCCATAGGTGTAGTAGAATCCGTGGATACTTCGAATTCCATGAATATCGTTGCTGTCCTCAGGCCTTATTCCAACATGTACGATCTTCAGGATCTGTTCATCCTGGTTCCCAATGAGGCTCCGGAGGTGACGGAAGATGGAGGAGAGAGCGTTGAAGACTGATAATATCCCTCTGCGCAAGATCCTGGTCTATCTCATATACATCCTGATACTTCCTTCTCTTCAGGTTTTGCTGTCGGGAAGGATATCATTTTTCGGGCATCCCGCAGATCTGATGCTGATATTTGTAGTGCTGACGGGCTTTCTCTACGGCTTTTACGACGGCATCGCCGTAGGTGCCATCGTTGGCCTGGCCAGAGATGTTCTGTCACCTGTAGTCATAAACGGGTCGGAACAGGAAGTATCCGTGTCATTCGGCATAGGGATATTAGTCATGATGCTGGGCGGTGTGTTCGGCTCACTGTTCTTTGAAGGACGTACAAACCGTAATTTCCCTCTGGCTCTGGCTGCAGTAGTGAGCTATTCGGCACTTTATAAGATCCTGGGAAATGCGATATCCATCCTCTGGCAGAATCTGTTCGTCGGCGGAGCATCTAATACTGACATCCTCAGCATCCTTCTGAGATCAGTGCTTCCTGCACTGTTTATCAATGCGGTTGCTGTAATACCCCTGTTCCTGCTGCTCAGGTTCTTAGGCCCCGTCAGGTGGACAAAGAAGCGCGGCAAGGGCGGTAAAGAATTAACATACGGAGACAGCGGCAAATGGCTGACGATCTGAAGAAGAGCGATTTTGGCGCATTTGATGCCAACAGGGAGAGAGCGGACAAAGACAGGTCCGGTCTGTTTTCTGCTGTTATCGGCGTGCTCTCCAACAGGTATTTTGACCTGGGCCTGATATTTACCGTGTTCGGTGTCATCATATTCTTCATGACTGCCCAGCTCCAGTTCTCCGACTACCAGAATACTATCTCCGTAGCTTCCAAGGGCGTTCCCAGACAGATGACAGTCAATGCGCCCAGGGGAGACATCTACGACAGAAACGGAATACTCCTGGCTTCCAGTACGTCCTATAACGTTATCTACATAGCAAACGCAAATCTGGATGACCAGCAGCTTAACAGCGAGCTCCTGGAGCTCAGCTACCTCTTTGAGGAATATAACTGCACGACAGTATCCAGTCTCGACGAGTATTTAAAGGTTACGCCCGGTGAGACCACACAGTATGAATACCTGAAGGATGAGGATGCCATCAAGCTGTGGCAGACGGATTCAAATCTGTTCGATCTGGAGGACTTTGCCGAAGGCATCATTGTTACTTATTCCGACAGGTATGTAAAGACGGACCCGGAAGTATTCTTCCTCTATCTGAGACGTAAGTTCGATATCGATACTTCATATTCCGTCGATGAGGCATACAGGATCATCAGGCTCAGATATCAGATCTTTAAGGATAACTGGATGTTCCAGAAGGGAACACCCGTTGAGATCGCATCTGACTGTCCCGATGAACTGATCTCCATGCTCAACGAACAGAACTATCATTACATGGGGATAGTAACGGGCAAGGAATATGCCAGGACATATTCTCCATGGGCGTTATACGCATGCCACGTTCTGGGCTACGTAGGCCAGATCTCTCAGGAATCATATGCCCAGCTGCAGGATTTCGGATACACCAGTACTGATTATGTGGGCAAGTCCGGCGTTGAGTCACAGATGGAGAGATACCTCCACGGGACCAGCGGAACATCTGCCTATAACATATGGACACCTGACGGCGTGGAAGGAGCTTTCTTCTCCTCTGATTACGGCATGCCCGCATCAGCAGGTGCAACGGTCAACCTCACCATCGATTCGAGGCTCCAGCAGGTAGGTACGAACGCTCTTAAGGATTACATTGCAGAGGCTCAGGCTGCAGAGCAGAGAAATCCCAAGGGATATAAGACCGCCAGTTCAGGCGCTTTCGTTATGATGAACGTTCACAGCGGTGCGGTACTGGCCATCGGATCTTATCCTAACTTTGACCCCAACGACTTCATCCTCGCAAATTACGACGACCCTCAGGCCAAGGAACAGGTGAAGTATTATCTCGGTATCGATGAGTACGAGGATATTACTTCACAGGATCTTCCTCTGTGGAACAGAGCCATCATGTCCATGTATGCGCCCGGTTCCACATTCAAGCCCATCACGGCCCTGGCAGCTCTGGAGGAGCGCGTTATCACTCCCGGCAACAGCTGGCTCAGGTGCGAGAGCCCTATAGACATCGGCGGATGGACATTCAGATGCCTCGAGTTTCCTTATACGGGTCACGGCGCTCTCACTCTGGACAGTGCCATGGCAACATCGTGCAACATCTATTTCATGCGTCTGGGCGTAAATACAGGTATCGACTACATCTCCAGGATGGCCCTGAAGTTCGGTCTGGGTAAAAAGACAGGCATTGACATCCCGGGTGAGATCTCAGGCGTTGTAGCAAGCCGGGAGACAAAGAGACTGCTACATGAATCCGAATACGACAGGACATGGTTCCCGGCTAATACTGCACAGTCGTCCATCGGACAGTTCGATAACTGCTTTACCATCCTCCAGCTCTGCAGATACTGCGCAGCGGTCGCAACAAACAAGCTCGTTACGCCTTATGTTGTTGATAATGTTGTTGCTGCGGACGGTTCCATACTCTACAGGGGCGGATCTGATTCTGTTGACCTGGGAATATCAGACGATAACATCCAGGCAGTCAGGAACGCCATGAGATCAGTTGTTTCCGGTGCGGGAAGATGGTCAGGAACGGCCCAGGAACAGTTCTCTCATTTCCCGATACCCATCGTATGTAAGACAGGTACAGCCGAGACAGGTTACGAGGAGATCCGTAAAGAGTATTCCAACGGACTTTTCATCTGCTATGCCCCCAAGGATGATCCCGAGGTTGCCATAGCTCTCGTTGTAGAGAAGGGTGAATGGGGTTCGTCAACGGTTATTATCGCCCAGAAGCTCCTGGCGGCGTACTTTAACCAGGATATAGACACATTATCTCCCACTTATGTTTCAACTCCGGTTACCGGTGACGAGATCGGATAATCTGAGGATATTTTCTTAACAATTAGTAAGAAATACATTTTTATAATGTATAATTGCACATAGTGCACAAATTGAATGTTTATTTTTTGCTGATATAATAGTATTGTGACTAAATATGTGGAGGCACCTATGAAAATAGTGCTCATGGCTGACAACCGTAAGACTGAACTGCTCGTTAATTTTTGTATTGCATACAAATACCAGCTCAGCAAACATCAGTTGATAGCAGCCTATAATACTGCCAAATTGCTGAGAGATTCAGTCGATCTTGATATATCCGGCCTGTCTGTTGATTATGAGAGCGGTTCCGAACAGCTTGCCTCCAGAGCCGAATTCGACGAGATAGATGCAGTCATCTATCTGAGAGACGGCAGATTGGGCTTCACATCCAAGAACTCCGAGCTCCTCGATGTATGCGATATCAACAATATCCCTTATTCCACGAATATCGCTACGGCTGAGATGCTCATACTCGCGATCGACAGCGGTGATCTCGATTACCGCTCATGGAAGAAAAAAGACTGATGGATATCAGAATAATCCCTTTGGGTCCCTTGTCTTCGAACATGTACGTTGTCCGTAGGGCGGGGATCTTATACGTTATAGATCCTTCCGTAGATCCTGATCCGGTCAGAAAAGCGGTGCCTGATCTTTTTGACTTCAGTCAGGCTTTCGTTCTCATAACCCATGCACATTACGACCACATCGCATTTGCCCGTGAATGGTCTGAGCTCCTGAAATGCAGCATATATATGTCTCCTGATGACGGACAGCTCCTTGCCAGTGGTGAAGGAAACTGTTCTTCTATCATCAACGGTGAAGTCAAGTTCGATCTCCCGTACAAAGACATCTATTCGCTGGATCATGAGGGCGTTGAGATAATAAAGACTCCCGGACATACATCAGGATCCGTTTGTATCATGATATCTGATGGTGATCGAAAGGCTCTTTTTACGGGGGACACGCTCTTTTCGGGCTCATGCGGCAGGACCGACTTTCCTACGGGCAGTTCCGCAGAGATGATGTCTTCACTTAAGATGTTATCAACGCTGGATGATGCTGTTGAAGTATATCCGGGACACGGCTCTCACTCTGATATCGGTACTGAAAAGCAGTATAATCCCTACTTTCTTTAATTTAATATATATGCTAAACTTCTAATTTGTGAAAATAACCTTATTGGAGGTCTATATATGAGTGATTTGAAGGAATCCCTTAATTCTCTCAAGGAAGAATTCGATCAGGCGCTGGCGAAGGTAACTGATTCCAATGCCGCTGAACAGCTCAGAGTTGCTTTCCTCGGCAAAAAGGGCAGCCTGACCCAGATCCTGCGTGGTATGGGACAGCTTTCCGCAGAGGAGAGGCCGCAGGTCGGAAAGGTGGCAAACGATGTCAGGACACATATGGAGGACTACCTCTCCGCCAAGATCGCCGACATCAAGGAAATGGAGAAGAGCTACAAGCTCAAGGTTGAAGCGATCGACGTTACGATCCCTTCCAACTATCAGGGCGCAGGTGCCAGACACCCTCTGAACATGGCCATCAATGAGATCTGTGAGATCTTCCTCGGTCTGGGATACAGCATCGGTGAAGGCCCCGAGGTCGAATACGACAAGTATAACTTCGAACTCCTCAGGATACCCGAGGGACATCCTTCCAGAGATACACAGGATACTTTCTACATCACTGACAATATCCTCCTCAGGACTCAGACTTCCGGTCTTCAGATCAGGACCATGGAAAAGCAGAAGCCGCCTCTCAAGGTAATCTGCCCCGGTAAGGTTTACAGGTCTGATTCATTAGACAGCACACACTCACCAGTATTCCATCAGATCGAGGGTCTGGTCGTTGATAAGGGCGTTACGATGGGAGATCTCGTCGGATCCCTCCAGCTCTTTGCCAAGAAGCTCTTCGGCGAAGATACCAAGATCAGGCTCAGACCTCATCACTTCCCGTTTACTGAGCCTTCCGTAGAGGTCGACCTCACATGCTGGTCCTGCGGCGGCAAGGGATGCAGAGTATGTAAGGGCGAGGGCTGGATCGAGGTTCTGGGTGCCGGTATGGTACATCCCGAGGTTCTTGAGAACTGCGGCATCGATTCGGAAGAGTACAGCGGTTTTGCTTTCGGAATCGGTGTAGAGAGAACTGCCATGGGCAGGTACGGTATCGATGATATCCGTTTGCTCTACGAGAATGACGTTAGATTCCTGAAGCAGTTCAAGTAATACTGGAGGACCGTTTATATGAAAGCACCTTTGATTTGGTTAAAAGATTTTACAGATATCGATGTCGACGTTAAGGAACTGGCAGACCGCATGACGATCTCGGGTTCCAAGGTCGAGACGATAATCACATCAGGAGAGGACATCTCCGATGTTTATACAGGCAGGATCACATCAGTCAAGGATCATCCCGATTCTGACCACCTGCATATCGTAACAGTTGACATGGGCAGGGATGATCTGGGCCATGACCTGCAGATCGTCTGCGGAGCTCCTAACGTATATGAGGGCATGATCTGTCCCGTAGCAGTTGTAGGCGCAAAGCTTCCCGGAGGCAGCATCAAGAAGGGCAAGCTCAGAGGCGTAGACAGCTTCGGTATGTGCTGCTCCATAGATGAGCTCGGCGTTCCTGCTGAGGGCCATGAGGGAGCAGACGAGTATGGTCTGTGGAACATGCCCAAGGACACTCCTCTCGGAGTTGATATCAAGGAGATCCTGGGTCTCGGTGATTCCACGATCGAATTCGAGATCACACCCAACAGGCCTGACTGCTTCTCCGTTGAGGGCCTGGGAAGAGAAGCTGCAGTAACCCTCGGCAAGGCATTTAAGCCCGTAGAACCCGTCATCAAGCAGGAGGGATCACTTAACACACCCGATGTGGTAAAGATCGATATCAATGAGCCTGATCTGTGCTACCGCTACTGCGGCAGGCTCGTAGAGGATGTCAAGATCGGTCCTTCACCCGCATGGATGGCTGAGAGGCTTTCTCAGGCAGGTATGAGGCCCATCAACAACATCGTAGACATCACCAACTATGTTTGCCTCGAGATGGGTCAGCCCATGCACGCATTCGACCTGAACTATCTTTCCGGCAATCACATTATCGTCAGGACTGCAAAGGACGGCGAGGTCATCACAACACTTGACGGAAATGAGCATACACTGGATCACACCAATCTGGTAATCGCAGACGAGGAAAAGGCTTGCGCCATCGCAGGTGTTATGGGAGGCGAGAATTCAGAAGTCCTTCCCGAGACCACGACGATCCTCTTTGAATCTGCCATGTTCAATCCCGTTTCCGTCCGCAAGACCGCGCTCAATAACGGCCTCAGGACAGAAGCTTCCGCCAGGTATGAAAAGAACCTGGATCCCGAAAATACTTTGAGGGCTTTGGACAGGGCATGCCAGCTGGTTGAGATGCTGGGATGCGGCAAGGTTTCCAAGGGCGTTGTGGATAACTACCCCACGAAGAGAGTGATGAAGCACATTCCTTTCAGACCTGCCAAGATCAACGCTTTCCTGGGAACAGATATCGAGGAAGCCTTCATGAAGGACATCCTCTCCCAGCTGGAGTGTACTTTTGCAGATGAGAATGGTTCTGAGGTAATAGTTCCTCCCACTTTCCGTCCCGATCTGGAATCAGAGGCTGACATCGCCGAGGAAGTTGCCAGGTTCTACGGATACAACAACATCGAACCCTCACTGCTTTCCGGTAAGGAGACTACATTAGGCGGCAGGACATATTCCCAGAACATCGTTGAGAAGATCTGCAATACGCTCGTTTCCAACGGCTATTTCGAGGCTATCACTTATTCATTTGAGTCTCCCTCAGAGCTTGACAATCTGAAGCTTCCCGAGGATTCTCCGCTGAGGCGTCAGGTAAAGATCTCCAATCCTCTCGGAGATGATACATCTGTTATGAGAACGTCAATGATCCCTTCCATGATGAGGATCGCTTCACGAAACTATAACAGGGGAGTTCTGAGCGCAAAGGTATTTGAGACTGCGTTTGTTTATCTTCCCGATGAGGATATCAACAACCTGCCTGAAGAGAGAAGGATGCTCTGCGGCTTCAACTATTCTGGTTATATCGCAGACAACAATGCAAAGCAGTTCTATGACACCAGGGCAGCAATTGAGGAACTCTTCAAGATCCTTGGCATCAAGTCATATGCCTTTGAGACACTGAACGACGATCCCACATTCCATCCCGGATGTACTGCACAGATCATCGTCAACGGCAGGAAGTGCGGCGTTATCGGCATCATCCATCCCGATGTTGCTGCAGCATTTGATGCACCTGCCAGGACATGCGTATTTGACATCGAGGTTGAGCCCCTGATCAAGGCATCCAGGATGGACAGGACATATACCAGCATCCCCAAGTTCCCCTCGATCCAGAGAGACCTGTCTCTCGTCGTAAGCAAGGATGTCAGTGTATCCAAGATCCTCAAGACCGCAAAGTCCACAGGCGGCAAATATCTCGAGGAATGCGAGTTCTTTAACGTTTATGAGGACAGCAAGCTCGGAGATGATGTAAAGGCCGTTGCGATCTCACTCACTTTCAGAGCACCTGACAAGACACTGGCTGATAATGATATCTCTGACGATATCAACAAGATCCTCTCAAAACTCGAGGAAAAGTGCGGCGCCAAGCTGAGGTAATTGCTGGAAAGTCACAATGGTTTCGGACCTTTTCGGATCATTTCGGACCAAATCGTAACTCTTCGGACCATTTTGGACCATTTCGGAGATTTATAACAGTTATCCCCCTGTATGATTAAGTTAAAACATCGTACAGGGGGTTATTTTATGGGATCAACACTTGAGACTTCTATCGTTTTTACCGTAGTGATACTCCTCATCTCATTCCTCATCATGGGTCCGGCTGACCTCAGCCTGGAGAGCCTCGATGACTGCAGGGACGGGATGGATGAGATCAGATTTGAGACGGAGGATTCCTCCATTGCATCTTTTACGACAGTTGGGGGAGTGGAGATATCGGACTGCTCGCCAGAGAGATTCTGCACCTATATTACAGGCTTTTCAGACTGTTACCGCATCATCTACCACACAGTAGCTGATCTGGCAGGAGGTGATGAGGATGATTAAGTTGAAAAGGAGAAGCAAGTACGGTACTACTACTCTGTTCCTGGCGATCATACTGTCTGCAGTGATCCTGGTCGAATGCACATATCTGGCATTCGTATGGGACCTGGACAGGAGGATGCAGGTATCAAGAGCCCTTAAATGCCAGGCAGAGACGATCCTGGCAGGTTATGACAGGACATTATTCGATACCTACGGGATCTATGGCTTTAGCCTGGAAAACGCCGATGATCTTATGTTCCGTAAGGCACTGGACATCAACGGCACTCCTCCTGATGATGATCTCTTTGTGGATGACCTGGAGATATTAGATGATGATTCCCTTAGAAAGGCCATCACGTCCTATTATCTCTACCGGGGCGGAGCTGTGGCCATTGATTCCATGGCAGATCAGGTGGCATCACTCCTTAAGGAACTGGACAAGACGGGAGCTCTTAAGAAGCTCAGATCCGTAACTGGCAGCAGGTTCTCAGGATATATCGATGATATCCTGAGCGGGTCAGGAGAAGTTACTTCCAAGCTGGAGGAACTGAGAGAGTCTATGGGCGATGAGGAGTATGAAATGGGCATGGGTCAGCTGGAGAGCCTGAGATCCATCCTGGATGATTCCGGGAATGACCTGACGGGACTGGGGATCAGCCTGGATCTTACGGATCTGGACTTGTTTGTCAGGGGATACTCCAATGTGGAGACCATGATCAGCAGGGCAACGGATCTGGTGGCAGGCAGGGCCGATCATCTGATGCTGGCTCATTATGCCGCCAATAATTTCGACTGCATCATCGATAACGATAATGACACATCCATCATCGGCACAAAGTTCAAGGACATCCACGGTGAGAATTATCTGGACTGTGAGTACATGATGACGGGTCTGGACGGACGCCTGGGATTTGCAAATGTCTCATATCTGGTCTTGCAGCTCCTGTTCGCCAAGAATTTCCTGGCTGAATACTCGGGCGTCAAGACAACTATGATCTATGAGACTTTATCCATCCTCCTTTCATCTCTCATCGCTCTCATATCGGCAGGAACGGTGGATATACCGCCTGATGTTATGCAGCTGATCATCGTTCTGATAATCAGCGTCGGCAATACCGTAGATGATTTCTCGACGCTCCTGGACGGAGGCAAGGTGCCTTTCTTCAAGGAGGATGAGCTCGAGATGATCTATCTGGGATACAGGGATTTTCTCTTCATCTATCTTTATTGCCAGTTTGACAAGGCACTGACCAGCAGGATGCTCAAGATCCTGGAGAGGGATTTCGGACAGATATATACAGGCATAGTCCTGTCTACCGGATACAGAGGTACGACTTATGACATTACTAAGAGATACGAGCTATACGAATAGCAGGGCAGGTTCTATTACCCTCGAGACAGCGATATCGTTCAGTCTGACGCTGATACTGATCTGCGGGGTGGTAAGCGTGATCATGTTCTACAGGACTGACATCCTCATGCAGCGTTCCTTTGAACAGACGTGTGAGCAGATCAGCCTGATACCTCCTACGACAGTAATTGCTGCTGATTCCCTCAGTACGCTTGTAAATGCCATACCTGACGGTGATTCCAATGACGGTGATGCCATGGCAAATATCAGCAAAGTGGCATCTATTATCGCTGGGATCAATGGCTTTACGGGAGATACGGCAGGTGACCTGATCCTGGAGGGAACCATGGCGGGATATATTGCTGACAGCATCCGTGCCGGCTATATAGAGCGTAATGGCGGCTCTGATTTCTATGCGCCTGAATTCATAGACGTGGATCTGAGCATAGATAATGACAGACATGTGATGGAGGTCATATGTAACTACTACATCGATACACTGGCAGGCAGGATAAACAGGAATATTTTTACTGCAGTGCCCCTATATGGCGATCCCATCCTTACACTGAACGGCAGCAAGGCGGATAGCGAGTCTGACATATGGAGTCAGGATAATTTCACCAGAGGCGATTTTTTCAGGGAGGAGAACGGTTCCAATCTGCCCAAGACCTTCCCCGTGATAGATTCCTTTGAGAACGGGGAAGCGAGATCGACACTGAGCATAGACCTCACAGCGCCTACTTATGGATCTGACTCCTCGATCATAAAGCGTGTCAGGGGAGAGATCGACGAACTGGCGGGATTTGACGGTGCTGATGTTATAATATCCGGACAGAGATATACCGTTAGATCAGACGATATCAGATCCAGAACATTGACAGTCGTCATCCCTTCGAATTCTGATGACAGTTCCCGGGGGACGCTTACCATGCTCAGGTCATATGCAGATGCCAATAATGTTGACATGAGGATAGTGGAATACGGTACATCAATGAGATATCAGCAATAATATATAATAATATAATTATTTGTATTAAACGCGATGTTGCGTTATTATATTTAGGATCGTATAACAGGAGGTCTGTCAGTGAAATCAACCAATTCTGTAAGAAGCCCTAAGATCGCAGCATCCGGCTTCGGATCATCCAGGACCATGGACATGAGCCTGGGCGATATCCTGAGGAAAGCTAAGAAGGATCTGTTCTTTGCCAGATGCGTTTACTGCATGATGGCAATACTGATCGTTACTGCTGTAGTTGCATTGTTCCTCCTCGGATATGTTGACATGTTGGTTGACTGGTTCCTGGAATTACTGTAATAGCATATGACTCCTGATAAGATGAACAAGATCAGCAATACTGCTGAATTCATGGATAAGCTGAGCGCAGAAGACAGGGAGGACCTCAATAATCTCTATGAGGCCATCCTAACGATGAACGATCCTGAGGAACTCCACAAGTTCTTTGCAGATCTGTGTTCCGTCAATGAGCTCAGATCCATGCTCCACAGATGGCAGATCGTTCTCAGGATCGACCAGGGCCTCAGTTATGAGGAGATCATCAAGGAGCTGACTCCTTCCTCCGGCGACGGCAGGAGCACGGTCAGTTCGACTACCATATCACGTGTTAAGAACTGTTATGTCAGAGAGGACGGCGGATACCGCACAGCTCTGAACAGACTTAAGAATAGAAACAATAATCATTGATGAGGTGAACAGATGGCATTGAGCAGCATTTTCGGAACACACAGTACCAGAGAGATCAAGAGGATCATGCCCCTTGTTGACAAGGTAATGGGTCTCGAGGAGGAATATTCCAAGCTTACTGACGAGGAACTCAGAGGCAAGACTGATGTATTTAAGCAGAGACTGGCTGACGGCGAGACTCTGGACAATATCCTTCCCGAAGCTTTTGCAACAGTAAGGGAGGCATCCTGGCGTGTTCTCGGCATGAAGCCTTACAAGGTCCAGGTTATTGGCGGCATCGTTCTCCATCAGGGCAGGATCGCCGAGATGAAGACCGGTGAAGGTAAGACCCTGGTAGCTACCATGCCCGTATACCTCAATGCCCTTACTGGCAGAGGCGTTCATGTTGTTACTGTAAACGACTACCTGGCCAGACGTGACAGCGAGTGGATGGGTAAGGTCTATAAGTTCCTCGGAATGACAGTAGGTCTCATCATCCACGATATCCCCGGCAAGGACCGCAAGGACATGTATTCCCGTGACATCGTATATGGAACAAATAACGAGTTCGGTTTCGACTACCTCAGGGACAACATGGTAGTAAGAAAGGAACAGATCGTTCAGAGAGATCACTATTATGCGATCGTCGACGAGGTGGACAGTATCCTCATCGATGAGGCCAGGACACCTCTCATCATTTCCGGCAGAGGCGCTGAGTCATCTTCACTCTACCAGGATGCTGACAGGTTCGTCAGGACACTTAAGCAGTTCATCGTTACCGAGACTGATGACAAGGTTGATATGGATGAGATCGTAGGCGATGCCGATTACGTAACGGATGAGAAGGCCAATACTTCCGTCCTTACTGCAAACGGTATTGCCAAGGCAGAGAAGTTCTTCAACATCGAGAACCTCTCAGATCCTGACAATTTCCAGTATCAGCACTACATCAACAACGCTCTTAAGGCTCACGGCAACTTCAAGAGAGATCAGAAGTACATCGTTCAGGATGGCGAGGTCATCATCGTAGACGACTTCACAGGCCGTCTGATGCCCGGCAGACGCTACAGCGACGGTCTCCACCAGGCTATCGAGGCCAAGGAAGGCGTTAAGGTTGCAAGCGAGAACAGGACTCTGGCAACCATCACATTCCAGAATTTCTTCAGACTCTACCAGAAGCTGTCAGGTATGACAGGTACTGCTTATACAGAGGAAGCAGAGTTCAGGCAGATCTATGAGCTGGATGTTATCCAGATCCCTACCAACAAGCCCGTTCAGAGGATCGATGAGATCGACTCCGTTTATAAGACAGAAAAGACAAAGTATTCTGCAGTCCTGAAGGCTGTTAAGGAAGCTAACGATAAGGGTCAGCCCGTACTTGTTGGTACCGTAAACGTTGACAAGTCCGAGTTCCTGAGCCGTGCATTTACAAAGTATGGCATCAAGCATAACGTGCTCAACGCCAAGAACCATATGAGAGAGGCTGAGATCGTTGCCCAGGCAGGCCGTAAGGGTGCAGTTACCATCGCAACCAACATGGCAGGCCGTGGTACCGATATCCTCCTCGGCGGAAATGCCGAGTTCATGGCAAAGCAGGAGATGAAGCGTCTCGGATATGAGGATGAGATGATCGAGGCATCAACTGCACATAACGAGACTGACGATCAGCTCGTTCTCGACGCCAGAGCAAAGTTCTCCGAGCTGGAGGCAAAGTTCAAGGCAGAGATCGAACCTGAGGCAGAAGAAGTCAGAAAGCTTGGCGGTCTCTTTATCGTAGGTACAGAGAGACATGAATCCCGAAGGATCGATAATCAGCTCAAGGGTCGTGCAGGACGTCAGGGAGACCCCGGAAGATCCAAGTTCTTCCTCTCTCTCGAAGATGATCTCCTGAGGATCTTCGGCGGTGACAGGATCACCAACCTGGCTGAGAGCTGGGGCGTTGACGAGATCCAGGTCAAGACTCTGGGCAAGATGATCGACTCCGCTCAGAAGAAGCTGGAAGCAATGCACTTCGGTGCACGTAAGAACGTCCTCGAATACGACGACGTTAATAACGTCCAGAGAACCATCACATATAAGCAGAGAAGGCAGATCATAGACGGTGAGGACTGCCACGAGATCTTCCTCAAGATGCTCGAGGTCGTAGCCAACAGGATCCTCGCATCCTTCTCACTTGACGGCGTCATCACCAACTCCGAGAGATATACACTCGGTATGAAGCTGGCCGAGGAATTCGGTGATCTTCCCGTAATAGCCGACATCAAGGATGAGTCCAAGGAGCTCCCTGATTACGATGATCTCCTGGATACAATCGTTGCCCAGGCAAAGGAAGTCCTCGAAGCCAAGGAGAACAGTGTAACATCTGAGGTATTCCGTGAAGCTGAGAGAGCTATCCTCCTGAGGACTGTTGACCTTAAGTGGATGGATCACATCGATGCAATGGATCAGCTGTCACAGGCCATCAGGATGCGTTCCGTAGGTCAGCACGATCCCGTTGTTGAGTATAAGCACGAAGGAACAGAGATGTTCGACGAGATGAACGAAGCCATCCAGAACGACGCAGTTCAGATGCTCATGAAGGCCAACTTCTCTCCCGAGAAGAAGGTGGAGGCAAAGTCTGCCGTAGCTGAGGTCAAGGAGGCAAGACGCCCAGATCAGGCTCCCATGCAGGCAAAGCAGGTTGAAGGCGCTGCCAACAACAGTGCTCCCGCCCAGCCCATCAGGAGAGCAGCAGGTAGAGTAGGACGTAATGATCCCTGCCCCTGCGGAAGCGGCAAGAAGTACAAGAACTGCTGTGGAAGGAACGCCTGACATATGATCGTTGACAAGGAAGCATACATCCGCAAGATAGACATCGCAGCTGACTTCATCAGGACCAGGGTTCCCGATACTGCTGAGATATGCATAGTCCTGGGATCAGGTCTCGGCCCTCTGGCTGATATCTGTGAGGATGTTGTAACAGTTGATTACACTGATATTCCCGGATTTCCTCTGTCAACAGCCCCCGGACACAAAGGTAAGCTGATATATGGCGTCCTCAGTGGCAAAAAGGTCTTCATGATGTCCGGCAGGTTCCACTATTATGAAGGTTATGAATATGTTGATGTAGTCTTCTACATCAGGGTCATGGCCAGGCTGGGAGTAAAGTCCCTGATCCTGACCAACGCAGCAGGCGGCATCAAGGAAGGCATGAAGCCTGCATCCCTGATGATAATAGAAGATCACATCTCTTTCCTTGTTGACAGCCCTCTGAGAGGCCCTAATCTGGATGAGTTCGGTGTCAGGTTCCCCGATCAGACTGAAGTCTATGACAGGGAATATATAGACAAGATCCAGCAGTGTGCCGATAATCTCGGAATAGAGATGAGCAGAGGAACATATGTCTTCTGTAAGGGCCCCCAGTATGAGACTCCTGCTGAGATCAGGGCGCTTAAGGCAATGGGCGCAGGTGCAGTAGGCATGAGTACTGTCCCGGAGGCTATAACCGCATCACACTGCGGAATGAGGGTCGCCGCCATATCATGCATTTCCAATCTGGCAGCAGGCCTGTCACCCCACAAGCTTACATCTGAAGAAGTAATAATTAACGCAGGCAAGGTATCTGAGGAGAGCTGTGCTCTCATCAGGGACTTTGTAGCGATCATGTAACGGAGGTCTGATAGATGAGTGTTCCGCAGTATGAGATAAAGGATATATCACTGGCACCTTATGGCCACGAAAAGATCGAATGGGCTTACCGAAATATGCCCGTTCTGAGACAGATCGAGAAAGAACTGATCGAAGAACAGCCCTTTGCCGGTATGAAGATCTCCGTATCTGTACATGTTGAGGCCAAGACGGCATGTCTTGCCAGAGCACTTTCCAGAGGCGGTGCAGAAGTGGCACTTACAGGCTGTAACCCGCTTTCAACCCAGGATGACGTTGCCGCAGCCCTGGCAGAGATGGGAATACACGTTTATACGATCCATGGAGATAACGACGAAGATTATATCAAACATCTTAAGATGGCTCTGGATTTCGGACCTGACATCGTAATAGATGACGGCGGTGATTTCTGCATGCTCCTTCATTCCGACATGAAGCACCTCGTTCCCAACATCCTGGGCGGCTGCGAAGAGACTACAACAGGCGTTCACCGTCTGGAGATCCTCAAGAAAGAGGGCAAGCTCAGTTATCCTGTTATCGCAGTAAATGATGCCAGATGCAAGCATCTCTTTGACAACAGGTTCGGTACGGGCCAATCAGTATGGACAGCGATCATGGCTACTACCAATCTCATCGTTGCAGGCAAGACTGTTGTTGTTGCCGGTTTCGGAATGTGCGGCAAGGGTGTTGCCATGAGAGCCAAGGGTCTCGGCGCAAAGGTCGTAGTTACCGAGATCGATCCCGTCAAGGCATGTGAAGCCATGATGGAGGGATATACCGTCATGACAATGGATGAGGCAGCACCCATAGGTGATATCTTTGTCACGGTAACCGGATGCAAGGATGTTATCGTTGAGAGACATTTTTTACAGATGAAGGACGGAGCTATCTGCTGCAATGCAGGTCATTTTGACTGTGAGGTCAACATAAAGGAGCTGGAGAAGATCTCCGTATCCCATAAAGAACTCCGTAAGAACACTATCGGATATGAACTTCCTAATGGTAATACAGTCTGCATCCTGGCAGAGGGAAGACTCGTTAATCTGGCATCCGGAGACGGACACCCCGTCGAGATCATGGACATGAGCTTTGCACTTCAGGCTCAGTCTGCCAGATATATAGTTTCTCAAAAGACAAAACTGGCCATCGATGTTTATCAGACTCCCGAAGTCATCGACAACAGGGTCGCAGAGATCCTTCTCGAAACAAAGGGAGTCAATATCGACATTCTTACACCCGAGCAGGAGAGATATATTAATTCCTGGGATTTCTGACAGATATGCAACATAGTTCCTGTCAGGATTGTATTAATGTTGATAGAACATCACGGAGGTGAACATTATGAAAAAGATATTGATCTTACTTGTAGGTATCGCTGTTGCAATGACAGCAGTAGCATGCAAAGACGGCGCAGGAGAGCAGCAGGCTGCTTCCCAGACGGAAAAAGAGGCAGAGGAAACAACTGCGGAGGAGACTGAAATGAACATTCCAAATCCCTGGAAAGATCTGGCTGATCTCGATCAGGCAAATTCATGCGCAGGAACTGACTTTATCATTCCAGCTGAGTACAGCAGCAATGTAACTAATTACCGTGCGCTGGAAAACGAGATGCTGGAGATCATCTTTGACTTTGACGGCAGGGAAGTAAGGGTAAGGACAAAGATAGGTCCTTTTGAGGACATCAGCGGTGATAATAACCCTTATACCAATGTTTATGAGATCAAGAGCAACGATGTGATGGTAACATGCAAGTCCAATTCCGATACTGAGATCGCACTGGCGATCTGGGGCGATGACACTGCCTCATATTCGGTATCATTTGAAAACTTTGAGACTGGAGAAGCACAGGAGATGATCTCTTCGATCATTATCTCTAATTCGATAATGTATTGATGATAAGCGCAGGGTTGACATTAGGCTATAGACGTTCATTTTTGTCGGAATTGATCGGTATGCTGTTTATCGGTCAGGCCGGTGCTTCAACCACATCCATAAGTGAAGACATATCCCTTACTGCTGCCAGGCTGATGGATACATATGGTAACCAGATCCTCAGATTTGCTTACTCCTATGTCCATAATATGGAAGACGCAGAGGATATCCTTCAGGAAACGCTTATATCATACATGAAGACCGCACCGGTGTTCGAGAATGAGAGACATGAAAAGTCCTGGCTGTTTACCGTAACCGCCAATCATTCCAAGAACAAGATCAAATCCAATAACATCAGGCGTGCGGATGAATTGAATGAGGAATTAGTCGCAGAGAAAAAGGAAGACCTGTCATTTATTTGGGAAGCTGTAAAGAATCTGCCTGATGACTACAGGGAAGTGATCCACCTTTTTTACGAAGAAGACCTTACTACTGCTCAGATAGCACAAGTTCTGAAGCGCAGAGAATCTACAGTCAGATCCCAGCTGAAGCGTGGCAGGGATAAGCTTAAGGACATACTTAAGGAGAATTATGACTTTGGATAATAAATATAAAGAGATAATGGATAATGTCAAAGTCAATGAAGATATGCGGGACAGGATCCTTAAGAACATTGACGGTATGGACATAAAGAGATCCGGTGCGCGGGTATCTCCTATTAATAAAGCCAGGATCTCGGGTATCATCGGGCTCGTTGCCTGCTGCGGGATCGTGATCGCTGTCGGCGGTATCCTCCTGAGGAACGGGTTTGCCACAAACAAAGCTGCAAAGGCAGAAGAAAATGTAAAACTCAATTCCGATGTCCAGTATGGAGAAACCACCGTGGCAGCATACGAATTCGCTGGAACCGAAGTGGACGGCGCCGCCGGATATTATCCATATGAGGACGAACAGGCCGATGAGATCGTGGAGACTGTAACAGCTGCAGGTATCAGCCAACAGGACTACAGGACACTTGGACCTGCCGGCCATGCGGTGGTATCAGCCGTTTTGTGCAGCTATGAAGGCAAGAGCTATACGCTGGATGACAACAAAGGTATCGGCATACTTTCTGAACTGATGAGCAGTTATGATTTCCTGCTCCTCGATACACCTGCAGATATGAATGATCAGCTCAGCATGCTCGTAACATCTGACGGCATGGAGCATTATGTCACTTTTGACAATGAATACGTGGCTGTTGACGGAAAGTGTTATCAGATCGTGATCGCATCCGGAGCCAACAGGGACAGGATCACGTTAAAGGATGACATAATCAGGGTGATGACATCATCCGGCAGGCAGGGAGACCCGGTAACGGAATATTGTGTCCGTTGAGCAAATCAGATATAATTTTTGTTAGATATTTTTTAGGAGGGCATCAGGATGTCACAGGATATACCGTACAAGATCTATTTGAAGGAAAATGAGATACCCGATAAGTGGTATAACGTCAGGGCTGACATGAAGAACAAGCCGGCACCGCTTCTCAATCCCGGTACTCATGAACCTCTCAAGCTCGAGGAATTAGAACCCATCTTCTGTACTGAACTCGCAAAGCAGGAACTGGATGACACGACACCTTATTTCGATATCCCTGCTGAGATCCAGAGCTTCTACAAGATGTACAGGCCTTCACCCGTTGTTCGTGCATACTGTCTCGAGAAAGCCCTCGGTACACCTGCACACATCTATTACAAGTTCGAAGGCAACAACACATCCGGCAGCCACAAGCTCAATTCAGCTATCGCCCAGGCATATTATGCAAAGCAGCAGGGCCTCAAGGGCGTTACCACAGAGACCGGTGCAGGTCAGTGGGGAACAGCTCTTTCAATGGCATGCGCTTACTTCGGCATCGACTGCAAGGTATTCATGGTCAAGGTTTCCTATGAGCAGAAGCCTTTCAGAAGAGAGGTTATGAGGACATACGGAGCTTCCATCACGCCATCTCCTTCAATGGAAACTGACATCGGACGCAAGATCAATGAGGAGTTCCCAGGAACAACAGGTTCATTGGGCTGTGCCATCTCAGAGGCTGTTGAGACAGCTGTTAAGAATCCCGGATACAGATATGTTCTCGGTTCAGTACTGTCTCAGGTACTCCTGCATCAGTCTGTCATCGGTCTGGAGGCAAAGGCAGCACTCGACAAGTACGGCATCAAGCCTGACATCATCATCGGATGTGCCGGCGGCGGATCCAACCTCGGCGGTCTCATCGCGCCTTTCGCAGGCCAGATGCTCAGAGGTGAGGAGAACTACAGGATCATCGCTGTTGAGCCTGCATCATGTCCTTCACTTACCAGAGGCAAGTACATCTACGATTTCTGTGATACAGGCAAGGTTACTCCTCTGGCAAAGATGTACACATTGGGCAGCGGTTATATCCCTGCTCCCAACCATGCAGGCGGTCTGAGATATCACGGCATGAGCACAGTTATCTCTCAGCTCTATGATGACGGCTACCTCGAGGCTACAACAGCTAAGCAGACTGAAGTATTTGAGGCAGCTACCAAGTTTGCACGTACAGAAGGCATCCTGCCCGCACCTGAGTCCTCACACGCCATCAAGGTTGCAATCGATGAGGCAATGAAGTGCAAGGAGACAGGTGAGGAGAAGAACATCCTCTTTGGTCTTACTGGAACAGGGTACTTCGACCTCGTTGCTTATAAGAACTACAACGACGGCACAATGGAGAACTATCTGCCTACAGATGAGGAGATCGCAGCATCTTTGGCTAAGTGCCCTCAGGTCTGATGGTTGACTGATAATACGAATTAATAATAAACGGCTGCTTCTGATATGTACCCAGAATCCTGGACACATAAATAATTGATTAAGTTTTAACAGATGGTTGCTTCCCTGTAAAGAGCAGGAGGCAACCATTCTGTTTTTGCCTGAATTCGTTTGTTGTTGTAATAATCTATGTACTTTGT
>JAFWFV010000025.1 GCA_017515465.1 Clostridiales bacterium
CATGTCATTGATATTGAATTCCTCCATCATCTCGGGATCCGGATGAGAGAGCGATGATGCCTCTGTCATCTGTGTTACCAGCGTCCTGATCCTGTCAGTCTGCTGCTTGATAAGTTCCAGGTAATGAGGCTGCTTCTCAGGAGGGATCGTGCCGTCCAGCATAGCCGTTACAAAGCCGTTTATTGATGTAAGCGGAGTCCTGATATCGTGTGCGATAGATGAGATGAACATCTCTCTGTCGTGCTCCTGGTTTTCCAAAGACTCGATCATCCTGTTAACCGTCCTGCCCATCTCGGTAAACTCCGAAGATACCGCAAGCGTCGTAAAATCATTAGGATCTGAGTATTTAGGATTGACTCTTACCGAATAATCTCCTTCGGCAACTCTGGAGATCGCATGAGAGATATCCTTGACAGGCATGAGGCTGAAATAAACAAATACAGCATAAAGCACGATAGCAATGATCATGGCTACCATGGCCGGAATAAAGATAACGCTTATATATTCGGCTTTTGTCTGCTGGGTACCTTCACTGTTGCTGACAATAACATAATATGGTGTGCTGTTTATCTTAACGCAACTTATGGATATTACCCTGCCGGTATTATTCGAACCTGTACTGTCAAAACCTATAGCATCAGCGCTCTTAAGAAGGTCAAGTACATTGGGCTGGGCAATTCTGTAAGGGACATCATCCGTGGTGAGGAGATTGTCTTCAATATCCAATGTAAATGAATTACGGCAGTATATCCTGCCTTCTATGTCCGTGATATATACAGAACCGTTTGAACGGTATGTCTGTGAATTTACGAATCTGTCTATGATCCTGGAATTCTTGAAGTTATCGGTTCCGTCGTCATTGATCGTATACTCGAACGGAGCATTCTGAAGTGACGTGATCGAAGTGATATCCGCAGCCAGATCGATAGCGGCACCCTGCGTGCCTGACTGAACCCTCGTTATGAGGTTCTTATACATATTCTCATAGGATAGGAATAGCAGGACTGCAAAAACAATCAGAGTTGTCAGTACGAGAAATGATATCAGGAAGACGGCAAAGCCTGCCGATATCCTCTTACCGTCAGCTCTAGAAGCCATAAATTACCTCGTCTCGAATTTATAACCCTTGCTCCAGACTGTCTTTATGCTCCAATTCTGCTCCCTGTCGGGATTCTCGATCTTCTCTCTGATACGCTTGATATGAACGTCAACCGTACGTGATTCTCCGTAGAAATCATAGCCCCAGACATTTTCCAGGAGCTGCTCTCTAGTGAATACCCTGTTGGGATTGGATGCAAGGAAGAAAAGGAGTTCAAGTTCCTTGGGCGGCATATAGATCTCATTGCCGTCTACGCTTACAACATAGCGGATCTTATCAACGGAGAATCCGGGATATGTAATAACGTCAGAAGATGAATCTTTATTATCTGAAGCAACAGGAGCCGCATCACGCTTGTCTGTACGTCTTAAGACAGCCTTGACTCTGGCAAGTACTTCCTTAGGTTCGAACGGCTTGGGTATATAATCGTCTGCACCTAATTCAAGACCGACGATCTTATCAAGAGTATCGGTTCTTGCAGTGAGCATGATTATAGGACAATCGGATGTCTTTCTTATCTCACGGCAGATATCATTGCCGTCCATTCCGGGAAGCATGAGATCCAGGATAACAATATCAGGTGCAAAAGCATTGAAAGCTCCAACGGCTTTATCACCCTGCATGCATGAGGATACCTGATAACCTTCTTTTTCAAAGTAGAGTTTAAGAACTTCAATGATGCTCGGATCATCGTCCACGAGCAAAACCTTGTTAGCTGCCATATGATCACCCCTGCTCTACAACTTTAGGTTTTTCCTCTTTGTAACAATGTTACAAACCTGTTATTCTCCGCCGGAAGAAGTACTCCCGACATCAAAATTATTGATCTCGGCAGTATAAGAATCCAGATCAGTGAAATTCTTATATACCGATGCGAAGCGGACATAAGATACGCGGTCTATGTCCTTAAGCCTCGACATGATAAACTCGCCGATCTCGGACGAGGATATCTCTTTATTAAATCTTTCTTCCACCAGATGGGTAATATCAGAGCAGATATTCTCTTTGACCTGTTGTGATACACCGCGCTTCTGGCAGGCTACGTCCAGACTTCTCATTATCTTGTCGGGATCGTAGAGCTGCTTGGATCCGTCTTTCTTGGCCACCATCGGCTTTAAGCCTTCGATCTTCTCAATCGTCGAAAACCTGGCACCGCAAACGAGACATACACGCCTTCTTCTGATGGCAAAACCATCATCGGTCGGTCTTGAATCCAAGACCTTGTCATCGTTCTCACCGCATTTGGGACAGATCACTTATCGTCTCCCTTAAATTACTGTCCGTCCTTACCGAACATGAACCAGGGCTTCGCAGACTTCTGAGCCTTCTCTTCAGCCTGAGGAGCTACGTTAGCCTGAGGTCTGCCGCCCATCTGAACGGGCTGCTGTACAGGTACCGGTGAAGGCTGTACCTGTTGAGGTACGGGCTGAACGGGAACCTGCTGTACAGGTGCAGGCTGTACAGGTGCAACAGGAGCAGGTGCAACGGGGGCAGGCTGATTAACTGAATCATCACCGAATCTGAAGCCGGGCTGTGCTCTCTGTACCGGAACGGGTGCCGGTGCGGGCTCGGGCTGTCTGGGTGTATAGTCTGTTCTCGGCTGAGGAGCGGCAGGCTGTCTGGATGTGATCAATGTGGGATTCTCTCTTGAGAGAACTGAGGTGCTTGCTCTGTGGCCAGCTGATGCATTGATCGTGTTGTCGAAGCCTGAAGCGATAACCGTGATCATGAGCTCATCTTCGAGTGAATCATCAACAACAGCACCAACGATGATCTCTGCTTCGGGTGCAGCGGACTCACGAACGATGGATGAAGCTGCATCGATCTCAGAAAGACGCATTCCTCTTCCGCCTGTGAAGTTAAGGATAACACCTGTAGCTCCTTCGATCGTTGTGTCGAGGAGAGGTGAATTGATAGCCTGCTTAATAGCAACTGTAGCTCTGTCTTCGCCGGAAGCACGGCCGATACCCATGTGGCAGATACCTGCGTCCTTCATGACACGTGTAACGTCTGCCAAGTCGAGGTTGATGAGTCCGGGGATAGCTACGAGGTCGGAAATACCTGCGACACCGAACTTCAGTACCTGGTCTGCCATATTGAATGCTTCTTCGAAGCTTGTATTGTCATCGACAACGTCTAAGAGCTTATCGTTGGAAACGATGATGAGAGAGTCAACGGACTTCTGGAGCTCACGGATACCGCGCTCAGCGTTAGCAGCTCTCTTAGCGCCTTCAAATGTGAAAGGACTTGTAACAACAGCAACTGTAAGGATTCCGAGATCTCTTGCGATCTGAGCAACTACGGGAGCAGCACCTGTTCCTGTACCGCCGCCCATACCGGCAGTAATAAAGATCATATCAGC
>JAFWFV010000002.1 GCA_017515465.1 Clostridiales bacterium
ACAGAACCAGATGACTGTAAAGGCCATGTTCGACGGCGCTGAGATGTATAAGGTCGAGGGCAACGGCTATGCTCCCGAGGGCAGGCTGGTAAATATAGATGATGCTGAGGTCAAGCCCGGCATGGTATGCGAGACTCTCATCAGGGCCGCAGTCCTCTGCAGCGATGCCTCCATCAACAGGGAAGAAAACGGTGAATATACATGTATCGGTGACCCCACCGAGGGCGCTCTCATCACTCTCGGCAACAAGCTGGGCCAGACAAAGGAAGAGACAAATGCCAAGTATAAGCGTGTATCAGAACTGCCTTTCGATTCCGACCGTAAGATGATGACCACATACCATACGGGCGTCAAGGAAGGCAAGATCATTAGCTATACAAAGGGTGCTCCCGACATCGTATTCTCCAGATGTACAAAATATCTGGATAATGACGGCGTAAAGGAGATGACTCCCGAAGTCCTCAAGAGGATCAGCAAGGTCAATAACGACTATGCTTCAGGTGCCATCAGAGTCCTGGCATTCGCATACAACGAATTTGCAGAGGGCCATGAGAAGGATCCCCAGTTCTCAGACGAGGAGAACATGATCTTCATAGGTCTCATCGGCATGATCGATCCCGCCAGGGAAGAGGCAAAGGATGCCATCGCCGTATGTAAGAAGGCAGGTATCAGGACAGTAATGATCACCGGTGACTACAAGCTCTCAGCTGCAGCGATCGCTGACAATCTGGGAATGCTCTCCGAAGAACAGAAGAAGACCGGTTCAGGCGCCCTCTCAGGCGAGGAACTGGATCAGGTAACAGACGAAGAGATGCAGAATGTGTGCGAGACCACCAACGTTTACGCACGTGTATCTCCCGAGCATAAGGTCAGGATCGTTGAAGCCTTGAAGAAGAACGGACACATCGCATCCATGACAGGTGACGGCGTCAACGACGCCATGGCTCTGAAGGCTGCAGACATCGGCGTTGCTATGGGCATCACCGGTACCGACGTATCCAAAAACGCAGCTGACATGATCCTCATGGACGATAACTTTGCGACCATCGTAAAGGCAGTTGAGGAAGGACGTATCATCTACTCCAACATCCGTAAGTTCATCGGATTCCTCCTGTCCTGCAACGTAGGCGAGATATTGATCATATTCCTGCTGTCGCTGATCCCTAACTCAGTGATCGCCGGAATAGCAGCTCCTCTCACGGCCATCCAGCTCCTTTTGCTGAACCTGGTAACAGACAGCTTCCCTGCTCTGGCTCTGGGACGTGAGGCAGGCGAACCCGACATCATGAACCTGCCGCCCCGCCGTTCCGATGAACCCATCATCAACGGCAAGATGAAGGCCAACGTATGCGTTCAGGCTCTGGCGATATTCGTATCAGTAGGCGGCGCATTCCTGCTGTCACTTACGGGAACGCTCCCTCTGCTCACTGCAGAAGGACAGGAGCCTCTGGCAGTAGCCAGGACAGTTGCTTTGGCAACACTCGTATGTGCCGAGCTCTTCAGGGCATATGCAGCCAGGTCGGAGAGGATCTCCGTATTCAAGATCGGTCTGTTCTCCAACAAGCTGATGAACATGTCAGTGGGAGCATCACTCCTGATCCTTCTAGCAGTCATCTACATCCCCGGTGTTAACAGGGTGTTCGATAACGTTGCTCTGCCTCCCATGGCATGGCTCGTCATCCTGCCCATAGCCCTCATACCGTTCATCGCAGGCGAGTTGCATAAAATCATTTCCAACCGTTTGCATAAGTGATTTGTGTATGGTATTATCTAACGGCTAATTTATTTGAATAAATGAATGGAGGCAGCGACATGAGTGCTCTGCAGATTATTCTGACAATAGTTGACGCCATCGTGGCAGTCGCAATAGTGGCTCTCTTCCTTATCCAGGAGGGCAACGACAGAGGTATGGGTGTTGTGGCAGGTGCATCTTCCGATTCCTACTACAGCAAGGCAAAGGGACGTTCCCTGGAGGAACAGCTCAAGAGATGGACATCCATCTGTGCAGTCATCTTTGCAGTCGTATCCGTAGTCCTTTATCTGGCGGTTGCAAGAGGCTGGTAATAATCAGACGTAGAAATCTGACAGGGCGCTACAAGGCGCCCTGTTTTTTTATGTCAAAACAGTTATATAATTAAGTTAAAGTTGAGGTGGATGACATGGATAGAAATATAATGACAACAGAACCCGAATGTTATGCAGACGTGGCGCCGAGAGGTCCCGAACAGACAAAGAACCGCGTGGTCGGAGTCCTCAGGGAGCTGGGTGACGGAGGCGTGGTCAAGCCCGACTCATCATTCCGGGAGGGCAATTTCGGAATAGTAAGGATCGCCAGAAAGGACCTGAACGGAGCCCCCTTTGACATGGTGGTGGTAGCAGAGATCATAAATCCCGAACATACGGGAAATGAATACCGCGGCAGGATAATCGAAGTCCTGGGAAACCCTGACAGCAGTGACGTCAAGATCGAGGCGGTAATGAGGCAGTTCGGACTACCCTCAACATTCCCTGAGGCCGTCATGAAGGAGGTGGATGGACTACCCACAGATCCCACGGATGACATGATAGCATCTGCCATTTCAGCAGGCAGGAAAGACCTGAGGGATCTTCTGACCATAACCATAGACGGCGAGGAAGCAAAGGACCTGGACGATGCGATCTCACTGGAGCGTATCGATAACGGTCACATGAAACTCTACGTACATATAGCAGACGTATCGAACTACGTCAGGGAGAATACGGCGCTGGATAACGAGGCCCTCAGGAGAGCCACATCTGTATATCTCGCAGACAGGGTAATCCCCATGCTGCCGCCAAAGCTCAGCAACGGCCTGTGCAGCCTCAATCCTGACAAGCCCAGGTTCACATTGACTGCCGAGATGGTGGTGGATACTGAGACAGGCCTCACCGTATCAGGCGATGTCTATGAGAGCGTCATCATGAGCGACCGCAGGATGAGCTATAACGAATGCTTCAGGATCCTGACCGAACCTATGCCCGGCGACGGCATCGATTACGGTGATATCATCGGAATGCTGGAGCAGATGAACACCCTGGCTGATTCCCTCAGGAGGATGAGGGAGAGGAGAGGCGCCATCAATTTCGAGACCAAGGAGACGAAGGTCATAATGGATGAGGATGGCAGGCCCACTGAGATCATGGCCTATCCCATCAACTTCTGCCACGGCATAATCGAATCATTCATGATATGCGCCAATGAATTCATCGCGGAGAAGTTCTGCAAGATGAACTATCCCTTCGTATACCGTGTCCATGAGGATCCCGATCCCATCAAGATAACCAGGTTCACAAACGTTGCAAAATTCTATGGTGCAATTGGAACACTGAGGGGCAAGATAGCTCCTCTCGATGTTGCAAATTACATGATGACCATAAGAGATGAGGACAGCCGTCCCGCACTTGATACACTGCTATTGAGGTCCATGGCCAAGGCCAGGTATTCGTCAAACAACCTGGGTCATTTCGGACTGGCATCGTCATTCTATTGCCACTTCACCAGCCCCATCAGGAGATACCCGGATCTCTATATCCACAGGATAATAAAGACATACCTCCACGGGGAGGATCAGAGGAAGCATTTCCTGCCACTGGTGGAGAACGTTTCCGCCATCAGTTCCGACATGGAAAGAAATGCCGTTGATGCCGAGAGAGCATCGGTTGACGTCAAGGTATGTGAGTTCATGAAGGACAAGATCGGGGAAAGCTTTGACGGCATCATTACGGGCATCATTGATGCAGGTTTCTTCGTAATGCTGGACAGCACTGCAGAGGGCTTTGTAGCATTCCGTTCCATGAGGGATCACTACCTCTTTGACGAGAGGAGATATAGAGCCGTAGGAGCCAGATCAGGAAACCAGCTGTCCATAGGCCAGAGGGTCAATGTAACACTCAATCTGGTGGACGAGGATCTGCGCCACATCGATTTCGTCATGACCGAGGAGGAACTGCCCAAGGCAAAGAACAAAGAGCAGCCCGGCAGGCGCAAACAGAAGACCATGGCCAGGATCAGGAAAAAGGGCAGGAGAAGACATTAAACATTGACTTTTGCGGATAATTCATATACTATCTGCAAAGAAACAGGCGAAGACGAAGACAAGTACCCCGTTTTATCGCCACAGAGAGTCCGCTGCCTGAGGCTGTGAGCACGGACGGAATCGAATCCGGGGGAATAACACTTCATCAGCTGCGATCTGAACGCCAATGGTCAGTAGGTGAGCCGTTTGCCCGCGTTAAGGGTTCATGAGCAGACCGGACATATTGCCGGTAATTCAGGTGGCACCGCGGAATCATTCGTCCTGAACGATCAGATCGTTCAGGCTTTTTTATTTGTGTAAAACTTTAGGAGGAAATAGAGATGGCAAACATTTACCGTGACGTGCTTATCAATGAGATAAGCGAGAATGACGTAGGAAAGACTCTGAGAGTCGCAGGCTGGATCGAGAACATCAGAGATCACGGCGGCGTATCTTTTATCGACCTCAGGGACATGTACGGAGTGCTCCAGGTCGTTATGCGTGACACATCACTTCTGGATGGTCTCGTCAAGGAGGAGTGCATCAGCATCGAAGGCGTGATCGAGCACAGGGACGAGGAGACTTATAACCCCAAGATCGCATCAGGTACCATCGAGCTGGAAGCCCATAAGGTTGATGTTCTGGGCAAGGTCTACAGCCAGCTCCCCTTCGAGGTAATGACATCAAAGGAGATCAGGGAGGATGTCAGATTAAAGTACAGATTCCTCGATCTCAGGAACAAGAAGGTAAAGGACAACATCGTCTTCAGATCACAGGTCATCTCATACATCAGGACAAAGATGACCGAGATGGGATTCATGGAGATCCAGACCCCCATCCTCACATCTTCATCACCTGAAGGTGCCAGGGATTACATCGTTCCCTCCAGAAAGTACAAGGGCAAGTTCTACGCTCTGCCCCAGGCTCCCCAGCAGTTCAAGCAGCTGTTGATGGTATCCGGCTTTGACAAGTATTTCCAGATCGCTCCCTGCTTCCGTGATGAGGATGCCAGGGCAGACAGATCACCCGGAGAATTCTATCAGCTGGACTTCGAGATGAGCTTCGCAACTCAGGAGGACGTTTTCGCAGCAGGAGAGGAGATCCTCACTGCCGTATTTGAGAAGTTCGCACCCGAGGGAGCAAAGGTCACATCCGCACCTTACCCCATCTATTCATACAAACAGGCAATGCTGGAATTCGGTTCTGACAAGCCCGACCTCAGGAATCCTCTGAGGATCATCGACGTAACTGATTTCTTCCAGCGCTGCACATTCAAGCCCTTTATCGGCCAGACAGTAAGAGCCATCAAGGTCCACGCTGAGATGAGCAAGGGCTTTCATGAAAAGCTCCTGAAGTTCGCTCAGGAGATTGGCATGGGCGGTCTCGGATATCTCGAAGTCCTGGAGGATGGTTCATATAAGGGACCTATCGACAAGTTCATTCCCGACGACATGAAGGATGAGATCAGGACTCTGGGCTCTCTGGAGTCAGGAGACACCATCTTCTTCATCGCCGCAAATGAGGTAAAGGCAGCAGAGTTCGCAGGCCAGATCAGGAACGAGCTGGGCAGGAGACTGGGCCTCATCGAGGAGAACGCTTTCCGCTTCTGCTACGTTAACGATTTCCCCATGTACGAATTCGACAACGAGACAAAGAAGTACATCTTTACACATAATCCTTTCTCAATGCCCCAGGGCGGACTCGAGGCTCTCGAGACAAAGAAACCCGAGGATATCCTGGCATACCAGTACGACATCGTATGCAACGGCGTAGAGCTGTCATCAGGTGCCGTACGTAACCACGATCTGGACATCATGAAGAAGGCTTTCGAGATCGCAGGCTATTCCGAGGAGGAGCTTCAGACCAGGTTCGGAGCTCTCTACAACGCGTTCAAGTTCGGTGCACCTCCTCATGCAGGAATGGCTCCCGGCGTCGACCGCATGATCATGCTCCTCAGAGGCGAGGAATCCATCCGTGAGGTAATCGCATTCCCCATGAACGGAAATGCACAGGATCTCCTCTGCGGTGCACCCGGAGAAGTTACTGAGCAGCAGCTCAGGGAAGTACACATCAAAGTCCGCGCATAATGAAGGTATATTTCCTCACGCTCGGATGCCGTGTCAATCAGTATGAGACGGACGCAATACGCAACCTGTTCATAGAGAAGGGTCATCAGATTACAGATGACCCTTCTGATGCAGATTGCTGCATAGTAAATACCTGTTCCGTAACAGGCGAGGCAGACCGCAAATCGCGTCAGAGCCTGAGAAAGATGGCACGTCTCAACCCCGGTTCCGTAGTGGTGGCCATGGGGTGTGCATCTGAACTTGCAGACGGCGTCCTGGACTGCGATATCGCCCTGGGAACCAGGGACAAGAACCAGGTGGTGAAGCGTGTCGAGGAATTCATCTCAAAGCGTGGGGAAAAGATAAACCACAGGACTACCCACATCAGGCCGGAGCTTTCCAAAAAGGATACGTTCCACGATTTCGGAACGGTGCTCTCCCCCGAGGGTACCCGTGCTTATATCAAGATCGAAGACGGATGCAACATGTTCTGCACGTACTGCATCATACCCTTTGCCAGGGGACGCGTATGTTCGCGTCCTTTTGACGACATAGTAGCCGAGGCAAAGTCCCTGGCACAGTCAGGATTCAAGGAAGTAGTAATAACAGGGATCCATACATGTTCCTACGGCAAGGACAGGGGCGAAGACATAATGAGCCTGTACCGTGTCCTGTCGGCCATAAATGACATAGACGGTATAGTAAACATCCGTCTGGCATCCCTGGAACCCATGTCCCTGACTGATGAGTTCATCAAAGCACTGGGAACGGTCACAAAGCTCTGTCCCCAGTTCCATCTGTCACTGCAGAGCGGATCAGATACGGTGCTTGCCAGGATGAAACGCAGGTATGATACTGCACAGTATAAATCCCGTGCAGAGGCCATGCGAAGGGTGTTCCCGGATATGGCACTGACAACTGACGTGATAGCGGGATTTCCCGGGGAGACTGAGGAGGAATTCGCAGAGACATGTGAGTTCGTCAGGCGCATGAAGTTCGCCAAGCTCCACGTATTCCCTTATTCTGTCAGAGAGGGTACGGCCGCTGCGGAAATGCCAGGCCAGCTGACACAGCAGGTCAAGAAACAGAGGGCGGGGGAGCTCATCAGGATATCATCGGAACTGGAAGCGGGATTTGCCCGTACGCTAGACGGAAAGACCGGCAGGATGATCGTTGAAAAGGTCAACGGCACTCATCTGACAGGGTGGACCCAGTGGCATGTGGGAGCGTCTGCCGACATGGCGGGACTCAGCCAGGGAGACGTTGCCGAGGGCGTGATCAGGGTATCCGGAGACGAAGTGATATTGACAAACAAATGTTCATTTCCTGTTGATACTTGACCTGATCCATAGTATAATAACTCCAGAATAGTTTCCCGGAGTTTTATATGAGTTTTTGCCATCTACATCTGCATACGGAGTACAGTCTCCTGGACGGTGCCATCAGGATCAAGGACCTGGCCAAACGTCTTAAGGCCATGGACATCACCTCATGTGCGATAACCGATCACGGCAACATGTTCGGCGCCGTCAATTTCTATAAGACAATGTCATCTGAGGGGATCAAGCCCATTATAGGCTGCGAGGTCTACGTGGCACCCGGATCCCGGTTCGTCAAATCGGAGATCACATCCGACGGAGGCAGGTCCAGGGCTTATTACCACCTGATCCTCCTGGCCCGTGACAACGTGGGCCTGGCCAATCTCAACAGGATCGTGAGCAAGGGCTATATCGAGGGCTTTTACAGAAAGCCCAGGGTGGATGAGGAGGTCCTGGAGCAGTATCATGAGGGCATCATATGCCTGTCTGCCTGCATGGCGGGCAAGGTCTCTTCTCTCATATTGGAGGGCAGGGAGGATGACGCCGAACTGACAGCAGTCAAGTATAACCAGATATTCGGATACGGCAATTACTATCTGGAGGTACAGGCCAATACCACTCCCGAACAGGCTAGGGTCAATGCGGCACTGGTGAGGATCCATAACAGGACCGGTATACCGCTGGTTGCGACCAACGACTGCCACTACCTGACCAAGAACGATTATGAGACACATGACGTACTCCTGTGCATGCAGACCGGAGCCAAAGTCTCCGATCCTGACAGGATGAGAATGTCCACCAACGACTACTATGTCAAATCAGAGAACGAGATGAGGGCGTTCTTTAATCAGCTGCCTGAGGCCATTGACAACACGGCCAGGATAGCTGAGATGTGCAATGCAGAGTATGATTTTAAGACCATACACCTGCCCAAGTTCGACGTTCCCGAGGGCTTTGAATCCAATGCCCAGTATCTGACATTCCTGGCTTACGACGGACTTAAGAAGAGATTTGAGATCACACCTCCCACGGGTGAGACCCAGGATTACATAGACCGTCTGGATTATGAACTGGGCGTCATCAACAAGATGGGTTATACCGACTACTATCTGATCGTATGGGACTTCATAAATTATTCCAAGACACACGGCGTAGTAGTAGGCCCCGGCAGAGGTTCGGGCGCAGGATCCCTGGTAGCCTATGCAGTAGGCATAACTGATCTCGATCCCATCAAGTACGGCCTCGTGTTCGAGAGATTCCTCAACATCGAGAGGGTATCGATGCCCGACTTCGACGTTGACTTTGCGGACGAGACCAGGCAGATCGCGATAGATTACGTTACTGAGAAATACGGCAGCGAGCGCGTGGCTCAGGTAATAACCTTCGGTACGTTAGGTGCCAAATCATGCGTTCATGATGTTACGAGAGTCATGGACTATCCATATTCGGTTGGGGACAGGATCGCAAAGATGATCCCCTTCAAGCCCGGCATCACCATTAAGGATGCCATGGAGGTCAATCCGGAACTGAAATCGCTATACGATTCGGATCCTGACACCAGGAAGATAATAGACACTGCCATGAAGCTGGAAGGTCTGCCCAGAAATCCTTCCACTCATGCTGCAGGTGTCATTATCTCCGGTGTTCCCATCACCGACATCGCACCTATGGCAACCAATGAGAATACCCCCGTCGTGCAGTTCTCCAAATACGACGTTGAGAGCGTGGGCCTGCTCAAGTTCGACTTCCTGGGCCTGAGGACCTTAACCGTTCTGCAGGATTCGCTGGATCTGGTCAGGGAGAATTACGGCAAGGAACTGACGCTGGAGACCATCCCCCTGGATGACAAGAACGTATATGACATGATAGGCAGAGGTGAGACACTTGGCGTGTTCCAGTTAGAGAGCAGGGGCATGACATCATTCATGAAACAATTGAAGCCCGCATCGCTGGAGGACATCATTGCAGGCATCGCATTATATAGACCGGGACCTATGGATCAGATCCCCAGATATGTGGAATGCCGCCATGACAGATCCAAGATCAAATACGACCACCCTCTGCTGGAACCCATCCTGGATGTTACATACGGATGTGCCATCTATCAGGAGCAGGTAATGCAGATAGTACGTGACCTGGCAGGTTTCTCCATGGGTCAGAGCGATAACATCAGACGCGCCATGAGCAAGAAGAACAAGAACATCATGGAGCAGTACAGAGAACTCTTCATCTATGGCGGCACTGATGAGAAGGGTCACCATAATGACGGTGCGATAAAGCACGGCGTTCCCGGTGAGGTGGCATCCAAGATCTTTGATGACGTCGCCGGATTTGCGGGCTACGCATTTAACAAGGCGCATGCCGCATGTTATGCAGTGGTAGGCTACTGGACGGGATATATCAAGTACTACTATCCCGTGGAGTTCATGACCGCGACGCTCAATTCCTTCAGGACTGAGCTGGACAAGGCATCAGGCTATATATCCGCATCCAACCAGATGGGGATACCCGTATTCCCGCCGGATATAAACAGGAGCATGGCCAGGTTCACCACCGAGGTGGCAGAGGACGGATCCAAGGGCATCAGGATCGGTATGACGGTCATCAAGGGCGTTGGCGAGGGCCAGGTCAGGCAGATCGAGGAGGACAGGAATAAGAACGGCCCTTATAAGTCATTCCAGGACTTCCTCATCAGGGCTGCCGAACTGGGGATCAAGCGCAATACCGTGGAATACCTGATATGGTCATCGGCTCTGGATTCATTCGGTTATAACAGGGCTACCATGATCAGGACATGTCAGACGGAACTGGATAACCTGTCAGTCAGGCAGAGCAAAAAGATAGACGGACAGCTATCTATCTTTGATGCCATGGAGCAGGCAGGAGCCTCTGATGATATCTCCGAGCAGGTGACGATCTATGAGGCGGAGGAATATCCGCCCGAGGTCAAGCTGGGATATGAGAAGGAGGCAGTGGGCCTCTACCTTTCGGGACATCCCCTGCTGCAGTTCGCAGATACGATAGACAAACACATAGATTTCTCTGTCAGGGACGCCAACGAGCTCATCTCAGCTGGCATGGCAGAACGTCTGGATGATGATAAGAAGGTTATAATGGCAGGCATCGTCAATAACTTCTCCATCAGATATACAAAGGCGAAGACCCAGATGGCCACCATCGAGCTGGAAGACCTCACCGGACCCTATGAGGCTGTTGTCTTTGGCAAGATATTAGATACGGTGAGACCCCTGCTGGCTAACGGCAGATCCTTTATCATCGTGGGCAGGAGACATACCAGAGGGGATTCATTCTCTGTATTCATAGACAGGATGTATCCCATGGAAAGTGTCCCCGACAATCTGGGCAGTTTCAACAGGCCGCAGTACTCTAGTGCTCCTGCAAAACAGGAGACAAAGCAGGAGGAGACCCCTGAGTCTGATGAACACGGCCTGGTCAGGATCAGGTTTAACAAGCTCCCGGCAGATCCCGAGTATAGCCAGCTCATGAACCTGCTGGTATATTTCCACGGCAACTGCCCGGTTGACATCATATTTGCGGCTGACGGGTCCTCAGTCAGGCTCTCCGCAGAATGTAATATTGACGCCAGGCCCGAGATAATAGGCATCCTGAAGACTTTTGCAGGTGAAGATAACGTTGAGTATATATCCAACTGAGGTGTAATTGGTGTATAATCTCCAACAGATATTTATTATTAATATGGAGGAAGATATATGCCGCTTCTTTATGACGAATCCAATCTGCCCGTGATCAGCGAACTCAGGGCAAAGTGCTACGATAATGTGAACAAGGATGAGGTCGAACCCATCAAAAAGATCGCTGTCCTGACCAGCGGCGGTGATGCTCCAGGAATGAATGCTGCCATCAGATCAGTAGTCAGGGCCGGATGGAATGCAGGATTCGAGGTATACGGTGTAACCAGAGGATTTCACGGACTGTGGAAGGGTGAGATCAGGGAGCTTACAAAGAGAGACGTTTCCGAGACACTTCAGAGAGGCGGAACATTCCTCATGACCGCCAGATCCAAGACATTCATGACCGATGCAGGCGTCCTTAAGGGTGCCAGGATGATGGAGGCATACGATCTGGACGCACTGGTAGTAATAGGCGGTGACGGATCCTATAAGGGTGCCAGGGCTCTGGCCAGACTGGGAATGCCCGTTATCGGCATCCCCGGAACCATCGATAATGACATCTCCTCAACCGACTACACCATCGGTTACGATACGGCCATGAATACTGCCATGGACTGCATCGATAAGCTTAGAGACACGGCCAGCTCCCATGAGAGATGCAGCGTCATCGAGGTCATGGGCAGGAGAGCAGGATATATAGCTCTCAACGTAGGCATAGCAACGGGTGCTGAGGCTATCCTCATCCCTGAGGTTCCCTACGATTTCAACAGGGACGTACTGAGGATAATCCTGGATGGCAGGAACAAGGGCAAGAAGCATTACGTAGTAATCGTCGCTGAGGGCGCAGGTTCCGCAACTGAGATCGCCAAGCAGATCGAGGATGCAACGGAGATCGAGTCCAGACCTACGATCCTGGGACACCTGCAGAGAGGCGGATCACCTTCTCTCAGAGACAGGACGACGGCCAGCCTCATGGGTATCCAGGCCATCGACTGCCTGCTGGAGAAGAGATATAACAGGATAATAATCGAGAAGGACGGCAAGATCTCTGACGTTGATATCGAGCAGGGCCTCGATATGAAGAAGACGATCCCCGCCATCGACATAGAGAACGCAAAGAGACTCTCATAAATGTTCAAGAGGACCACTTTCGAGGAGGAGCGCGCCGGTAAGAAGATCAAGGGGCGCGTGCTGACGACACTTGAATTCGACAAGATAGCCAGCCGTCTTGAAGAGAAAGCTCACACTGTATTCGGGCGTGAGCTTTGTCTGTCTCTGTGCCCGATTTCGGATTACGATGAGGTCAAACAGACCTTGTCGGAGACTGACGAAACATTCCGGTACATCAATAAATATGGCTATCTGCCTCTGGGTGGTTTTTCGGATCTGAGATCCTCTCTCAAATATGCACACGCTGGCGGTACCATGTCCATGAGACAACTCCTGGACTGCGCCTCATTTCTGAGATCGGCAGCCCACCTCAAGGGGATCTTGCCCGATGCATCATCAGACCTGGACGGCAGCGTTCTCTACGAACGCATCAGATCACTTATTACGATAGATGCGCTGGAAAAGGAGATATCATCCTGTATCAACAGTGATGACGAGATGAACGACCGCGCCAGCAAGACCCTTTACGACATCAGGAGGAGCAAGAGGGAACTGTCAGGCAGTGTCAGGTCCATCCTGGACAAGGTCATGAGTTCCAACGAGGACATCCTCCAGGAAAAGGTGATAACCATAAGGAACGACAGGTACTGCCTCCCTGTGATCGCAGATTTCAAGGGCAGGATCAACGGCATCGTGCACGATACGTCCTCCACGGGACAGACTGTGTTCATCGAACCCATGGCGGTAGTTGACATCAATAACAAGCTCAGGGAATTGTCAGTTGCCGAACAGGCCGAGATCGACAGGATATTAGGAGACCTCACGGACAGGGTGCTGGGCAGTTCTGATTCCCTCATGGAGGACATGAGCATAGTAGGACAGATCGATTTCTGCCATGCCAAGGCGCTATTGGCTGTGGACATGGATGCCACGCTCCCCAGCCTCAATTCAGAGGGCATCGTCGACCTGGTCAAGGCCAGACATCCCCTGATCAGCAAGGACACGGTAGTTCCCGTAGACATCAGGGTAGGAGAGAAGTTCAATACGCTGGTAATCACAGGACCTAACACAGGCGGTAAGACCGTATCCCTCAAGACATGCGGACTCCTTACGCTGATGGCCATGGCAGGCCTCATGATCCCTGCTGATACGGGGAGCTCAACCGCGGTATTCGACAGGGTGTTGGCTGACATAGGAGACGAGCAGAGCATCGAGCAGAGCCTGTCCACATTCTCGGCTCACATGTCCAACATCGTATTCATATTGAAGAACATCAAGGGCAAGGCATTGGTAATATTAGATGAGCTGGGTTCGGGAACCGATCCTGACGAGGGTGCGGCCCTGGCCATCGCGATCCTGGAGAATCTGAGGTCCAGGGGATGTATCACCATGGCAACAACCCACTACAAGGAACTGAAGGCCTATGCCGTTTCCACGGAAGGGGTAATGAACGGTGCTTTCGAATTCGACAATGAGACGCTGATGCCCACATACCGTCTGGTAATAGGCAGACCCGGATCTTCCAATGCTTTCGTCATATCCAAAAAGCTGGGACTGCCTGATAACATCATATCGGATGCCAAGAGCAGGCTGTCCGAGGATGAGATCCAACTGGGCAGGCTGATCGAGCTTTCGGAGCGTGATGCCCGCAAGGCCCAGTCCCTGATGGACAGCAACAATGCGCTTAAGAAGAGGCTCGAAGAGCAGATCGCAGCCCTCGAAGAGGAAAAGAAAGCACTCAAGGCATCCAAGACCAGGATACTAAACGAATCCCGCAGGGAGCAGAAGGAACTCCTGGAGCAGAGATCATCAGAACTGGACGATCTTATGAAGAAGCTCCGCAAGGAGAAGAACATGAATTCCGCCGAGGATCAGCTCAGGGAACTGGAGAAGGTCAGAAGGAGGCTCAGAGCAGGAATAGAAGACCTGACCGACGACTCACAGGATGAGGAACTGTCGGGCATATTGCCGGGTGAGATCCCCGACAAGGTGGAGGAAGGCAAGGAATACTTCATCACCACTCTGGGCATCACTGGCACGGCTCTTTCAGCTCCTGCCAAAAACGGCAATGTCAAGATGAAGGCAGGCGTGATCACAACGGTCGTAAAGACTGATCAGCTGAGGATAGTAACAAACGAGAACAAGCCTGCTCCTGCAAAGCCGAAGCAGAAGACCAGGACCATTTCCCAGGACAACAGAAAGGTCAGGGAACTGAGGTTCAACATGGCATCATCAACTTCGTCAGAACTGATGCTCATTGGCATGAGGGGAGACGAGGCTGAGTCCAGGCTGCTGCGCTACATCGAGGAATGCAGCCTGGGAGGCATCAAGGACATCAGGATCGTTCACGGCAAGGGAACGGGTGTCCTGAGAGGCATAGTAACGGATATCCTGGCCAGAGACCCGAGGGTCGAATCCTACCGTGCAGGACTGCAGGGTGAGGGTGACGACGGCGTAACGATAGCGAGGCTGGTGTAATAATGATCACTGACAAAGGCCGGCCTCTGAGATTCCTCCTGGTGATAATGTTTATCATCTATCTTGTCTTCGTGCCGGTGTGGGTCATCTTTTTCAAAGCTGATGCCAACGTCCTGTTCGTTGATTACTGGAAATACAAAGATTACGCAGATCTGGACATGCTGGTCCATATTGCGGATCATTTCAATTTCAATCCCTTTAATATCATCGTGGGTGACATGATCTTAAACGTTATCGGATTCGTTCCTTTCGGGATCTATCTGGAGATGCTGTTCAGGGAAAAGTCGGCGCTTACCAAGATCATGTCAGTAACGGCCGTATCACTGGCCATCGAGATCGCACAATTCTCGCTGATGCTTGGAAAGCCCGATATAGTGGACCTGATCGCAAACACCCTGGGAGGCGTTATCGGCATATTCCTCATGAGCAGGCTCCACAATGACAAAGTGGTAAAGGGAATACTGATAATCGCTCTAGTTCTGACTGTTATCACCATGGTCTCCGTGGTCGTGCAGACCATAGACCAGTATTACGATCTGGCCCCCACATACAGTGCCGAGAAATATGAGGGATATCTCAAGGAAGTCCAGGACATAACGGATAATGTTGCCTCGGCAGTGACAGGTCCGTTAAATAAGGTAGGTTTTGAAGAATAAATATCTGATCAGGTCCATTTGCCGGTTCTCTGAAAAGGTTAAGGAATACAGGAAATGATATCAGATGGGGGCGTTATTGGGATCCCAGTACTTGTCCTGCATGTCGTGCATCCATTCGGATAATGCGTCAGTCATCTTGTGTGCATCATTGTCGTAGTCTGCGGGCATCATGGGCTCTCCTATAAAGATCCTGATCTTCTTCCTCTTGAGGAAGCCTGCAGAAGGATGGGGATGCTTGTCATGTCTGGACCAGATCTGATAAGCGCCTGAGATATAAACGGGAACCATGGGGGTTCCTGCCTTGATAGCGAGGTAAGCAGCTCCGTCCTTAAGCTCTCCCAGATAGCCTGTTGCCGTTCTGGTGCCCTCGGGGAATACGAAGCAGATGTTGCCCTCCTCGACTTCTTTCTTTGCCTTGATGAGACCTCTTACAGGGTTGCCGTATCTGTCGACGGCAATGCCTCTGCCGACCCTCATGATGAGACGGCCCAGCTTGCCGTGATTGGTCTCAAGGTCGGATGCCGCCGGGCAGCACATCCACTTGAAATGGCCCTTGGGCAGATAGTCGATGATGAGGACTCCGTCCGGGTAGGACTGGTGATTGGAAGCAACGACGTAAGGATTGTTCTTGGGGAAGTTCTCCTTGCCGATACATTTCATGTCGCAGAAGATATGTGTGAGGATGAGGAAGCCGTCCTTGGCAACCTTGTCCCAGAAACCACGCTTGGTTGGGTACTTCTCATCCAGATGCTTATGATTGATCGTGCCTGACATCTAATGCCTCCGATAGTTATTACATATATTGTAACTCACAGAATGATAACCGATTATAACGTTTTGGTCAAAATAAATTTTGTTTTAATTATTAATATTATGAGAAAATCGGTAATTGTGGTATTATATGCTATCGGAAATGTTTCCGAGTGGAGGAGAATCGAATAATGAAACGAGTGAGCGGCACACCCCTATATGAGTCGACAAAGTACGATAATCTCAGGGATCTGATCATGGCAGGCTGTGAGGAACACAGCGCCAGAGATGCTTTCATATTCAGGAGAAATCCCCAGCAGTCGGAAATACACAGAAGCTTTTTTGAATTCGGCGAGGACATCAAGAGCCTTGGCACATATATCCTGAACAGTGAATTCGCAGGTGACCGCCTGGCAGTGGTAGGTGAGAACAGCTATGAGTGGTTCGTTGCCTATAATGCGATACTTGATACCGACAGCATCGGCGTTCCTCTGGACAGGGCACTTCCCGAAGAGGAACTTGTTGCCCTTCTCAAGAGATCAGAGACAAAGTTCCTGGTATACCATCACAAGCATCACCCCATGATGCTGGACATTGCCAGGAGGATCGATGAGGGTGAGACTGACATCATGGTCAGGAAGTTCGTCGTAATGTACCGTGAGGGAGTCAAAGACAAAGACTGGCCCGAAGATGACAGGTTTGTTGATTTCTACGATCTGGTCAGGGAGGGCAAGGCCTTGAGGGACGCAGGAGATGACAAGTTCCTCACGACTCCCATCAATACCGAAGAGGCCAGGATCATACTCTTTACCTCAGGAACGACATCCATGAGCAAGGGCGTACTCCTGAGCCACAAGAACATAACATCCAACGTTCATTCCATAACTCAGACTCTCGACGTATGGCCGGGTGACAGGGCTTTTTCCATCCTCCCCCTCCATCACACCTTTGAGAATACATGTGACTTTTTCATTTTGAGGTCAGGCGGATGCCTGTGCCTTTCAGACGGTCTCAGATATATCACGAAGAATCTCCAGGAATGGGGCCCCACGGTATGTATCTCAGTGCCCATCCTCTTTGAGAATATCTATTCCAAGATCGAGGATGTGCTGATAAAGACCGGCAAGGACAAGATCATCTCCGTAATGCGTCCCATCACCAGATTCCTCAGGAAGTGCGGTCTGGACGTGCGCAGGAACGTTTACAAGCAGATCCTCGATAACCTGGGCGGACATTTCAGGTTCGTCGTTATCGGAGGCGCCGGCATCGACAAGAAATACATAGATGCCTTTACTGATTTCGGTATCGACATGTTCATGGGCTACGGCCTCACAGAGACTTCGCCCGTTATCTCTGTTACAAACGAGCTCTGCAACGTTCCCGGAAGTGTCGGACGCCCCATGGCAGATATCACGGTCGCCATCGATGCAGAGGGCGTGGGACCCAAGGCGGTAGGCGAGATCCTGACAAAGTCAGACAGCGTTATGCTGGGATACTACAGGAACGATGAGGCCACAAAGGAAGCTATTGATGCTGACGGCTGGTTCCACACTGGAGATATGGGATATATCGACAAGAAGGGATGCATCCACATCACCGGACGAGTAAAGTCTATGATCGTTCTCACCAACGGCAAGAAGGCATTCCCCGAGGAGATCGAGTCGGTCATCGCCGAGATCAAGGGCGTAACCGAAGTCTTCGTATGGGGCAATAAAAACGAAAAGGAAGCAGTGGACATCTGTGCCAAGCTCCTCATCAACAGAGCCGAGATCGGCAGGGAACTGGGCCTTACAGTGGAGCCCACGGACAACGAGGTCGAGGCATACCTGAACGACAAGATGCACGAGGCAAACCACACTATGCCCGCATATAAGATCGTCAGGAACTTCGTATTCTCCGAGGAGGATATGATCAAGACCACAACACTTAAGATAAAGAGACCAAAAGAACAGGAGCATATCGAGAGCAGGCTTAAGGAATGCGGCATCACGATGAGAGATGCCAACGGTAAGAACTTTGATAAACTGATCAAAGTCTCCTGATCTGATCCATGACTCCCGGGGCTAAAAAGAACCTTAAGAATATCCTCTTTGTACCTGTAGCACTTGTGCTGTCCATAATCCTGGCAACAGGCCTCATGATACTCGTATATCTGATCCCCACGGACAGGATCAGGGACAACATCATCTCATCTGGCGATATCTACGACCGTGAGGGCCTGACCAACTACTACAATGAATATCTGGTCAGCTCCAGGATGGATAATTATACCGACAGCGTCATGCAGGCGGAGGCCGCATATGACGGTGATGAGAACGTAGTCGTAAAGGCTCTCCAGAGCAAGTATCACTACCTGACCGACATGGAGGACTACACCTCTCCCGGATACATCAACAAGCTCATGATGCACGGTGAGGACACCAATTCCATCGTTGCCAGCTATGCCAGATACTGGCACGGTTATCTGCTGCTCTTAAAGCCCCTGTTCCTGGTGATAAACATGCACGGAATGAGGATCCTAAACGGTGCTTTCCAGATCCTGATGCTGGCTGCGGTCCTGTTCGGACTGGTCAGAAAAGGACAGAAAAAACTGATCGCTCCCCTGCTGGTGAGCATACTTGTCATAAACCCCGTCAGCACCATACTCAACATGCAGTTCGCATGCATGTATAACATAACGCTGGTGCTGCTGGTGATCATGCTCTATACAAAGATCTCAGAAGGGGACGGCTACTGGAAACTGTTCCTGTTCTCAGGCATCGCCACGGCGTTTTTCGACTTCCTGACATACCCTCTCATCAGCCTGGGAATACCCCTGGTCCTCATGATCTGCCTGCGCGGGGAAAAGTCATCTGACAACATCAGGACCACTTTCTTCTCATGCATCAACTGGGGTATAGGTTATGCCGTTATGTGGGCGTCAAAATGGGTGGTCTGTGACCTGGTAACCGGAAGCAATGTCATAGAGGATGCGATCCATCAGGTATCTGCCAGAACGGTCACTAATGCCTACGACGAGATCGGTCTGGATTCCACCAACATCATCTCCGTATTTGGTTATAATTTCATTCCCCTGAGGGACATCCCCATGGTAGCGCTCTTCGTGCTTAGCGTAATTGCCCTGGTGCTCTATATGGTGTTTGCAAAGAAGAAGATAAAGATCTGCGAGGAAAGTCTCATAGCGCTCCTCCTGATCGCACTCATCCCCTTCGCATGGTATGCAGTTTTGTCTAACCATTCTGCAGTCCATTACTGGATGACATACAGGAATCTCACTGTAATGATTTTTTCATTAGGTACGGTTATAATGAGCTCAGTGGTAAACCGCGTTCCGGCAGGGGGTAAGGGAGATGTTGTTAAACAGGGATAATCCCATGTGGGATATCAGCGATGAACAGTATTTGACGCCTGACAGGGTCGATGAGATCAATGAAAGATATGAGCAGCATGTCAGGGAGACATTGACATCCGACGTCAGGGAAATGGGCTACAGGCTTTATAACATGCCAAAGCCCTCCGAGGATGAATCCACGGGGAGCAGGACAGGCAGTATCATAATCACCGTCCTGGTGATCGGTGCTATCGTCGGCATCGTAGTCTCTCTTTTCATGAAGAACATCAGGGTAGCCCTCTGTCTTTTTGCAGGGATATTCCTCTTTGCCGGAATATACACCCTGATAACGGGCATGAGCGGCAAAGGTGAATCCGCATCCAAGAAATTGATGAACAGACTGTTGGGCGGATTTATGGTATTGATGTCTGCCCCGGTCATCATTATAGAAGTGTTCATGAACGATTGGGGGATGGCACAGTAGCTCCTCTGGATCATGATCTTTATGTTCGGTTCGGGAGGTCTGTGGCTGATCGCCCATTTCCTGATCGGGAATATCCTGGCGTCCAGGATCACATATACCGAGGATATAAATGCCACATGTGCGGGATACGTCAGGAAGATAGAAACATCGAATTCCGGTGACGGCGGCGGCTCATTCAGATACATGTACGTCTCGCCGATATTCAATTACTTTTATGACGGGGAGAGATATGAGGCAGTCTACGATGATTTTGTCATCGGTCAGGATTCGGACATTGCTCTGGGCCAGACTGTCCCCATCAGGATAGATCCCAGACATCCCGAAGGGATCATGTCTCCCGCCACAAAGCACAAGGGAGCGGCTGTCTTTGGACTCATCATGGGAATACTGTTCCTGGGAGCAACGGGTTTCATGGTCTATTGGGTATTATCCGGAAATGTAAGCGACAACGACATGACAGTGGAATGGAATCCCATTATCGAGAATGCATATAACGAGGAAGAGGAGACCGTTCCGACAGAGCCCACGCTCCCCCAGGTTACTGATGAATGGCTGGAAGAGACTTTTGCCTCCACCATCAGCGGCAAGGACTGGTATGTGGAGACTGCAACGGTTGCATCTTACACAACGGAAGAAGACGGCTACATCGTCACCTTTGACAATGACACCATGATGAAGGCAATGGTCCATACTGAGCCCAAGGTGGGTGATACTTTCACGGTCTTCTATATGATAGTGGATGAGAACCTGGAATACGGTATGTATTACAAGGCCTTGTTCACTTATTTCACCGAAGGTGAAGGCGAATATACGGGCTCTCATACGGCTTACCAAGGATAATAAATAAATTTAATAAAACCAGTATTAAATTAATTAGAATTATTGTATAATTTCAACATGTTTATAATTTCGGAGGTATCCTTATGACATTTGAAGAACTGATGGATTATGCCATAGAACATGAGTGTTCGGACGTCCATATTACCGTAGGTACAAATCTTGCAGTCAGAAGATTCGGCGTGCTCCATATCCTCGACGATATGCCCACTGCTGAGGAATCACTTAAGATGATCTATACAATCCTCTCAGATCGTGACATCGAGAGAGTAGAGGCAGGAGAGGACGTTGACCTGGGTCTCATGATCGACAACGAAGTACGTATCAGAGCCAATGTTTACCATCAGCGTAATAACCTGGCATGCAGCATCCGTCTTCTCATGGCTCAGATCCCTGAGTTCGAGGATCTCGGACTTCCTGATGTTATCAAGTCACTGGCTACTGCCCAGAATGGTATCCTGCTCGTTACAGGTCCTACGGGATCAGGTAAGACAACCACCCTCTCCGCAGTCGTTGACTACATCAACAAGAACGAGGCTAAGCACGTTATCACTATCGAGGACCCTATCGAGTACATCTATCCTCACAACCGTGCCATGATCCATCAGAGAGAGCTCCACCGCGATACACCTTCATTCGCAAAGGCTCTCCACTCAGCTCTCCGTGAAGACCCTGACATCATCCTTGTTGGTGAGATGCGTGACTTCGAGACTATCAAGGCTGCTATCACAGCTGCTGAGACGGGACACCTCGTGCTCTCGACTCTCCACACACAGTCAGCTGCACAGACTATCGACAGAATTATCGACGGTTCACCTGTTGATGAGCAGGCAACTATCCGTTCACAGTTCGCAACCAGTATCAGAGGCGTTATCTCACAGCAGCTTCTGCCTACAGCAGACGGCAACGGACGTGTTCTCACAACTGAGGTCATGGTCGGTACCAACGCTATCTCCAACCTGATCCGTGAGGATAAGGTCGTAATGATCCCCGGCGCTATCCAGTCAGGTCACCCACAGGGCATGCATACCCTCAACGAAGACCTCATCAGGCTCTACCGTGACGGTATCATCACAAAGAAGACAGCTCTCAACGCTACATACGATCCCACTGACCTTGAAAAGTCTCTCGGCAACAACTCATTCTCAGTATTCTGATCATCAGAGAGATAAACAATCAGGATCCCTGCCACCTGGCGGGGATCCTTTATTTTGCAGTTTATCCACCGCTATGATATCATCTCATAAGACTATATAATGGAGTATCAAGATGCTTACTGAATACATCATCGCTTTTTTCATTTCAATGGTACCGCTCATAGAACTCAGGGGAGCACTTCCCTATGCTCTCGTGGCCGGCATTCCCACGATCCCCGCATACATCATATGCATCGTCGGAAACATGCTTCCGGTACCCGTTATTTTCTTCTTTGCCAGAAGAGTCCTGGAATGGGGTAAGGATAAGAAGTTCATCGGCAGATTCTTCCGCTTCTGTCTCGAGAAGGGTCACAAGGGCGGAGCAAAGCTCCAGTCCAAGGCAGGCAAAGGCCTCTTCCTGGCTCTCCTCCTGTTCGTAGGCATCCCGCTCCCCGGCACAGGTGCATGGACAGGCACACTTGCCGCCAGCATCCTCGACATGGATTTCAAGTCATCAGTCACAGCAGTTATGCTCGGCGTCATCCTTGCCGGCATCATCATGGGCCTGTGCACATATTTCGGACTCGGAATCTTCTCAGTAGTATCATAATTAAAACACCTTTCTGAATCATCCTCGGAGCGGAGCTCCTCGTCAAAAAGATTCAGAAAGGTGTTTTTTTCATGCTCAGAATCATCCTCGGATCGGAGCTCCTCGTCAAAAAGATTCAGAAAGGTGTTTTTTTGCGCCCAGATTGACGAGTTCCACTAATGTTCAGGTAAAACGGATTAGTCTGACACCTAGTCTGAATAATCCCACTAATGTTCAGGTAAATTGATTTAGTCTGACAGTTAGTCTGACTGGCATCAGAATTAGGATAAAAAACACCACGCTGAATCTATTTATGAAATGAAGGATGAAAAAAGCCTTTCCGAATTCTTTTGATGAGGCGAAGAATAAAATAACACCTTTCTGAATTTCTTTTGACGAGGCACAAAGTGCCGAGGACGAATTCAGAAAGGTGTTATGCATTCCTGGTGGGCGATACTGGACTCGAACCAGCGACCCCCTGCATGTCAAGCAGATACTCTAACCAGCTGAGCTAACCGCCCGGGTGCAACGCTGATGATTATACTTGATAATCGTCATTATATCAAGGTCAGAAAAACTGTAAATAAAGCGTAATTCGACAAAAACGCACAAATGTGTTAAAATATTTGCACCTATTCTATTTAGGAGGCAAAATGAGAGATCTGAGAGAACACAGACTGAGAAATCAGAACATAAAGGCCGGTGTTGCATGTCTCGCTTTTATGGTGGCTTTCTCTGTTACAGATACTGTGACGGGTTCCGAGTTTGATTATTCTGATCTGGAATCTATACCTTTCGCTCTGTCCGCAGCATTGGACCGACCCATGCCGGGTGAGACGACCGACAGTATGGCTCTGGAGAGCACATATGTCGATCCCTATGCCGAGAAAACGATCGATAACAGATTTATCAAGTATGCCAACTACAGAGCGATAGATGAACATGAGCATCTGGGTAATATGATCAAGGATTCACTGACCGAACAGTATCATATCAGAGACCCTTATTACTACATGCATGAACCTGTAAGCTATGAATCCAGCTACCATCTCAACAAGAGAGACGGTGTATGCTACGGACCTTCAGGAAGAGAGACCTATTACAACCTGGACATGAAGCAGGTTGTTCAGAGAATGAGGAGCCTGGGTTACTCTGCCAGTGAATACCCTTACTGGGTCAGATCTGACGGAGTCAAGATGCTTGGCCCCTATGTCATGGTGGCAGCCAATTTCAGGATCAGGCCCAGAGGAACCATCCTTGAGTCGTCACTGGGAACGGCGATCGTCTGCGATACGGGAGGATTCATCAGATGGGCTCCGCGCGGATTGGATGTGGCAGTAGACTGGTAATAAGAGATAAAAAAGAAGTCTTCGGATGAAGACTTCTTTTTTTGTTTCCTGATCTGTTTATCAGAGTGCGTCAGCAGGTACGAAGGGTAATTCGATGACTCCGTCGTCAGTAGGGAGTGTGGGTCCCTGTGAGGGGGGTGTCTGCTGAGTGGGATCAGTGGGCTGTCCCTGGGCGGGAGTGGGAGTATTGGATCCCGCGTTTCCTCCTGCTGTAGTTGCTGCAGGGTTCTCTGTGATGATGATCTCGCCTTCTTCTGTCTGGATCGGGATCGTATGACCCTCGCTGTCCGTTACCATCGTAGTTCCGTCCGTAGGATCGGATACATCAGCGCCGCTGCCGTCTGAAGGACCTGTAACATCTGATCTTGATACGTCTGTGCCTGTTACTGATGCTGTGGGATCCAGGGGCTCGGTATCTGCGTTCTGGCATGACTTGATGCCAAATGCAATGGCCAGGATAACGATAAGTGTACCGATCACTGCGCAAGTGATTATTACCGGTGTCTTCTTATCCATGATCTATTCTCCTTATTGATTATTCTCAATCATTGATCAAGATCTAATTTTACCATATATGCGCATGCTTGTTAACTAAAGGCCGATATTCCAGTAACCGTCCAATGTTGCGAAATAGTCGTCTATGGTCTGGGCACGTCTGATCTCGGTTATTCTGCCGTCGGACCTCAGGAGAAGTTCTGAGGTCCACAGACGTCCGTTGTAGTTATATCCCATGGCAAAGCCGTGGGCGCCTGTATCGTGGATAACGAGGATGTCACCCATGTCGATCTTAGGCAGATCCCTGTCTATGGCGAACTTGTCGTTGTTCTCGCAGAGGGCGCCCGTGATATCGTATCTGTGGTCTTTGGGAGCATCTTCCTTGCCCAGTACCGTTATGTGGTGGTATGCGCCGTACATAGCGGGTCTCATGAGGTTGGCAGCACATGCATCTACGCCGATGTATTCCTTGTAGATGTGCTTCTCGTGGGTTGCGGTTGTAACCAGATGGCCGTAGGGAGCCAGCATGAACCTGCCCAGCTCAGTATAGATGGCAACATCACCCATGCCTTCGGGGATGAGGATCTCCTCATACGCCTTTCTGACGCCTTCGCCTATGACTCTTATGTCGTTGGCCTCCTGGTCGGGACGGTAGTTTATACCTACTCCGCCGGAGAGATTTATGAAACTGAGGGTTACTCCGCACTTTTCCCTGATCTTCAGGGCAAGCTTGAACAAAAGGCCCGCAAGGGCAGGATAATAAGCATTTGTAACAGTGTTACTCGCCAGGAAAGCGTGGATGCCGAATTCTTTTACGCCCAGTTCCTTGAGCCTGGAGTATGCTTCGTAGAGCTGCTCCTCGGTCATGCCGTATTTGGACTCGCCGGGGTTATCCATGACCTGGAATCCTTCGCTGCTCTCTCCCAGTGTGAAAAGTCCTCCGGGGTTGAACCTGCAGCTCATGCGCCCGGGGAGTTTTCCGCCCAGGGCATCAAGGCACTGGTCTATGTGTGTCAGATCGTCCAGATTGATCGTTCCGCCCAGTTCTGCGCACTTTGCAAATTCCTCGGAGGGTGTATCGTTTGAGGAGAACATGATATCCCTGCCTGTGATCCCGCATCTGGCGGACATTACGAGCTCAGCCATTGATGAGCAGTCCATTCCGCATCCTTCATCGTGAAGGATCTTGAGGATGGTTGGATTAGGCGTTGCCTTGACGGCGAAGTATTCCTTATAGCCTTTGTTCCATCCAAAAGCCTCTCTGAGGGCTCGGGCGTTGTCCCTGATGCCCTTTTCATCGTATATATGGAAGGGGGTGCGGTATTTCTTGATTATCTCTTCTGCCTGATCTTTTGTAATAAATGGCTTCTTCATGTTGTCTTCTCCTAACCACCAAATGTGGAAATTATAACAGATTTTGAGATTTAATGTACCGATAATCGAACACTATGATTGGTATAATATACCTAAAGAACGGATTTTGGAGAATATCGATGAGAATCTATTTATCTGATACGATGTCATGCATAACCGAAAATGCTGTGGAACACGCCCTGAACAGGTCCCGCAGAACGATATTCGTGGTGCCTGAGGCGGCCAAGGCCCAGGTGGAGAGATCGGTCATCAGGAACATGACCGGGATGGGAGATGGCCTTTCTGATGTCAGCATCGCCAGGAACGGGGGCAGCCTGCCTGTCGTTGCAGGATTTGCAGGCGGCGATGTGGTCAGCTTTCTTAAGCTTTCCACCAGGATATTAGAGGCTTCAGGCGTCAGGACAGTATCATCAGGCAATGATATAGTGATGAGGAATGCCGTCTATTCCGTACTGGCATCCCACCACGATGAATTCACGACATTTGCGTCCCTTACCGGCAGGAGTGAGAACATCAACAAGCTGATCAGCCTCATAGGTGATTTCGTCAGATATAACATAACCGTATCCGAGCTGGACAGGGCGATATCTTCCGGCAATCCCGACCAGACATACATCAACAAGCTCAGGGACATCAGGCTCCTGATGACATATCTGACTGAGCTCAATGAGAGATATCAACTTGGCATAATGACCGATCCCATCTCTGATGCGGCGGAGGTATTGTCAGGACTGGATGATGCGAGGCTTAAGCTCCGCAGATACCGCCGTCTCAGGACGATGCTGGCTCATGAATATGCCGTCGTATTATTCGGCGTATCACGTAACTTTACGCCCGGCGAATCCAGGCTCATAACGGCGCTTAACGACCTGGCAACAGATATCAGCATCTACCTCAACGGCAGCACGGATGCGTCAGGAATGAAATGCAATGAGTACTCAGGAATGGTCACGGATCATTTCAGGGGGATGGATAATGTCACGATCGAGCCTTTCACATGTGAGGATTACAGGTCTCCCGACCTGTCAGAGATAGTCAGGTGTTATTCAGCGAGTGACAGTGACAGCTGCACGGTCAGGAATACCAGGGACGTGCTCCTCAGGGAGATAGCAGGGACCGATAACAGGATCGGATACGTCCTGGATGAGATACTCCGCCTCACACAGAAGGAGGGATTTAGATACAGGGATATCAGGATAGTATGCTGTGACGATGAGCTCACAGGCAAGATGCGCTCAGTTGCATCAGGCTACGGACTGGATGTCTTTATCGACAGGAAGATCACATTGAACGATACGGTAGTTCCCAGGTTCGTAATGGAGCTTTTGCGCCTGCCCATGACGGGCTTTTCCCTGGGGGATGTTATGTCCGTTTTGAGGAGCGGCATTCTGAGGATATATCCCAGGTATGCAGATGACTTTGAGAATTACTGCGTGGCCAGGAATATCACTGATTCATCCAGGATGTTCGATGAGGACAATTTCAGGACTGATCCTGAGGATCACCATCCCATCAGGATATATGTGGAGGAGAATACCGTTCCCGGCGTGGCCGAGGGGATCTGCAATGCAGGGGAATTCCTCTGGGAGCACATCGTATCTGCCGTGCTCGTTCCGCTCAGGAGGGTATCAGCTGAGATAGCGGAGAGATCTGATATGGCGGGCAAGGCCGGACTGATACTGGATTATCTGGACAGCATCAGGGAATATATATCCGCACTCAGCAGGGAACTGATGGAATCAGGCAGGTCTGAGACTGCCAAGGCAACTGTGCTGGCATACGATGAGACCATGTCGCTTTTGGCATCCTTTATGCATGAGATGAACCATGTGGAGATAAGCCAGAGAAACTTCCTGGAACTGTTCAGGACTGACATGATGAACCGCGCGTCCAGCACCATTCCCCTGATGGTGGATTCCATAGAGATCACCACGCCCGAGCATGCCTTCTATACGAAGTGCAGGGTAATGTTCGTGATAGGTGCACAGCGTGATAACTTCCCATATAAGAAAGCTGCCGAGGGCATAATGAGTTCCAACGAACTGAGCCTGCTGTCAGGTGACATCACCGTTGAACTCCCTGACAAGAGAAAGTCCCAGAACATATCTGAATTCATAATCTCATGCCTCATGATGGGCAGCGTTTCGGACAAGCTCTACATGATCCATGAACAGGGCAAGGCAAAGAGCAGGGTGTTCGATATCCTCTCCGGTTACGTATCTGGTGATCAGATCCTGATCAACAATTATCAGACTCCCGTATACGGGGACAAGACCGATCCCAATTTCAGGTTCGATACTGCAAAGATCTCACCTGAACTGATGGATATCCTGCTGTCTGACGGACTTAATGTCAGCGTTACATCCATAGAGCGTTATATGTCATGTCCCATAGAATTCATGCTGGAGAGTGTCCTTAACATCAGGCAGCGACAGGATAACAGGGAGATCAGGGCCAATTCCTTCGGTACCCTGGCACATAAGATGTTTGAACTGGCGATATCAGGTGTCTGCGCTGACCATGACACCCCGGAGAAACTGATGGAGTATTACGGCAAACTGTCTGATCCCGTGTTCCTGGATGCCAGGTGCGAAGAGATCCTGGGCAGGACCATCAGGGAGGAGAAGGTCTATGGTGCGTTAGAGTCCGACGGATCGGTCAATATCCGTTTCAACAACAACCAGGGCAACAAGCTCAGGAGACTGTTCAGGTTCATGTATCCAGAGATAATCAGGGAGTGCGCCGAGAGCAGATACATACCTTCGGAATATGAGCTTAAGATAGGTCAGGAACCTTTCCTGCTCAGGTATTCTGAATCAGGTCACGAATTCCTGTTCAAGGGATCCGTAGACAGGATGGATATCTCTGCAGATGAGCCCGGCAAGTTCAGGATAGAAGACTACAAGACTTTCGATAAAGGCTTTAAGGCTGACATGCTGCTGGCAGGCGTTCAGATCCAGCTGCCTGCATATGCAAATGCCATAATGAACGGACGTGAGAATTACCATCCCGGCAGACTGGGATATACCCTGATAACCATGAAGCCCGGCAAGGGCAAACTGAAGTTCTCACCCAAGGATACCAACCTCAGTAATGAGGATATGGATACTGCTGTCAGATATGCCGATCACATAATCAGGAAAGCCATAAGGGACATTGCATCCGGCAGGGCAACGGGACTCCTCAATCCCGCTGACAAGGGCAGTGCCAAATTCAAGGAACTGATGGGACTTACGGGTAATCCCCAGTCGTCACCAATGCTTCAGGAACCTATTGAGTATGAGAAGAAGATGGAGTTCGACAAGATGAGAGAGATCCTTGACGCAGAGAACGGAGGATCATCAGATGAGTAACGGTAACAAGATGAAATTCACTCAGGAACAAAATGACATCATAAATGCTGATATCAGCAACGTGCTGGTATCAGCGGCAGCAGGCTCGGGCAAGACTACCGTGCTTGTTGAGAGGATCGTTCAGCAGATAATAAAGGGTACTGCCGGAATAAATCAGGTCCTGGTACTGACATTTACTAACGATGCCGCCGATAACATGATCAGGAAGATCGAGTGCAGGATCGGTGAAAAGATCAGGGAGTGTGAAACAGAAGGTGACAGGGATACTGCCATGCGCCTCAGGGAACAGCTGGATCTCCTGCCCAACGCATATATCCAGACAATAGACAGCTTCTGTTCCAGAGTGCTCAAGGAAAAGGGGTATCTGGTCTCAACTCCTGAGGATATGGATGTATTTGCTTCCGGCAACGTGATACTGGACGAGAGTAATCTGGAACTTATATTGAGGCGTGCCTCCGATCTGGCAATAGCCGATATGTACATGAATGAGCAGGATGAGGATTCACCCTTCATGAGGCTCACTCACAGGTTCGGTGACGGCAGGACTGATGGCTCATTATCTGACAGCGTCGTTGCATCGTATAAGAAGCTCAGGAGCATTCCCGATTATATCGGGAGGATAGATAAGTTCGTTGATTGCCGCAGAAAAAAGGCTGATTCAGGATCCAATCCCTACATAGACAGAATGACCGATGAGATCATAGCTTCATTCAGGATCTCAGAACCTCTGATCGATGATCTGGAACAGTACTGCTATGAGAATGACAGATACCCTCTCAAGAAGGGCAAGAAAAAGGGCATGGCAGCCAACGACGAGCCAATAGCAGATGCTGTTAATAGAGTGTTCAGCGAAGTCAGGGAATACGTATCAAATGCCATATCAGTCTATGATGACACTTCAGCATCCTACCATGATAAATATGAGGCCATAAGGAACGTTGATTCTCTGGTCAGACTGTTCAATGAATCCATCCTGGGAGGCCTGAACTCATGCAAGACTCTGGAGGATGCCGAGTTCGGAAAATACCTGGGATGTCTGGGTGATATCATGGAGCCCGTAAAGACCCTTCTTCCCGGAGGCAAGCTCCCCTCCAACTACCACAAGTTCCCGGGTGAGCATTCCCTGCCTGAGGACTATAAGGATGTGCTCGTATTTCCTTACGATCACCATGTTCGATCCTGGAAGGACAATACAGAAGTCATCGCAGAATTTGCAGAGATACTGAAGCTGTGTGACGGGTATTATGCCAGGCTCAAATCCATGATGCACGGCAGTGATTTTGCCGATCAGGAATACGGTGCTTATGAGGTGCTTAAGACACCGGAGGCATCTTCGTTCTACCGCAGCAGGTTCAGCGAGATCTATATCGACGAGTACCAGGATAACAGTGAACTCCAGGATTCGATAATCACGCGTATTGCCAGGGAAGACGGAGATGGAAATGTATTCAGGGTCGGAGATGTAAAACAGAGCATCTACAAGTTCAGGAGCGCAGACCCTGATATGTTCCTGAAACATCTGGATAATCTCACATCAGATCCCAAGAAGGAAACGGGATATCTGAGGCTCCTTACGGAGAATCACAGGAGCAGCAGACAGATCCTGAGATTCGTTAATTTCGTATTTGAACAGATAATGACGAAGGAAGCGTCAGAGATAGAATACGATGATTCCCAGCACCTCAATGAAGCTGAGGAGACGGGTGATTCCCCGCTGCCGAACATCGTTGTGGTCAACAGGGCATCCTCTTTCTGGGATGAGCAGGATAGAAAGCCCGATGAGGATGAGGAGCCTGACGAGGATGATGAGACACCTTTAGATCTTTCTGCCAACCAGCGTATCTCATTGTGCTACGGAGTGCTGAGAGAGGCACTGGAATACCTGAAGGGCAAGGACCATAAGGAAAAGGATATCTGTGTTCTCACCAAGACTGTTTCCATGAGCAAATCCATTGCTGATTTCCTCAATGCTAACGGTGTTCACGCCGCATCCGAGGACAGGACCAGGATATTCCAGGACATGAACATCCAGAGCGTAATAAGCATGATAATCCTCCTGGGAAATGAACTCAGGGATGAATATCTCATGTCGGTAATGCTGAGGAATTTCAGATGCACCAATTTCACTCTGGATGACCTGGCAAGTATCAATGCATTTTTCAAGAAGGATCCTGCGCTGAAAGAGTTCGGGAAGCTCAATCTGATGATCAGGATCAGGAAGTATTGTGAGATGGCTCCCGACTCCGGACTGAAGACGAGGCTTCAGGAATTCCTGGATACATTCGACGACCTCAGGATGACGACACGTGCAGGTGACATCGATGAAGTTACCGACATGATCTATTCCGTAACCGGGATCATGGCCAATGCAGAGGCAGCAGGCGGTTTTGCAAAGACAAAGCTCATCCTGCTCAAGGACTGGCTGTCTTCCAAGTTCAAGAGATACGGGACAGACATCAGCACCGTTTCATCCAAGCTGGAGGAGATGAAGATCAGGATCAATACCGATGCCAGGTTCGATGCAACAGACGCATCGGATTCAGCCGTCAGATGCATGAGCATCCACAAGAGCAAAGGTCTGGATTTCCCTTGTGTCATCCTGGCTTTCGATGACGGCAAGGAGGGCAGTGACAAGGACGGCAACATCCTCTTTGACAAGAAGATGGGATTCATCGCCAACGACTATAACGAGGATGACATCAGTCTGAACCTTTCCTCGGAGAGGCTCATTTACGATAACGAGCATCTGCTGGAGACAAATGCCGAATCCCTGAGGCTGCTCTACGTTGCCCTGACAAGAGCGAAGGAATACCTGAGCGTTGTAACAGTTTCTGACATAGGAACGGATAAGAACAAGGTAACTTTCTTTGACAATGCTGTTAACAACACGAAGATCTGCAAGGAAAAGTGCTTTGGCAGGAATCACTGGATCAAGGGAACACGCAAGATAGGATATGCTCTCATATCAGCCATTATCAGGGCTTCGGCGGCAGAGCCTTTGAGGAACCTGCTGGACCATGAGGAAGGCCCCTTCGGACTGCTGATGGATAATGATTCATTCAGTGTAACTATCCTCGATACAGACGGACTGAGAGAGGTGGCAGCAGCAACCTCTGCCAGGGCCTCTGATTCGGAAGGCGCCGGTGATGCTGCTGAAACTGCAGTGCTGAGAAATGCCGGTGACTATTCCGATGTCAAGTCAACTGAGATCCCTTTCAAGGTCGCAGTTACCGGTATAGAAGGACCCGATATCTCAGGTACCACTCACGTGGATCTGAGAGTGAGGGACAAGGAAGAATTCCTGGACCGTCTGACGGGCAAGGTCACATCCAGAGCCAGAGGCTCAATCGTGCACCTGATAATGCAGTGGGCAGACCCTGAGAGGATCAGAAAGGGGACGGATGAACTGATCTCCAATGTATCCGAACTGATAGATGACGGTATATTTAATAAGTATCTCCCTGAGGATGTACTGGCGGTTGCCAGGAGATATGCTCCGGGTATCATATTCTTTGCAGGATCTGACGTTGGAAGGGCGATGGATCTGGCCGATCAGAACGGCATGGCTGAATTCGAAAAGCCCATAGTATTCGCCGTTCCCGCATATGAGGGTGCTTCGCCTGATGATTTTGTTCTGGTACAGGGAATGATAGATGCCATCTATCACGAGCCGGACGGATCGGTGATCATTGACTATAAGACTGATAATTATGGTGACATCCCTGAGGATGAAGTGAGGACGAAAGCTGTTGAGGCCCACAGGTTCCAGCTGGATTGCTATGCCGCATCATGTGAGGCATCGGGGATAAGGATAAAGAAAAAGTATCTTTATCTCGTCAGATATCAGATGCTGGTTGAGATGTAGTCTTTCCGCTGTCCCGCTCGCGGATGTTCCTGAAGAATTCCTTCATCATGGCAGCACAAGTATCCTCCATGATGCCGCCCTCGTAATAGACCTGATGGTTGTGGCCGTGTGCCACATTAAAGATATCGTTGCAGGAGCACACGGCACCGCTCTTGGGTTCATATGCTCCGAAATAGACCTTTCTGATACGGGACTGGATGATGGCACCTGCACACATGGTGCAGGGCTCCAGCGTAACATACATATCGCAGTCGTTGAGACGGAAGTCGCCGATCTTGCGGCATGCTTTGTCTATGGCCAGCACTTCAGCGTGACAGATGGCATTGCCCTTTGTCAGCCGCAGGTTATGGGCGCGGACCAGTATCTTGCCGTCCTTGACGATGACACAGCCGATGGGGCATTCCTTTTTGTCCCTGGCTTTCTCGGCCTCCCGTATGGCGGCCTTCATAAAGCGCTCCTTGTCCTTGGGTGAGGGTTCATCTCCGGACATTGGAGCGCTGTCTGATGTGGAATACTTCCTGATCACTTGAGAACGTTATACTCGATGAAGTTAGCAGCTGATTCTGCCTGTGCATAGAGATCGTCGGGGTTCTGGCACAGGATCCTGATGAGCCTGTTGGAAAGCGCGCCCTCTACTGAGATCTTTTCTGCCTGATCCTCGCCGTAGTGCTCATCAACGAATGCTGCGAGCTGCTTGGTCTTGATTATCTCGTTCATGAAGTTCATTGACATCTGGATGTATGCATCACGAAGTTCGTCTATCGTGCATCCAGATGCGGGATCCGAGTACTTTCTGAATTCGTCCAGCCAGTCCTTGCTGTTAAGTGCATCCAACATATTTGTTCCCCCCCATTGACAGAAATTTGATATTTAGATGTACTTCAATTATACATTAAATGATAGAATGTTAGACAGTTTGTAAATTTTTTTTGTGCCAGGAGGATTATATGAAGATCGAACTGAAGCACGTTACCAAGAAATTCCCTAACCGCAACAGAAAGATCAAGGAGTTTGTCACCGCCGTGGAGGACATGACTTTCGAGATCCCTGACGGAGCATTAGTCTGCATCATCGGACCGTCCGGCTGCGGCAAGAGTACGGCCCTGAACCTCATCAGCGGTCTGGAGATGCCCACTGACGGTTATGTACTCTTTGACGGTGAGGACGTAACGAACGTTCCTCCTGAAAAGAGAGGGATAGGAATGGTGTTCCAGAGCTATGCGCTCTATCCTCACCTCAACGTCAGAAAGAACATCTCTTTTCCTCTGGAGAACCTGAAGGGTGCCGATAAGCTCACCAAGGACCAGATCAAGGAAAAGGTCAATGAGGTGGCCAGGATCGTTCAGATCGATGAACTCATGGACAGAAAGCCCGGACAGATGTCAGGCGGCCAGCAGCAGAGAGTTGCGATCGCCAGAGCCCTCGTCAAGAAGCCGAAGGTCCTTCTCCTGGACGAGCCCCTTTCCAACCTGGATGCCAGACTCAGGATCCAGACCAGGGAAGAGATCAGGAGGATACAGAGGGAGACGGGGATCACCACCGTTTTCGTAACACACGATCAGGAAGAGGCCATGAGCATATCGGACCTCATCATACTGATCAAGCAGGGTGTGGTCTATCAGATCGGCAAGCCCCAGGAATTATACGATAATCCCGCGAACCTCTTCTCCGCCAAGTTCCTGGGAAATCCTCCCATAAACGTTTTGGGCGGCGAGGTCAAGGACGGGTTCCTCTATGTTGGAACGGACAAGGCCCTTCCCTTAAAACTCAAGGATTACGGCAACAGGAGAGTCTTTGTGGGCATCAGGCCTGAGGGACTTTCCCTGTCAGATGACTTAAGGGATGAGGACTGCGGCATCAGGGCTGTAATGAAGAGCGTTGAGACCCTGGGCAGGGATACCAGCGTTATCGCCAAGCACCACGCAATGAGCGACGGAGCTGACCTCAGGGCGATCATCAGTTCAGACCATATCAAGGAGATCCCCGAAAGCGGCAGGGTCTGCTTTACGATCAACATTAACAAGATATTCCTCTTCGACCGCGAGACGGAGGAGAGGCTGGATTTCGAATACCTGGGCGTAGACGAGAGCTTTGCAAGCGCCATCAGGAAGGCTGCTGCAGAGAAGGAGGCAAACGAAGTTGAACCTTCGGTAGAGAAGAAGGAAGAGACTTCATCTGAACCTGAAAAGAAGCCAAAGAGATCAAAAGGCAAGAAGGGCAAAGACCATGATCAGAAATAACAACAAAGCATGGTTATATCTCCTTCCGGCCATCGCCTTCCTGGTGGTATTCATGGTCTATCCGATGATCGATGTATTCGTCTATTCCTTCGAAGAGAGATATAACTTTACATCACAGACTTATTCCGGGATCGGTCTGTTCAACTTTTCCTATGTCCTGCACGACCCTTACTTCATGCAGGCAGTAAAGAACACCTTGATCCTGGTTTCCATTACGGTTCCCGTATCGACCATACTGTCGCTTCTGATTTCCATGGCGCTGATGTCGGTCACCAAGCTCAGGGAACTCTACCAGACAATATTCTTCCTGCCTTATGTTACCAATACCCTGGCAGTAGGTCTGGTATTCATGATAATGTTCCGCAAGACTCCTTATTCGGACGGCATAATCAACAGCCTGATCAAGCTGTTCGGAGGAAATGCGATAGATTTCATCGAGGGTCCTTACTGGGCCAAGATGCTCGTCATGTGCCTTTATACCATCTGGATCGTAATGCCTTTTAAGATCCTGATACTCACATCGTCACTGGCATCAGTTGATGAGACATATTACAAGGCTGCTAAGATCGACGGAACGGGCAAGATCCGCATCTTTACCAGGATCACCCTCCCCATGATAGCACCCATGGTCTTCTATCTCATCATCACGGGATTCATAGGTGCGTTCAAGGCATATAGCGATGAGGTTGCCATATTCGGCACCGACCTCAATGCCGCAGGCATGAACACGATGGTCGGATATGTTTACGACATGCTCTATGGAGATTCCGGCGGATATCCGTCTTATGCATCCGCTGCAGCTCTCATACTGTTTGTCATCGTGCTGACGATAACGGTCTTTAACCTGATCGTTACCGGCAAGCAGACGAGAAAGGATTAAGGGGGTGCTGCCATGAATAAACATAAAGCCGGCAATATCGCCTTTAAGACAGTGATGCATTTCTTCCTGCTGATCTGGGCGTTCATAGTCCTGTTCCCTTTCTACTGGATGGTTATCACATCCATCAAGGATTACGGTTCCTATAACTCGGAATACGTTCCCAAGATGTATCCTGCCAATCCCACTCTCCAGAACTACAGCGATGCTTTTACCCAGGTTGATCTGACCAGGTATTACCTCAATACGATCATATTCACGGTCATAACGACCCTTCTGATGCTGGTGGTAATAGTCCTCGCTGCATTTGCCTTTTCCAGGCTCAAGTTCAGGGGGAAGGAACTTCTGTTTACGCTCTTCCTGGCCCTCATGATGATCCCTAACGAGCTGGTCATCATCACCAATTTCGTTACCATAACCGACTGGGACATGAGAAATACCTTCCCGGGTCTCATACTGCCTTCGGTAACTTCGATCTTTTACATCTACCTGCTCAAGGAAAACTTCGAGCAGATACCCGACGATCTTTACAAGGGGCAAAAGTGGACGGAACGTCCGACCTGGGGTACCTGCTCAAGGTCATGGTCCCCATGTGCCAGCCCACCATAATCACGGTTCTGATCCTCAAGGTCATCGAATGCTGGAATTCATTCGTCTGGCCCAGGCTCATCACTGACGATGCCAAGTACTTCCTGCTGTCCAACGGTATCCAGGAGATCAGGGAGAACGGATTCGGCAGGGAGAACATCCCCGCCATGATGGCTGCCGTCGTAATAATCTCCATACCGCTCATCATCCTGTTCGTCATATTCAGGCGCAAGATAATGGCAGGCGTTCTGAGAGGAGGTACAAAGGGATGAGGAAGACCGTTTCAGTTCTTCTTGCCATATTGATGATGATCAATATGTCTCTTCTCACTTCCTGTCACGGTTCCAGGGGTGCGGAGGAATTCCAGATCCCGGAATCTTTCGATACGTCTGAGAAGTACGAGATCGTATTCTGGGCAAAGAACGATACCAACAAGACACAGACGGATATCTACAGGCGCGCCATAAGCGAGTTCGAGAGCTATTACCCCAACATCAAGGTCAATCTCAAGCTCTACACGGACTACGGCAAGATCTATAACGACGTAATAACCAACATCGCGACGAACACCACACCCAACGTCTGCATCACGTATCCTGACCATATCGCCACATACATGACGGGCAACAACATAGTCGTCCCTCTGGATGATCTCATCGCAGATGAGAGATACGGCATGTCAGGTTCGGAGGTGGCATTTGAGACCACGGCTCTGGATGAGATTGTCCCCCAGTTCATGAACGAGTGTGTGATAGGTGGGACACATTACGCCCTTCCTTTCATGAGGTCCACGGAGGCCCTATACATCAACAAGGACATGGTGGAGGCTCTTGGATATGAGATCCCCGATGTCCCCACATGGGATTTCATCTGGGAAGTTTCCCGGAAGGCAACGGAAAAGGCTGCTGACGGATCTTATCTCATCAACGGCCAGATGACCATGATCCCCTTTATCTACAAGTCCACCGACAACATGATGATCCAGTACCTGAAGCAGGCTGGAGCAGATTACTCCACCTCTGAAGGTGACATACTCCTGTTCAATGACACCACGTCGGAGCTGCTGGACCAGGTTGCCGAAAGCGTCGGCCAGGGAGCTTTCTCAACGTTTAAGATCTCCAGTTATCCGGGCAACTTCCTAAATGCCGGACAGTGCATATTTGCCGTGGATTCAACGGCAGGCGCTACCTGGATGGGCTCTGATGCCCCATTATCCGACATCAGCGATGCCCAGAAGGCTGACTTTGAAACTGTCGTAAGGCCCATCCCCCAGGTGGATCCTGCAGATCCTAAGATGATCAGCCAGGGGCCTTCCGTCTGCATCTTCAACAAGAAAGACCCTGAGGAAGTCCTGGCTTCGTGGCTGTTTACCCAGTATCTGCTCACGAATTCCGTCCAGACTGCATATGCGGAGACAGAAGGGTATATCCCTGTGACACAGAAGGCTCATGAGGATCCCGCTTATCAGGATTATCTGAATTCGACAGCCAACGACACCCTGCACTACAAGGTCAAGCTGGATGCCACCAAGCTCCTGCTGAACAACATAGACAACACCTTCGTAACACCCGTATTCAACGGCTCCACGTCACTTCGTGATGCCTCTGGATACCTTATTGAGAGCGTCGCCAAATCGGTAAGACGCAAAGAAACCATTGACCTTAACAGCCTGTACGAATCAACGATAGATCTTTACCGTCTGGATCAGATAGGTTCTGCCTCCATAGAGGAGGATCTGGGACCTCTTCCTACCCAGTCTGTGATACTTCTTTGTTGTATTGGTGTATCTTGGCTGCTCATAGGTGTATACTTTATTGGATCTCTGTTAAAGGAGAGGAAAAGCAACTCATATTCAATGGAGGAGAGGAAACAAAAATGAAGAAATTGATTGCTTTGGCTTTGTCCGCAGTTATGATCTTTGGTATCGCTGCATGTGACAAGACACCTACGGAAACAACTGAGGATCAGAAGATCTTCGAAAAGGGCGAGGGCGTAATGACATACCAGGAATATGCTGCTGCAGAAGTAGATTCACCTGTTGTCGTTGAGGCTTTCGTTCAGGGCAAGCAGTCCTGGTGGGACAACAAGGCCAGCGTATATCTCGCTGATACCGACGGTGCTTACTTCGCATACAACATGGTATGCTCCGAAGAGGATTATGCAAAGCTCGTTGATGGCCAGAAGATCAAGATCACTGGCTACAAGGCTGAGTGGGCAGGCGAGGTAGAGATCGCTGAGGGTGCAACATTCGAGATCGAAGAAGGCAACTGGATCTCAACACCTATCGATCTGACATCCAGGTTCGCTGCATCAGGCGATGATCTGTCAGACGCAATGAACAAGCGTTTCGAAGTAAAGGATGCAGAAGTTACATCTGAAGCCATCTACAACTGGGACGGTTCCGGAAACGAGGGCGATGACCTCTATTTCAACGTAAAGATCGGTGATAACGAATACACATTCACAGTAGAGTCCTACCTCTGCGGTGCAGATACTGAAGTATATCAGACCATCGATTCTCTCACGGTAGGCCAGAAGGTTGACCTCACGGGATTCCTGTACTGGTACGAGGGACCTAACCCGCACATCACAGCTGCTACAGTAAAGTGACACAAAAAGCTGTCCTCCGGGACAGCTTTTTTAATGCTTTTCTACTACGCAAATGAGTGTATAATAGTTCCAACTATTTGATGTATATGGAGGGTGTTTGATATGTCAAGTAAGGCGGTTAAGAAGGAACAGCCGAAGAAAAAGAAAGAATCCAGGGCCAAGCAGATCCTGAACAAGATCTTTATCGACGGCTTGTCCGGAATGGCAACGGGTCTGTTCTGTACGCTTATCATAGGAACGATCGTTGGTACGATAGGCAGTTATATTCCCGGAGCCATTGGAACATATATCACACTGATAGGCAAGATGGCCCAGTGCCTCATGGGCGCCGGCATCGGTCTCGGTGTAGCAGTAAAGTACAAGGAGACTCCTCTCGTTACGATCTCTGCTGCCGTATGCGGCATGATCGGTTCTTATGCAAAGGTTTTTACGGCAGATGCTGCTCTCCTCTTTGAAGGCAAGCAGGTACTCCTGCCCTCTCCCGGTGAGCCTCTCGGTGCATTCGTTGCCGCAATGGTAGGAATCTGGATCGGACACCTGGTTGCAGGCAAGACCAAGGTAGACATAATCATCACGCCTCTGTGCACAATCGCAACAGGCGGCGCAGCAGGCATTCTCCTGGGTCCCTGGGTATCGACATTCATGAGCTGGCTCGGCGGAATGATCAACTGGGGAACGGAACAGCAGCCCCTGCTCATGGGCATAATCGTAAGCGTCCTCATGGGAATATTCCTGACGCTCCCCATCTCATCAGCTGCCATAGGCGTTGCGCTCGGCCTGTCCGGCATAACTGCAGGTGCAGCTACCATCGGATGCTGCTGCAACATGATCGGCTTTGCAGTCATCTCCTACCGTGAGAACAAGATGGACGGACTCCTGGCTCAGGGCCTCGGAACATCAATGCTCCAGATGCCCAACATAATCAAGAATCCCAGAGTATGGATCCCTTCCATAATCTCATCAGCTATACTCGGCCCCATATCCACTATGGTATTTGGCATGACCAGCAATGCAGTCGGATCAGGCATGGGTACGGCAGGCCTGGTAGGTCCCATCTCCACATTCACAACGATGGTTGAGACCACCAATCCCTGGATCGTTGCAGGTGAGATCGTACTGATGTATTTCATCCTTCCCGCAGCCATCAGCCTCGGTATCTCCGAACTGATGAGAAAGAAGGGCTGGATCAAGTTTGGAGACCTGAAACTGGATATCTGATCTATAATTAGTCTATAGGAATCCTCAAGAGCCCGGTAAGCGGAGGTGATCATATGAGTAATTATGATGAACTGAACAGGATAATCGCTGACAGCAGCCACATCGTATTCTTTGGAGGTGCCGGCGTATCCACGGAGAGCGGCATTCCCGATTTCAGGAGCAAGGACGGACTGTATAACAACCGTGACGTTCAGTTCGATCAGTATACTCCCGAGTATCTGCTCTCCATCGACTGTCTGGAGCATGCCCCAAAGGTCTTTTACGAGTTCTACCGTCAGAAGCTGAACGTGGACGGCATCATGCCCAACCAGGCCCACATCAAGCTGGCGGAGATGGAAAAGGCAGGAAAGCTCGACGGCGTCATTACCCAGAACATCGACGGCCTGCATCAGAAGGCGGGTTCCGTAAACGTTCAGGAGGTCCACGGCTCCACCCTCAGGAACTACTGCAAGAGGTGCCATAAGAAATATCCCGCCGATGCGATCTTCGTATCCAAAGACCCCATACCGAAATGCAGCATCTGCGGCGGCATGATCAGGCCCGACGTTACACTCTACGGGGAATCACTCCCCTCTGAGGCATGGAGGAATGCCATCCGTCTCGTTGATAATGCAGACTGCCTCATAGTGGGCGGAACATCACTGGTGGTCAATCCCGCCGCATCCCTGGCTTTCGGCTTCAGGGGAAAGCATCTGGTCATAATCAACCGCGACGTGACGTCTGCTGACCGGATGGCGGAACTGGTATTCCACGAATCCATCTCACAGGTATTGTCACGCATAGATCTGAAATAAAGAAATGTTACTTTGATGTGAATAATACATTATGGATGAGAATCTCAATGATTAAGTGATATAATCAAGCTATTCAGTACAAAACGGGAGGTAGAATATGGCTGACGAGACCAAGACCAATTCATCTGCTGCAGATTCCATCCTTGCGGAGACAGCGGATCTTTACAAAGACGAGATCGACGCAGTTGCCGAAGAGCCTGCTGAGGAAGCAAAGGAAGAGGCTAAGGAAGAGAGCAAAGAGGACAAGAAGGACGATAAGAAGTCCAAGTCCGCCAAGAGACCTTCCAAGAAAGAGACCAAGGAAGAAGTCAAGGAAACGGCTGTTGAAGAGAAGAAAGATCTGCCTGCCGATCCCACTGCTGACGTTCTCGCCGACCTGAAGGAAGACATCGAGAATGAAGAAGCAGCAGAAGAACCCAGGCTGCCCGAGAAATCAGCTGCGATAATCGCCATCGAGGAGAAGGAAGCTGCCAAGCTCGCACGTAAGAACGAGCGTGAGCAGAGGCAGGCCGCAAAGCGCAATGCAAAACGTGCCAGACTGCAGGCGTTGATCGATCAGTGCCCTAACGAGTACAAGCCCGTCAGCACATCCAAGTTCTTCTGGTACGGCGTGCTCTGCAATCTGCCCTGCATCGGATTCGTTATCACATTGCTGTTCTCCATCTTCCCGATCAATAAGAACGTCAAGAACTTTGCACGTGCCATATTGATCGTCTATCTGATCTCGATCATACTGACACTGGTCTGCATGATCGTTGTATTCTTCATGATCCCCGAGGGATCCAAGAACGAGATAGTAAGCGGCATGAACAAGATAATCGGTTCATTCGGCTGATCCGTCTAAATGACTTTTCAGAGGCTGCTCCTGCATATGCAAGGGCAGCCTTTTTTAGTGTATAATCCTACTATGGAGGCAGGCATATGATATACGGGATAAACATAGTAAATTTTGACGTTTTTGATAATGACAGAGTCGGTATCCTGATAGACGAAGCTTCTGACGTTACCCGCTTCAGGCTGCGCGGCTTAAATGCCCTCATCGGACGCAACAACACGGGCAAATCCAGCTTCATAAACAGCATGTCCTTTCTCAAGGATACAGTTACCGATAATGTGGCGGGAGCTTCCACCAGCAGGGGCAGGCCCGGCTTTTTTAAGATGCTGATAGACAGTGAAAAGCCCGCCCTGTTCAGAGTGTTCTTCAAGGTGAACAATCCCGAGATAAAGGCATCCGAATATCTGCAGTACGAACTGGAGATATCGGCAGGCGTCTTTAAGAGCCCCATCATAAAGAGCGAGAGACTGCTCAAATCCGTCATGAACGACGGAACACAGGAGATCATATCCCTGATGGATATCACTGACGGCAAGGGCACCGTAATGGGAAAGACCACCGCGATCAACGACCATCATCTGACTGCATTAGGCGTTTACGGCAAGATCACCGAATACCAGGAGATCAGCCTCATCTATCACGAGATAAACACATGGTTCTTCTGCAAGTTCAGCAGCGACGAGCAGGGGACAGGCAGGAGTGCGAACTACTTTGCAGAGGGCAATGCACCGGGCGGCCACAAGCACCTGAACAGCCACGGCACCAACCTGGACAACGTTCTCGAATACCTCAGGAACTACGACTCTGTTTATTACGACAGATGCATCAATGAGATACATTCACTGATACCTGTGATGAAGAAGAAAAAGAACCTTCCGGATAACCTCACCGAGAGCCCGGACAGACTGTTCCTCTATCTTCTGATGCTCAGGGATCCCAATCCCAAGTCCACCATATTCATCGAGGCTCCTGACAAGGATCTCTATCACGATATGGTCGATGTATTAGCCAACGAGTTCAGGGGATTTACCATCAGGCACAGATACAGCCAGATCATATTCTCGACTCACAACCCTTACATAGTTGAGACCATGAGCCCCAAGGAGATCTGGGTCTTTACCAGGACCTTTGAGACGGAGAGGGGCGACGTTACCATGAACTGTGCAGCTGAGGACCCGCTGGTCAGGGAACTGTTCGAACAGGGCGTTGGAATGGGTGCCATCTGGTATGGCGGACATCTTGATGAACGGACCGGTTACGAAGATGAGAATTGAGATCCTGACAGAAGACAAATCAGGTTCCGTCGTCGTTGAGAGGATGGCCAGGTCCATCTGTGAGGGGGCGGGAGTTGATGCTGACATCAAGGTCAGGCCTCACAGGGGGTGCGGCAGCATGCCCAAGGAACCTGACGTCAAACCCGAGCCTTTCGCGGCATCGCTTTTGGAACTCCTGCCTGCAAAGTGCAGGGCATATAATAACATCTTTTCCGGTAAGGAATTCGTCCTCGTCGTGGTCATGGATTCCGATGACAAGGATCCCGATGAACTGAGGAGCGAACTCTACGAATGCACCCACAGATATGCTCCGGGTCTCAGGTCCGTGATAGGGCTTTGTACGGAAGAGGTGGAGGCATGGCTCCTGGGTGACCGCAAGGCGGTGATGAGAGCTTTCCCCGAATGCGACATCCCGGCATATAACCACTACATCCAGGACAGCGTCTGCGGAACATGGGAGACCCTGTGCAGGGTCATCTGCCCTGAGGATTACGAGGACATAATAGATATCGGTTATCCCGCTGTGGGCAATTACAAGGCCCGCTGGGCTGATCTGATCTCCGAGTTCATGGTACCGGAGGATAACATCTCTCCCAGCTTCAGGCTGTTCATGAACGCCCTCAAGGTGGCAGCGGGCAACCCCACGCCCGTTAGTGCCCGTGCAGGCGTCAGGCGCAGGACCTTCTGATATTCATGGCAAGGCATATCTATCTTCATATCCCTTTCTGTGCGGCTAAATGCCCTTACTGCGATTTCTATTCCGAGTCCGGCAGGGATGGTCTTTCTATGTCAAAAGTGATAGACGGCATGGTATCCGAGATAGATTCCATTACCACGGATGACGTTATAGAGACCGTATACATAGGAGGGGGAACGCCCTCCGTAATTGACGCTGAACTCATAGCAAAGCTTATAGATTCCGCGCGGAACAGATTTACACTTTCTTCTGACTGTGAGATCACCATGGAGGTAAATCCCTCATCGATGACCTTGGCCAAGGCCCGCACATATAGGAAGGCCGGGATCAACAGGGTATCGGTAGGAGTTCAGTCCCTAAATGACGATGTGCTTAAGACACTTGGCAGGCTCCACGACAGGGCAGGGGCAATAGAATGCCTCAGGATGGTCAGAGATGAGATCACTCCTAACATATCAGCAGACCTCATGATCGCCATCCCCGGACAGACAATGGAAGATATATCAAATGCCATCGATATATTGGCATCAGAAGGCGTGAAGCACATCAGCACATATTCTCTGACCCTGGAGGAGGGGACGGTCTTTTATTCCAGGTACAAGGATACCATCGAAGACCTGGTCTCACCTGAGACTGAGAGGGAGATGTATCACATGACCAGAAAACTGCTGTCCTCCCGCGGATATATTCCATATGAGATATCCAACAGCGCCATCCCCGGATATGAGAGCAGGCACAATTCATCCTACTGGGAGGGGGAGGAATACTACGGCATAGGCCCCGGCAGCCACGGATACGTTGATGGCGTCAGGTACTGCCATGAAAACAGTATTGACGGATACATAACAGATCCCCTGTACACCACGGTCGAGGAGGTCCTTTCGGAGGAGGACAGGATGAAGGAGTATCCTTTCCTCAAGCTCAGGACTGCTGAAGGTATGGATAAAGGCGAATTTTACAGGAGATTCGGGAAAGATATTTGTGCAGTATTCAAGGATGCTTTGAGTAAAAATATAGTGAACGGTCTTGTGGAGGACACAGGAGACCATATCAGGCTTACTGACAGGGGACTCGACTGGTACAACAGGATCGCGGAAGATTTTTTGTAAGGGAGATTTTAAAAATGAAGAAGTTTATCGGTATCGTATTAGCAGGAACAATAGCAGTATCACTTTTCGGATGCACGGCAGTTGCTCCTTCAGAGTCATCTGCAGCAGATACTTCTGCAGACCAGTCAGCTGAGACATCAGCCGCAGCAGAGGGATTCACAGCAGAGGAGCTGAAGTCCGAGGTCATCGACGTTATCACTGACGACCATCCCGGAACAGCAGGTTATTCCGTAAAGCTCACAGAGGACGCTTACACAGTATTCAAGTTCGCTTATGAGCACGGCGTAGACAAGATGGATCCTGAAACAGTATCTGGGATCGTAACTGAGGCTACAGCAAACCTCACTGAGGATGACAAGGCAGCTCTCGAGGAGAACTTCTCAGGCATCGTTACCATCATCGAAGATGCAACATCTGACAGCAGCAAGCTGAACGTCTTTGAGGATGTGGGAGCACTTTCCGACATGACTGAGCTCATCAGCAATTCCTCTGCAAAGCAGGCTTTTGACAACCTCAAGGATGCTATCCTCGGTGGCCAGGCATAAGGAAAAACAAGACATTTAAGGCAAAATTGAATTATTGCCGATAATAGTTTGACTATTTTTGACTTTGCGTTATACTTATCATCGTAAGTTAGCACTCGAATACCTAGAGTGCTAACAGAACGAAAGAAAGGAGTGTGCGCAAAGTCAAATGTCTTTAGACAGCCGTAAAAAGCAGGTCCTCGATGCCATCGTTGACGATTACGTATCAACCTACGAGCCCGTAGGATCCAAGGCGCTCATCGAACGCCACAACTTTACCGTCAGCTCTGCCACGCTCCGCAACGAGATGGCTGAACTGGAAAAGATGGGACTCATCGAAAAGCCTCATACCTCAGCCGGCAGGATCCCCTCAGACAAGGGATACAGGGAATATGTAAATTCCCTCATGTCCTACGACAACCTCACCAGGGAGGAGAGGGACGATATCTCCAGGAGGATAGACGGTTCAGTAAACGACATCACGGATCTCATCAGGACAGCGACCGATACTCTTTCCGAGAGGACCGGTTTTGTCTCCCTTTACATGAGCCCCAGGCTCCATAAGAGCTTTCTAAAGCAGCTTAAGATGCTCATGATCGAACCGGGCAAGGCCCTGGTCGTAATAGTCCTTTCCGCAGGCGTCGTAAAGGACAAGGTGGTAAGGATCCCCAACTTCCTTACAGGCGAGCAGATTATGAAGATCTCAGATTCCGTCGAGCAGAGCCTGACGGGAAAGCCTCTGGACGAGATTACGCTGGTGACGGTCGCATCCTCCATGAAGGATACGGATCTGCCCGATGCCATGATGAATCAGATAATCTACGAGGCATATACCGCCATCAAGCAGGCAGACAGCCTGAACATCTATCTCGAGGGCGAGAACAAGATGTTGCAGCTGCCTGATTTCGGAGAACTGGCCAAGGCCAGGAACCTTCTGGATTCCCTGTCCAACGACGGCATGGTCGCAGGCTATGTAAACGAACTGCACCCCGAGATCGAAAAGGCTGACGATTCCTTCATGATCAGGATCGGTCAGGAGATCACATTAGACGGCCTCCAGGACTGTTCGTTCATTACCACAACATATAAGATAGGCGATGACATATCGGGAAACATCGGAGTCATAGGTCCCAAGAGGATGGAATACTCCAAGGTCATTTCCCAGATCAATTTCGTGCGCAAAAAACTTAACGACAATATAAAGAAATTAACCGAATAAGGAGATGGAAAAAATGGTCGAAGACAACAACGAAGAAATACTCTTTCCACAGGACGAGGATGATGCCCAGGACATGCCGGAGGAGATCGAGTCAGGTGCTGAGGAGGACGTAAATCCTCAGGAGACGATATCCGAAACGGCAGTCGAGGAGGACGATCCCGTCGCTGAGATGGAGCAGAAATACATGGCGCTGTACGCTGAGTACGAGAACTTCAGAAAGCGCACCGCCAGGGAAAAGGAAAAGCTTTATCAGGATGCAGTCGCAGACGTAACGGGACAGTGGCTGACACTCCTCGATAATATAACGAGAGCTGTAGACTCTACAAAGAACGCCGATGAGAATTCGGTGGAGAGCGTAGTAGCAGGAATAGAGCTCTTGCAGAAGCAGGCAGATGATGTCCTGGCCAAGATCGGCGTAACGGTTATCGAGGCAGACAGGGGAACGAAGTTCGATCCCAAACTCCACGAAGCAGTAATGCACGTCGAGGACGGCGAACTCGGAGAACAGGAGATAGCCCAGGTCTTCCAGAAGGGATACATCTACAAGGAACAGGTAATAAGACATTCAGTTGTCCAGGTTGCAAATTAAGTATAAAGGAGAATACAAAATGGATTTTTACGAGAAAGCAAGTTTGGTGCCTACGGTAATTGAGAGCTCATCAAGAGGTGAGAGAGCGTACGACATCTTTTCCAGACTCCTCAAGGAGAGGATCGTCATCCTTTCTGAGGAAGTCAACCACGTAACAGCAAGCCTTATCACGGCTCAGCTCCTCTTCCTCGAGGCAGAGGACCCCGACAAGGATATCCAGTTCTATATCAACAGCCCCGGAGGATCAGTATCCGACGGCCTCATGATCTACGATACCATGAGACTGATCAAGCCTGACGTGCAGACGATCTGCATGGGTATGGCAGCTTCAATGGGTTCCGTACTCCTGGCAGCAGGCACAAAGGGCAAGAGATGCATCCTTCCCAACGCTGAGGTAATGATCCACCAGCCTCTGGGCGGTGCGCAGGGACAGGCAACTGAGATCCTCATCGCTGCAGATCATATCAGGGATACGAGAACGAGACTCAACCAGATCCTGGCAGATGCCTGCGGCAAACCCCTCGAGCAGCTGATGAAGGACACAGACAGAGATAACTGGATGACAGCCCAGGAAGCTCTGGAATACGGGATCGTAGACAAGATCCTGGAGAGCAAGAAATAATTAATCAGGAGGATATATAAAATGGCAAAGGTAATAGGTATTGACTTAGGTACAACGAATTCATGTGTAGCAGTTATGGAGGGTTCCGAGACAGTCGTAATCCCCAATCCCGAAGGCGACAGGACAACTCCCTCAGTCGTAGCTTTTGCAAAGGACGGCGAGAGGCTCGTAGGTAAGGTCGCAAAGCGTCAGGCAGTTACAAATCCTGACAAGACGATCCAGTCCATCAAGCGTGAGATGGGATCCAACTACAAGGTAAACATCGACGACAAGAGCTATACTCCCCAGGAGATCTCTGCAATGATACTCTCCAAGCTGAAGAGCGATGCCGAGGCTTATCTCGGAACACCCGTAACACAGGCAGTTATCACTGTTCCTGCTTACTTTACTGATGCTCAGCGTCAGGCTACAAAGGACGCAGGTAAGATCGCAGGTCTCGAGGTACTCCGTATCATCAACGAGCCTACTGCAGCATCCCTCGCATACGGTCTCGACAAGGAGAACGACCAGAAGATCCTCGTATTCGACCTTGGCGGCGGTACGTTCGATGTCTCAATCCTCGATATCGCTGACGGCGTATTTGAGGTTCTGACAACAGCAGGTAACAACAGACTCGGCGGCGACGACTTCGATAACAAGATCGTTGACTACCTCGTAGATTCCTTCCAGAAGGCAGAGGGCGTTGACCTCAGAGGCGACAGGATGGCTATGCAGAGACTCCGTGAGGCAGCAGAGAATGCCAAGATCGAGCTCTCCGGCAAGACAACAGCCGAGATCAATCTCCCTTACATCACAGCTAACGAGACAGGCCCCAAGCACCTGAACGTTACACTGACACGTGCAAAGTTCGATGAGATCACAGAAGGTCTCGTACAGTCAACAATGGAGCCCGTTAAGCGTGCAATGAGCGACGCAGGCGTATCTCCTTCCGATATCGACAAGATCCTCCTCGTCGGCGGTTCCACCAGGATCCCCGCAGTCCAGGATGCAGTTAAGAATTATTTCGGCAAGGAGCCTTTCAAGGGCATCAACCCTGACGAGTGCGTAGCTATCGGTGCTGCTATCCAGGCTGCTGTTCTTACAGGTGATGTTAAGGGTCTCGTTCTCCTCGACGTTACACCTCTGTCACTCGGTATCGAGACAATGGGCGGCGTATTCACAAAGATGATCGAGAGAAATACGACCATCCCTACAAAGAAGAGCATGGTATTCTCCACAGCTGCTGACGGACAGACACAGGTTGACGTACACGTACTCCAGGGCGAGCGTGAGATGGCTGCCTATAACAAGTCACTGGGCAACTTCATCCTCGACGGTATCGCACCCGCACCCCGCGGCGTTCCGCAGATCGAGGTTACATTCGACATCGATGCCAACGGTATCGTTAACGTATCCGCAAAGGATAAGGGAACAGGCCGTGAGCAGAAGATTACCATCACCGCTTCTTCCAACATGAGTGAGGAGGATATCCAGAAGGCGATCAAGGAGGCAGAACTCCACGCAGCCGAGGATAAGGAGCGTAAGGAAAAGATCGATACAAAGAACCAGGCAGAATCAACTGTATACCAGGTTGAGAAGACAATGAAGGATGCAGGCGACAAGCTCTCCGCTGAGGACAAGGCTCCCGTTGAGGAAGCTCTCGAAAAGCTCAAGTCAGCTATCGCTTCAGACGATACAGCCGCAATGAAGACTGAGACAGAGAACGTTACACAGGCTCTGTACAAGATGAGCGAGAAGCTCTACTCTGCAGCTGGCGGAGCAGCAGGTGCTAATCCTCAGGACTACGCAGGCTACGGCGACGCTGCAGGATCCAGCCCCTTCACAGGAGGACCTGCTGCAGACGAAGGAACCGGCGACGACGGATTCAAGAACGCCGGCGGTGACTTCTGATAACCTGATAACTACAAGCGGGCTGCAGATCCACAGGGTCTGCAGCTTTACCGCTTAATGGAGGAATAGAAATTGGCTGATTCTAAAAGAGATTATTATGAGGTCTTAGGCGTTAGTAAGAGCGCCACTGACGACGAGCTCAAAAAAGCATACCGTCAGCAGGCCAAGAAGTATCACCCGGACCTCAATCCCGGCGATGCGGCAGCCGAAGCGAAGTTCAAGGAGATCAACGAAGCATATGCAGTCCTGTCTGACTCTGAAAAGAGAGCAAAATACGACAGGTTCGGTCACCAGGCAGTAGACGGCTCCGGTGGATTCGGAGGCGGTGGCGGATACTACTCTGCTCAGGACATCGACCTCGGAGACATATTCAGTTCATTCTTCGGCGGCGGATTCGGCGGCGGTTTCGGCAGCTCATCCAGGCAGCGCAACGGCCCGCAGAAGGGTGCCAACCTTAAGTACGGCATGACGCTGTCATTCATGGAAGCTGCATTTGGTTGTGAACGTGACATCAAGATCACCAAGGAAGACATCTGTCCCAATTGTAAGGGTTCGGGTGCACAGCCCGGAACGACCCCCGAGACATGTCCCTCATGCCGTGGTGCAGGCCGTGTCCAGCAGCAGACCCAGACACTCTTCGGCATGACCATGGTTACCAAGTCATGTCCCACATGTCAGGGCAGGGGAACAGTCATCAAGACACCCTGTACTTCATGCGGAGGCAAGGGCAGGAGCAAGACCACAAAGCAGCTCCACGTCAAGGTTCCCGCAGGTGTCGACACAGGCGACCTCTATCCCATCAGAGGTGAAGGCGAGCCCGGCATCAACGGCGGCGGCTATGGTGACCTCTATGTTGAATTCCGCGTAAGCAGCCACGAGGTATTCAAGCGCAACGGCATGAACACCTCATGTGATGTGCCCATCACCATGACCCAGGCGGCATTAGGCGGTGAGATCGAACTGCCCACCATCGATGGCACGGTCAAGTACAACCTCAAGGACGGCACGCAACCCGGTGACACCTACACCATCAACGGCCGCGGCATCCCGAACAAGACCAACCCCAAGATGCGCGGCAACCACACCGTCAGGTTCGTGGTCGAAGTGCCCACCAGGCTCTCGGAAACCCAGAAGGCCAGACTCCGTGACTTTGAGGCAAGCCTGACAGACCGCAACTACGAGAAGAGAAACGGTTTCGTCCAGAAGATCAAAGGAATATTCAAGAACAAGTAAACAGATATGCTGATCTAAGACTTTACCTGACCCGCCTGCGTGGCGGGTCTGTTTTTGCGTGTGTAGCCGGTGAGCAGATGTGCGTGCATTTCCTATATCGCCGGATATGATCACAGACCGCTTTCTCCTATGATCAAAAATGTGCCCAAAAATGTGTGTGTATTTGAGCACGAATCGTAGCAAACAGGCTTCAATTACCATAATTCCCAAAATTTGCTCAAATATGATGCGGATTTTGTGCACGAATTTGAGCAAATCCCCCGGAGACAGACATCAGGATCCCAAAACCGCAAAAAAGAAATGCGAAAACCGAAACGAAAGGCAACGCCGGAAACGAATCCCAAAGAAAAAGGGGGCATAGCCCCCAAACTTTCAAAGCTCAGAAATTACGGGTGTGATTACAGATCCAGGTCCTTGAAGCCGTTCCAGACGGGCTTGCCTGTGTAGGTCTTGGGGGTGATCTCGCCTCTCATGACCTTGAGGGTGGGCAGAGCCAGTGCTTCCTGTTCCATCTCGCCGGGGTAGAGGCTGATGGGGGCGATGAATTCAGTGCGCATCCTGATGTGATCAACGATGTCGCTGAACCTGATGAGTCCGCCGGTGAGGAGGATGCCGTCGACCTTGCCGCAGAGGACGGTGCTCATCTCGCCGATCATCTTGCATACCTGGTAGACCATGGTGTTCCATACGAGGGTTGCCTTGGGGTCGCCCTTTTCAACGAGGTCGTGAACTATATCTGCATTTGAAGTGCCGAAGAGGCTGACAAATCCGCCTGCCCTGGAGCACATCAGTCTGACGTCTTCGATGGAGTGATCCTCGAGATAGTCGAGGAGTGAGAGTACGGGGATGCTGCCGATCCTGGTGGGAGAGAAGGCTCCTTCTCCGTCAGCTCCCATATTGCCGTCAACCATCCTGCCGTGGTCGTGGGCGCTTACCGTGATGCCGCCGTCAACATGAGCTACGATGAAGTTGCAGTCTTCGTATTTCCTGCCCATCTTTTCTGCGTGGAATTCGGCAACGGCCTTCTGGTTAAGTACATGGGAATGAGATACGCGGTATATTCCCTTGATGCCGGTAAGTCTGGCATAGTCGTTATATTCGTCAACGTTAGTGGGGTTGAGAGTGTAGGCATTCTTGCCAAACTGGGTTGAGAACCTCCAGGCGAGCATGACGCCGAGCTTGGCAGGGTGCTCGCTGCCGCCTACGGCTGCTCTGGTATCGTCGTAGAGTTTCTGGTCGATGGTGGTGATTCCTCCGGGCTGGGTCTGGGCGCTGCCGCCTCTGCCTACGAATACGTCGATGTCCTCGGGCTTTGTTCCTTCTTCGGCGAGCATGTTGAGGATAACGTTGTATCTGAAATCCATCTGTTTGTTAACATGAGGGTACTTCAGGAGAACTGATGCCTCGTGGAATACGCTCTTTTCCCATACCGATCTCTCGTTCTCGAAGAGACTTACCTTGGTCGATGTGGAGCCCGGGTTGATGACCAGGATCCTGTATATCTTGTCGTCAGCTGCCATAAATGATACTTCCTTAGCAAAAAATTCGCTTTATTCTATACCCACATATCGCTGTTTGTCTATATTTGTAAATGAGATCTTTAGTGTTATAATGTAGATACCCTATAATTATATGGAGGTTTTGTATGGCTTATAAGATCAGTGACGACTGTATTATGTGCGGTGCTTGCGCTGCTGACTGTCCTGTTGGCGCTATCAGCGAGGGTGACGGAAAGTACGTTATCGACGAAGATTCCTGCATCAGCTGCGGTGCTTGTGCAGGTACTTGCCCTGTAGGCGCTCCTCAGGAAGGCTAAGACAGTTATTTAAACAGTCAAACAGGGGTTGTCTCTGCCTATAGAGACAACCTCTTTGTTTATAATAGGGGGATAGCATGAATTTCAAGACAGTATTGTTGTACCATCTTTATCTGATACTGATCATCGCTGCTGCGACGGTATCTGCGGTCATTGAGTTGTCATTTGCAAGACAGGTCGGCTTCGCCGTATATCACCTGAATTTCTTTTCTGTCGTACTGGGACTGGCGGTCTACACATTGTGCTACGTTCTGATCTGGAACAGACTGGCAGGACCTTCCTGGAGCAGGCTCAGGGAGAACAGAGCCAATCCCGGATGGTTTGTCTGGATGGCTTTTGCGTCACTGTTTGCGGTGATCCCGTATCTCATCAACGTGATCATAGTCTACATCGTCATGGTGGGCGGCAGCTTTGATTCGATGGATCCCGGACATCTGATCCTGATCACATTATGCATTTCCGTTATATACCCGGTGGCACTTGTCATACGCGGGGCCGTAAGAAAGAAGCACGGGATTACGGAAAATGTATTATAATCTACCGTGATTGGAGCAGCTGATGGCAAATTCAAATAAGAGACAGGCATTAAAACTCCGCAAGGGCCACGCGGTATCCTCGATCATAATGTTCGTGATCGTCGTTACTCTCGTGTCCGCTCTGCTGGTCTTTGAGGAAGAGATATTCCTGTCATATACCGTCAACATGAAGGCTAATTTCGAGATCAGGAATACTGTCCTGCTGTCGAACATGCTCGCCAATGACCATGACGATACGACCAAGCTCCTGGTTGCTGATGATTATGAATATCTCCTCTGTGATGAGGATCTCAATGTGATCGAATCCCACGGGGAGAACACATGCCTGCTGGAAGAAACGGCTGTTACCATAGCGGATGATGACGAGTTCATCCCAACGGGTACAAAGATCCTTCCGGATCAGAAGGGTAATTTCATAATACCCATACTGATGGGCCGTTCGGACATGAAGCTTACTGATGTGTTAAACAATCTCAGCCAGCAGGAACTGGATGAGATCTTCATTGAGGAGCAGGAATCATTCGTTATACCTTTCTGGGTATCCGTACCCATGGAGGACGGTAATTATTTCCTCCTGAGGAGTTATCTCATCTCCAGATCCCAGGACGTAACGATGTTCGTATTCCTGTTCCTGGCACAAGCCGGCCTGATACTGGTATTTGCAGTAGTCATGCTCATCAACATCATATCGAACATCTCCAACCGCCGTAAGCTGACCAAGATGCTCTTTATGGATAATGTCTCCAACGGACATAACTGGATGTGGTTCCTGATCAAGGGTGAGGAACTGCTGAAAAAGAGGAGAAACTGCAGGAATAAGTACGCAGTTATCAATCTGGTGTTCGTTAAGTACAGGAACTTCGTTCTCTGTCATTCCCTGAATGAGGGAGAGGCAGTGCTCAGGGATGTCTATGGCATTATCAGGGGGAGCGTCAGCAAAAAGGACATGGTAGCTCACTCCACGTCATCGAATTTCCCCATGCTCGTCAGATATACTGATGAAAAGGAACTGAGGATGAATATACAGACTATGATCAGCAAGCTGGAAAAGATCAGCTCTGATCACAAGTTCTCGTTCCAGGCGGGTGTCGCACTGATCGACCCCGGATCGAGGGCTGAAAGGAGCCTGATCGATCTGGACCACATTTATAACAATGCGTGTGCAGCCAGAGCATCTCTGGAGGCTACAGATGAATCCGGCATCGCTTTCTTTGACAGGCAGCTCCTGGAGGATCACAAGTGGATCGACAGGGTTGAGGAGAGACAGCAGGCTGCGCTGGAGAACGAAGAATTCAAGGTATACTATCAGCCTAAGTACGATCCCAGGACAGATGAACTGACAGGCGCCGAGGCCCTCGTCAGATGGCAGTCGGATGAGATGGGATTTGTAGCACCATACAAGTTCATCCCCATATTCGAGACCAGCGGCTTTATCAAGGAACTGGACCATTATATGATCGCCCATGTTGCAGCTGACCAGAAGAGGTGGCTGGATATGGGCTTTAACTGCGTTCCCGTATCGGTCAACGTCTCCAGAGCTCATTTCGTGGAAGACGATCTGGCAGATCAGATCAGGAAGATCGTTATGGATGCAGGATGTCCCGCAGACCTTATAGAGATCGAACTTACGGAGAGTGCGTTCTTCGATGACAAGAAGGCAATGGTAGACACGATCAGGAAACTTCAGAAGTACGGATTTACCGTTTCGATGGATAATTTCGGATCCGGATATTCATCGCTCAACTCACTCAAGGATCTTCCCCTTAACGTGCTCAAGCTCGATGCGGAATTCTTCCGCGGCAGCAACGATAACGGAAGGGCGGACAAAGTAGTATCAGAGGCAATAAAGCTTGCCAGGGCGCTTAACATGAGGACTGTAGCCGAAGGCGTGGAAGAGAAGAAACAGGTGGACTTCCTGGCTGCTGAGGGCTGCGACATGATACAGGGTTATTATTATGCCAAGCCCATGCCTGGTGATGAATACGAGAAACGCATGACCGGTGCGGCCGGCAGCACAGAAACACAAGCTGAGGAAGAGGATACTCCTGAAGACGGATCAGCTGAGAAATGACCTGATCCTGTCCAGGTTCTCACGTGCAACTTTTACCCCGACATCGTAGACCCTTTGCATCTCTTCAGGGTCTCTTTCCAGAGAACCGATACCGAGTGGTGCGGGTGGGCAGAGTATGAGGGCGCTGCCTTCTTCTGCGCGTGCCTTGACATAGGCTGTCTGCTGATTGTACATGATGTGCCTGTTCTTTACGAGCTCCACCAGCTTGGGGTATTTCATGAGCGGAATGGTAAGTACAGGTGAATAGGCATGCTTAACGTAATCGATGGGCTGGGTGAGGATCACGACGTTCCTGTCAAAGCCCTGCTTTTCCATGAATTCCAGAGGGATAGAATCCGACAGGCCTCCGTCCAGGTACTTGTTCCCGCCTATCTCGACGATCCTGGATGCCAGGGGCATTGAGGCCGATGCTCTGATCTTCTGCATGTCAGTCCCTCTGCCGTCAGTGAGCTTATGGTATTCAGCCAGGCCTATCTCGCAGTTGGACAGCACCGCCCAGAAATCCATGCCGTTCTTTTCGAAAGCGTCGTAATCGAACTTGTCCAGTTCGTTGGGTATGGTATCGTAGCAGAACCGGCTCCCGAACAGGTCGCCTGTAAACAGAAGGGATCTCCAGCCCTTGAAATGCCAGTCCCTGCAAAATCGCTTGTTATAGCGCAGTACCCTGCCGGTCTGGCCGGACTTGAAGTTGCAGCCGAATGCGACGCCGGCGGATACGCCAACAGCGCCGTCAAAAGTGATGCTTCCTCCATGAAGGTATCGAGTACGCCCATGGTGTATATCCCTCTGAGGGATCCGCCTTCCAGAACAAGTCCTTTTCTCATGAGGAGAATGATAGATTTTGCAGGGGAATGTGTCAAGTTTCCCTAATAATAAAAAATAAAACAAAAAGTTTATGTAATTTATTTGTCAATTGCCACTCCCGCGTATATAATGTTTGTTAATGTTCAGACATATCGGAGGTTTTATATGGCTCAGGTTACGTTTAATGAAGATCTGTGCAAAGGCTGCGGACTTTGCGTCAACGCCTGCCCCAAGGGGATCCTTCAACTTGACAAGGAACGTCTCAATACAAAGGGATATCATCCGATCTCATGTACTGACCAGTCCCAGTGTATCGGCTGCACACAGTGCGCTCTTACATGTCCTGACTGCGTCATTACCGTTGAGCGATGAAGTGTTAAGAGGAGGAACGTAAATGGCACAGAAAAGAGTTTTGATGAAGGGTAACGAAGTTATCGCTGAAGCTGCCATCAGAGCAGGATGCAGGAACTACTTCGGATATCCTATTACACCTCAGACAGAGGTTATGCACTATATGGCAAAGAAGATGGTGCAGATCGGCGGAAATTTCGTTCAGGCTGAGAGTGAGGTCGCTGCCATTAACATGGTATACGGCGCAGCTTCAGCAGGATTCAGGGTAATGACCAGTTCATCATCCCCGGGAATCTCCCTCAAGCAGGAGGGTATCTCCTACATTGCAGGTGCAGAGCTTCCCGCAGTTGTTGTCAACATCGTCAGAGCAGGCCCGGGTCTCGGCGGAATCCTTCCTGCACAGGGAGACTATTTCCAGGCTACAAAGGGCGGCGGACACGGTGACTACAGGAATATCGTCATCGCACCTGCTTCCGTTCAGGAGCTCTACGAGCTGACAGTTGAGGCTTTCAACCTGGCAGACAAGTACAGGAACCTCGTAATGATCCTCGGTGACGGTACACTGGGTCAGATGATGGAGCCTGTTGCTTTCAGGGATGAGGAGCCTGTTGAGACTTATGACAAGCCCTGGGCATGCAACGGCAGAGGATACAACGCTGACGGCAAGCTCACCAGAGAGCACAACACAGTTACTTCCATCTACATCGATCCCGATGTTCTCGAGGTAAAGAACAGAGAGCTCCAGGACAAGTACGAGATCATCAAGAAGAACGAGGTCAGATACGAGGCATTCGGACTTGAGGATGCCGAGATCGTCATCACAGCTTTCTCCACATGTTCCAGGATCTCCAAGAACGTCATCAGACAGGCAGCAGAGATGGGCATCAAGGTCGGCATGATCAGACCCATCACACTCTGGCCTTTCCCTGAGGATATCATCAGGGAGACTGCAGCAAGGAGCAATGTCAAGGCATTCCTCGATGTTGAGCTCAATGCAGGTCAGATGATCGAGGACGTCAAGCTTGCAGTAAACGGCCAGAAGCCCGTTTACTTCCACGGCAGACTCGGCGGCAACCTTCCTACACAGAAGGAGATCCTCGACAAGATCGTTGCAATCCACGAAGGAGGTAAGGTGTAATGGCTATTGTTTTCGAGAAGACGGAAGGCCTTACAGGTAAGCCTTTCCATTATTGTCCCGGATGTACCCACGGCATCGTTCACAGGATGATCGCCGAGTCCATGGTAGAGATGGGTATCCTGGGATCCACAGTAGGTGTTGCATCAGTAGGATGCTCCTACAACTCATATGAGTATTTCAACTGCGACATGGTCCAGGCTGCTCACGGCAGGGCTCCCGCTGTTGCCACAGGTATCAAGAGAAATCTTAAGGACAAGATGGTCTTCACATACCAGGGCGACGGTGACCTCGCATCTATCGGATGTGCAGAGATCATCCACGCAGCAGCAAGAGGCGAGAAGATCTGCGTATTCTTCATCAACAATGCGGTATATGGAATGACATCCGGCCAGATGGCTCCTACGACTCTGCTGGGTCAGGTAACTACCACATCACCTTTCGGACGTGATGCTTCATATCAGGGTTATCCCATCAATGTTGCAGAACTCCTGTCCAATCTCACAGGTGCTGCTTATGTTGAGCGTGTAACCATGACGGATACAAAGAACATCGTCAATGCCAAGAAGGCCATCCAGAAGGCATTCAAGGTTCAGGAAGCAGGTCTGGGATTCGCATTCGTTGAGTTCCTCTCCACATGTCCCACCAACTGGGGCAAGGCTCCTCTCGATGCTATGGAATGGCTCAAGGAGAAGATGCTCCCTCAGTATCCTCTGGGATGCTTCAAGGGCGGAGATCTGACTGTTGCACAGCTCGATGAGATCATCGCTTCCAAGAAGGCTGAGGAGGTGAAAGCATGATAGACTTTTCAATTATCCTTGCAGGATTCGGCGGTCAGGGAATCCTCTCAGCCGGCAAGTTTGCTGCAGAAGCCGCACTCTACGAAGGTAAGGAAGTATCCTGGTTCCCTTCATACGGCCCCGAGATGCGTGGCGGTACAGCTAACTGTTCAGTCGTAATCTCAGACGAGCCCATCGGTTCTCCCGTTGTAAACGATGCTGATGTAGTAATCTGCTGCAACCAGCCTTCTATGGAGAAATTCGAGTCATCCATCAAGCCCGGTGGATATCTCATCGTAGATACGGGCATGATCAAGATCAAGGCTACAAGGACCGACATCAATGTCATCGAGATCGATGCATCGGGCATCGCTGATGAGTTCGGTGCAATGGCATACGGACCTATCTCAATGCTCGGCTGTCTGTCAAAGGCAACAGGATGTTTCTCCAGAGATTCATTCGAGAAGTCACTTTATGAAGTCCTCCCTGAGAGACGTCATAAGATGATCCCCGGAAACCTTGCCGCATTCGATAAGGGTGCCGCAGAGGTCAAGTAATAACCGCAAGTGATCATATAAATACCGGTCGATATGTCGGCCGGTATTTTTATATGTAAAAATATGCCGTAACTATGTAATAAAAGTCAAAATAATGCGTTTTTGTGTATGTTATCATTTGATTGATAAACATATGCAAAGGAAACCGCGATGGAAACTCAGTTATTGAAGCTTCTCAATCTGTTCAACGGTTATTTTGCATGCATTTCGATCGTCTTCATGATAACCAGGCTGTCGGCCAGGATCAGGTTCGAAGACCGCAAGAACTGTTATCTCCTCGGAATGTTCATATACACGATAGGCTCCTTGCTGTGTGCATTCCTTTATCCCGTATTCGGGCTGTCGATCCAGACATACGCAGTGCTCTGCACAGTAACTGTTTTCATTACCATCCTGCTCACCGTGATACTGATCAACAGTGACGGGTTCCTTAGCAAAGCCAGGATCATGTTATTGTACCTTATCCCCAATTTGGCAACATACCTTTTCATGTTCTTCTACTTGAGGTATAAGTTCGGCAGCTATCTGGAGGTCATGACCGATCCCCATCTGTCCGCAATGGTCGATACATTCTGCATCCATGTCAATGTTGCATTCTGCGTAAGCGTCGTCCTCTTCCACAACCGCAATATCGTATACGGTGTCCACAGGATAATCCTGCTCATGACGCTCCTGCCGGTCCTGGGATCCATTTATCTTACTTTCCTGCTGGACAATGCTCCGGACAAGATCGGTATCTCCAATTCATTGGGCGCAGCGGTACAGCTATACATCACGGGTGCCATCGCTTACCTTTCGATCTCCATCCTGAAGCAGAGCAATGAGCTTAAGCGCAAGGAGAAGGAAGCAGCAAAGCTGGAGAGCCTCAGGGACATGGATATCAAATACTACGATTCCGTCAGGTCTGATATCTCATACGTAAGGAAGTTCAGGCACGACATCGTGAACTATGTGGAGCAGATCGAATTCCTGATATCGCAGAAGGACAAAGGCAATGAACAGGTCCTGAACAAGATGATCGAGGATCTGAAGATCAAGACAAAGAACATTACCACGGGTATCTACTGTGAGAACCAGCTGGCCAACATGATACTGTCCCTGAAGAACGAGCGGTGCAGGGAGCTGGGAATAGATCTTAAGATAAGCGCCAACGTGCCGGAACTGGATAATGTGGCACCCCTCGATCTGTCTTCGATCCTGGCCAACATGATGGATAATGCCATCAATTCATCGGCAAAGTACAAAGAGGAAAACGGCAGCGCAAAGGTCTCCGTCAGCATTGGCCTGATCGGGGATTATCTGGTAATAAGGACGGATAACGATACTCTCATCGATAAAGATATTTCAGACATCAGGGAACTGCAGGAGGATATCGGCAGTGATGAAAGAAAGAGGGGTCACGGCTACGGGCTGATGATCATTCAGGAAAACGCTTCGAAGTATAAGGGTGATCTGAGCATTAAGATCAAGGATCACGTCAGTACGATAATAGCAACCATCAAGACCGGCACAGGGGAGGCAATCACAAGTGTATAACATCGCAATCTACGACGACAATTTCGCAATCCAGGAAAAGATCATCTCGATCCTGAGACTCTATTTTGAGGATCAGTTCAATTTCATTACGGCCGCAAAAGCTCCAGATCTGGTTGCATCCGCATCAGTCATAGACATCCTCATAATGGACATCAACATCGGCAACAACAAGAGGGTAAACGGCATAGACATTGCCGCCAGGATCAAGAACAACAACCGTGACTGCCAGATAATCTTCGTATCCGGCTATCCCGAATATGCCCAGGACATCTTTGATGCCAAGCCGATGTTCTTCCTTAACAAGCCGATCGAGGAGGATGCTATCATCAGGGCGGTCAAGCAGGCGGTAGATAACATCAGCAAGAACAGGACCCAGAGATTCCTCTATCAGAAGGAGAGCAAGGTCTACATTATACCCCTGCAGGAGATCCGTTATTTCGAGAGCTCCAAGAGGATCGTAAAGCTCCACATGGTGGAGGGTGCAACGGATGCGTTCTACGATACCCTCAACGAGATAGAAAAACGCGTAGACGGCGATTTCATCAGGATACATCAGAGCTATCTGGTTAATCCCAGATATATCAGTGCACTGGACGGAAACGAGATAACGCTCACAGATAATACTGTCCTGCCTGTATCCAAGCCCAGGCTGGCGAGTGTTAAGGAAGAACTGATCAGGATCTTCTCGGAGCAGATCTAAAACTCAATCACGCTGACTTCGGGTCTGGCACCCAAACGCATGGGGAGGATGGAGCATCCTATCCCCCTGGAAATGAATACCTTTGTGCTTCCGATCATGTGGACGCCTTTATAGATGCCCATCCTGGGCAGTTCGTCCTTTCTGAGGACGTTGAATTCGATCTTGAACGGAGTCCTGATCTGTCCCCCGTGGATATGACCTGACAATACGTACCTGATCCTGTCAGGATCTGATACGTGGAGGATCGCATCGGGATCGTGCGCTATAAGGATGTGTGTCAGACCGGAGGGGACGTCAGCGGGCTCGTACCACTGCCTGTTGTCCCTGCCTGAATCATCCAGGCCTGATATTACATAGCGGCCGCATGTTATGTATCTGTTCTCGATCAGTTCGAAACCGGAACCTGACACTGTCTCATCGGAGAGCAGGTGATCGTGATTGCCTGTGACGCCGTAAAAGGGGATATTAAGCTCCCTGCAGCGCGAGGAGATCTCCCTGAGATATCTGATGCCTTTATCCGCATGCTCAGGGTCTGTGATGATGTCTCCGCCGAAAATGACCATGTCAGGCTTTTGAGACTCTATGAGGCCCGTTATATACCCTGGCTTTACATAGCACGTCTCAGCGTGCAGATCGGCGAAAAAAAGGATGCGCAGATCAGGGGATGATGATCCGGTCATGTTGTAGACGGTGAACTCCGGTCTGTGGGGTTCAGCCAAAGATATGACAAGCAGGGTGAGACCCGCCGCCATTATGATGAAAAAAATAATCCAAAACATAACATATCCTTTTGTTTTATGTTCTTTATTTTATTATAATATGTTATAATCATTTTATTATATTTATTTTACATTCCGGAGGGAAGAAAATATGGCTGCTACACAGATCACGTCAACCGTTGTTAAGTCCATCGGAGTCATCGCCGAGAACAAGTCAGGTTGGAAGCGCGAAGTAAACATCATCAAGTGGAATGAGGGCAAGGCAAAGCTCGACATCCGTGACTGGGGCCCTGACCATGCAAAGGTTGGCAAGGGCATTTCCCTTACAAAGGAAGAAGTCGCTATCCTCAAGTCTCTTCTCGAAGAAGTAAATCTTGACGATATCGAAGCTTGATCGGAGCCTCTTGATTGAGAGCTGACGAACGATCAGGAGCAGTATTTCTAGTTCTGCTATTACTGTGGGGGACTCTGGTTACAGAGCCCTTACATATTTATACGCACTATATCCGTAAGATCACCGAATCCGTAATGCTCTTTTTCGGTCTTGATCCTGCTACTCTCTGGATGAGGATCGTGATCCTGATCGTATTTGCAGTTATCGGTTCCGTCATGATCAAGCTGTGTGAGACCGCGATAGGTCCATACATCGGAACGGTGCTATGCATCCTGACCCTGACCGGTTACATAATCAATTCGGTCATGGATCATGAGATGTCCATAGTGGTCTGTGCGGTATTTGCAGTCAGCCTGGCGATCCTGGCTTTCCTGCACCTCACCCGCAACAATGAATGGCTCGTCTGGGCATCTGATGCTTTTGTCTTATCACATCCGGTCTATATCCTGGCCAACATGTTCTTTGTCCCCATAGCAATGACGGGGGAGACTGTGGACAAGATCTTATACATCACGAACTATAAGGACCTGAACCTGGCACGGCCCTTTGACGGCATCATAGGGATTCCCGCTGCCGTATGGGGTCCTTTCCTGGCGGTCCTGGCCGTATTACCCATAGCTTATTTTGCATTGACGAGGCGCAAATCATGAATGATCAGATCTCCATCTTTGATAATGGAACCAGCCTGGAAAACGAGTACAGGGAACTGGTAAAGACCCTGAACTATCACTGTGACAGATACTATAACGAGGATACGCCCGAGATATCCGACTATGAGTACGACATGCTCAATCAGAGGCTGAAGGCCATTGAGAAGGAACACCCCGAACTTATCAGCGATGATTCCCCTTCCAGGAGGGTCGGATGGAAAGCTGAAAAGGGCATCCTCGTAAAGCATAACGTTCCCATGCTGTCCCTCCAGGACGTTTTTGACAGGAGCGAGGTCGATTCCTTTGTGGATGAGGTCAGAGCCGGATACGGCGAAGACACCGAATTCCTGGTGGAGACCAAGATCGACGGACTGTCCATGGCCCTCAGATACGAGAACGGTGATCTGAAGCTGGCCGTGACCAGAGGCGACGGCATAACCGAGGGCGAGGATGTTACCATGAATGCCAGGGTAATATCCGACGTGGTCAAGAAGATGCCCAACCCCATCGAATACATCGAGATCAGGGGCGAAGTCTACATGACCCGTGAAGCCTTCAGGATCGTAAATGAGGAGGCCGAGGAAGAGGGCAAGCCCACTTTTGCCAATCCCCGCAACTGCGCTGCAGGAACACTGAGGCAGCAGGATACCAGGATTACCAAGCACCGCAATCTGTCACTGTTCATCTTTAACGTTCAGGAGACGAGAGGCAGGACATTCAGGACACATTCGGAGGGCTATGAATTCCTCCGTGAGAACGGCGTCAAGACAATAGAGCTCTACTATACCTGCCGGACAAAGGACGAGGTATGGGACGCCATACAGAAGATAGGAGAAGCCAGAGGTGGTCTGGCATATGACATCGACGGAGCAGTCGTAAAGATCAACGATCTGTCGGTCAGGGAGAAGATGGGAAATACCATCAAGTTTCCAAGATGGGCTATCGCATACAAGTACCCTCCCGAGGAAAAGGAAACGAAGCTCCTTTCCATCGAGGTGGCAACAGGCAGGACAGGCCGCGTTACACCCGTCGCAGTATTTGAGACCATCAGTCTGTGCGGCACCCGGGTGAGCAGGGCGACGCTGCATAACCAGGACTTTATAGACGAATTGGGCCTGGGAATAGGCGATACGATAGTAGTCTATAAATCAGGTGAGATCATTCCAAAGGTAAAGGGCGTAAACAAGGCCAAGAGACCTTCTGACTGGCAGCCATACAGGATGCCGGATACATGTCCCTCCTGCGGAGCAAAACTCGTCAGGAATGCATCAGAGGCTGATCTGAAGTGCGTCAATCTCAGGTGCCCGGGAACCGTCGTCAACAGCATCGCGAACTTTTTGTCCAGAGACTGCATGAACTGCAAGGGTTTCGGTATAGAATATATACGTAAGCTGGTCGATTCCGGATTCATCCATGACATTGGTGACATCTACGAACTGGCCGGCAGGCGCAACGAACTGATCGAAGCAAAGATACTGGGTCTTGCAAAGAACACTGACAAGATCCTGGCAGCGATCGAGGAATCCAGGGTCTCATCCGGACCTGACAGGGTCCTTGCAGGACTCGGTATCCCGGGTATCGGCAAGGCCTCATCCAAGGAGCTCATCCGCTGCTTCAGGTCCATCGACAATATCGCTTCGCTCAGCGTGGAGGAACTGATGACCGCAGGAGATATCGGTCAGATAACCGCAGAATCCATCAGAGGTTTCTTTGACGAGGAATCCAACAGGGAACTCCTGACGAGGCTTAAGGGTTACGGACTGAACTTCGAGGCGGCAGAAACAAGTGCGGCAGGAGACAGTCTGAACGGACTTTCATTCTGCATCACGGGAACACTTCCCGGAATGGACAGGAACGAAGCCTCTGCTCTGATCGAGAGCTACGGTGGCAAGGTAACGTCATCCGTTTCCGGCAAGACCAATTATCTGCTGGCAGGTGAAGGCGCGGGCAGTAAGGCAGCCAAGGCACAGTCACTGGGCGTACCTGTGATCAGTCTGGATGACCTTATGAAGATGCTGGAGGACAGATCATGAATTCCGATGTTAATCCCATCAAGGAGAGGATCAGGGCGATAATCAGGGACAGGAGGAGCAATCTGTCCGGGGATGTTCAGGAGAACTGTGCCGAGGTCCTGTGCGACAATCTGACCGAGTATGTAACAGGCGAACTGGGACTGGATCTGGCAGATGTCAGGATCGCATCCTATATGCCTGTCTTTGGAGAGATCTCAACGATCCCTTTCTGCCGTAAGGTCATAGAAAAGGGCGGCACCGTTATGATGCCCAGGGTCGAGGATCCCAGGATAGTATTCTATGAGGTAAGTGACCTGGATCAGGATCTTAAGCCCGGCAGGTTCGGTATACCAGAGCCTGTCGATACACTTACCGCAGGTGATCCCAGGTCATGCGATCTGGTGATAGTACCCGCCATCGCATTTAACGATGAAGGAATCAGACTGGGCCAGGGCGGAGGATATTACGACAGACTGTGGGAATACCTGGATGGTGAATCCCCGGACAGAAAGGTCATCATCGTGGGTGTATGCTATGATTTCCAGATCGTATCATCCATACCAGTGGAAGCACACGACATGACAGCCGACGTTCTGTTCGAGGTCTCAACTGAAGAGGAGCATGAGGAATGAACTATTTTTTTGCTAATCTGGCAGCCCACGGTGTAGCGTGTCTGATACTGATCGTTTTATTGATCATATTTACCAACCGTAACTTCAAGCGTAAGACAAAGTACGCTGTATCTTATTTCATACCTGTCCTGCTGCTCATAGCATTCGGCGTCATCGTTATCCGTTACATGGCACCCAGGATATTCGACATCAATAACGTAATAGGAGACGTTACTTATTCCTATACAGGCAGGGTTGAATCCGTATCAGAACTCAACAACTATTTCGTCGTTGACGGCGTAACATATTTCATCGATCCCAGGAGGGGAGACCTGGAGGTCGGAAGGATCGTAAAGGTCAGATATACACCTTCATCCAATTACGCCATGTCAGTGTCATATAACGTGAATTCTGAAGAGGATTGATTTGCGGCAGATTCCCACAGACCCCCTCAGATTTTCGATTTTAGCCCCTAAAAATACAAATTGTTGAAATCCCTGATCCAGGCTCCTTACAATGAAGATAAGATCTTTGTTGCCAAGGTGGTGGATCCAAGTGGGAAGAAAACAATACGCTGCAAATCAATCCAGATATAATCCCGTCAGAGATGTGGGCCTTTATGTCATCAGCGATGACGACATGCTCATGGAGAACGTCAACAGCGTTCTGAAACGCAAGGGGATAATAGGCGTCACTGATGCGGCAGGCAGCATCAGGTATTTTGTTGACGGCAGGAGAGATGCTGAACTGACTGCCAGCCAGCTGGAAACCTGCGTGACCGGTTTCGATCAGGACGGGAGCATAAAGGAGCGTGAACAGCTCTACGACGTTATAGCACACAGGGTATTCATAGACATGGGTTTTGATATGTCTCACATCGGTTCGAACATACTCATGTCCATAGTGACATACATGGTCAGGAATGAACTCCATCACGTTGTAAATCTAAAGGAGATATGTGCCATGTATGAGGACGAGTTCAGGCTGAGCTATCACCAGATGGTCAGGAATATCAGATACGCAGTCTCGGCTACGAGGATAGGCAATATGAGGAGCAAGGACATCATATACTATCTGACCAACGAGATCAGAAAGGTAATGATGATAAAGATGAGTAAATAAAAACGACTCCGCGTAGTGCGGAGTCGTAACAGAAATCAAATTCAAGTGACAAAATCAGTTAATAGCGTCCTTGAAGCTCTTACCAGCCTTGAATGAAGGTGTCTTAGAAGCCTTGATCTTGATCTTCTTACCTGTTGCAGGGTTTCTGC
>JAFWFV010000026.1 GCA_017515465.1 Clostridiales bacterium
AGACATATTCACTACATTTGTATTGAGCACACTTAAAAAGGTGCGTTACTGTGATCTTTCAAGCCGGGCGGCGATCCCGATCTTCGGATTATCAGTCAAAGTCTAGGAAATAGCCCAATATTCGGACAGCATTATTAGTAAAATGTATATAGGTAGTAAGATCATTGAGTAGAAAAGAGGGAAGATGCATGACAGATAAGGATTTTACTGTTTATAGAGAACGATATGTAACACTTTCAGGGTCGATCAGAGGTGGATGTCTTCATCTGGAATCATTTGTATACGGTGAGGATTATGACAGCGAGAAGTACTATGATTTCTCTCAGGAGGATACTGATAAGCTGTTCGGTCTCATCCCGTTTGATGATTTCATTAACTCTTTAAGAAGCGGCCATTTGATCTGGATGGAGCAATTCCTTGAAGATAATGATATCCATCCTAAGACTTTTTGTTATTAGAAAACCGACATCCATGCAACATTTATCGGTTCCTGATTGTACCTATAGCAAATGGCTATAAAACTAGCATAAGACAGGAGCGTAGATATGAGTTCAGGAACCAGATCAGGGATCAAGACGGCTATTATCATCATAGCGGCAGGTATTGTGGTTTTGGCAATTGCCGCAGTACTGGCAATAAATGCATTAATCCATTCACGGATTGACATACCGTTCATTCCCGATAAGCAGGAGAACGGGGGATATGCAACAGATTATCCTCTCTATAACGGCCAGAAGGCGAGCCGAGTATATGGAACGTGGTGTGTGGAAAAGTACATTGGCAAGGATGATGGTGTAGTTTATCTTACCGCCTGGAATTCAGGCAAGAAGGAGTCGATGGCTGATTATATCAGAGTCCACGTTTACGATACTGCGGAAATAGCGCGTGACAGATATGACAGGATCTACGACACGTATAAGCAGTACGGTGATTACGGCTGGGAAGAGGGCGACGGATGGTTTACTGCCATGGAACCTAATGTTTGCGATGCATCGATCCGGAGCATAACCAGGCTTAAGGACAACGTTATCTTATATGCGGAAATAGAGATAACAGGTGAGTGGGGCGTGGAACCGGATATGGAACCTGTGGAACCCGTGCCTTTATCGAAAGATCCTGCGAGCAGCAATTTTGACCGTTCTCTGCTTAAGGACTATGTGATCAACCATGCAGGAGAGGTCAGATCTTACATTATTAACGAAGTGCTCAGGGATCAAAGCGCTGTCAAGCCCGATAGTAATGTGAATGTTACAGACGGATATATCGCTATTATCTGCAATGAGTACAGGGATATGGTCTACAAGACCTATATCTACAAGGCAGCTGTCAGGTATAAGTATATCAATACTGTCTCACTCGTTTCATCTTCAGGGCAGTCAGCCGGACGGGAGATGGTTGACAGCAACGGTATGCTTGAAAGCCTGGAGGAGGTTGTAGGAGTTGCTGAACAGTTCAATTCTGCAGGCTATGTCAAATATCCGGGTGACAGCAGGGAATACTCCATAGATGATCTTTTGAAGAATGATCTGTAACCATACTGGAGCTGATAGACACCCCCGGAGCCGTATGTTAACATAACCCTGTAACGATTGGGTATATACAGTCCTGTGAGTCAGCATCATACAGGATTATTGATCAAGGAGCCCGGTGTGTATCACAAACGGATATTAGCGACAGTCATTTCAGCGGCCATGCTCGTCACGTCATTAACTTCCTGTGGCGAGGCTGATTATGTAGGAACAGCGGACTCTGTCAGGGAGGAGTACCTCACGATGACTCCCGAAGAGATCGTTGCCAGCCTGACACTGGAACAGAAAGCAGCACAGATGGTTCAGCCTGCAGTTTACAATGTGTCAGAATACGATATGTTGAACAACGATTACGGAAGCATCCTGTCCACGCCTGGCAGTCTCAGTGCAGCCGGTTGGAGAGAACTGGTCGATGGGTATCAGAGTGCAGCATTGGATTCGGAGGCAGGCATTCCTTATCTCTACGGACAGGATGATGTGCACGGGGTCAATTACTGCCTTAATGCAGTGTATTTCCCGCATAACATCGGTGTTGGAGCAGCTAATGATGAGGAATTGTGCTATCAGCTGGGTCTCATTACCGCAGACGAAGCGAAACTGTGCCATATGCTGTGGAACTTCTCTCCCGTAATAGCACAGTCTGCAGACCCCAGGTGGGGCAGAACATACGAGTCATATGGTTCGGATCTGGATCTTATCACCAGACTGAGCACGGCCTATACACGCGGTCTTATTGACGGCGGACTGATAGCATGTGCCAAGCACTTTCTGGGTGACGGTAATGTTGTTTTCGGTACGGGAGAAGCGGATATGCTCATAGACAGGGGTGATGCACAGCTTACTGATGCTCAGATCGATGAACTCCTGGCTGTATATCAGGCGCAGATCGATGCCGGTGTGCAGACGATAATGATCAGTCACTCTTCTCTTAATGGCGTCAAGATGCATGAGAATGGCGAATACATCATGAGGCTTAAGAATGAGATGGGCTTTGAAGGCTTTATCGTAAGTGACTGGAATTCCGTTCAGAATACAAGTGCATCCACATACGAGGAGCAGGTGATCAACGGAATCAATGCCGGTATCGACATGCTCATGGAGGTCGATCTCTTTGATGAGACCAGACAGATAATCGTTGAAGCAGTCAATAACGGGGACATATCTGAAGATCGTGTTAATGATGCAGTTACCAGGATAATCAAGGTCAAGATGGATGCGGGCATTTTTGCAGACCCTCTCTGCGAGAACCTTGAGACCGTACAGCAGGAGACCGGTTCTGATGAATACAGGAAAGTTGCAGAGGAACTGGTCGAGAAGAGCCTTGTACTGCTCAAGAATGATAATGATATCCTTCCTCTGCAGGCAGGCACGAAAGTCTATATCACAGGACCTGCAGCAGATAATGCACAGGCTCAGTGCGGCGGCTGGACCATTAGCTGGAATTCCAGTCCTTCAAAGGACATCGAAGGAGTAACCTCGATAATGGATGCTTTTGAGCTTTATGCAGACGAATATGGTATTGAAGTGATCACAGATCCATCCCGCGCCTCAGAAGCGGATGTAGTCCTGCTTTGTGTTGGAGAACAGGCATATGCCGAGTGGAACGGCGATACTGAAGACCTTCAGCTCTGCGGAAGCCTGGGTCTTGCGGGGAATGCCGAAGCAATAGATGAAGCAACATCTCTAGATAAGCCTGTGGTTACTCTCATAGTTGCAGGCAGACATGTTATCCTCGATCCTGATGATGTCAGCGGCTGGGACAGCATCGTAATGTGTTATCTGCCGGGATCTGAAGGAAAGGGGATCTCCGATGTTCTTTGTGGTTGTGCTGACTTTACGGGCAGGCTGCCTTCCCCGTGGTACGGATCTGTTGATCAGATAGGAACAGACGATTGTGTTTATGAGGCCGGATATGGCCTGTCTTATCCTGAATGATTCTGGGAGGGAAGCAGTATTTATATGAAACTTCGAAACAGGCGATTAAGTAACAATGAGGATGGTGTCTATGGCTAGGAGATTTTCTTTAATAATGGTATTTGCTCTTCTGCTTTCTTCATTTATGTTGTTGTCAGGCTGCAGCAATGCTGATGAAGGGTTGAAATACTATGAACTGACTGATGCTTCTTTGTATCAGTTTATGGAGGACTATGAGGGCCCTGATGATGCTTATCTGTGTGTTGTTGAGGAATATGCCGAGGCTGAACTGACGGTCCCTTCAACATACAAGGGCAAGCCGGTCGTTGCAGTATCCTCCGGGACCAACAACATGTCACAGGCAAACGTTAAGGAACTAATCCTTTCTGAGGGAATAATGTATGTTGATTCAGGTTTTTCTGGATATAAGAATCTCACCAGCGTTTCTTTCCCAAGTTCTCTTGTGGGAGTATATACATCATTTAATGGATGTAATTCTCTCAAATCGCTGGAGTTCCCCGGTAATGTTACTATCAAGTACAGCTTCTCACGTTGCAGCAATCTTGAAAGTATAGTCTACAGAGGAAGTTCAAATGAGATCTCTGATGACAGCTATCTGGCAGATCCTAAGCTGCCCGGATCCCCTGATTATGCACCCGACGGTGGAACTGCAACTGAAACTACAAGAGTTACTGAACCTGAAATGAATGAATATGATTACAACATGCTGATGGAAGAGGTTCAGAGTACAGGTTCTGATTGGGCAGAAGGCATCATGGAACGCGCCATTGCTGCTCTGGTTGATTCCGGTGATGTTTCAGGCACCACTCTTGATGGTAAGAAGATGTTTGCTTTCGATGGCGACAATGGAGCGGCATTTACCGGTGATGAAGCCCGGGATCGATATACATCTGATTTTGAGCGGGATGGAGCTGTTATCTGCGGTAAGTATTATTATTCTGATGATTCTTTCCTTTTCAGTTTGTATTTGAGGCCTTTTAATGCGGATCCTGATCTGTCTGACTATGATTTTATCGACGTTTCAACGAACTCATGCGTCGATTCTTTTGCGGGAACGACCGATGAATGCAGATACCTGATCGTAGTTATGGGTGTGGTTTCTGATGTTGACGAGGAGTTTTACATGGGAGGGATTGACCGTGAGACGGTATCGACAGAAGTCCTCATAATCGATGTGGATAGTGAAGAGATCGTTCATATTGAACACATCGGTGTCAGCAGACCCGGTACAACCGCACAACGTCCTGTTGGAAACATGCTTGAAGCAGATGCTCTGGAATATGTAAGGACGGTCTGTTCGCAGTAAATTGATCCTCAGGATGATGTTTGAATAAATGAGTATTGTGAGCAAGAGAATGCGTTTGTTATAATGCCCCCTTGCATGTGGCGCAAATACTGACATGGATCTCTCCATTTAAGTATAATTCCATTACCTGAGGTACAGGAGTGGCAATAGGACAGTGTGCGGCACAGAGTGCATTTTTGCACTTAAGACATCTTTCGGCTTATTTTTTTGTTGAAGTCATGACCGCTAGCCGCGTTTTTCAAGTGATGACAGTTTTTCTGTTATAATATATAAGTCGGTGAGACAGATGAAGAAGAGTGAGGAAATGCTATGAGGAGAAGACTCTCAGTATTGTTGATATTCTGCATTTTGTCGAATCTGCTGATGTTTTCAGGCTGCGGCAAGAGTTTTACAGGTCCGTACGCAGCTCAGCTTGAAGCAGCTTCCCGTTTGAGTTCTCTGAAGAATGATGACAAGTCGCAAATGGTGACTTTTTATGAGTCTTATAACCGAAAGGATTACTTACCTTTGGAAGATTGTCCCGCTCTGGTCTTGACTATCAAGAACATTAATAAAGTGGATGAAGTTGTTGAAAGGGTTAAGGAAGAGTTCGCAGGTATTGATGTGCCATGGCTTGTTGTTGAGGATTTTGAAGATCTCGTTCTTGATGATCTGAAAGATAATGACTTTGCATCCCTCGGTATCGTAATCACCAAATGCACATCCTCTGAAATAACCTTCCACTATTCTCCTCCGATTGATGAGATCGATAATCTTACGAGGCTTGGACCTGCCAGAATTCCGGATGATGATGCTGCAGATTATGATATTCTTCCTGATGTTGAAGAACTTATCCTTTGCAACGAACTGTTCTGGCTTGATAAATGCCCAAATGTGGAGAAATTGAATATTGTTGCTGATTCAGGATCTGTTCTTGAAATACTGATAGATCCGTCAAAAGTTATCTGTATCCCTTCGCTGAATGAGATTACGGTTGACGAATCATCTTTGGGTAAAGCTGTTGCATATGCTCTCTTTATGGATAATCCGCAGATAGTGACCATCAATGGCGAGAATGCGGACTCTTTCGATTTTACAGGCGGTCTTGAAGGCGCCGGACTGGATCGGTTTAATCAAGCTGTACTCCGTTACAAAGCAGACAGGATAGATCTGTCAGGATTTACACAGATATCTTCTGATGATGCGGTATTGCACGGAGCAGTGACTGTCGTCGGATATGATGGTGCAGAAGAAGCATCCCAATATAATTCTCTGTCACGCTACCTCACAGAAGAAGAACTGTCACACATATCGCAGAGCGGTGATCTCGGGGACACGGTTATAAGACTTACGACTGAAGAACAAGTGGACGGAGGCTATTCCGACGGCAGAGCGTCCTATGAGCTCAGTGTATATATGGAAGTGATAGATCTGCAAAGCAGGACTGTTACGGAGAGGACACGCATTCAGCGTAATTCCGGGTCTGCAGTTATTTCGAATGGAACAGGAAGCAGAAGAGGTCAGTTTTCTGTCGAAAGATTTTGCGCAACCCTCTCTGAACTGATGGCAAGATCATACTGATCTGATTATCTGATCAAAAACAAAGGAGCCCTCACTTCACCATGCGGAGTGCCTTTTATATTATCCGGAGCAGTTGACATATCCTTCATTCTGAGTTTTAATCTCAAAGGTTATTTTTTATATTATCTGGAGAATATAGTATGGCAGCAGACGTTAAGTTTAGTGTTAAAGAGGCGGTTAATAATCAGATCCTGACTCCTGTTAGCGTAAGCGAGGAACTTGAACAGGAGTTTATCAAGAAGTCCAGGAGTGCAGCCTGGAAACTTCTTCCGTTATCGATAATCGTGAGTGTGGTAGTTCTTGCAATTATCATACTGGTTATCTATTTTCTGAGGTTTGCGATCATCAGTACTCTGGCACTGATAAGTATCGGATATCCTGCTTTTGCTGTTTATAATATCGTATCGACGTCCAAAGCGATCAAGAAGCATGACTATGAGTTCCTGTCCTGCGAGATAGTAGGCAAGGATGACAACGGATACAGGGTCAGGGGACTGGAGGCGCACGCTATTACGCCCCTGATCGGCAAAAAGGAATATAACCCCGGCGAGCAGGTAATAGTTGCAAGATTAAACGATGAGTTGAGCCTGATCTCAGAGTAAAAGATGCATCTTGCCGTCAATTATTGCATCTTGCCTTCTGGAGTATTGTGATCGCGGATGATATGCCATATAACTGACCTCAGGAAAGGCGGTGCAATATGGCATATTTACTTTTGATCGTTTTATTGATAACGGAGACCGGTTTCTCCGTATTTGAACTCACCCGAACAACTGTTAAGCGTGAGTGGACTCCCAAGCGTGTCCTGGTGAATGGGGTTCAACTTGGGATATTCCTTCTCATGACCCTTCTACCGGGTATCGACTTCGGATTCAGGTTTACTGCTCTTCTTATAGTCCTGATCCTGAGACTTGTGGTTTCCGGGATATTTGCTTTGGCTTACCGTAAGAACGATTCGCAAAAGAAAAAGGCTGCTATTGTTTTCAGCGCATTGATCAGCGTTGTCCTCATAGCTGCTAATATGCTTCCTGCGTTCATGTTTTCGGATTATCATGGACGCCCTTTGACAGGTGAATATGAGGTCGTGGAAGATCAGATAATACTTACTGATACTTCCAGAACAGAGAAATTTGAAAATGACGGATCCTGCAGGGAGATACCCGTTCATTTCTACTATCCCGATGATTCTTCCATCGCAAGTCACAGTCTGCCCCTTGTTATATTCTCCCATGGTGCGTTCGGATATTACCAGAGCAATGCATCAGCATATATGGAACTTGCCAGTCACGGGTATGTTGTGGCCAGCCTGGATCACCCTTACCATGCGTTCTTTACTGAGGATTCATCAGGCAAGCTTATCACTGTTGATCCTGAATTCATCCGGACTGCCATGTATGTCGGTGGAAATGATAACGATATGAGCGAAGATGAACTCTTCGGTATCACTTCAAAATGGATGGAGCTTCGTGAGGCTGACGTGAATTTCGTTATCGACGAGCTGAAGGCGGGAACATATGAACAGGAGTGGGGAAGGATGATGGATACCGGCAGGATAGGATTGTTCGGACACTCCCTGGGAGGTGCGACGATGGTAACAGTAGGCAGGAGGGATGACGTTTCTGCGGTAATAGACATCGACGGTTCGATGCTCGGTGAACAGACCGGAGTAGCAGACGGGATGCCTGTAGTAAACGAGGAACCTTATACAACACCTCTGCTGTCTATAGATAACGACGAACACCACCTGAGCAGGATAGAGGCCTATGAAACTGGATATGCCTATACCAATAATGTTATACTTGATAACGCAACAGAAGGCTTCAGCACGTATTTCAGAGGCGCGGCTCACATGGATCTTACGGATCTTCCCCTGTTCAGCCCTTTCCTGGCGGGAATGCTGAATACGAGCGAGAGTTCGGTCGACCATGAGGAGTGCATCGATACTCTTAATGCTCTCGTGCTTAAGTTCTTTGACTGCTATCTTAAAGGAGAAGGCGGATTTGCCGTAAACGAGTACTATCTTTGATGGATATTGAGATAAAGACCATAGACAAGGACAGACAGGAGTATATAGAGATCGGCTGCTGGCGCGTTGATGAGCGTGTCAATGAGATCGTGCGCTTTGTCAAGCTGAAACAGGGCAGCGTCGAAGCTTATAAGGACGAGAAACGCTACCGGATCCCACTTGCGGACATTCTCTACATTGAAGCCGTTGACGACAGGTGCTTCATATACCTGACGGATGATTGCTTTGAGTCCAGGAAAAGGCTTTACGAGTTTGAATCCATTCTGCCGGCAGAGCACTATATCCGTATCTCCAAATCGGTCGTGGTAAACCTGATGAAGATCGTTCAGATCAAGCCTGCACTTAACGGCCGTTTCCTGTGCCATCTCGTAAACGGTGAAAATGTCATAGTCTCAAGAAAATACGTGCCTGACCTTAAGGCCAGATTAAGTGGTGATACAAAATGAAAGACAGGATCAAGGATATACTGGGCAGTTTCTTTATAAGCGTTACCCTGATCAACGTTGCCATGCTGGTGCTGGGAAGTATCCTTATGCCTCAGCAGCAGTTCGGTTACGAAGTGTTCATCTATCCTCTCATATACGGCGTTATCGGCATCATTCCCGCTGTCATAGTGCGTGAGGGTAGGGAGCTTTCCGTAAAGCAGATGATCATACGTCATGTGATCCAGATGCTGCTGACCGTTGTCCTGCTCCTGGCCTTTATGTTTGGCGGAAGAACGGTCGACCGCGAATTGTTGATCATTGCTGCCAGCGTCGCTGTAAGCGTAATGATCATCTATGCCGGGGTAGTCGTCATCAGCTGGTTCCTGGACAAGAAAACTGCAGACAGGATGACCGAGGATCTGATCAGATTTCAGGAAAGGCAGAATTCCGGGCTCTGATTTATTGAACACAATCATTACAATGTGTTGCCCGTTTATGCTAATCGTACAAAAACCCGTAAATGCATCTGTCATTTATCGTCAACAGGCTGATTTACAAGGATTCCGAATTGAATAGAATGGGAATTGCAAACAGGGTGTTTGCAACATTTATCTAGATGGAATCTGGAGGGAACAAGAAATGAAAACTGTTAGAAAGATCCTTGCAATTGCCGTAGCTGTCATGATGATGAGCTTCGTATTTACCGCTTGCAGCACGATCGAGGAGGAAGTCCTCGGTGATTGGACAGTCAGCACGATCAACGGAATGACACGTGACCAGTATGCGGAAACTGTCAATATGCCTTCACTGAGACTGGCTCTCAATCTCAAGCTTGAGCCTGATAAGGCAACGATCTCCAGTGTGGACGGTGTTCAGGAATATCAGGTGGAGTACACATCTGAGAACGCTGAGCTCCTGAGAGACGGTAATGCGGCAGGTACTATCGCATATAACAAGGATGCACAGACCCTTACGATACAGAACAGCTCTTTGTCAGGCGGTTCGGTCGTTGAGTATGTATTTGTTAAGGGTACAACAGACCTGTCAGAATGGGGCCTGCCTGAGGATACTTCCGGTCTTACAGGCGCAGACTACGGTGAGCGTTCAGAAGAAGACATGATGAGAGATGAGATGAACAACGGTTATTCCGGTTCTGATTACGGTGAGATGTCTGAGGACGAACTGAACAGCGGTGAAGGCAACAACGCAGGCTTCACGGGCAGGGACTATGGCGAGCTCGATCCTGACGAGATGGCAAACGGCAACGGTAATTTGGCAATTACAAATACCAACACCAACAGGAACAACAACACAGCAGCTGGAAACGGCGGTACAGGCAGCAATTCAGGCCTCACAGGCAGGGATTATGGTGAGCGTACCGAGGAGGAGCTGGCACAGGACGGTATCTACATCGACTATGGTGAAGGAAACAATGCAGGATATACCGGCAGAGACTATGGTGAGCGTACCGAAGAGGACATGATGAGAGATGAGATGAATAACGGCTACACCGGAAGAGATTACGGTGAAGGCGAGGGCTGAATGCTCAGTAAAGGAGATAAAGGTTATGAAGAAGACATTATTGGTAACTGCCGCACTCTGTATCGCTGTTATGGCAGCAGGTTGCAGCAAGACAGAAGAGTCATCATATGCAACAACGATGGATACGACTGCTGAGACAGCTGCCTCTGAGACTGAGATCTCAGATGAGACAGAGGGAACAGAGACTCCCGCATCCCAGCATGATGTCGTGGTAGAGGATCAGTCCGTAACGACGCTTTCAGATGAAACGGGTGACTACTCTTCAACGATTCCCAAGCTCATAGTCGATGGTCAGGAAGCAGAATCCATCAACTATGAACTTAAGAGCACACTGACTGAAAAGTACAGCATGGAAAAGGATGCCAATTCAGGTTACGTAACAGGTTACGAGATGCGTTATGCCTGGGGCGTAAAGGATAACATCGTATCCATCGTTGTTATCGCTGGTTATATCGGCGATGATGGTGCAGATTATGCAGTATTCAATTATGATCTGGACAATCTGACTGCCCTTAGCGGTGATGAGGTCGTAGAAAGACTTGATATGTCTGTTGATGAGTTCTTCGACAGTGTAGCAAACGTATACAGGACATATTGGGAAAATGAGCCCTGGCTCGGTGAGGCGTATAATGACATGCTCGACAGGAGTATCTCCGTCATCGACTTTGAACACGTAAAGCCTTTCATTACTCCTTCCGGACATACGGGCTTTGCAGGATACATCTACACACCTTCGCAGTCAGCAGAAGGTTATGCATGCTTCGACATGGATGACTGTGTCCGCGAGGGATTTGCAGGCTGATCCTGACTCTTGTGACTATACACCCGGAGCATGTCTGTGCTCCGGGTTTTTTATTGTCAGAAAGTGCGCCCTGCATTATGATTAGTAATTGAGGTGATAACTATGTCTAAGAAAAGAGTTTTATGTTATGGAGATTCTCTCACATGGGGATTTGATCCTGATACCAGAACACGTTTCGGTGAGGATTCCAGATGGCCGAGAGTGATGGGACAGATATTGGGAGACGGATATGAGATCATCGAGGAGGGCCAGAATGGCAGGACTATCGCAACTGATGACCCTGCTGAAGGTGAGAAGAACGGACTGAAATATATAGGCCCCTGCCTGGAGAGCCATACGCCGCTTGATACCGTGATAATCATGCTGGGATCTAATGACTGCAAGCGTAAGTTCTCTTATTCTGCTATGGATATCGCAGGCGAGATGCAGATCATGCTGGAGAAGATCAAGCAGTATAACGAATTCAGATGCCAAAGCAGTTTCAGGATCATCCTGGTTTCTCCTCCTGTCATTTCTGATGCGATCAGGGATTCCTGGTTAGGGGACAGCTTCGGTTATGAGAATGCCTGCAGGGTATCATCTGAGCTGGCAGGATGGTATGAACAGCTGTCTAAGATGTATGATACCGGTTATATCAATGCAGCAGAGCATGTTAAGGCCAGTGATTCCGACGGATGTCATATGGACAGTGATAACCAGAGGATACTGGGCAGGGTCATAGCACAGTATATACTGGATAGATCATGAATATCACTGAGATCAGAGACATAAATGCCGTTGAATTAGATGCATTTGTCAGGGCAACCGAGCCCCAGCTCAGGAGGCAGGGTGTCTTTCTGGCTGAGAGTGCAAATGTCATCCTCCGTGCTCTGGAAGCAGGATGCGAACCCGTCCGGATGCTTATTGAGACGGAACGCATAGATGCTGAAGCCAGACCCGTATTTGACGCTATAGAACAGATCTTTGGCAGGGACAGACTGGATCAGCTTCCCGTATATTCCGTACCCAGGGAGATAGTAACGGGCATAACAGGGCATCATCTGGTCAGAGGACTGTGGATGATGATGGCAAGAAAGCCGGAACTCACAGTCTCTGACTTTTGCCGTGATAAAAAGCGCATTGCCGTTCTGGTCGATGTGGTAAATCCCGTAAATGTAGGCGCCATCTTCCGTTCCGCGGCGGCTCTGGGCATGGATGGTGTCCTTCTCAGCCATAAGTCAGTGGATCCACTGACCAGGAGGGTAGCCAGAGTGAGCATGGGGACCGTCTTTCAGATACCATGGGCAAGAGCGTCAGAGGAGGATATGGACGGGGCAGCTCTTACCGGCATCCTGCATTCATTCGGGTTTAAAACAGTAGCAATGGCTCTAACGGAGGATTCCACGAATATCGATAATGATGAGATCAGGGCCAATGAGAAGGTGGCAGTGCTCCTAGGTACAGAGGGGACGGGACTTCCTCGTGATGTTATATCTGCAAGTGATTACCGTGTGATGATACCCATGCATCATGGTGTTGATTCGTTAAATGTTGCTGTTGCCAGTGCCATCAGCTTCTGGGAAATATTGAAGTGAAACTTATAACAGGAACTTGTTCCTGTGCTATAATCAATCAATATATCGTAACTTATACTGGCAGGTTGCTATTATCATGGTATCATTTGTTATTTCTCTGGTGGTGCTGGTCCTGGGATATTTTTTATATGGCCGGCTTACTGAAAAGGTCTTTGGACCCGACGATAGAAAGACGCCTGCGATCGCCATAAATGATGGCGTTGACTGTGTCCCGATAAAGACGTGGAAAGCCCTTCTGATCCAGCTTTTGAATATTGCAGGTACCGGTCCCATATTCGGTGCGCTGATGGGTGCATGTTTCGGCCCCGTCGTATTCCTCTGGATAGTTTTCGGTTCCATATTAGGCGGTGCTGTTCATGATTATATGAGCGGAATGATCTCCGAGAGGAATAACGGTGCTTCGATCGCAGAACTTTCAGGTATCTATCTCGGCAAGCCTGCGCTTTACGTCATGCGTGTCTTCTCCGTCCTTCTCCTGCTGCTGACCGGAACTGTATTTGTAAACAGTCCTGCGACGCTTCTGGCGGATCTCACGGATAATGCCGTCAGTACCGGTATATGGATAGTGATAATACTTGTCTATTATGTGCTGGCGACACTGCTTCCCATCGACAAGGTGATAGGCAGGTTCTATCCGGTATTCGGCGTAATACTGATCGTTATGGCGCTATCGATCGCAGGAGGCATCATGCTCCTTCCACAGTATGAGGTCCCTGAGGTCTCGCTCAGCAACCTTAATCCCACCGGGCTTCCGATCTGGCCGTTCATGTTCATAACTGTAGCCTGCGGAGCCATCTCGGGATTCCATGCGACCCAGTCGCCTATGATGGCCAAGTGCATTACCAGTGAGAAGGAGGGACGCAAGGTGTTCTACGGCGCGATGCTGATAGAATCCGTTATCGCTCTCATCTGGGCTGCTGCAGGCGTTGCTTTCTATGGCAGTACGCAGATGCTGCAGGGTGCACTTACGGACCTGGGACAGTCGGGCGTTGTATATGATATCAGCACAAATATGCTTGGCAGGTTCGGAGGCGCTCTGGCGATCATTGGCGTTGTAGTATGTCCCATTACATCCGGCGATACCGCCTTCAGGAGTGCCAGGCTGATACTGGCTGAATGGACGAAGCTGGATCAGAAGAAGATCCGTTCCAGGCTAATTATCACCGTTCCTCTGCTGGGGGTCAGTGCAATCCTTACCCAGATCGATTTTAATATCCTGTGGAGATACTTTTCATGGAGCAACCAGACACTGGCGACGATAGCTCTGTGGGTTTGCACTGCATATCTTATCAAGAGCGGCAGGAAACATGTGTATCTGCTCCTTACAGCTATGCCTGCTACGTTTATGACTGCCGTTTCGGTCACATATATCATCATTGCAGACGAAGGCTTCAGACTGCCGGAAGAGGTCGGATATCTGACCGGCATCGCAGTCGCACTGGCGATGTTCGTTAATTTTGTTACCATGTATGTAAAACATAACAAAGTCCATGTCAGACGCAGAAGGGGTAAATAATGGTACACATGTTCCGCTATAATGATGGCAGGAACTGACAAAGGAGGCTGCGGTCATGGGCAGGAACAGAGAGAGCAGAGCTAAATGGATCAGACATTCCCATCTCTTCAGAGGCGATACATATGAATGCTCGCGCTGTGGTTATACGGCCGGCAGCAGGCAGGAGAGGTGCCCGGAATGTGATTCCCTGATGACCGGGGACAAATATGATCCACAGTGGGTTGATGAACTGGAGATGTTCGACGCAATATTTGACGATTGATTCCGATTAGTGTCGTATCTGATTCTATGCTATACTTCTGATATCAGGTATCGGAGGATCTTTGTATGGCATTTGCTTCAATGTTTCTGCTGGTGGTATTTTTTATCATCATCATCGGTGCTGTATCGTTCCTGATCGGTCTGATACTGTTCATTATAGGCCTTGCCAATAAGAAAAAGGTGCAGAAACAGAACAGGAAATGGCCTTTCGTCCTGATCATCATCGGTGTTCTCATAATGGCGCCTTCTGTCATATCAACGATCGCATTCTCGATATTCGCTGCCTCACAGTCCTATAACTCAGAACATATGCTGGAGAAATACGATTCCGTTCCTGAATGCTGGATGAATGAATCTGTATTTGATACGCAGGCATCAGAACAGGCTGTAAATGCACTTCTCATGGCTGCAGAGAACGGGGACAGGGATGAGTTCGTAGAAAACTTCTCCGAATATGCTCAGGACAGGGATGGGTTTGACGACAGTATCGACGCTTTTCTCGCGGCATACCCCGGGAATCTCTCCATAGAGAACATGACCAGAACAGGAAATGGCGGTGTTTCAGACATTCCTTCCAATACCCGTTGGTCATCTATGGATTACAGAGGCTTTATAGACGGGGAATACTACAGGATCTTTATTACATTCTGCTATGACAGCGACGGAGATACAGATTATGTTGGTGTCAGTTCATTCATGATCTTCAATGTCGGTGGAGCTGCTGAGTATTACTACGGTGATGATGATGTGATCACCAAGAGCAGGAGAGATGAGCTCATAGTGTGCTACCTTCCTGATAGTGATGAGGTCAATGCCAGATTGATAGACTGGCAGCCCTGTCTGTGGCAGCCCTCTGACGGTCCCGTTCTGACCACGGAGGAGATGAGAGAGGCTTTCAGACAGTATGACACGATACAGGAGGCCATAGACGCCGGAGTCATAGGTAATCCTAATTCCAATCCCGTATACAAAAATGATGATGGCAGCATCGTTCCATCCAATGATTTCTATTACGAGCTGCAGCCTGTTGACGGTGAGGCCAGATATGCCAGGTTCCGTACAACCGGAGGCCTTACCGGCAGGATCATTGATTGCGTGGAATATACCGAAACATCGGGCGACTACGATAATTATATTGTTCGCTGAAGGCCCGGCAGATGGTATAATACGTCTATCAACAATAACAGAGGATTATGATCAAATGACTTTAACTCTCAGCCTTAGCAACCTGATAAATGTCCTGTTCATAGCGGCAGGTCTGGGTATATGCGGCATGAGCTTCATTCATGTCGGGTCAGGTATGCACATTCCCAAAGAGGTAAAGAAGTATTTTCAGTTATTCTTTACACTCATAAACACTTATATCTCCATGCATCTGTTAAGGATGCTGATGGAGGGGCATACTGATAATATCAATGTTATCGGGATAAGAGTAGTAACTTTCATAGAATTCCTTGTTTCAGGATTCATGATCTATCTGCTTTCACTTTTGATACTGTATATTGCAGATCCCGGCAAGAGCGGGAAGCTGATCAACCGGCTGTTCCTCATCCTTCTCCTGATACACACGGCAGGGCTCATTGTTGCACAGTTTACGGGATTCTATTACGGTTTCGATGAAAACAACGTCTACAGCCGCGGTCCCGGCTATCCGTGTTCCAATGTCATGCATATCCTGATGCTTGCGCAGAATATCTTTCTTCTCGTCAGATACAGGTCAAAATTCAATAAAAAGCTTGCAACTGCATTGTGGATCTATCTGATCACGCCTATCCTGGCTATAGTTCTTCAGATATTCTTTAAGGATATCCAGTTCGTTATCCTGGCTACGGTCATGTCGGCAGCAATACTGTACTATGCGATCATCAGGATACAGACAGAGAGGTATGAGGATCAGCAGAAGGAGAAGCACCGCCTGGATACGGAGCTTTCCATGGCGACCAGGATACAGGCAGATACGCTTCCTAATATCTTCCCGGCATTCCCTGAGAGGGATGATTTTGATATTTATGCGTCCATGACGCCTGCCAAGGAGATCGGAGGCGATTTCTATGATTTCTTCCTGATCGATGATACTCACCTGGGAATAGTAATGGCTGATGTGTCAGGCAAGGGCGTTCCGGCGGCTCTGTTCATGATGGTATCCAAGATCCTCATTCAGAATATCGCCATGATGGGAAATAACCCGGCCGAGACCCTGAAGTATGTAAACAACCAGCTCTGTTCCAATAATCCGGAGGAAATGTTCGTTACGGTATGGTACGGATGTCTTGATCTGGAGACGGGCATCCTGGATGCGGCTAATGCAGGCCACGAGTTCCCGATGTTCAAGAATCACGGAGAGCGCTTCGAGATCATTCAGGATAAGCACGACTTCGTCATCGGAGGGATGGAGGGTTCCAAATATACCTCTTATTCCATCAAGATGGATCCCGGATCCAAGCTGTTTATCTATACAGACGGCGTTCCTGAAGCAACAAATGCCGATGGAGAACTGTTCGGTACGGAAAGACTCGTAAAAGCTCTCAGGGAAGCAGAGAGCAGATCTCCCAAGCAGATCCTCGAACATGTAAATGATGTCGTTCAGGACTTTGTAAAGGAAGCCCCCCAGTTCGATGATCTTACCATGCTCTGTATCGAATACAAGGGAGCACAGATCAGGAGACACGGATAATATGAGTGATATGGACTTCCGTCCGATGAGACGTTTTAAGCAGCAGATCAGTGAGGAAAAATGCATAGAGATCCTGGAGACTCAGCCCAGAGGCATACTGTCTATGATAGGTGACAATGGATACCCATACGGCATTCCTCTCGATCACTGGTATTCCGCTTCAGACAATAAACTCTATTTCCATTGTGCAAAGGAAGGTCATAAGCTGGATTCCATCGTTAAGTGTGACAAGGTCAGCTACTGCGTAATGGATGAGGGATTCCGCCGGGAAGGGGAGTGGGCCCTTAACATTAACAGCGTTGTCGTGTTCGGCAGGATGAAGATAGTCACAGATGAAGACAAAAAACGTGAGATCTGCTCTAACATAACCCGCAAATTCACTTCTGACGAGGAGTATCTCAAAAAAGAACTTGTCAATGCTTTCCCGAGAGTATGTTGTCTGGAACTTACCATCGAGCACATGACAGGGAAACTCGTTAACGAATCTTGATTATTATTAACACTTTATACACATGATTTGAGATAAAATATCCTCTAGAGAATCAAATCTTTTGGAGGTATGAAATGTCTTCGATCAAACAGGAAGCATCCAGATGCCTTAAATGTAAGAATGCCCGCTGTGCGGCGCATTGCCCTGTATCGACTCAGATCCCCCTGATCACGGAAATGTTCCTGAACGGTGATATCAGGAAAGCAGGGGAGATGCTGTTCCTCAACAATCCTCTGTCTGCTGTGACATCCGTAATATGTCCGCATGAGAGGAACTGCACAGGACACTGTGTGCTTGGGATCAAGGGTTCTCCCGTTGAGTTCTACCGTGTTGAGGAGTATATTTTCAGATTCTATCTGGAGACCATGGATATTCCCGAGATCGAGAAGAACGGGATCAAGGTCGCTGTGGCAGGCGCAGGCCCTGCAGGCATTACAATGTCTCTGCTCCTGCTTCTCAAAGGTTATGACGTAACCCTGTTCGAATCCCAGGATAACATAGGCGGAGTTCTCAGGTACGGCATTCCGCCTTTCAGGCTGCCCAGGGATCTTCTGGACATGTACAAAGACATAATGATCAGGATGGGGCTGCATTTCAGGCCTAATACCAGGATAGGTGCGAACATCATGATAGAGGATCTTTTCCCGGACGGATATAAAGCCATATTCGTATCCACGGGTACCGGCAGACCCAACAAGCTCGGGCTTTTGGGCGAGACCCTGGGTCATGTCCATTTTGCCGTGGACTACCTCAAATCCCCTGAGGCATTTAATCTGGGAAATAAGGTCGCCATAGTCGGAGCAGGCAATGTTGCCATAGATGCAGCCAGGACTGCGATCAGGCGCGGTCATTCACATGTTACGATACTTCACTTTATGGGATATGATGATATGTCTGCAAATCACGACGAGATCGAGATGGCAGAACTGGACGGTGTCGAATTCGTCCATTATGCCCAGGCTGTCAGGATCCTTGAAGATGCAGTCAGGTGCGTCAGGGTCAGAAAGATAGAGAATGAAGACGGCAGTGTTTCCTTTGAAGAGGACTATACTGAGACTTTCGATGTGCCTGCCGAATCAGTTATCATTGCCATCGGACAGGGCCCCGGTGCGGATATCAGGACATCGGGAGTAAAACTGACCCAGAAAGGCCTGTTTGATGTTAATGAGTGGGGTGAGACGGATACTCCCGGCGTATTTGCTGCAGGAGACATCGTTTCGGGCCCCAAGACAGTTGTGGATGCCGTGGCATTTACAAAGAAAGTATTTGGCAGGATGGAAGAATATCTGGAAAAGAATGCCTGACAGTGGAGTATAATAGTCTTACTGGCGGTTATTTAGATTAATATACGGAGGACCATAATATGTTTATCAGCAGCGATATCACCTACATCGGCGTTAACGACCACAATATAGATCTCTTCGAGGGTCAGTACGTTGTGCCCAACGGAATGGCATATAATTCCTACGTCATCCTCGATAACAAGGTAGCCGTAATGGATACGGTAGACAGGAATTTTACTCATGAATGGCTTGATAACCTGGACCATGCCCTCAATGGCAGGAAGCCTGATTATCTGGTCGTCCAGCATATGGAGCCCGATCACTCGGCCAACATAGAGAGTTTCATGAAGAACTATCCCGATGCCACGATCGTATCTTCCTCCAAGGCTTTTACGATGATGAAGAATTTCTTCGGAACAGAATATGAGGACAGGAGGATCGTTGTTGCAGAAGGCGATACCCTCGAACTCGGAACGCATACACTCTCATTTGTTGCTGCTCCTATGGTCCACTGGCCTGAGGTCATCATGACATATGACAGCAAGGACAAGGTATTATTCTCCGCTGACGGATTCGGCAAGTTCGGAGCTCTTGACGTTGAGGAGGAGTGGGCATGTGAAGCCCGCCGTTACTATATCGGCATTGTCGGTAAATACGGAGCCCAGGTCCAGGCCGTTCTGAAAAAGGCTGCCAATCTGGATATCGCGATCATCTGCCCTCTGCATGGACCTGTTCTGACGGGAGATCTGACGCCTTATATATCCCTCTACGACACATGGTCATCCTATTCCGTTGAGACTGAAGGCATAGCTGTTTTCTATACATCCGTCTACGGACATACAAAAGATGCGGTTATGATGCTGGCAGATAAGCTCAAGGCTAACGGCTGCCCCAAGGTGGTCGTAAATGACCTGGCCAGGGAAGACATGGCCGAATGCGTCGAGGATGCATTCAGGTACGGACGTATCGTTCTGGCCACCACTACATATAATGCCGATATCTTCCCGTTTATGCGTGAATTCATCGAACATCTCACTGAGAGGGGATTCCAGAACAAGACCGTTGCCATGATCGAGAACGGATCATGGGCTCCTCAGGCCATCAAGACCATGAGATCCATGCTGGAAAAGTCGAAGAACATCACTTATACGGACAACAACGTCAAGATCATTTCTGCCCTCAACGATGAGTCCAAGGCTCAGGTGGAGGCGCTGGCAAATGAACTCTGCCAGGACTATCTGGCACAGAAAGAGGACACTGCGAACAAGAATGATCTGTCTGCCCTGTTCAATATCGGATACGGACTCTACGTCGTTACATCCAATGACGGCAAAAAGGATAACGGTCTCATCGTTAATACCGTTACCCAGGTTACCAATACTCCTAACAGGGTAGCTGTTACGATCAACAAGCAGAACTATTCCCATCATGTCATCAAGCAGACCGGCATGATGAACGTCAACTGCCTGTCAGTTGAGGCTCCGTTCAAGGTGTTCGAAACTTTCGGATTCCAGAGCGGCAGAAATGCAGAAAAGTTTGCCGGCGGCGAGAATAACCTCCGCTCTGACAACGGACTGATATTCCTCTCCAAGTACATAAATTCCTTTATGTCACTCAAGGTTGAGGATTATGTCGATCTGGATACCCACGGCATGTTCATCTGTTCCGTTACTGAGGCACGTGTATTGTCAGACAAGGATACAATGACCTATACATATTATCAGGACAAGGTAAAGCCCAAGCCGGAGACAGAAGGCAAGAAAGGCTATGTATGTAAGGTCTGCGGATATGTTTATGAAGGCGACGAGCTTCCGGATGACATCGTATGTCCTCTGTGCAAGCATGGAGCCGCAGATTTTGAGCCTATCGGCTGATGTGAAACAGGAGGAGGGGGCATTTTGAACAGTACCATATTACGCAGAATATGTTCCCTGGCGGTAACGGTCAGTTTTGTTTCCATGTTTGCCATGGGAATATCGGCTGAGGATTCACAATATCAGCCGTCATTTGATCCTACTGACCGGAATGCAAACTACGGAGCGGTTCTGTATGACAATACTAACGGACTCCCCACATCTGAGGCAAATGACATTACACAGACGTCAGACGGTGCACTGTGGATCGGCAGTTACAGCGGTCTTATCCGTTTTGACGGCTCTCACTTCGAGAGGATGGATTCAACGGTAGGCATCACCAGTGTTACGACACTCCATGCTGACAGCAGGGACAGGATCTGGATCGGTACAAACGATAACGGCGTCGTCCTTTTCTACAACAACGGACTGGTCAAATACGGTATCGAAGACGGACTCAGGTCAATATCTATCAGATCCATCGTTGAGGATCACAGCGGCAATATCTACGTAGGAACAACAAAGGGTATCGTCGGATTTACTCCTGATGGCACTCTGGTTGATATCGACTCCGCTGATATCAATGATGCCTATATCAGACAGCTCGTGGTGGGTGAGGATAATGTGGTCTACGGCATCACGCTCAACGGTTCTGTAGTTACACTCTCGGATCTGGCAGTTACCAGCTTCCACAGCCATACTGAATTAGCTGACGATGGTGCCAACATCAGATCGATACTGCCTGATTCGGATAATCCGGGATATGTATATCTTGGTGATGAGCATTCAGAGATCTATCACGTAAAGCTGGGAGAGAAGATCGATATAGCCCACTCCTTGCCGGTTGCCCCTCTGGCACATGTCAATTCCATCGACAGGATCGGTGACAAGCTCTGGATATGCAGTGATGATGGTATCGGAGTCATGGATATCGCAACGAGGCATCTGAGCGTTATCAGTAACATTCCGATGCAGAATTCCATCGAGAACATGATGATCGATTATCAGGGCAACTACTGGTTCACGTCGTCCCGCCAGGGTCTGATGAAGATCGTTCCCAACCAGTTTGTTGACGTTTTCAGCAGATGCAATGTTGAACCTTCAGTAGTAAATACGACATGTCTATATGACGGGAAGCTCTTTGTAGGAACTGATACCGGACTTGTTGTGATCTCAGGAGGAAAACAGCTTCATGATCTGCCTTTTGACCATGCCAGAAAAGCCTCGGGTGAGGATCTTGACTGGTTCGATCTGATCCAGGTGCTGAAAGGGGTCAAGATCAGATCAATTGTTAAGGATAATGAAGGCAACATGTGGATATCGACCTTCGGATCCCAGGGCCTGCTCTGCTTTGACGGCCGTGAACTTGTATGTTATGACATGGATTCAGGTATGCCTTCCGAAAGGGTCAGAACGGTGATCGAGCTTTCTGACGGTTCTTATGCCGTGGCTTGTACAGGTGGTGTAGTCAGGATCAATGACGGTGCCATAACTGATATATATGACAGGGACAGGGGTATCAGCATTAACGAAGTTCTCACTGTGTGCGAAGCAAAGAACGGAGATATACTTGTGGGTACTGACGGCGGAGGATTAGACGTGATCAGTCCTGACGGCAGCATCAGGCACATAGGTGTATCCGACGGGCTGTCATCCGAAGTAATAATGAGGATCAAAGCCGATTCCACAGAGAATGTATACTGGCTCGTTACCAGTAATTCTATCTCCTATCTCGATAGTGACTACAATGTCCATACGGTCAGCAATTTCACGTATTCCAATAATTTCGACCTCTACGAGAACAGGACCGGATATCTGTGGGTGCTCAGCAGCAACGGTATCTATGTCGTCCCGAAGAGTGAATTGTTTGCCAATGAGACGATATCTCCGGTGTTCTACAACATGGATAATGGAATGTCATGCATTACCACATCCAATTCCTACAGTGAGATCACTGATTCTGGAGACCTTTATATTTCTGGAACCACCGGTGTTTCCAGGGTCAATGTCAACAGCAAGATGGTGGATGTTCTGTCTCTTAAGATGAACGTGCCTTATATCGAAGCTGACGGGGAACTGCTCTTTGCAGGTGAAGACGGATCCTTCAGGATCGACTCGTCTGTTCAGAGGATAACCATCTATCCTTTCGTTTATACATATTCGCTGGTAAATCCCCAGATCTCCTACAGGCTCGATGGTCAGGAGGCAGAAGGTACCACGGCGAGCTGCAGTGATCTTTCTCCTGTGGTATTTACCAATCTCAAGGGCGGAGAATACTCCTTTGAGATGAAGCTGACTAATCCCGCAGGTGCATATGAGAGTGATTATGCCGTCAAGATAGTCAAGGAAAAGGCTTTCCATGAATATGTAGCCTTCTATATTATTATTGCCTTGATGGTGATCGGAGTGGTAGCGCTTCTCGTCAGCCTTATTTTCCGCGGACAGATCAGAAAGTATGAGAAGAGGGCGGAGGAGAACAAGAAACTCATCCGTGAGATCACAGAGGCTTTTGCAAAGACGATAGATATGAAGGACAAGTATACGAACGGCCATTCCTCGAGAGTTGCCGAGTATACCGTAAAACTTGCCCGTGAACTGGGCTACGATGAGGAGACACTGGAGAAGTACCGCAACATAGCTCTTCTCCATGACATCGGCAAGATAGGCATTCCCATGGAGGTGCTGAATAAGAACGGCAAGCTCACTGACGAGGAATATGCCTGCATCAAGTCTCATACGACACTTGGTCACGACGTTCTAAACGGCATCAGCATCATGCCTGAACTGTCGATCGGCGCCGGGTCCCACCATGAACGTCCTGACGGAAAGGGTTATCCCGAAGGCCTCAAGGGTGATGAGATACCCAGAGTCGCACAGATCATTGCAGTTGCAGATACCTTCGATGCGATGTATTCAGACAGGCCTTACCGTAAGAGAATGAACTTCGACAAGGCAGTATCGATCATCAAGGACGTATCAGGAACTCAGCTTACTGCAGATGTTGTAGATGCTTTCCTGAGGCTTGTAGACAAGGGAGAGTTCCGCGCACCTGATGATGTAGGCGGCGGAACCTTCGATGATATCAACAACATCCACAAGAAGTTTGATGAGGGCGGAAAGTCTTAGCCATCTAATACTGTTGTTTCAGGCTGGGGACATGTGCTTTCGTCGGCATAGAGCACGCAGATCCCCGTGTCTCTGTGGTATTCGATGTAATTGCCCTTATCGTTTTCTATGTGCCTGACGGTTCCGTCATCTGTTCCTTCGGGGAGTTCTATTTCTGCATCAGGATCGTAGTTATAACACAGATAAGCTCTGACACCGAACGAATCGAGCATTATCCCGTCAAACTGCTGTTCTGTCATCCTGATCAGATAGATCATGACCTCGTGGTCGCCGTCATCATCCTTATTGGGTACTATCTTCGAAGCTTCGACACCTGTATTGAAATAACTGCCGTACTGTGAGCCATCATCGAAGAGTGCGAGACCGGCCATGGCTTTGCCCAGGTATTTGAGGTCGCACAGGCTGTATTTCTGTTCGTATAGTTCCTCTGCCATCTTTCTTACTGCAGGATCTTCCACCTGATCAGGCAGAAGGGGGATATAACCTGCTCCCTGAGCCTCATCTGCTATTCCGAAATTACAGGTTGAGACAAACTGAGAACCGTCACCGTCGTCAATATGGTATACGGACGTGTCTGATGTTTCTGCAGTTGTGCTGTCAGTGATGACATCCGGTTCCGACGGTATAGTGATGGAGGTGACGGATGAGGTCTCGCTTGTATATTCCTGCTTTATACCTGTGCATCCTGTCAGCATCATACCTGCAATAAGCACCATGATCATCGTGTGTCTGCTTTTCATTGTCTTGTTCTCCTTGATCAGCTTGATGATCTCATATTACATGTGTGATGTGTTTGTTCTGCAATTGAGATGTGTACAAGTTGTAAAATTTTGATTTTTATTTATTGGATTACTCGTGCCGTTGTGACATTGAAATAAAACTGATGTTGTGATAATTTAGTCAAGGAATATATATTTGAGGTACCATTTTAATGATAAAAGCACATAGAAAATCAAAACCAATGCCCCCGCTGGCAAAGGCGTTATGGGTATTGTTTGGCGTAATAATGGCAGCTGCAGGCGTTGGGGCCTGCATCTTCTGCACACTGGTCCTGGCCGGACACAAGGGTAACATAGGCCAGTGCAAGTGGGAACTCGATGAGACGGGAACACTGGTCATCAGCGGTCAGGGTTCTACCTCCGGTGTAGCGGATATGACCATCGGTGTTACCAAGATCAGCCGTGACGACATTCTCCGCGTTGAGATCAGGGAGGGCGTAACTGATATCCCTGCCAAGGCTTTTGACGGCTGTGATTTCCTTCAGTACGTATCCATCCCGTCTTCTGTTGAGACAATAGGCGATTATGCCTTTACCAGATGCGGCAATCTTGCTGCCATCGAGGTATCTCCCAATAATCAGAACTACTGCTCCATCGACGGTGATCTTTACGATAAGAACGTTACAAAGCTGATAACATATGCTTCCGGCAAGGAGGAGGTTACTGAGTATACTTTCCCTGAGACTGTAACATCAGTAGGCAATGAGGCTTTCCATTCATCTATCTATCTGCAGACCGTCAATATCGGCAAGGATATCTCTGATCTGGGCAATTTCGCGTTCTACGACTGCTGGAACCTGGCTAATGTGAACCTCGATCCCGAGAACGCATATTATCTTTCTGATGAAAATGTATTATATAACCCTAATAAGACAGAGCTTATCTACTATGCTCCCGGCAACATCAACACAGAGTTCAAAGTTCCCGGTACGGTCAGGGTCATCTCTAACGGCGCATTCTGCAATGCGGCCTATCTCGAGAACATCACGCTCCCCAGCAAGCTCAAGAGGATCGGAACTGCTGCATTCAGCGGATGCAGCATGCTCGGATCGCTTCAGATCCCTGAGGAGTGCCTGCATATCGGAGACGGTATCCTGGCATACTGCGGCAATCTGGCCAGTGTCAGCCTGCCTTCAGGAATGGATTCGATCCCCAGGAACATGTTCTGGGGCTGCACTTCCATAACGGATATCGACATCCCTGATGGTGTTACATCTATAGGTGATGGAGCTTTCGCATGCTGCAGGTCACTTGTAAGTATCGATATTCCCGCTGAGGTTATTTCAATAGGCAACAACGCCTTCGGTTTCTGCGACTGTCTGACATCCGTCGATCTGCCTGATGGCATAGACAAGATTGACGATTATGCGTTCAGCAACTGCTCAGGACTCACTGAGATCGTGATACCCGCAAATGTTGCGTCCATTGGGTATGCATCATTCAGAGGATGTACAGGTCTTACTGAGGTTACTGTACCCGATACGGTTGCATCCATCGGAGATTATGCATTCTACGGCTGTTCCAACATCAGGTCTTTCACGATCGGTTCGGGAGTAAAGAGCATCGGAATAGGTGCATTTAACGGATGCACCGCACTTTCTGACGTATCTCTGGCATCAGGCCAGGCCGGTTGGGACAAGATCTCCGTCGGCAAGGAAAATGAGCCTCTTACGGCAGCAGTAAAGTCCAAATAATCCTTGATATATCAGGCTTGTTCAATAAAGCCTTTACATAGTAAAGGTTATGTTATAATTATCTCTAGATTGTTTGTTTATGGGGGTTTTAATTGATCCATGTCAGCTAAGAAAGCTTACGGCAACGAGAGTATTTCCATGCTCAAGGGAGCAGACAGAGTCAGGAAACGTCCTGCCGTAATATTCGGCTCGGATAACCTGGAGGGCTGTATCCATTCATTCTTCGAGATCCTTTCCAATTCTATTGATGAAGCCAGGGAAGGATACGGAAATCAGATAATAATCACCAGGTTCAAGGATGGTTCCATCGAGGTCGAGGACTTCGGCAGAGGAATCCCTCTGGACTTTAATACCAAGGAGAACAGATATAACTGGGAACTGGTCTACTGCGAGCTTTATGCAGGCGGCAAATACCTGAACAACAGCGCAGGAGATTACGAATACTCCCTGGGACTCAACGGCCTCGGCGCATGTGCTACACAGTATGCTTCAGAGTACTTTGACGTTACAGTTATGCGTGACCATACAAAGTACCAGATGTCCTTCCGCAAGGGTGAGCCCGTTACAGAACTCATGAAGGAACCCTACAGGTTCAAGAGGACCGGAACGATCCAGCGCTGGAAGCCCGATTCTGAGGTCTTTACCGAGACATTCATACCTCTGGACAGCTTCAAGGAGATAATCAAGCGCCAGTCTGTAGTCAACAGCGGCATCGAGTTCATCCTCAAGGATGAATACTCAGGAGAGGAATTTCACTATCTCTACAATGAGGGTATCAAGGGTTATTGTGACGAACTGTCTGACATGCGCGGCTTTACGGATTCGTACTATTTTACAGGTGAGGGCAAGGGCAGAGACAGCGATGACAGGGACGAGTACAAGGTCAAGGCCGAGGTATCTTTCTGCTTCAACAATGAGATCAATGCCATGGAGTATTACCACAACTCCTCATTCCTCGAGCATGGCGGCTCTCCTGACAAGGCCGTGAGATCCGCATTTCTGAGCGAGATAGACAAGCAGATCAAATCCAGGGACAAGTACAAGGCCAATGAGGCCAAGATCACGTTCCAGGACATTGCCGATTCGCTGATCGTAATAACAAATACATTCTCTACACAGACTTCTTATGCCAACCAGACAAAGAAAGCTATAAACAACAAATACATTCAGGATTTCATGACCCAGCTCATCAGGAACAATCTGGAGATCTGGTTCATCGAGAACAAGCAGGCAGGCGACAAGGTTGTCGATCAGGTCCTGGTCAACAAACGTTCCAGAGAGAATGCCGAAAAGACCAGGGTCAATATCAAGAAAAAGCTCATGGGCTCCATTGATATCAACAACAGGATTAAGAAGTTCGTCGACTGCAGGAGCAGGGATGCCGGCATCAGGGAGCTCTACATCGTAGAGGGTGATTCAGCTCTCGGTTCCGTCAAGATGGGCAGGGACGCCGAATTCCAGGCCGTAATGCCCGTCAGAGGTAAGATCCTGAACTGTCTCAAGGCCGATTACGCCACCATATTCAAGAGCGAGATCATCACCGATCTGCTCAAGGTCCTGGGCTGCGGCGTTGAGATCAACGACAAGCATAACAAGGATATCAGTGCATTTAACATCGACAATCTCAGATGGAACAAGATAATAATCTGTACCGATGCCGATGTTGACGGATTCCAGATCAGGACTCTCATCCTGGCCATGATCTACAGGCTTACTCCGACCCTGATCGAGACGGGTCATGTGTATATTGCAGAGTCACCTCTCTTTGAGATCACATACAGGCCCAAGGGCAGGAAATCCGACGATGAGGAGACATTCTTTGCCTTTAACGAAAAGGAAAAGGCCGAGATCCTGGCTAAATACGATAATTCACAGCTCAACATCCAGAGATCCAAGGGTCTTGGTGAGAACGAGCCCGAGATGATGTGGCAGACCACGATGAACCCCAAGACCAGACGTCTCATCAAGGTATGCCCTGAGGATGCCAGAAAGACTGCAGAGATATTCGATCTGCTCCTGGGTGACAACCTGGCTGGACGTAAGCTCCACATTGAACAGGATGGCCATCTGTATCTGGACATGCTCGATATTGGATAAGATCAGGAGACATATATGGCTGGTAAGAGAAAGAAGACAGAAGAAAAGAACAGTGATTCATTAAAGGCGAGACTGACGGATAATACCCTGGCAGACATGCCTGCAGTTGATCAGCCCATTACCGAGATGCTGGAGATCAACTACATGCCCTATGCGATGAGCGTCATCGTATCCAGAGCGATCCCCGAGATCGACGGATTCAAGCCGTCCCACCGCAAGCTTCTCTATACGATGTACAAGATGGGCCTCCTGAACGGCAACAGGACCAAATCCGCCAATGTAGTCGGCCAGACGATGAAGCTCAATCCTCATGGCGATCAGGCCATATACGATACCATGGTCAGGATGACCAGGGGCAATGCCGCACTGCTCCATCCTTATGTCGATTCCAAGGGTAACTTCGGTAAGCAGTATTCCAGGGACATGCAGTGTGCTGCCCCCAGATATACCGAGGTCAGACTGGAAAAGATATGCGGCGAGATCTTCAAGGGGATAGACAAGAATGCCGTCGACATGGTTGATAACTACGACGGGACACTCAAGGAACCCGTCCTGCTTCCCACGACGTTCCCTGCGATACTGGTCAACAGCAACCAGGGTATCGCTGTCGGCATGGCATCCAATATCTGCTCTTTCAACCTGGCAGAGGTCTGTGCCGCTACCGAGGCATACCTCAAGGACAAGGAATGTGATCTGCTGGAGTACATGCCCGCGCCTGATTTCTCCGGCGGCGGACTCATCCTCTACGACAGGGAGCAGATGAAGCAGATCTACGAGACCGGCAAGGGCTCTATCCCTATCAGGAGCAAATACACCATAGACAAGAAGAACAATCTCATTGAGATCACCGAGATCCCGTATTCCACCAGCTCCGAAGCCATAATCGACAACATAGCTGAGCTCGTAAAGGCAGGCAAGGCCAAGGAGATCGCGGATATCAGGGACGAGACCGACCTGGACGGCCTCAAGATAACCATCGACTGCAAGAGGGGAACGGATCACGAGGCTCTCATGACCAAGCTGTTCCGTTTTACAAAGCTCCAGGATACATTTGCATGCAACTTCAACATCCTGATCAACGGATCCCCCAGGGTCATGGGAGTCAGGGAGATCATTGACGAATGGCTGAAGTGGAGGAGACTCTGCATAACCAGGGAACTGGAATTCAATCTGAACAAGATGAAGAAGCAGCTCCACCTCCTGGACGGTCTGGCTGCCATCCTGCTGGACATTGACAAGGCAATCAAGATCATCCGCAATACCGAACTGGAAGAAGACGTCGTACCTAACCTGATGAAGGGCTTTGACATCGACAAGGAACAGGCGGAATACGTTGCTGAGATCAAGCTCAGAAATATCAACAAGCAGTATATCGTAAACAGGATCTCCGACCGTGACAAGCTCAAGGACGATATTGCGGACACGGAGGATCTCCTGGGTTCTCCCAGAAGGATCAATACCCTCATAGCAAAGAGCCTCAAGGATGTTTCATCCAAGTATGGCCAGCCCAGAAAGACCCAGCTCATTGCAAATGAGACAGCAGCAGTGTTCACACCCGATACGGAGATCGCTGATTACAGGCTGCATCTCATGCTCACCAGACACGGTTATCTCAAGAAGCATTCCCTGGCATCAATGAGAAATGCCGGCGAGCTCAAGACAAAGGAAGACGATGAGATCTTCCTGGGATACGAGACGGAGAACAAGAGCGAGATACTGTTCTTTACCGACAAGTGCAACGTGTACAAGGCAAAGACCTACGATTTTGCAGATACAAAGCCCGGGGATCTGGGTTACTATCTGCCTTCTGAACTGGAGATGGAAGACGGGGAGAACGTATTGTTCATGATCCCCACCACAGATTACAAGGGCAGGATCCTCATCGGATTCGAGAACGGCAAGGCAGCTTTGTTCCCTCTCAGTGTTTACGAAACAAAGCAGAACCGTAAGAAACTGCTCAAGGGCTATTCCGATCTGGCCAGAGCCATTGCCTTCATTCCTCTCGACGATGATGAAGACCCTGATCTCGTTGCCAGATCCGACCTGAAGAAGGCCGTTGTATTCAAGGCATCCCTCGTTCCTTTCAAGACTACCAGGACAACGCAGGGCGTACAGCTCCTGGCATCCAAGAGAGGTTCGAAGATGATCGAGATCAAGCGCCTTTCGGATATCGGCATGATCGATGCAGAGTATTACCGCATACGTAAGATCCCTGCCATCGGATACTACATCAAGGAAGAATCGTTTGAGAGCAAACAGCTTGGCTTTGAGGATCTCTAATTGAGCATAAACGTTACCGACAATGTATACATAAATAACGACGGCAATTCCGGCGGACTGATCCACAAGATACTGGCCGCTTTATGTATCCTGTCGGTAATAGCGTCTGTTGCGGTATATTCATACGTTGAAGGCTTTGCCCAGAGTGAGAACAACGTCGTTCCTGCTTTTGAAGCAGCTCTGGGCAGGGGAGACTACGATGATGCCCTGAGCATATATAGGAGCGTTCAGGATACCGTTCTGTCGGCAAACCCTGAGGATGCAGACAAACTGACTGACGAGAACAACATGCTCGTTGAGATGGAGAACATCGTCAAGGTAAAGGTCGATGATATCTGCAGCAAGGTCAGATATAACCGTTATCAGCCCATGGCCGAGGATGTGTCTTTCCTTAACGGAATGCAGGAACTCACCTCATCACTCGTATCGTCCTGGCTAGATGATCTGTGTGCGGAATTTCTCCTGGGAACGATAGAAAAGCCGGACATCATGTTCGTATTCAATCAGATGGCCCCCATAAGCAATTTTTCCGCAATGGTTAGACCCCTCCTGTCAGAACTCGACATGATCGAGATGGCAACAGGTGACGTTCAGAATGCCGAGAGACATTTCAGCGAGGGAGATTACATCACTGCCGTAAAGACCTACCAATCCGTCAGGGAGAGAAATACAGGTTTCGTATATGAATACGTTAATAAGAGGCTCGAAGAGATCCTGGATGTCATGTATGAACCCATGATCCAGAACGGAGAGCACATGCTCGACACATTCAGATACTATTCTGCAGAGATATTGCTGTCTGATCTGGCACAGATCTTCCCTGAAGATGCCAGGATAGCAAATGACCTCCTGACTGCTACGAGCAATACACAGGAGACAGCCGTATACAGCGGAAAAGTTGAGGTTCTCTGCGTCAGGAACCTGATCGCGGATACTGACATGGCCAGGGCAGACAATTACGGCAGTGCCGTTCTGGACAGATACCTGACTTGTGCTGAATTCGAGAACATGCTCCAGCAGCTCTATAACAACAACTACTGTTTGGTGGATGCAGAAGGCTTGGCAGGTCTTTCCAACGACACCTATCTGGTCGAGCAGAGACTGACTGTCCCCATCGGCAAGAAGCCTCTGATAATAGTGGTTGAAGCCCTGGATTACAGCGCTTCCAGTTATGGTCAGGGACTGAACAGGAGACTGGTCCTGAACGATCAGGGTCAGGTCTGCAGCGAATACGTCAACAGTAATGGCGACCCCGTTATAAGCAGGACCAAGGAAGCGATCGGCATCCTGGATAAATTTGTAGAGGATCATCACGATTTCTCTTATGACGGTGCCAAGGGCGTGATCTCCGTCAGCGGATATGAATCATGTTTCGGATATGTGGTATCAGAAGACGAGATCGACGACAGGAATGCAGCTCTGGCACAGGTCGGATACCCCAATGTGAATTACTCTGATGCCGAGCTGGAAGCCAACTGCGACACCGTCAGATCGATCGCTGCGGCGCTGTCTGATACGGGCTGGAAGTTCGCATCGTCAACTTACGGATACATAAATGCCAGGGAATCCGACATGGATACCATAAAGGCTGATTTTGAGAAGTGGATGGTGCAGATCGAGCCCCTTCTGGGCGATACACACATGATCGTTTATCCCAATGGCGACTACATCTTCGGAACAGATGAACGTGCAGTCTATCTCAAGAACAACGGTTTCAGGATCTTCTTTGGCATCGGACCGAGACCATACTACATCTACGGCGATAATTATCTCTATTACGACAGGATGATCATCAACGGCAAGGTGCTCAGAACGTCAGATCTGTCCAGATTGTTCGACGCAGATGATGTAATAGAGTCCTTCGGGGACAATTAATGTGTTTTTTTTGATAAATAAGGCTATAATATAATATTGTAGTGAAGATCTATATCTATCGTAGGGAGGTCCTGTATGGCAAAACCTGACAGATTGACGCAATATGCACAGAAGGACGAGATCCTGTGGCATGACCGTAAGAGATATCTCGGACTGCCGATCTCATTTACCAGATACAGTTTTGACGAGAACAGATTCTATCTCAGAAAGGGTTTACTGAACATAACGAATGATGAGATCCTCCTGTACAGAGTCCTCGATCTCAATCTCAAGAGGAGCCTTGGTCAGAGGATATTCGGTGTAGGAACAATAATCCTTTCCACGGCGGATCAGACGACTCCCACAATGAAGATCGAGAGTATCAGGGATTGCGAGAGAGTCTATAGAGCCCTGTCCAATATCGTTGAAAAAGAGAGAGATGAGAAGAGAGTTCTCGGTAAGGAAATGTTCGGAGCAGCCGGCTTTGACGATATCGGCGACACAATGATGCATAACTTTTGATTGAGGGGTCATTATGGAAACCAGACTGGACAGATATGAAGGTGCGAAGGAAAACAAGATCAATCAGCTGCGTCAGTTGATCGAGGAATCCGATAACGTTGTATTCCTCGGAGGTGCAGGCGTCTCGACCGAGAGCGGCATCCCTGATTTCAGGAGCGGTGAAGGTATCTATAACCAGGAGAGCGGACTTAAGTACCGTCCCGTGGACATCATCTCCCATTCATTCTTCATGGAACATCCGGATGAATTCTATGACTTCTACAAGCGTAAGCTGCTCTATCCTGATGCAAAACCCAACAAAGCACATAAGGCTCTCGTCAGGCTGGAAAAGCAGGGCAAGCTCAAGGCTACAATCACACAGAACATCGATAACCTCCACCAGGAGGCAGGAAGTACTACGACCATCGAGCTCCACGGCTCAGTATTCCGCAATTACTGCATGGAGTGCGGCAAGAAGTTCGATCTCGAATACGTCGTCGAGCATGAGGGTATCCCTTACTGCGACAAGTGCGGCGGCATGATCAGACCTGACATCGTATTATACGAGGAGAATCTGGAGCACCAGAACGTTGACGGCGCTATCAAGGCGATAAAGAAAGCAGACCTGCTCATTATCGGCGGTACGTCACTGACAGTTTATCCTGCGGCAACATTTGCCCAGTTCCTCAAGCACGACAAGGTTGTCATAATCAACAAGAGTTCAACATATCTCGACCTGCAGGCACTCCTTACCATTCATGACAGCATAGGTGATGTCCTCGACAGTGCGATCCCCAAGACCGTTCCTGACAAGAAGCCTGCTACAAAGAAGACCGCAGCAAAGAAGACAACTTCCAAGAAGACTTCCACAGCCAAGAAGGCAGATACTGATAAGAAAACATCCGCCTCCAAGAAGACAACATCTTCTGCCAAGAAGGCGACCGCTTCCAAGAAGGAGACTTCCGCCAAGCAACCTGCAGCAAAGAAACCTGCAGCAAAGAAACCTGCTGTTTCCAAAAAGGCAACAGATGCCAAGAAGCCTGCTGATAAGAAAAAGACCGGAAGCAAAAAGAGCAAGGAATGATCGTCTGACCGATGAATCCCGATATCAATTCCAAGATCGAGCCTTATGATATCAGAGGGAAGGGTATAGCTGAGCTGATATCCGCCCTCGAGCATAAGAGCATAGTTTTGAGCGTTCTCCGCTTTGTTTCGTTCATCCTGATACTGGCAGGGGCAGCTCTCGGATATTTCCAGGACAGCATCATCTTTTATATAGCATCAGGTCTGTTCCTGGCTGCATTTATCGTGCTTTGCGTCATCCATTCCAAAGTAACTGAATATCTCAGGTATTCCAGTGTTTTATACTCCGTCAATTCCCAGTATATCTGCAGGATCACAGGTGACTTCGAAGGCCTTTTCCAGTCAGGGATCGAAGATGTAAAAAAGCCCGATGAAAAGGCTCTGTATGCATCTGCTTTCTGCGGCGATGAATTCGTGGTCCACGATCATGATTACTGCGATGATCTGGACATATTCGGCAAGAAATCCATATATTCCCTGATCAATGTCTGCGAGACTGTCATGGGCAGAAAGAGACTGGCACATAAGCTGCTCTACGATCACGTGGAGGATAACCCTGCTGCCAGCATCGGAATGACCCAGGAGGCAGTAAAGGAACTGAGCTCAGACAGTGACTTTCTCCAGGAATTCCAGACAATAGCAAGGCGGGGAAGCCTCAAGATAAGTGACGAAGACATAAGGACCCTCTTTGCAGGGTATAAGGACAATAAAAAGAACTATAAGCCCGTTTATATCCTGCTGCCTCTGCTGTGGCTCATACCGGTGATCATGATGTTCATCGATGTCAGCTATGTGAGAACTGCAGTGATGGGCGTCATGGTTGTAAACCTGATATGCTGGGGCATAGGCCTGGCCAGGAACAAGGCTCTCCTGCCGTCTGGATATTCCATACGCAAGTGCAATTCCCTCTGCGAATTATATGAGACTTTGGAATCTGCGGAATTCAAGTCTGAGTACCTCTCCGGACTCGTTTCCTGCGGCAGCAAAGTTGCAGTATCTTCGCTCCTTAAGGAGCTTAAGACTATCCTGACTATATCCGATCTGAGGAGCCAGCCTTTGTTCGCGCTCCTTCTGAACCTGATATTCCCTCTGGATCATCTGATCATCGATCTGATGAGCGGATGGAACAGAAAGCATGGGGAGCTGATCCCGAAGGTTCTTGATAACACAGGTGAGATCGAAGCTCTGATGAGCCTGGCACAGATTGCATATACAGCCGACGAATGCGTATATCCGGATCTGACCGGCAGCGGCGCACCTGCGGACAATGCTTATTTCTGCGGTGAGAACATCTGCCATCCCTTGCTCTATCCTGAGACCAGGGTATCTAATTCCGTAGTTCTCGATTCCAACATAGCCCTGATAACGGGCTCTAACATGTCAGGTAAGACCACATTGATCAGAACGGTAGGCATATGCTGCCTCTTGGCATACATGGGAGGTCCTGTTCCTGCATCAAAGCTCACCCTTGGCAGGATGAGGATCATGTCCTCCATGCGAATCGTTGACAGCATCGAAGAGAATATGAGTACCTTCAAGGCTGAACTGGTCAGGATCTCAGGCATTATCGAAGCCGGAAAGAGCGATGAAGCACTGCTCTTCCTCATTGATGAGATATTCAGGGGAACGAACTCTGACGACAGGACTGCAGGCGCCTATACTGTCCTGTCAAATCTGTCCAGGCCCCATATCTGCGGCATGATGACCACACATGATTATTCTCTTGTTGACAAGACGGAGAATAAGCTTAAAAATATTGTTTACTATTACTTCAGCGAGAAATACGATGATACGGGGATAACCTTTGACTACATGCTCAGACCCGGTATTTCCAGATCATCCAATGCGAAGTATCTTATGAAACTGGTGGGTATTGATAAAGGAGACGACAACGGATGAGATCATTCATTGAAAAGACAGCATTTTTCGGCAACACTAGCGCAGAGCGTCTGATGGCAGAATATGGCAGTCCTCTGTACGTATATAACGAGAATATCATCAGGAATAACCTTAAGACACTGTCCGGTCTCATAACCAAGTATCCTTATGTTACCAACTACTCGATGAAGGCTAATTCCAACATGACCCTTCTCAAGATAGCACTCGAGGAAGGGATCAACGCTGATGCAATGAGTGAAGGTGAGATGAGGCTTCTGCTCAAGGCAGGATTCCCCTCTGACAGGATCTTTTTTGTTCCGAATAACGTTTCTGCAGATGAACTCAGATTTGCGATCGAAAACAACATCATGACCAGTCTCGACAGCATAGATCAGCTGGATCTTTACGGACAGCTCAATCCAGGCGGCAGGTGTGCAGTCAGGCTCAATCCCGGGGTAGGGGCAGGTCACCATGAAAAGGTAGTAACGGCAGGCAAGAATACCAAGTTCGCCATCACTGACGACCAGCTGGATGAGCTCTTTGCCACTGCAAAGAAACATGATCTCACCACAGCAGGAATAAATCAGCACATCGGATCGCTCTTTATGGATCCCGAGCCCTTCCTGGCATCTGTCAGGAATCTCATCAACATGGCCGTCAGGTTCGACAAGCTGGATTTCATCGATTTCGGCGGCGGATACGGAGTTCCTTACCATAAGGTCTCTGAGGATGAGCAGCCTTTTGATTTCGTGACTTTCGAGAAGAAGTTTGAACAGCTCCTGGATGAGGCCGTTTTCAAGCTCGGATATACACCCCTGTTCAAGACTGAGCCCGGCAGATTTGCATTCTGCGAGGGCGGTGTCCTGCTGGGCAGGGTTCATGCTGTAAAGAACAATGCAGACAAGAGATTTGCAGGCACGGATATCGGAATGAACATCCTGGCGCGTCCCACTCTGTACGGATCCTGGCATGATGTTGAAGTCATCCACGATGACCGGGTTACTACTGATTCCCCCGAGGTTATATCTGTTGTGGGCAATATCTGTGAGACGGGCGATATCATTGCAAAGGAGAGACTCCTGCCTCACATCGAGACAGGCGATATCGTATGCGTTCTCGATGCCGGTGCTTACGGCTACGCCATGGCTTCCAATTATAACTGCAGATTGAGACCTGCTGAGGTATTGATCACCTCCAGCGGTGACGCAAAGCTCATCAGGCGTAGAGATACATATGATGATTTGTTCAGAAATCTTCTCTGATAGATAGCTGAAATTTACTCATTTCATACAATTCTGCCACATTTTTGTCAAAATTTGTTGCCTGAAACAGTAAACTAATCTATAATAAATAATTATTATTAGATTGGTGATACTATGTCTTTGGAATTGTTGAGCGATTATAAGAATCTTATAATTGATTACTCTGTCGTCAGGGAGTTTGGCGGTACTTCCGTCTTCTTCGAACTGATGGACCGCTTGGCAACCAACGGACAGGACGTATATGTCAGCTCCGCATTTAAGCTCCTGCATTACTGTCTAATCCATCAGGCTGACTCAAAGGATGATGCTGCTGCATCAGCAATGAAGGAACTGTGTTCCATACTCCTTCCGCTGCATAAGCTGCATTCAGTCCAGACAACAGATACATGTGAATTCATCAAGGCGATAGCTCCCATCGGGAATTGCTGCATCACACTTGCCGCTAACGGCATCTTTTATAAGAGACTGTGTGAGAAGAGACCTGCGTTCGATTGTGACATTTATGTTCTCTCATCCGCAGGAGGCAGCCTCTATCACGGCTCTGAGGAATTCTACAATGGTAATCCTTTCCCCGCGGTCAGCCCCATAGCTCTTAAGAAGACCTATCTCGATGCTGACGCCTTCTGTAATGTCGGTGACAAGGTCGTATGCGGCAATCAGAAGGTCCTCGAGCTGACCAAGAGGATCAGTTCCGGTGCCGAGGGTATGGTATTCCTTACTGATAACAAGCTCAAGGTAGCCAAGATCTACCACAGAGGCGTCATCACGCCCCTCCGCTGGAGCAAGCTTACCAAGATGGTCTCAATGGGCATCAAGAGCGCAGGCATCTGTTGGCCTCAGGATCTGATCTTCTTTAAGGGGATCCCCGTCGGCTATACAATGTATCTCGGCAAGGGCAAGACATTAGGCAACGTCTTTGACGGACCTGATGCCATGATCAACAACTTCCCCGAATGGAAGAGGGAGGATGTAGCTGCAACGCTCATCAACCTGATCGAGAAATACCTCTATCTCCACATGCATAATATCGTTGCAGGAGATATCCAGCTCAAGAACGCTCTGCTCTATTCAACTTCTGCAGTCTATCTCATTGACATGGACTCTGTTCAGGTTGGAAACCTGCCCTGTCCCGTCGGTACTGAGGAATTCACTGATCCCAGGCTCTGGGGCAGGGATTTCGCAGGCTTTGTCAGGGAACTGGAGGATGAGGATTACTCGATCGCGATGCTCGTATTCTCAGCGTTGTTCTGCGGCCTTCATCCCTACGCGACACGTAACGGCGCAGAGACCTTGCGTGAGGAGATCCTGGAAAAGAATTTCCCTTATACCCTGGATAACAGCGATGAGGAGCATATCCCGAGAGGCGGATATAATTTCATCTGGCAGTACCTGCCCGAGAAACTCAGGACAATGCTCTACAACACTTTCAAGCTGGGCAGGAGCTACGAGGCGCTCCAGTGGTACGAAGCAGTTCTCGAGTATAAGGAGGACCTGTCTTCCAGGAAGTACGACGATGAAGAAGCATATAAGGTATTCCCCAAGATGGATTACCACGTTACTGCAGAGGCTCAGGAAAAGATGCCCGGTGACAGGAGCCAGACTGCTCCCGGTTCCAGGAAGAGATTCTCATCCCTTGCTGAGGCTGCCAAGTATTCATCGGCCAATAATCCTTTTGCAAAGGCAGCAAACAGCGATAATCCCGGTCTTAGCGGCAGTGCATTCAGTGCACCATCGGGATTTACAAATAATGACAAACCGGTAAACGATGCTCCCAAGGCTCCCTTCGTACCAAAGGCAATGGGTAATGTTCCCCAGAACCAGCCTGACAATACGACTAGCGACGAAGAGCAGATCAAGAAAAAGAGATTCGGTCTTTTCTGACCATCTATATAACTGAGGAGGTTCACATATGTCTGAGAATTTCAGTGCTTCGGATTTTGGCAACAGCACTAAGAGGAGATTGCCTATTTGTTTCTGTCTGGATACGTCCGGATCCATGATGGGTAATCCCATCAAGCAGCTCAACCAGGGCCTGGCCAATTTCCTTGCATCGATCAAGGCGAATGATGACACGAGATCTGCAACTGATATATCGATAATCACATTCGGTTCTTCCGTTGAGATCGTAATGCCTTTCGGTAAGATCTCCAAGGACAAGACCCTGCCGGAGATCTCAGCCTCAACGACTCTCACACCTATCGGTGAGGGCGTACTTACCGCACTCGAACTTCTGGATATGCGTAAGAAGGGCTACAAGGAGATGGGTATCAAGTACTATCAGCCCTGGCTCGTAGTCATTACTGACGGTGCTCCCCAGGGTCCCAATGCCATGGCAAACTATGAGACGGCCGTAAAGGCATGTAACGAACTGGAGCAGAACGATAAGCTCGTTGTTTTCAACATCGGTGTTGGTAACGGCGTTGACTTTGACCTGCTCAAGAAACTCTCGGTCAAGAGGCCCGAACCGATCTCCGTAAACTCAGCTGACTTCGGCAAGCTCTTTGAATTCCTCGGATCATCCAGCTCATCTGTCGTATCCTCAGGTATGAATGATGATGCTCTCTACAACATCTCGACCGAACCCGAAGGTGAATCAGTAGGTGTAGATGATTTCTTCAGCTTTGTTGAGGAAGAAGGACAATGAGCATAACCGTCGGTTCAGTAACTATCATCGGTCAGAAGCACACCAACAGAGGCGTGCCCTGTGAGGACAACTCCATTGCAGTTGAAAAGAACGGCGTCAGCTGTGTCGTTGTTGCGGACGGAGCAGGATCCAAGCAGTATACACATGCCAGGTTCGGATCCAAAGCGTGTTGTGAAGCAATATCTGAACTGCTGACCGAACATTTCGACGCTCTTTATAACGAGAACCGTGATGCAGCCATAAAGAGCCTGATCATTGCCAGGATCCATGTTGCTTTCGCCGACATCATCAAGGAGATGGAACTGGAATCCATCGAGCAGCTGTCGTGTACGCTGCTGTTTACTGCAGTCAAGGACAGGAGGGTCATTGCAGGTCATATCGGTGACGGACTTATTGTCGGGGTAACGACAGACGGTTTAAGCCCGCTTACTATGCCTCAGAACGATCCTGCAGGCCACACGTATTTCGTAACAGCCAATCATGCAGCGGATTACCTCAGGCTTGTTAAGACCACAACCGATAATCTGCATGCCATATGCCTCATGACAGACGGCGTTCAGGATTCCGTATACGATGAGAATTCCGGTCTGGTCAAGCCTGTTGTAGCCAGGATGGCAGAGACATTTTCATCCGGCAGGGAGTCAGGTGAAAATGAGATCAGGTCTATCCTGGAGAAGTTCATCGTAGGAGCCAGCAACACCAGCGATGATTCGTCCTTCGGTGTTCTCTATCTCGACGGAACCAAGGCTCCTGATTCATCCAAGCTCGCAGGAGCAGCAGATGCATTCCCGCGCTCTGAGGATACGTTCAAGAAACTTCAGGAGGAACTGGTTCCCCAGGTCAAGAAGGCCAGGGACATAATCGTGGATGCGCACATCCACAAGGAGATCAATCCTTCTGAAAATGAAGAGGATCATGTTGCCAAGGGCAAGGCAGCAGAAAACGAACAGCAGGCTACAGAGACAGAGAGCCTTGTTGAAGACATTAAGGCGGCAGCCATGAAGAAGTCCAGATTGTATCTGGCGATCGTGGTTGCTGAACTGATCGCGATCATCGGTCTCATCGCAGTACTGATCTTCGCAAACAGATAAAGGGGGAATAATTATGGAGGAAAATGAACGCAAGTATGTGATACTTCCGGGAGTTCAGGTTCCCGACATGAAGACCATGAAGGAGGCATCATCTGATTTCAGTGAGCCCGGTGTCGGAGAGATAGAGATCCAGATGCCGCGTACTTTTGATACTCCTGCAGAGGAAAAGAGACTCACACCAGATGAGATCAAGAGACTCCAGTCTCTCGGTGAGGAAGTTGCCGAGAATGAGGAGAGGATCGCCGAAGAGAGCAAGAGAAAGATGGAAGCAATAATGAGAAGTGCGGTAACGCAGTCTGCTTCCATGGATGATCTCCGTAAGACTGCCACACAGATCGCCAGTGAGGAGAAACTCGCTGAGATCGAACAGCGTCAGAAGGAAGAGGAGGCAAAGCAGGCAGAGGAAGCTGAAAAGCAGAAGATGCGTGAGGAACGCCGTGCAATGCAGAAGAAGCAGCTTGAAGAGGCCAAGGCAAGAGCAGAAAAGCGTGCTGAGGAGGCTGCAAGTGAGCCTGTTTCTGAACCTGAAACAACGGATGCACCTGAGGCTGTTCCTGAGACGGAACAGGAACCTGCACCTGCAGAGGAGCCTGCACCTGCTCCAGAACCTGCTCCCGTACCCGAGCCTGTTCAGCCTGTAGCAGAAGCTGCTGTTGATACTGACATTGATTCTACAGGCGTCATCTCCAGTGATGAAGAGACATTTGAGGATTTCGGTGAATTCCTCGACGATAACTGATAGAGAAGAGTGATAATATGCCCGCCAAGAAGAGTAAAGAAGTAAAGAAGTCCAAGGAGATCATTGCAGATTTCCCCAATATGTACAAGGAAGCCTCCAAGGCAGACCTCAAGTCCTGCATGGACTTTGCCGAAGAATACAAGGCTTTCCTCGACATCTCAAAGACAGAGCGTGAATTCGTTAAGAACAGCATTCAGGCCTGCGAAGAACTGGGCTTTGTAGACATCGACAAGAAAAAGACGTTAAAAGCAGGAGACAAGGTCTATAAATCCGTAAAGGGCAAGGGCCTTGCCTGTGCCGTTATAGGAACTCATCCCTGCAGTGAAGGCTTTAATATCCTGGGAGCTCACGTTGATTCCCCCAGACTGGATCTGAAGCCCAATCCTCTCTACGAGGACCATGAGACTGTCTATTTCAAGACCCACTACTACGGCGGCATCAAGAAATATCAGTGGACAACTATCCCTCTGGCGATCCACGGCGTCGTATATACCAGCGAGGGTAAAGAGATCGAGATCAATGTAGGTGAGGGAGAAAATGATCCCGTATTCTACATTACTGACCTGCTCATCCATCTTGGCAGTGAGCAGATGAGCAAGAAGGGTTCTGAGATCGTAACAGGCGAGGACCTCAATGTTGTGATCGGCGGTATCCCTGTCAGTGACAAGGATGCAAAAGATCCTTACAAGAAAGCTGTTATGCAGCTGCTTAATGATAAATACGGCATCGTTGAAAAAGACTTTGTTTCTGCTGAACTGGAGATCGTTCCTGCAGCCAAGGCCAGAGACGTAGGATTTGACAGGTCATATATCGCTGCCTACGGCCATGATGACAAGGTATGTGCATATCCTTCGCTCATGGCTCTGCTCGCACAGGAAAAGCCCGGCAGGACATGTGTTACCATCCTTACAGATAAGGAAGAGATAGGTTCATATTCCAACTCAGGCGCACAGTCAGCTATCTATGAGAACTTCCTGATGGAGCTCCTGGCCAAGAACATGGGCGGCATAGACAAGTTCAACATGCTCGTTTACCGCAAGGCTATGGAGAACACCAAGATGCTCTCTACTGACGTTACTTCAGGCTACGATCCCAAGTATCCCGGTGCGTATGAGGTCAGGAATACAGCCTTTATGTCCCATGGGATCAAGATCGAAAAATATACCGGTGCCAGGGGCAAGTCCGGAAGCAGCGAGGCAAATGGTGACTTCGTATCCCAGATCGTTGATATCTTTGCAAAAAACTCCATCCCGTGGCAGACGGGAGAACTGGGCAAGATCGATGTGGGCGGTGGCGGAACCATCTCCGCATACATGGCCAAGACAGGCATGGATGTTGTTGACATCGGTATTCCCGTATGGTCCATGCATGCTCCCGTTGAGCTTATCTCCAAGATCGACCTTTATTATCTTTATCTTGCTTATAAGGTATTCCTGGAAAACATCAAGTAATGCTCTATGTCGGGGAAGAATAAGAGAACAGTCGAACGCAAATTCGCGATCAAGAACAGCGTCGGTAGGATAATCATAATCGGTGCTCTCTTGATACTTCAGGTTGCGGTCCTGTTATTTGCATCTCTGTTCCTGTATTCGAAATTCCCTCTGCTGATCTATATCATGTATGGTCTCGGACTGGTTTTCGTCATTGGTCTTAACGCCAAGGACAAGACGAATGACATCAAGCTCATCTGGGTGATAATCATATTGTCGCTCCCGATGCTGGGCATCGTGCTCTATCTGCTGTTCCATTACTCTCCAGGTATGCATGTCATCAAGAAGAAGTTCAGGAACTCCGATAATTCCATGATCGAGAACCTGCAGCAGGATGAAAAGACACGTCATGAGCTTGAAATTGCCGCACCTCATGAATACACGATGTTCAAATACCTCAAGGATTATGCGTTATATCCTTTCTATACCAATACCGATACAAAGTTCTACGGTGATGCATCTGATTGCTACAAGGCAATGATCGATGACATGTGGAATGCAAAGGAATACATCTTTCTGGAGTATCATGCTATCGAGAACAAGGAGGCTTTCGAGCCTCTGCATAACTGTCTGGCCGCAAAAGCCAGTCAGGGAGTGGATGTCAGGGTGCTTTATGATGATATCGGTTCATTCGTTTTCGTTAATCCCGATTTCAAGAAGATGCTGGAAAGCGAAGGGATAAAGTGTTCTATCTTCAATCCCATGAGCCCTCTGTTCGATGTGTTCATGAACAACCGTGACCACCGCAAGATATGTGTCATTGACGGCGAGATAGGTTATACGGGCGGGTTTAATATCGCCAACGAGTATTTTAATATCACCCATCCCTATGGCCAGTGGTTTGATACAGGCATCAGGATGGAAGGCCCTGCCGTCAAGAACCTTACTGTTATGTTCCTTTCCATGTGGGAGATCTATGATGACACCATGGATGTTATAGATGACAAATTCTTCCGTCAGGAGATCCCTGATAGGAATGGAAATGGTTTTATCGTTCCTTATGGTGACAGCCCTCTGGATGACGAACTCACAGGAGAGAATGTTTATATCAACATACTTTATAATTCCAAAAAATACTGCTGGTTCACGACGCCTTACCTGGTCATCTCCGAGAATATGAGAAGGGCCATCAGCCTCGCTTCCAAGCGGGGAGTAGATGTCAGGATAATCACTCCCGGCATCCCTGACAAGGTAACCGTTAACAAGCTTACAAAATCATATTATTCGTCACTGATAAATGACGGATGTAAGATATATGAATACATCCCCGGATTCATCCATGCAAAGATGTGCATCTCAGATGACAAGGTTGCGGTAGTCGGAACGATCAATATGGATTTCAGATCTCTCTACCATCACTTTGAGAATGCCGTTCTCATGTATGGAACAGACTGCATCCAGGACATCAAAAAGTGCTTTGATGATCTTACTGAGGTATCGGAGGATGTAACTGGCAAGTTCTCGGTAAGGCCCAACGTCTTTATCCGCATCGGACGTTCGATCCTAAGGCTTGTGGCACCGATGCTGTAAAATATAGAACAGGAGATATGAAATGGGAAAGATCAGATTTTACAACGCAAAGATACTTACAATGAAGGATGGTTCTCTTATTGAGGGAGAACTCTGGACAGATAATGACAGGATCTCTTATATCGGTCCGTCCTGCAATAATGAAGAGTCATTTGAAAGGGAGATTGACTGCAAGGGCAATACCCTTATGCCTGGATTAAAGAATGCTCATACCCATTCAGCGATGACATTTTCCAGATCTCTGGCAGATGATCTTTCTCTCAATGACTGGCTATTCAAGGCGATATTCCCGAGAGAAGCAAAGCTTACGCATGAGCATATATACTGGTTTACAAAACTCGCTTATGCTGAATATCTGTCGGGCGGTATTACGGCCTGCTTCGATATGTATCCCAAGAGGATAGAATCGGCTAGGGCAGCAGTAGAGACAGGATTCCGTTATGTCAGTTGTGACGATGCAAACGATTTCGGAGGGATGGATCTGCTTGAGGAGAACTATAACAAATTTAATTCTTATGATCCGCTGGTTTCTTATATCTATGGTTTTCATGCGGAATATACCACGTGTCTGGATAACCTTAAGAGAGTCTCGGAGCTTGCCCATAAGTATGAAGCTCCGGTTTTTGCCCACATAAGTGAGACAAAAGCCGAGGTTGAAGGCTGTAAGGAAAGATACGGCGTTACACCGGCAGTCCTTTTTGATCAGCTGGGGATCTACGATTTTGGCGGTGGTGGATTCCACTGCGTATGGTTTACGGATGAGGATATGGAATTGTTCAGTAAGAAAGGTCTCTGGTCCGTATTCAATGCATGTTCCAATCTGAAGCTGGCCAGCGGCATCACACCCGTATATAAGTTCATCGAAAAAGACATGAACATTGCCATAGGTACTGACGGAGCAGGATCCAACAACGCTCTGTCCATGTTCAGGGAAATGTATCTCGATACCGTCCTGTCAAATGTATTGACTGATAATGCAGCGGCTGTAGATCCATTTAAGATCCTTAAGGCTGCGACAACTGGCGGTGCGCTCTGCATGGGTCTTAATGATTGTGATGTATTGGAATCCGGCAAGAAGGCCGATATCATCATGATCGACATGAACAGACCTTCAATGCAGCCTGAAAACAACATAGTCAGGAATATCGTATATAGCGGCGATAATTCCATCGTCAAGATGACCATGATCGACGGCAGGATCCTATATGAGGATGGCAGTTTCGTATCCATCGATCTTGATGAGGTGATCCGCGAGTGCAACAGACTTAAGAAAGATCTCGCCTGATCTGCCATGAACCTGATATTCCGGTACATCGGCAAGTACAAAGCCGTTTCGGTCTTAAGCCCTGTGTTTAAACTGCTCGAAGCATGCTTTGAACTGACAGTCCCTCTGATAATCGCTGACCTGATCGATAAAGGTATAGCGACGTCTGATAACGGCCTGATTAGTTCCAGGATAGTCCTTCTGGTGATATTTGCAGTGGTGGGTTTTGCATGTGCTATTACTGCCCAGTATTTTGCCGCGTATTCTGCTAACGGGATCACAGCAGCAATCAGGGAAGACCTGTTCAGACACATAGAATCACTGTCCGTGGAGACCTACGAGAAGACAGGATCTGCCAGGATCATCACAGGACTCACATCTGACATCAATCAGATCTCATCGGGTATCAACCTGACCTTGAGACTTCTATTAAGATCGCCCTTCATCGTGGCAGGTGCTGCGATCATGGCTTTTGCAGTAAGCCCCAGGATGTCCCTGATATTCATCGGTATGCTCGCTCTGCTGAGCCTGTTCATATTCCTTAACATGAAGCTGCTCATTCCTCTCAACACAAAGACGAGGGAGGCAATGGAAAAGCTCGTCACCAAGACCTCCAACGGAATTTCCGGATCAAAGGTTATCAGGGGCTTTAACAGACAGGATGATGACTGTTCTGAATTCCGCAGTATCAACGGCATTCTCAATACCCTCCAGAAGAAGACGGGCAGGGTATCAGCGCTTTTGAACCCTATAACGTTTGTCATCGTAAATATCAGCATATGCCTGCTCATATACACAGGTGCCATCAATGTATCGCATGGTGATCTGACTCAGGGCGAGGTTGTAGCTCTCTATAATTACATGTCTCAGATCCTGGTGGAACTGATCAAGTTTGCAAATCTGATCGTAAATGTCAGCAGGGCAGTGGCATGTGCCGGCAGGGTAGACAGATTCTTTTCTCTTCCTGCGGAGAATAAGGGAACGGCTGAACTGAATGACAGTTCCATGCCTCACGAGATATCATTCGATCACATATCTTTCAGATATCCTGATTCGAACAATGATATCCTCAGTGATATATCATTCAGGATCGCTCCGGGAGAGAGGATAGGAATAGTCGGCAAGACGGGATCAGGTAAATCCACTCTGGTATCCCTCATGGCAGGTCTGTTAAGACCCAATGCGGGCAGCATAACAGTAGACGGGATCCCCATGGATGATCTGACTGACAGGAGCAGATCGTCTTCCATCGCACTTAGCATCCAAAAGGCAGGACTGTTTACAGGCAGCGTCGGATATAATATCTCTTTGGACCGTGAGGGTATAACTGATGAGATGATAAGAAAGGCATCTGAGATCTCCTGCTGTGAAGAGTTCATATCATCCCGTCCTGAAGGATACGATTACAAAGTCTATGCTCTGGGTACAGGGCTTTCAGGAGGACAGAAGCAGAGGATCAACATCGCCAGGAGCCTGGCAGGCAGACCGGGTATCCTGATACTGGATGATTCCACGTCAGCACTGGATGCCGGAACAGAGAGAAAGTTTCTTACCAACCTGGATAACATGGATTATAAACCTACCGTGATCATGATCTCCCAGAAGATCAATTCGGTAAAGGATATGGACAGGATCATGCTGATCGAAGACGGTAAGATATCATGTTTTGCGCCTCATAAGGAACTCTATGGCATATCCGGCAGCTACCGCACTCTGTGTGAACTACAGGGGGTGAATGTAAATGAGTAAAAAGAAAGCTTCTGTGATCAGCCTAAATACATTGAAGAGACTGACCGGATATTTCGGCAGGACAGGAGCGCTTGCCGTACTGTCATTTATCCTTTCATCTGTATTTGCATTCATGTCGATGCTGATACCCTATTATGCAGGTGAGACGATAGACCTGCTGGGTCCTGATATTGGGAATAGCATGGATGCAGTTGTCAGGGGAGTCATACTGATCGCTGTAATAGCCGCAACAGGTGCCGTCTCACAGCTTATAATGCTGAGGATCAACAACAGGATCTCCTACGACATCATAGAATCTCTCAAGAACGATGCCTACGGCAAGATCAGAAGGCTCCCGGTATCTTACATAGACAGGAACGAGACAGGTTCTATCCAGAGCCTGGTCATTAACGACTGTGAGACTGTGGGAGACGGACTTATCCTGTTCCTCAACCAGTTCTTCTGCGGCATAGTATCGATACTTGTAACACTTGTTATAATGCTGATGCTCAACTGGAAGATCGCGCTGTACGTGATACTCTTTACGCCTGTATCATTTATCATCTCGTATCTGATCTCATCAGGGTCATACAAGTCGTTCAAAAAGAGTTCCGAGATCAGGAGCTCCCAGACGTCATACATAGGTGAGGCATGCAGCAGGTTCAGAGAAGGGAAAGTGTACGACCTGCGTGCAAATACCGTATCTGCTTTTAATGAACTGAACGAGGAATACAGAAAGACCTCTTCTAAGGCAACATTCCTCTCGTCTATCACCAATCCTTCTACCAGATTCGTCAATGCTCTGATATATGCGGGTGTAGCCCTGATAGGCTCTCTCAGCGTCATATCCGGCAGCATGACTGTAGGTATCATGAGTGCTCTGCTCATGTATGCCAACCAGTTCATGAAACCGTTTAATGATCTTTCCTCGGTATTTACTGAGCTGTCTGACAGCTTTGCCTGCCTGGACAGGCTGTTCCGTTTCCTGGATGAGGAGGAGATAGTTCCCGAGGAGGACACTACTCCTGAGACCATAAAGGACAAGGATAATGTCAGGATAGAATTCAGGGATGTCTCATTCTCTTATGTTAAGGGCAAGCAGGTCCTGAAAAACGTTTCTTTTGTGATCGAACCCGGACAATCTGCTGCGATAGTAGGACCTACAGGAGGCGGGAAATCCACGGTCATCAATCTGCTCCTCAGATACTATACTGTTGATTCGGGTGAGATCCTCATCAATGGCAGGAGCATCTACGACATCCCCAGGCATGAACTCAGGCAGCTGATAGGCCTGGTTGCCCAGGACAACTGGTTCAAGAACGGAACAGTAATGGAAAACATTAAATATGGAGATCCCGGAATGTCTGATGACAAAGCCTTTGACGCAGCAGCCAGGACTGGAGCTGATTCCTTCATAGACAACCTGCCTTCCAGGTACTCTGAAGAGATCTCAGGAGACAGGGACGATATATCCGAAGGGCAGAAACAGCTCCTGAGCATTACCAGGATCATGGCATATGACCCGGAGGTCATCATACTTGACGAGGCAACATCGTCCGTTGATATCCTGACTGAGATCAGGATCCAGAAGGCTGTAAGAGAGCTTCTTAACGGCCGCACAGGAATAATAATCGCACACAGGCTTAAAACGATCGTTGATTGTGATAAGATAATTGTTATTGAAGACGGAAGGGTAGCCGAGACGGGCAGTCACAGTGAACTGATCAGTAACGGCGGATTCTATGCCGGATTATTTGAAGCATACGGAGGACTCGGAGTTGAGTAATTTAAGACTTGAGAAGTTCAAGAAATACATAAAGGGAAGAAGAGCAGCAGTCATCGGTGTAGGCATCTCCAACAGGCCTCTCATCAAATGGCTTGATTCACTGGGCGCAGATATCACCGCATTTGATGCACACGATACCGGTGAGCCGTCCATAGCCAAGGCCGTGGAAGACTTCAAGGAGATGAACGTAAAGGTCAGATGGTCACTTGGCTCTGATTACATGAAGCCGCTGTTCGATGAGACCTTCGACATCGTATTCAAGACTCCGAAGATGAGATTTACCGTTGATGCACTGGAATCCCAGCGCCGCAAGGGTGCCGTCCTTACAACTGAGATGGAACTGTTCCTGGATCTCTGCCCGGCAGAGACTTTCGGGATCACAGGTTCAGACGGCAAGACGACTACGACCACCATCGTTTATGAGATCCTCAGGACTGCAGGGTATAACTGCTATCTCGGAGGTAATATCGGAACGCCTCTGCTGGACCAGATCGAAAAGATAACGCCTGAGGACAAGGTAGTCCTCGAGCTTTCATCTTTCCAGCTCCTGGGGTTGAAGAGAAGCGTTGATAATGCGATAGTAACAAACATCACGCCCAACCATCTGGATTTCCATTTTGATTATCAGGAATACATTTCCAGCAAGACCAATATATTTGCAAATCAGGGTGCAACGGGCAAGCTCGTACTGAACTCAGCCAACGACCTGACATACGACATGAGGAACATTGCACGCGGCAGGGTCTCATATTTCTGCGGTGATTCATGCGTCAATCTGAGGAACATATATAAGAATGCAGATATCGCATTCCTGGATGATGACGGATCATTATGCCTGCAGACGCCTAAGGGAATCCAGAGGATCATCGATAAGAACGATATCCTGATCCCCGGATCCCACAACGTTCAGAATTTCCTGGCAGCGATCGCATTGACGTCTGATCTTGTCAGTACGGATGACATCGTAACTGTTGCAAAGAATTTCAAGGGCGTTCAGCACAGGATCGAATTCGTTCGTGAATTAGACGGTGTTAAGTGGTACAACTCATCCATCGATACATCTCCTAACCGTACCATCAACACCATGAATGCCCTGTCTGACAGGAACATGCATGGTGTCCTCATCTGCGGAGGCAAGGACAAACAGTGCGTATACGACGGCCTGGGAGATGCGATCCTCAAGTTCGCTGACAGGATAGTTATCTACGGATCCAATGCCAGGCTCGTTAGGCAGATCCTGGAAAAAGAAGCAGACGGCCGTAAGTACGAGGTGTTCGAGATAGAAGGCGGGGACGAAGTATACGAACTTCCCGCTACCAGAGAGAAAGCTCTTCAGAACATGACCGAAGCCGTAAACAAGGCCAGGTCATTGGCAAAGCCCGGAGACGTTGTTATAATGTCCAGTGTTGGTACGTCATACGATCACTTCAGGCATTTCGAACATAGAGGAGATCTTTTCAAGAAGCTTGTAAATGATCTTTGATGTATGATTTATCCATAATCTGATCTGGTGGGGTGGGACCAAATGAAAAGATTGTTGTCAGCCGTTATAGCGGCTTCCATGTTATTTACAGCAACTAATGTATCGATGGCAGATGATGGATCTCCGGATACGGCCATTTCCGAAGAAACTGAAGCATCAGAGGAAACTGAAGAAACGGAAGTTGCTGAAGTAGCTGAAATACCTGAGGTTACTGACGTTTCCGAAGCGGTTCAGGAACCTTGCGATACTGTTGAAGGAACGGGCAGCAGGTACGATGCAGATACTCATATACTGTATCTGGAGGGTGATGTTGATCATGATGTTGTCAGTAACCTGTTAAGAGGTGTAACTGACAGCGGCATCAGTATCGTTGTTTCTCCTGCCGGCGCGACTCTGACCGGCTGCAGCAGCCTGTTCCAGTTTAATAATGATATCGTCAGCATCGATCTGACAGGCGCTATCATCTCATCAGGTGTGACGAGCATGAGCAGGATGTTCTACGGGCTGAGCAAACTGACATCTCTTGATCTCGGCGACAGCTTTGATGTCTCTAATATCACTGATATGTCCAATATGTTCGCATATTGTTCCTCACTTACTGATCTGGAACTGGGTGATGACTTTACTCCCGGCAACGCCCGTAAGATGAACGGCATGTTTGCAAATTGCAATAACCTGGAACATCTTGACTTTGGGTCGAGATTCCTCACTCTCAATGCAACGAACATGAAGAGTATGTTCGAGTCATGCGGCAAGCTGGGATCCATTGATCTCGGTGACTGGTTCATGACATCCAAGGTCACGGACATGAGCTTTATGTTCAATGGCTGCAGCTCCCTGTCATCTCTTGATCTGGGCGACAGGTTTGATACCTCATCATGTACGGACATGAGATCCATGTTCTGTGACTGCAATAAGCTGGAATCGGTCGATCTCGGCGACAGTTTCGACACATCAAATGTTGCAGCCATGGGAAGCATGTTCAGTAAGTGCAGTTCGCTTCAGTCTCTGGATCTGGGCGGCAGCTTCAATACCGGGAAGGTTACGGGAATGACTGCCATGTTCAGCTACTGCAGATCTCTTACATCCCTTGATCTCGGTGTTCATTTCGATACTTCCCGTGTTAACAACATGAACAGCATGTTCTATATGTGTGATAAACTGACAAACCTCAATCTGGGCCCTGTATTTGACACCTCATCTGCTGATACCATGTCTCTGATGTTCAGAGACTGCAGTTCTTTCAGGGTTATCGATCTCGGCAATCATTTTGACGTCAGCAACGCTGAGGATATCTCCTATATGTTCATGGGATGCAGCAAGCTGGAAAGTATATTTACAGGATGCGACTGGGATACATCCGGCATCAGGTTCCAGAACAACGTCTTTACCGGATGTACATTGCTTAAGGGAGGATCAGGGACATCATTTGATCCTTCTGCCGTTGACAAGACATATGCCAGAATTGACGGTGGTACAGATCATCCGGGTTATTTCACCAGCCTTTCACATCTTGAAGGATATACGATATCACTTGACGGATCGGTCGGAGTAAACATGTATATGTCTCTTTCTCCTTCTATCCTGGAGTACGACGATCCCTATATGGAGTTTACGCTTCCTGACGGCAGGGTATCACGTGTCTATCTCAAGGCTAAAGAGGGTGAGGACAGGGATCTGGCTTATGAAAAGACTGTTGAGGAAAAGCAGTGCTATGTATTCAGCCGCCGTCTGAATGCAAAGCAGACAGGTGATGAGATCACAGCAGTATTTGTTTTTGGAAATGGTGAGTCAAGCCATACATACAGCTTCTCCGTTGAAACGTATTTTTATGCTTTACAGAGACTCATAGAAGAAGGAAAGATCGACAGTAAGTATGCGGCAGTTGCCGCATCGATGATCCTGTACGGAAAGTCTGCAAGGTGTTTCTTCGGATACAACGATTCCGGACTCGAATATAACGTGGTCAAGAATGAGATCGATATCAAATTCCAATATCTCGGATTCGATACGGATAGAGAATATGACATGTCCCTGCTGCCTGATCAGTTGAAGTTCGTTGGCTCCACTATGGCACTTGGTTCTGAGGTATCCCTGAAGCTGTATTTTGACAAAGGCATCCTTTTTACCGGTGCAGAATGCACTAATGGAGATATCGATGTCAGGGTGGCAGATGCAGGCGGGTTCCAGACTGTTGTGCTCCGCAACATACCTACATCCCAGCTTGACCGTGATTTCACTATCCGGATCTCAACGTCTCAGGGAAGCTTTACGGTTACTGCAAGCCCGATGGTATATTGTGCCAGTGTCATCAGGGATCAGTCCTCCTATTCAGACAGGCTTGTAACGCTCATTAAAGGGTTGGCAATCTATAATTTTTGTACCGTTTATGATATAAGGTGATATGCGGCAGTGTTAAAATGCCCGCATGGATAAGAAACTGACAGAAGGAAGACCTCTATCGGTCATACTGAAGTTCATGCTGCCACTGATGGTCGGCAACATTTTTCAGCAACTCTATAATCTGGTCGATACTGTAATAGTCGGCAAGTACGTGGGGCCTCAGGCTTTGGCTGCTGTCGGTTCTACAGGAACCATCATGTTCTTCATCATCGGCACATGTGCCGGAATGGTAACGGGTTTTTCCATAATCACCAGCCAGAAATACGGGTCGGAAGATCATGACGGAGTTAAAAGGTCTTTCACAAACGGATTGATCCTGTCGGTTATCCTCATAATCATATCTACGGCAGTTACCGTGCTCCTGATCAGGCAGATCCTGAAGCTCATGAACACTCCCGAGGATATCTTCGAAATGGCTTACGATTACATCTCGGTCATCTGCTGGGGTATATTTGCGACTGTACTCTACAACTTCTTTTCAGCGCTTCTCAGAGCGATCGGCAACAGCACGGTCCCTCTCATATCGCTTGTAATGTCTGCCGCCCTGAACGTGGGACTGGATCTGCTCCTTATTGCCAGGTTCAATATGGGAACGGCAGGTGCAGCCTATGCCACGATAATTTCCCAGGTCGTATCAGCAATATTCTGCATTATCTACATACTTTGCAGGGTGGAAGTCCTTACTCCCGGCAGGCAGCACTGGAAACCCAACAGATACGTTATGCATTCCGAACTGATGCAGGGGATACCGATGGCGCTCCAGACAGGCATCACTGCGTCGGGCACCATGATCATGCAGAGCGCGTTTAATCTCTTCGGATCAGTGGCAGTTGCAGGTGTTACCGCTGCCAGCAAGATTCAGGGAATAACTACTCAGGCGATGTTTACTATAGGTCAGACCATGTCTTCTTATGTCGGACAGAATTTCGGCAAGGAGGACTATAAGAGGATCAGAGACGGTGTAAAGGCCAGTCTGAAGATCTTCATTGTCTATTCCATCGGGGCAGGGGTTGTAACATATCTTGCTCTTCCTGCGATCCTGCCCGTGTTCTTTGATCAGGGAACTGATATCGGATTATACCTGCCATGGGCCAGGACATATATCCTCGAATGCACGACCTGCTATTTCTTCCTGTCCATGATCTTCATTTACCGCAGCTCCATACAGGCTATGGGCCACGGCTTTCTGGCAACGGTCATGGGCGTATCAGAACTGACAGCCAGGGTCTGTGCTTCGTTCACATCAATGTATTTCAGATCATTCTACATTGCAGTAGCCGCAGATCCATTTGCCTGGGTCGTAGCAGCCTTGATCGGATGCATCATGTTCTACCGTCTGCTGCCCAGATATGAGAAAAAGCAGGGAAATAGCTGATTTGGTAGAGAAAACGGTAGTGTAAATGTTTATATTGAGCAAAACTCTACCGAAACCGATCAGATCCCCCCTGAAAAATAAAAATCCTTTACAGGCGATCTTTTGACGAGACCCTGAAAATGAATAAACCCTTTCCGGCGATCTTTGACGAGGTGCGAAGCACCGAGGACGGAGCCGGAAAGGGTTTATGAATTCTGGCAGGGGAGACAAGATTCGAACTCGCAACCGGTGGTTTTGGAGACCACTGCTCTACCATTGAGCCACTCCCCTAAATTTCAACATTGGTTAGTTTAATTGAGAGATTGATAGATGTCAAGTAATTGTTACCTATTTTCGTGACTTATATATTATAATATATTGAGCTAACTATGAACCAAAGGAGAATCATTATGAATATTGCAGTTATCGGTACAGGTAATATGGGCCGCGCGCTGGCAAAGGGGTTTGCCAACGGATTTGGAGATGAGGTCAGCCTCTATCTGTTTGATGTTAATCAGGATGCCTCTATCAAGGCTGCTGAGGAACTTGGAGGCAAGGCATGCTACGACGTAAAGTCCGCTGTTGAGAATGCAGATTACGTCCTGATCGCTGTTAAGCCTGTTAATTTCGATGAGGTACTGGCAGGATTTAAGAGCTATCTCAAGCCTGATGCAGTCGTGCTTTCCATCGCTGCGGCAGTTACAGTCGACAGGATCAGACTTATTCTTGGTGAGGGCAAGCCTTTTGTCAGGATCATGCCCAATACTCCCGCACAGGTAGGATGCGGCGTTTCTGCCGTTTGTCCCGTAGGTCTTACCGAGGCTCAGACCAATACAGTAATAAAGCTCTTTGAGACATGCGGTGAGGTTATCGTTTGCAAGGAAAAGACACTGGACAATATCGGATGTGTTTCCGGTACAGGTCCTGCATATGTAATGCTTTTTATCGAGGCTATGGCAGACGCAGCTTGTGCTCTTGGTATCAAGAGAGATGATGCTATCAAGATCGCTGCTGCTACCGTTATGGGTTCAGGCAAGCTCTGCCTCGAATCAGGCGAACACCCTGCAGTTCTTAAGGACAGGGTATGCTCTCCCGGAGGAACGACTATTGCAGGCGTCAAGGCTCTCGAGGAGAATGGCCTCAGGAATGCCGTTATCAAGGCTGTTGATGCTGCTGCAGAGAGAACAAAGCAGATGAAGTCAGGTAACTGATAATGCCGGATAACAGATTGTCCAGGGTTACGATCTATACTGACGGTGCCTGTTCAGGCAATCCCGGCCCCGGCGGCTGGGCTGCTATCCTCATGGCAGGAGGCAAGTCCAAGGAACTTTGCGGGGGCGAGGAATCCACTACCAATAACAGGATGGAGCTCCTGGCCGTTATCAACGGTCTCAAGGCTCTGACCAGACCTTGCGAGGTGGATCTGTATTCTGACAGCGCTTATGTTGTTAATGCTTTCCTGCAGAACTGGATCGGAAAGTGGGCAAAGAACGGCTGGCGCAACAGTGCAAAGGCAGAGGTTGCCAATGTTGACCTTTGGAAGGAACTTCTCGAGCTTACCAAAGTCCACAAGGTCAATTTCATAAAGGTAAAGGGTCACGCTGATAACGAGTTCAACAACAGGTGTGACGAACTTGCCGTAAAATGTTCTAGAGAGTTTAAGTAAAGGCACATAAATGGGCAGAAACGATTGCAGTGACAGTGAATTAACCGAACAGATACTTTCCTCCAGGAAAGTATTCTCCGGCCGTGTCTTTGACTGCGAGGTAAGACAGGTCGAACTTCACGGCGGGATAAAGGCCGAGAGGGAGATCGTCGTACATACCGGAGGAGCATGCATCATTCCTGTTGATTCTGACCTTAACTGCTATATGGTAAAGCAGTACAGGAGCGGTGTTCAGGAGATCCTTATGGAGGTTCCGGCAGGCAAGATCGAACCTGGCGAGGATCCTATGGAATGTGCGTCCCGTGAGATAGTTGAGGAGACAGGCTATGAGGCAGGTAAGATCGATCCTCTGGGTTATATTGTTGCAACGCCTGCTTACTGTTCTGAAAAGATCCACATGTATCTCGGAACTGATCTCAGATTTAAGGGTGCAAATACCGATGACGGTGAATTTCTGGGAGTTACCAAGGTCCCTCTTGCTGAACTGGTCGAAATGTGTGACAGTGGAGAGATAACTGACAGCAAGACTACCGTCTGCATATATAAAGCGGCAGGGAGGTTGCTCAAATGAGTTCTAAATCCTTTGACGGCAGACAGGAAGTAACAGGTATTCTGCTGTTTTTCCTCGGCATCATACTAATGCTCATGTTCTATCTGCCTGCTGATGTAACGGGTTCCCTCGGTGCATTTATCAAGACGCTGGGATTTGGCCTGATCGGTGTTATGGCTTACGGCATTCCTGTTCTGCTCATCTATATGGCAATCGATTATTTCTTTGAAAAGAGAGAGGGAGTATCCAAGGTCAGGGTACGTTCTGTCCTGCTCCTGATCGTATGCATATCAGCTTTCCTGTCAGTAGTATCAATGGATTTCGAGTACTTCGAAAAGATCTGTATGAACGACAATGGTACTGCATCTGCGTGGAAGGCTCTTACTAACCTGTGGGAATCAGGCCTGGACAGATCGATAATATCCAATCCCGCAGCATCTTCCAATGCGATCGCAGGCGGTCTTATCGGAGGCGGTATTGCCGTTGCACTTAACAGAGTTCTGGGCACCCTCATTGCAGGAATCGCCGTTGCAGTATTCTTTGTAGCTCAGCTGATCCTCGTTTTCCACGTGTCGATCAAGAAGTCTGCACAGAAGACTGCTAAGGTCATCAAGACACAGACCACCAGAGTCTATCAGAACATGAACAGGGCCAGACAGGAGAGGCAGGAGAGACCTCAGGGAGGTTACTTCGGCCCTGTAGCTGGCCCTTCTCCTTTTGTAAATAACAACAAACAGGTCCATGTTAACGCCGGCGTCAACACCGGACTCCCTAATGCTGAATACGATCCTTTCAATACCAGGCTTCCTGTAGACGGAAAATCCGGATTCATCGATGTATCTGCAAAGGAATTCGGTGCAGATACTACGCCTCATCCCGACACGCTTAACTATGGTGAGAAGACATACCATGTTCCTGAGGAGCAGAACATGGCAGATTTCTCTTACACTCCGCTTCCCAAGAATCCTCCTCTGCATAAGAAGGGAACTATGGAAGTACCTTCATTCCTGGACAACAGACAGAAGGACTTCTTTGATCTCTCTGACGATAAAACGGACAGCCGTGACGATGAAATGCCTTATGAGGTTACATCAGGTGCGAATACGACTATCAGGAGACCTAGGATCGATCCTGATTCCATCGGTCCCGTTGAGGATGATTACTCATCTTACACAGAGGAACCCCTCCCTGTAAGCCGCCCTGTCCGTGAGACCAGACCTGAACCGGTTGATGAACAGATAACGATCAACAAAGCTAATACTCAGGACGGTTACAGCGAGACTGAAGGCCGTCTGATCGATACCAGCAAGGCAGAGGGTAACGCAACGGTCGACGTTCCGTCACCCAGAAAGCATGTATCCAAGAAATATGCTGTATATAAGCCTGCTCCTGCCAAGCTCCTGTCTTCTGACGATAAATCAGTATCATCTGCCAATACCAACCAGGAACTCAGGGAAAAGGCAGCAACACTCGAGGAAGCCTTGAGGAGTTTCGGCATCGAAGCAAAGGTCATCAACATAACTCATGGCCCTGCCATTACCAGGTTTGAGCTCACACTGGCTACAGGAACCAAGGTTCAGAGAGTTCTTTCGCTCCAGGATGATATCCAGATGGCAATGGCTGCTTATTCAGTCAGGATCGAGGCGCCCATCCCCGGCAAGAGTGCCATCGGCATCGAGATCCCTAATGACAAGACTCAGGCTGTCCATCTGAGAGGCCTCATCGAAGATTCCAAGTTCAGATCTACTTCGCCTCTTACAGTTGCCCTGGGCAGGGATATCCCCGGCAAGCCCATCTACTGCGATCTGGCCAAGATGCCCCATCTGCTCATTGCAGGTCAGACGGGTTCAGGTAAGTCCGTATGTATCAATACGATCCTGTGCAGCATCCTGTGTAAGACTTCTCCCGATGATGTCAGGCTCATAATGGTCGACCCCAAGGTCGTAGAGCTTTCCATCTATAACGGCATACCTCATCTCATTATGCCTGTCGTTACTGACCCTAAGAAGGTTTCCAATATCCTTAAGTGGGCGGTAGTCGAGATGGAGAGGAGATACAGGCTCTTTTCTGAATCTGACGTCAGGAACCTCGACGGATATAACGAATATCTCAAGTACAACGGCGAAAAGCCATTGCCGCTCATTCTTATAATCATCGATGAGCTTGCAGACCTCATGACCGTTGCCAGCAAGGATGTTGAGACTCAGATATCCAGACTGGCTGCCAAGGCGAGAGCTGCAGGTCTGCATCTGATCATTGCGACACAGAGACCTTCCGTTGACGTAATCACGGGTGTCATCAAGGCCAACCTGCCTTCCAGGATCGCTTTCTCCGTTGCATCTGGCGTGGACAGCAGAACGATCCTCGACCAGGTCGGTGCTGAAAAACTCCTCGGTAAGGGCGATATGCTCTATTTCCCCGGATCTGCTCCCAAGCCCGTCAGAGGACAGGGTGTATTTGTATCTGATGCGGAGGTTGAATCTATCGTATCGTTCCTCAAGAATAATTACGGATCCATGTATGATGAAGAGATCATCGACAAGGTCAACAGCGGTGTCGCGTCTGGAGAAAGTGATTCATCAACGGGCGATAATCAGGGTTCAGGTTCAGGAGAGGATGATCTCTTCGAGCAGGCTGTAGATGTTGTCATTGAATACGGCTCTGCCAGCTCATCAATACTCCAGAGGAGACTGGGAGTTGGATATCCCAGAGCATCCAGACTTATAGACCTGCTGGAAAAGAAAGGTATTATAGGTCCTTTCGAGGGCAGCAAGCCCCGTAAGGTACTAGTTACCCAGGTCGAATGGCTGGAGATGAAAGCCAAGGGAGGCAAGTAATGAGCATTAACGACAAGGCTATGGAGATCGTCAGACTCTTAACTGAAAAAGATATGACCGTTGCTTTTGCCGAGAGCCTGACAGGCGGGATGATATCTGCAGAGTTGGTTGGAGTACCCGGTGCATCCTCGTGTTTTGACGGAAGCGTCGTTTCTTATTCCAATGAGGTCAAGCACAGACTCCTGGAAGTTGATGAAGATGTATTAAAAAACTACGGAGCCGTGTCTGAACTTTGTGCAAAACAAATGGCATCAGGAGTCAGGAAACTGATACAATCTGATATTGCCGTATCTGTAACCGGCATCGCAGGTCCTGCAGGTGGTTCTGATCTGAAACCGGTCGGAACCGTGTACATAGGACTTGCTGCAGAAGGTGTTAACCTGGCGAAGCATTTCGTCTTTGACGGGGACCGGGAGAGCATCAGGAAGCAGACGGTGGAAGAAGCCTTTAACATGGTGCTTCAGCAATTGGTATGACAGAAGAACGAAAGTCTTATTTGGAGAGAAGGAGAAGCGGAATATCCTCCGCAAAGATCGCGACCTTTATCGTAATGGTCGGGCTTATCCTATCCAAAGGTTCCGGTTTTATACGTGATATCGTAGTAAGCCACAGGTTCGACAGCACATACCGTGATGCATTTACACTGGCATTTACTATCCCGGATCTTTTCTACAATCTGATCATCGGCGGTGCGGTATATTCATCCATCGCTCCTTACATGTCAGGTTCTCTTGCAGTCCACGAGGAAAAGCGCGGCGTCAGGACCATCAGCATATTCATTTCCGTTATATCTGTGGTCATGATCGTTGTATGTGTTCTCGGAACGGTGTTTTCCGGACCTTTATATCAGCTCTATGCAATGAACAAGAGCAAGATCACTCCCGAGACACTGGAGCTTGCTGCATCTGCTTCCAAGCTGTTGTTCCCGCAGATCTTCTTTATGATGCTCGCTGCTCTTTCCATGGCTATCCTGAACGCTTACAGAAGGTTTAACCAGACTGCTCTGGCACCGTTCCTCTATAATGTCTTCGTCATTCTGGCGATATATTTCCTGGCAGGCAACTCCGAGCACAAGCTCATGCTCACAACAGGAGGCATCCTGATAGCATCAGTCATATATTTCCTCTATCAGTACATCATAGGATTTGATAAACTGAAACAGTTCAGATTCCTGTTCATTCCATCTGACAAGGAATTCCATAAGCTGTTGAGAAGGGCGCTGCCCATCATGTTCTCCACATCAGTTGTTCAGATCAACGTTATCGTTCTCAATTATTTCGCAGGAGACTTCGGCGAAGGCGTCATCTATGCTCTCAGGAATGCATCCACCATCTGGCAGATACCCTACGGCATATTTACCGTTGCGATAAGTACGATAATGACTCCTAACATTGCAGCTTCTTTTGAGGCCAAGAGATATAAGGATACGTCGGAATACCTGTCCAACAGTCTCAGGAGTGCGCTGTTCATTGCGCTCCCCTGTGCAGGATTCATGGCTGTCATGAGCACGGATGTAGTCAAAGCGATCTATCAGTGGTCTTCGAACTATACAGATGAGAATGCATCTGCAGCAGCAGTATTCCTGGTAGGATACTGTTTTGCGATAATCACCCATTCAGTTGTTCATCTCTATAATCAAGCCTTTAATTCCATTGGCAGGACCAAGATTCCTCTGCTCGCTGGATGTATCGGTCTCATTTCCAATCCTCTGGTATGCATCCTTCTCAAGGGATTAGGATTAGGTCCAATATCTCTTACCATCGCATATTCCGTTACTTCCGTGCTTCAGATGCTCGTACTTCTGTTCGTTTATAAGAGGGACAAGGCTATCGCACCTCATAACGTTTTCGGATCCATATTAAAGAGCATAATCTGCATGCTCATCATGTGCATCGTAGTATTCCTGATAGATATGTTTATCCCGGGAACAGGCTCCAAGATCACGCAGCTTCTGATCATATCCGTCAAGGGACTTGTAGCTGTCATCTTCTATTTCGGATTTGCTTTCCTGTTCAAGATGGACGAGGCTACATACTGGGTAAAGTGGGTCAAGAACAAGGTTATGAGAAAGAGATCTTAAGACTGCGATACTTGACCTTCCTATTTCTTTTTGTTATATTGCATTTAATAATCAAAGGCGTTGAAGAGGACTAGTATCCGGTTTCAGTACTTACAGAGAAATGTCGGTCGGTGCGAGACATCAAGGATCTGAACTGAAGAACTCACCTCGGAGCTGTCCGGTTGAAGGATTACTGGTAGACCGGAACGTATGAGTCCCACGTTACAGGGACAGGATATCGATCAGGTGATCTGTATCCGCAAAGAGCACTCAATGGCGAGTGAAATAGAGTGGTACCGCGAACGCCCCTTCGTCTCTATGAACAGGAGAGAAGGGGCTTATATATTGGAGGTACATATGAATTATCAGAGATACACCAAGATCCCTGAGATCGATCTGCCGGACAGAAAGTGGCCGGGCAGGACTATCGACAAGGCACCCATATGGTGTTCTGTCGATCTGAGAGATGGTAATCAGGCTCTGGAAGTTCCGATGAATCTGGAGCAGAAGGTCAGATTCTTTGAGTTCCTCATCAAATGCGGATTCAAGACAATAGAGATCGGCTTTCCTGCAGCGTCAGAGACGGACTATAACTTCTGCAGATATCTGATCGATAAAAAGCTCATTCCCGATGATGTTGCGATACAGGTGCTGACCCAGTCCAGGGCACATATCATTGACAAGACAATGGAAGCTGTTGAAGGAGCTCCCAATGTAGTAGTTCATCTGTATAATTCCACTTCAGCTCTGCAGAGGGATGTGGTTTTTGGCTTCGGCCGCAAGGAATGTATAGATCTGGCAGTTGATGGAGCCAGGATGATCAAGGAATTCATAGATAACGATTTCAGTGCAACCAACTGGATCCTGGAGTATTCCCCTGAGAGCTATTCATCAACGGAACCCGACTTTGCAGTTGAGATCTGTGATGCAGTAGCTGATGTCTGGCAGCCCACGCCTGACAACAAGGTTATAATCAACCTGCCTGAGACCGTGGAATATACATTGCCTAATGTCTATGCAGACATGGTCGAGTATTTCTGCAGGAACACCAGATGGAGAGATTCCATCATCGTTTCACTCCATACTCATAATGACAGGGGAACCGGCGTTGCCGCTTCCGAGCTGGGCTTGCTGGCCGGTGCCGAGAGGGTAGAGGGCACATTATTCGGCAATGGTGAGAGAACCGGTAACGTGGACATCATTACGCTTGCCATTAACATGATGATGCAGGGAGTAGATCCCAAACTGGATTTTTCCAACATGAATGAATGTATCGATATGTATGAGGAATGTACCGGAATGCATGTCGAACCCAGACATCCGTGGTCAGGTAAACTCGTGTTTACTGCTTTCTCAGGGTCACATCAGGATGCCATCAATAAGGGCAAGAAGCGGATGGAAGAGAGCCATTCCGACATATGGAATGTGCCTTATCTGCCGATCGATCCTGCAGATGTCGGCAGAGACTATGAGCCGATAATCAGGATCAATGCACAGTCCGGCAGAGGCGGCATCTCTTATGTTCTGGAACAGTACTACGGCGTCAGACTGCCCAGGAGCTTCCAGCGTGACTTCCTGTCCATCATCAAGGAAGAGACAGACAGGAACGAGACGGAGCTCATGCCCCAGCAGGTATTTGACCTCTTTGATGATTACTATATCAATGTAATGACACCTTACAGCCTGGAATCATTTACCGAGCACTCCATGAGCAACAACATAAGCCGTGTTGATGCCGTGATCTCCTATAATGGAGAGAGATGTGAGATATCGGCAGAAGGCAACGGTCTCCTCGATGCCTTTACGAAAGCATTCTCGCAGTTCACCGGTGTCGGCTTCCACATTGCAATGTATAACGAGCATGCCATGAAGTCCGGTTCCGATTCCGCCGCTATCACATATATCGAGCTCAAAAACCACGAAGATGGTAAGATATATATCGGTGCAGGTGTATCCAGTTCTGTAACAAAGTCATCAGTAAGAGCGATCATCAGTGCATATAACAGAATGATCAAATAAGGATAATGAACGAAGAGAACACAAGACTTACCGGGGATCTGGCACTGATATCCAAACACCGCAATGCCCTCATGGGTATTGCGGCTTTGATAATCTGTGCTTTTCATGAGTTCATTCCCGTCTTTCCCGGAGGAACGTTCCTGTACGATGCCGAATCCTTCGTACAGAGGATGTCCTTTTACGGAGTGGACATCTTTATGCTCCTGTCCGGCATGTCTGTGGCGACTTCTCTCCTGAAGAATGGTTCCGTCATCACTTTCTACCGCAAGAGAGCCCTGAGGATACTGCCGTTTTATCTGCTTTCCGGAATAGTTATGATCTTTCTGTCCGGATGGACGGTAAAGGACTATTTCCTCAACATCTTCGGTATCAGGTTCTTCACTGAAAGCGTGAATTCCTATCTGTGGTTCGTTATCACGATAATTATTTTTTATATCGCAGCTCCATGGTATCAGAAACTGATAGTAAAGACAGGGAAGCCCGTAGTCACATTCCTGGCATCAACTGCCGTATGGATCCTGGCGGCCATCCTTCTGTTTGGCGTGATAAGGAGCGATCTGTACTACTTCATCAACAGGATCCCCATATTCATGCTGGGAATGATGATCGGAAACCTTATCCACAAGGGTTATCAGATCAAGTATATAGCGGTATTCAGACTGTTGGTGGCCGCTTCGTTTATTGTCGGCTGGCTTCTGGCATATATGAGCAATTACTATTCGTATCTGTTCATGTACCCTTATATGCTCCAGTTCGCAAGCCTTTTCTGTCTCGGCTTTGGCACAACATACCTGTTGGCAATGCTGCTTAACGTCATCAGGATCAAAACAGTACACAAGGTCCTGGAATTCTTTGGTTCATTCTGTTTTGAATTCTATATTGTTCAGATAGTCTTTGACGCCCGGATACATTATTTCTTACAGGACAGGGGGATAGGCGGGATACTCCACAACCTGATCATGTTCAGCACTCTGGGGCTGATAGCATGGGCTTCATCTGCAGCAGTTAACTGGTGTGTCGGGAAATTGACAAAAACAAAGTAATTCAATATAATCACTTTGCTACGCGGCTGTGGCGGAATGGCAGACGCAGCAGGCTCAAAATCTGCCGACCTAAAATCGTGTGGGTTCAAGTCCCACCAGCCGCACCAATACTCAGAAATCCCTTACCGGCTCCATCCTCGGTGCTATTCACCTCGTCAAAAGATCGCCGGCAAGGAATTTCTTCGTGCTCAGGCTCCGTCCTCGGCGCTATGCGCCTCGTCAAAGATCGCCGTTATGGGATTTCTTCGTACTCAGGCTCCATCCTCGGTGGTATGCACCTCGTCAAAAGATCGCCGGTAAGGGATTTCTTAACTTCCTAATCTGATATGGTTTTGTAACTCTGTTGTTGAAGCTAAATGATTGTTCGCATGAGCGGCAGGCATTCATCACTTTGCACTACTCTAGCAATTATATGATGAACGAATTGATGACTAAATGATATAATTAATCCTAGAAATATGTATTATTCTGATAATGTCGGAATTTGAACGGGGGATATAGAATGAGGCGTACCGGTGTCAGGAACACAGTTATCGTAGCGATTATCGGAAGTATCATTTTTTTGTTAATCTTGACGATCGGAACAGTCCTGACAGGTGTTATGGCGACCGGAGATACAGTAGAAGCCGTAAAATCAGTAAGCCTGTTCTATATGGATGAACTTGCAGGCAGGCGTGAGGAGGTCGTATCTGCCAACCTGTCCAGAAGGACCGATGACCTTAATGTTGCCTTGGAACTGATGACTGACGAGGATCTGTCAAATGAGGAACATCTTCAGGCATATCAGGCGAGGATGAAGAGACTGTACAAGTTGGAGAAGTTCGCATTTGTTGATGAGGACGGTCTGATATACACCTCTCGTGGCACACAGACAAATATAGATGAATATGGATTTGACTATAAGACGATCCGGAACTCTGAAGTATCCACCCTAAACATTACCGGAGATGATAAGAAGGTAATTATCGCTGTGCCAGTCGATGACATGTCGCTGAACGGCAAAAAGTTCAAGGCTTGTTTTATGGAGATCAGTATGGATGAGATGCTCCAGGGGGTATCTGTAAGCTCCGACAATTCCAATGCTACGTTTTGTAATATCTATACCAGAGACGGTGTTGCGCTCACCAACATGGTCCTGGGTGGTCTTGCCAGGGAGGATAATCTCCTGGATGCTTTTAAACAGGCTCATTTCACAGATGGTACGACATATGACGAGTTTACAGACAGCTTTATGAACGGCGGCAGCGGCGATGTTACATTCATCTATGGTGATAAGACAGAGACGCTCAGCTATGTCCCCATAGACGGAACAGACTGGATGCTCACATATCTTATTGCCGAGAATGTGATAGCAGACAAGATCAATCCTGTATCGGACAGCATAATCGCCAGAAGTGTTTTATTATCAGGAATGTCTGCACTGGTCCTGATCATCATGTTTGTTACTATTATCTTACAGATCAGGAAGAATTCAGCTCTGTTGATCGAAAATGAACGTATCGAGGCGGCAAACAAAGCAAAGCAGGAGGAGATGGAGGAGAAGCTCGCTCTTCAGGACAAACTCCTCGAGGAGGAAAAGAGAAGGACACAGCAGGACAACATGATAACTGCCTTGTCCTCGGATTACAGGAGCGTCTATCACGTTGATCTGGATAAGGACGAGGGGATCTGCTACAGAGGAGATCCCAAGGATCTGGAACAGACGAGGGAAGGAATTAAATTCCCGTATTACGAGAGATTCAAGTGGTATGCGGAACACTCCGTTGATGAGAACTACAGGCAGGGATTCATGGATTTTATCGATCCCGATGCGATCAGGGAAGGGCTCATGAAAGAAGATATCCTTGCATACAGGTATCTTGCCAGACGTAACGGACAGGAATACTACGAGATGATACGTGTTGCAGGGGTCCGTCATGTGGAGGACAGAGACGATCACAAGGTTCATGCCATCGGACTCGGCCTTACGGTAATAGATGCAGAGATGCGTGCCAGTCTCGCTCAGAGGGCGGCATTAGGCGATGCCCTTGCTTCTTCAGAACAGGCAAACAAAGCCAAGACAGCTTTCCTGTCAAACATGAGCCACGAGATCAGGACGCCCATGAATGCGATAATCGGTCTGGATAATATCGCGCTGAACGATCCTGATACTCCTGAAAAGACAAAGGAATATCTGGTCAAGATCGGAACATCCGCAGAGCATCTGCTCAATCTGATAAATGATATCCTCGACATGTCCAGAATCGAGTCAGGCCGAATGGTACTGAAAAACGAGGAGTTCTCTTTCTCGAGAATGCTCGAATCTATAAATTCCATGTTCAGCGGTCAGTGCCTTGATAAAAATCAGACATATGCCTGCAACATCACAGGTCAGGTGGACGATTATTATATCGGAGACAATATGAAGCTTCGTCAGGTATTGATAAATATCCTTGGCAATGCCGTTAAGTTTACTCCCGAAGGCGGAACTATCTCGCTCGATATCCAGAGGACGGCGCAGTTCGATGATAAATCTACTCTGCAGTTTGCGATCTCAGATAATGGTATCGGCATAAGCGAGGAATTCATGCCACGTCTGTTTGATACTTTTGCACAGGAAGATGCCACTTATACCAGCAAATTCGGTTCATCAGGCCTTGGACTGGCAATAACAAAGAATATTGTTGAGATGATGAATGGTACGATCGAAGTAGAGAGCACAAAGGGTAAGGGAACCACATTTATCATTTCTGTGACTCTGTCAGATTCTGACAGAGTTAACAGCATCGAGAAGGAACTTAACATCCATCCCAGTGATATATCAGTTCTGATAATCGATGATGATCCCGTAGCCTGCGAACATGCCAAACTGGTACTGGGGAAAGCCGGTATCAATGCAGAGTCTGTAACTAGCGGTGAAGAAGGTATTGAGATGGTAAATCTCAGACATGTGCGTCATGATCCGTATAATCTCATATTGGTCGATTGGCAGATGCCCGGACTCGATGGTATCGAGACTACCAGGCGGATACGTGAAATCGTCGGAAATGAATCAGCGATAATCATCCTTACTGCATATAGATGGGATGACATACTGGATGAAGCACTGGCATCAGGTGTAGACAGTTTCCTGGCCAAGCCTCTGTTTGCAACCAATGTAGTGGAGGAATTCATTTCTGCGTCGAGGAAGAAGATGATCGCAAAAGGCGAGATCAAACCGGTGGACCTGACAGGACGCCACATTCTCGTTGCAGAAGACGTTGAGGTCAATGCCGATATACTGCAGATGATCCTGTCCAGCAGGATGATAGAATCTGATGTGGCAGAGAACGGCAAGGCTGCACTGGAGCTGTTTGAATCTCATCCGGCAGGCTTCTATTCCGCTATCCTGATGGACGTCAGGATGCCTGAGATGGACGGACTCGAAGCTACCAGGCGTATCCGTTCCATTCAGCGTGATGATGCAAAAAAGATACCGATAATCGCATTGACGGCAAATGCTTTTGATGAGGACGTGCAGCGGTCGCTGCAGGCAGGTCTTAATGCCCACCTGACCAAGCCCATACAGCCGGATATCCTGTTCGAGACTTTGGAGAGCCTGATCAGGGATGAAGAAAACAAGAGAAACGGAGGAGGGATCTGATGAGACGGTTCACCGATACTTTGGAGGATGGCAAGAGGCAAGTCCTGGTTGCTGATGATGAACTAATCAACCGTGAGATACTGGCCAATATACTTGCTGATGAATATGATGTGATCCTGGCTGAGGACGGTGAGATCGCATATGAGCTTATCAAGCAGAACCGCAATACTCTTTCTCTGATACTTCTGGATCTGATAATGCCGAAGATCAAGGGGCTGGATCTGCTCAAGATGCTGAGCGGGGACAATGAACTCAAAGGGATACCTGTGATCGTCCTTACATCCGATCAGGATTCTGAGGTTACGAGTCTTCAGTCCGGTGCATTTGACTTTATTCCCAAACCTTATCCTCAACCTGATGTTATCAAGGCTCGTATTTCCCGCTCCATAGAACTTGCTGAGGGACGTCAGATCATAAGTGCAACGGAAAAGGATGGACTGACAGGACTATATACACTGGAATACTTTTACCGTTACTGCAGTCAGTATGATAAGTTTTTCCCTGCGGCGGAGATGGATGCGATCTGCTTTGACGTCAACCACTTCCATGTGCTTAACGAACGCTTTGGCATTGAAGTAGGCAGTGAGATACTCAAGAGGATAGCAACACGTCTGACAGAGGTGTTCGGAGGACAAAAGAGTTTTATCTGCAGAAAAACAGCAGATACTTTCCTCGTTTATTGTCCGCATCAGGATGATCATTCCTCTGTGGCCGATCAGATCGCGAATATCGGGGATGATTTTCAGATAGGCATCAAGATCAGGGCGGGAGTTTATTCCTGTTGTGACAAGAAACTTGATATCCATTCCCGCTTTGACCGCGCAAAGATCGCCGCTGACAAGATCAGGAATAATTATTCAGTCTTCGTTAATTACTTTGATGAAGCTCTCATCGATGCGGAGCTTTTTGCTGAACAGCTGGTGGATGAATTCCCCAAGGCTCTCGAATCCAGACAGTTTCAGGTCTATTTCCAGCCTAAGTATGATATCAGGGGAGACAGACCGGTCCTGTCCAGTGCTGAGGCGCTGGTCCGCTGGGTACACCCGGATCTCGGCATGATATCACCGGGAGCTTTTATACCCCTGTTTGAGGAGGACGGTCTTATCTCTAAGTTGGATGAATATGTGTGGAGAAGCGTGGCAGAGCATATTTCCGGCTGGAAGAAACGTCTGGGCATTTCAGTCCCCGTATCAGTTAATATCTCCAGGGCAGAACTTTATGACCCGGCTCTCGTTGATACACTGGAGAGCATAGCCCGGGATAACGGCATCACAACATCAGATCTGGTCCTCGAGATCACGGAATCCGCATATGTCAGCGATTCCAACCAGATCGTCGACAGGGTCAAGACGCTGAGGGACCATGGATTCTTCATAGAGATGGATGATTTCGGTTCAGGTTATTCCTCTCTTAACATGATCTCGGAGCTTCCCATTGATGCACTGAAACTGGATATGAAGTTCATCAGGACAGCGTTCGATAAACAGAATGATACCAGGATGATCAGCATTGTTATCGACATCGCCGATTATCTGGGTGTACCGGTCATCGCAGAGGGAGTAGAGACGGAGGAACAGTGCCTTGCTCTTAAGAAGCTCGGATGTGCGATCATTCAGGGGTATTATTTTTCCAGACCCGTTCCTGCCGATGATTTTGAGAAACTGATGATAGATAAAAAGACTGTCTGATAAAGGGAGAAGTTAGTATGACCATAGATGATCTGAAAGCATTCGGTGCAGATACGGACGACGGGCTCAAGCGATGCATGGGCAACGAGGCGTTCTACCTCAAACTGATAGGGAAAGCCCTTGAAGATAAGAGTTTTGCTGATCTGCAGGATGCACTCGGCAGAAATGACCTGAACGCCGCATTCGAGGCGGCTCATTCCCTCAAGGGTGTTCTGGGAAATCTGGCGCTGACACCCATATATACACCGGTATATGAGATGATGGAACTGCTGAGAAACAGAAATGATATCGATTATCAGCCATATATGGACAGGGCGCTGGAAAAGAAGGCTGAACTGGAGGCACTGATCTGACCATCAGAATGGCCGATTTACTGATCTGACATGAGACTTGCGACACTTTCTGAAAAAGAGATAATAATCACGCTTATAGCTATCGGATTGCTGCTGCTCTTCGCCTATGTTTTCGGCACCTTGATGGAAAAGATCAAGGGACCGAGGGTTGTAGGCGAGATATTGGGCGGCATGATACTGGGAGGCAGCTGTCTGTTCCTGCTCTTTCCGTCGTTGTCCGAACAGGTGTTTTTCTATTATCCGGAAGAGGGAAAGGTATTAAACATCTTTTACCAGCTGGGTCTCATTTTCCTGATGTTCCTTTCAGGCTACAATACTGACATCAAAGTGGACAGATCCAATGCAAAGACTATCAGTCTGGTATTTATAGGTGCAACGGTGATACCCATGGCCGGCAGCATTCCGTTCATCGGATTGTTCAGGGAGAGCTTCATCGGAACTATCGGTAACGATCTGTCATATAGTCTGGTCTTTGCCATAGGTGTTGCCATCACCTCGATCCCTGTCATCTCCAAGATCTTTTTTGACATGGGTATCATGAATACCAGATTCTCAAATACCGTGCTTACGGTTTCAACGTTTCAGGATCTCTGTCTGTGGGTACTGCTGAACGTTGCCACACGCATAGCACAATCCGGTGAGATCAAGCTCAGTGAGATGATCGTCATAGTACTGGCAACCATAGGTATCTTTGCTGCAGTTGCCCTCATCTCGAAGTTCATCAGACAGATCAGGAACGTCTGGAAGGCGAATACATTCTATACGCTCAGTTTTGTCCTGCTCCTCCTTACCTGCGGGCTCTTGTACATGTTGGGTATTAATATCATGTACTCCGCATTTGTTGTGGGGTATCTGATCAAGGCAGTGTTCGGATCTGAAAAGAATACGGCTGAACGCATGCACTTCCTGGAGAATATCGCTTTCTCATTCTTCATTCCCGTCTATTTTGCCCTGGTCGGCATCCAGCTGAATGTAGTGCATGATTTCTCGTTCCCCAGATTCCTGCTGTTCTTTGCCATAGCATTCGGGCTTGAGTTTATCGGAACCTGGCTACTATTACTGCCGTCCGGTCTTAAGATGAGCACCAGGATGAATTTTGCAATAACGATGAATGCCAGAGGAGGCCCGGGAATAGTTCTTGCCACCGTGGCATATTCCTATAACATAATCAGTCTGGAATTCTTTACGGTACTGATATTGACTACCATGCTCTCCTCCATGATCGCAGGTTATTACCTGAGGTGGCAGCAGAGAAGGAACGATAAGGTGTTTGATGAACTCTGAACTGTTCACGGACAAGAAATACTTTGATAGAGTTAACAATATTATCCTGGCATGTTCCGGGATACTTGCACTGTTCAACCTGGTATTGACGGTCATGATGTATTATGGAACCATTGAAAACAACTTTCCCGTTTTCTTTACATATCCGCTGTCGCTGGTGCTCCTGTTCTTATCCGGGATTAGATACATCAGGAACTTAGGACAGAGAATGCGGGAAAATCTATGGCTGATCATTTCACTTATCGCCGTGAGCATATTATATTTCATTATCCATCTCTACAATTATTCAAATGCTCCATGGAACAACAACGGACTGTTCGATGATGCAGCATGGGATATCTTCGTTGCGAGGGAAAGATGCTTTGCGGACGGCAGGTTCGAGACCATATACTGGGATAACAACATTGCTAACATCAGCAGGGAACTGATATTCCACTACTATATCTCGGTGTTGTTCAGGATCTTCGGGTATAATCTCGCAGTATTTAACGCAGGACTTATTGTCCTGGGGTGGATAACGGTGATCTTTACCATGCTTTGTGCACACGAACTGAAGCATAACACCGCATTTACCGTTCTGTCCGGAATTGCTCTCATGTTCTTTCCACTTCATTTTACGCAGGTGTACATGGGGCACAGATATGCAGTATGTCTGCCGCTCCTGATGATATCGTTCTATTTCATATTGCGTGCCTTCAGGAGGGCCTCATACCCTGACGCAGCTGCCGGAGGCGTTTTTGCCGGCCTGACGATGAGCAGTGCGATAATGGGCAAGCATTATATCTACGGGCTTCTGATATCAGGAGTCATTTACGGGATCAGGACTTATGTCAGGAACAGGGAAAAGATTCGTGAATACCTTTCGTCTGCTGCGGCAATAATCATAGGGTTTGTCATGTCATCGATCCCGCTCCTGGCATATATCATCGCGAATCCTGCCAGATACAATGTCAGGGAGGAGGGCCTGACAAAGATACTTCTTGAAAGGATCTCTTCCGAGGGCCTTACACCGGTCCGGGAGAATTTAGATAACCTGAAGTATGTCCTGTTCTCTGAAATGACATGGCTGAGACAGTTTTCCACAGATCATCCCGTCTTTACATGGTATGCAGTACTGTTCCTGATAATTGGGACAGTAGTACTGATCAGATCAGGCAGGTACGAGATCACCGTTCTGATGCTGCTGCCGTTTGCCGGGTGCATCATCACGACCTGTTATGATTTCCGTATCCTGTCAGCTGCGCCGTTCATAACGTTGACATTAGTCACTGGAGTCTTTTTCCTTTCCGAAAAGTTCATATCTCTCCTTAAGAGAGAGGAATATCTTTCGTCACCTGTTGCCGCGATACTTGTCATAGCCATGTTTCTTCCCGATGCCGTTTATCTTAAGAACCTGGCAGATGATCCCGGATCGATGCCGCTGCTGCCACACGGTTCCGTTGCTGTCTCCCGATATATCCAGGACCTGGCACTGGGGGATGAAGCCCCTGATACCTTGATGAGATCCGACGAGTTCAACCTGGGAAATACAAATGACAGATACGATCTGTTCGCATGCGTCAGGTTTTCCTATGCTCACGTCCATGCTTTCCTCGGAGGGCAGTATTCCAGACATATATTAAATCTGTGCAGAGATTTTCCGTATAATCAGAGAAATGAAGATGATATGTATAGGATTGCATTCAAGACTATCGAAGACTATAAACCCGGGAATAAAGATCTGATGCTGGTATACGAGAACGGGGAACAGGTTGAATTCCTGATATATGAACTGATCAACACGGGGTATGTCGAGGCTGAATGGGAAACCCTGACAGTTGACGGGCAGGAGATAGAGATGTGCAGGTTATACATTCATAACAGGGACATTAATGATTTTAAGGATGCAGTTGCACTTATCAAGGAGGAACACGTATGGAACTGAAGATACTGAATTATGAACTGACGGTTTGCAAGGTAAATGATACATCTTCCATAGACCTTGATTCTGAGTTCTTTTTTGCAGCCAGGACCGACGAGGAGATCTCTCTGGTCTGCAAGACATCAGATGTTCCCTCGGAAACGATCGAGAGGGAGGACGGATGGAGAGGATTCAGGATAACCGGAGTGCTTGATTTCGGACTGATAGGAATCCTTTCAAAGATCTCAGGCATCCTGGCAGATAATGGAATAGGCATATTTGCCGTATCAACGTATAATACCGACTATATCCTGGTTAAGGAAGAGAACTTTGACAGGGCGCTTTCTGCCCTGTCTGACAACGGATACAATATAACATGATCGGAGATAAGATATGGTATTGCTCGTTATTGACACACAGAAGGGGATAACTGACTCCAGGCTGTATGCTTTTGACAGATTAAGAGAAAATATCTCAACGCTCATAGATGAGGCACGCAGAAGCGGCGTTGAGGTCATCTATGTCCGGCATGATGACGGGGAAGGATCAGGATTTTCCGCAGGAGACGAAGATCACAAGATCTACGGCGGCTTCAGACCTCTTCCCGGTGAGAGGATATTCGATAAGAAAGTAAATAATGCTTTTTCAAACAGCTCGGGTCTTTTGACATATCTCCAGAACATGAAAGCCAAAAGGATAATAACCGTCGGGTTGCAGACTGACTACTGCGTTGATGCTACCGTCAAGAGCGGGATGGATCACGGCTTTGAGATGATTGTGCCTGCATACTGTAATTCAACGAGGAGTAATGATCTGTTTAGGTCGGAGGACATATACCGGTACTACAATGAGATCATCTGGCCGGAACGTTATGCATCATGTATATCCGTTGATGATACGGTAAAGATGATAAGGGAATATCAGCCTTTCGGATATAAGCCGTATCTGATGCCCTGTGAAACCCGTGACTTTGAATCCGGCAGGCTCCTGATGAGAAAGTTCCGTTATGATGACATTGATTCCATGATGAGGAACTGGATCTCGGATGATGACGTTCAGAATAAATACGGGGAGCCTGCATATAAGACTCGTGAAGAGGTAAGATCTCTCCTGGACGCTTTTATCTGCAGATATCAGAGCGGATACGGATTCAGATGGGCAGTGATCGAGAAGTCATCCGGTGAGTGCATAGGACAGATCGCGTATTTCCTTGTGAATGCAGAAAGCGGATTCGGTGAGATCGAATACTGTATCGGCAGAGCCTATCAGGGCAGGGGATATGCCACAGAAGCTGCCAGAGCCGTCATAGATCACGGTTTTGACGTCATAGGATTTAACAAGGTGCAGATCTGCGTAAGGCCTGCAAATACGCCATCTCAAAAAGTGATCGATAAGTGCGGATTCAAATATGACGGCACTCTGAGAGACTATTTCCTCATAGATGGAGAGCATCAGGACCGTAAATACTATTCAATTCTTAAAAATGAGAGGTAATGGTATAATCGTTGTACCGGTTTATGGAGGGTAGACAAATGCGAAAGACGCTATGTATCTTGTTGTCAGTTCTGATGCTCTTTCTCATGAGCACAGGCCTTTACGGCTGCGGCAAGGATACTGATTATCCTTCCGTTCAGGCAATGTATCAGGCACATAAGAACGGAGAGGACATAATCGGCAAGACCGTTGAGCTCATGGCATCCCACGATTATTACATGGGACAGATCTTTTACGGCCCCATGCCGGAATACGGACCTAATGTCAGTATAGATGTCACCGGTGACGGTGTAGAGAATATCAAGGAGGAAGATCAGCTGGTGATCAAGGTTACAAAGATCAACTCTGATGGCCAATTTGCGTTTTCCATTTCAGCTGAACTGGTTGACTGATGCCTTTAATTACTGTTGACAATATATCGATGAACTTCGGGACACGCCAAATACTGGATGGTGTGTCTTTCCGCGTCGAGGAGGGAGACAGGATCGCATTTGTTGGTGATAACGGAGCGGGCAAATCCACATTGTTCAAGATAATCAGCGGCAAATATGAACCCTCATCCGGAAACATTATATTCCATGGGAATACCATGGCGGGATTCCTGTCCCAGAATATGGATGAACAGGATCTCACGTCGTCCAGTCTCAAACCCAGAAAGATGCAGGAGCTGGAAGCTGATATCGTTGCCATGGAAAGCGAGATCGCAAATGCAGATGATCCTGATAGGAATGATCTGATGGCAAGCTATGCGGATCTCATAGCGGAATATGAGGCAATGGGCGGTTACGACTACGAACACAGGCTCCATGATGCCCTGGGAGGCCTGGGCCTTACCGGCATCAACGACAGGACTGATCTCATGACCCTCTCGGGAGGGGAAAAGATGAGGGTGTGCCTGGCCAGGCTGATCGTGGAGCATCCCGATGTCATACTGCTGGACGAGCCTACCAACCATCTGGATTTTGAAGCCATCGAGTGGCTGGAGGGATTCCTCAAGTCCTATGGCGGCGCTGTATTTGTCATTACTCATGACCGTCATTTTATCGACAGTGTAGCCAACAGGGTGATAGAGCTGGATAACGGCAGGATCACTATGTACAAGGGCAACTATTCAGCATATAAGGAACAGAAGGCAGAACGCCTCAAGACACTGGAATCCGAGATCGCAAATCTCGAGGCTCAGTACGAGCACCAGCTGGAAGTTAAGCAGACCATGCTGTCCCACCGCAATATCAGCGGATACCATCAGAGGGAAAAGATGGTGGATAAGCTTGAGGCGATCCTTGAGGCCAAGCGTGAGAAAAGACCGTCAGAGTTTGCCAAGATGAACTTTAAGGCTGTTCCCGTAGAGAGGACAGGAAAGAGCGACAGGCTTATCCTGAAATGTGAGAATGTTTCCAAGCAGTTTGATGATTCAGATGCTCCGCTGTTCGAGGATGTGTCATTTGAACTGAACGCTGATAACAAGATATTCTTCTGCGGGCCCAACGGATGCGGCAAGACAACGCTCCTTCATATGCTGACTGGAGATGCTGTAGGCAATTCAGGCACCATCTATCTGTCGTCAGGTCTGAAGTGCGGTGTTATGGGTCAGTTTGTTCCCTTCGAAGATGAGAGCAGGACCTTGTACGATGAACTGATCGCAGATACTGATCTGACAGTAACTGATGCCAGGAGCCTTCTGGCCAGGTTCGGATTCAGGGGAGAAGCGGTCTTCAAGACCATCGATATGCTCTCCGGCGGTGAGAGATCGAGGCTTTATCTGTGCAAGCTCCTGGAGGAAAACCCCGATCTTTTGATCCTAGATGAACCTACGAATCACCTGGACATCAATTCCAGAGAGATCCTGGAAGATGCTCTGAGCTATTACGACGGAGCTATAGTTTGCGTCAGCCATGACCGTTTCTTTATCGATAAATGTGCTGACAGGATCCTCGGCTTCAAGAACGGACATGCTGCCGTTTACGATAAATACGATTACTACCTTTCTGATTACAAGAAAAAAGAGGCGGCAGTTCAGACCGCAAAGCCTGCGGAAGAAAAGGAAAAGACAGAAAAGACACCTCATTCTTCGGCTAACGTTAACCCTGCAAAAGCCAGAAAGGAACTGGCCAGAAAGAGAGACAGGCTCCGTGAACTGGAAAAGCTCATCGGTACTCTTGAAGACAGACAGTCAGAACTTCAAGATTGTTTTATAAAAGGAGCGGGAGAAGAAGAGTATAATGAGTACGGTAATAATGCTCAGCTGCTAAAGGATTATTATGATGAGTTCTTCGAATTGGGCGAGGAAATTGAGGAGCAGCAATAATGAGAGGCAGGGACGGGATAATAGATGACTAAAGGATCAGGGATCGTAAGCGGAGATGATCTGAAGAGAATGCAGAATATTCAGCTTGAACTGATGACTGAATTTGACCGTGTATGCAGAAAGCACTGTATCAAATATGCCATTACATGCGGTACATTGCTGGGAGCAGTCAGGCACCACGGATTTATTCCGTGGGATAATGATGCTGATGTTACCATGCTAAGGGAAGAGTATGAGAAGTTCAAGAAGGTTACATCAGATCTGGATCCATCAATATGTTTCTTTCAGGATCACGACACTGATCCTGAATATCTGTGGGGATACGGCAAGATCCGCCGCACGGGAACCACATTTATCCGTGAGGGTCAGGAACATCTGCACTGCAAGACAGGCGTATACATAGATGTAATGCCTCTGGATGATATCCCGTCATCATCATTCGGACAGAAATTGAATGACATCAAATGCTTTTGCCTGAGAAAGATCCTGTGGTCCAGGGTTGCTGTTGTAAACAGCAGCCAGCTGAGATGGAAGCTGATCTCAAAGATCCCTGTTTCCACGGTCTATAGATCATTGAACAAGGCAGCATCCAGGAGCAGGAATTCCAGCAGGAATCCTGTCAGGGTCCTGACACTGCCTTCGGGCGGCAAGGAGAGGAGCGAAGTATATGGATCAGGAAAGAATGATACCAGCCTCCGCTACGGCATGCCCAAGGAATGGTTCCTGGAGCTTACCGATTATCAGTTTGAGGACAAGGTATTTATGGGGACCAGATACTTTGACGAGTATCTGACTTCGAGATACGGTGATTATATGAAACTGCCGCCTGAGGAGAAACAGGTCGCAAAAGACCCTGCAGTTGTGTGGGAATTCTGAAAGGAGACAACTTATGGTTATCGAGACACGTGGAGGTATGACAAAGGAAGAAGCCAGGGAACTGGTTAATATATCATCTTCCTTCAGAGACCTGAAAAAGAACCCTGAAGCCAAGTTGAAGGATTATATCCGTGAATCGCTGGTATTGTCGATCATTGCATTTGTTCTGCTGGTGATACTCATCGTTACACATTTTATCTCTTCTTCTGTCCTGAATACCGTCGGAATGGTGCTTGCAGCCGTCTGTCTGGTATTCGGCATCATGTTCCACATCATGCTCAGGAGCAGGATCAGTGCTTATGTGAGATCCGTCAGCTCAGATCCCAAGAAGATAGTCCTGGATGAAAATGGCATAGAGATGATCAATGAGGGAGTGCAGAAGATCAATCTGGACTGGAAGAATGTTTACATGGTCAGAGCCTTTGAACACCTGGTCGTGTTCCTTTCCAACGATGTCAGCGGTATATCCATAATCTCGTCCATTGACCACAAGGATGAGGTCTTCGGATATATCAAGGAAAATCACATCAATGTTAAGACGGTAGGCTGATACATGGAAGATGACAAGGACCTGATCTGGCAGGAGATATCCACCGAACACCTGATACAAAATGAATGGATAGACGTGAGATGTTCGCGTTACCGTTTCCCCGACGGCAGTGAATACGAGCCTTTCTACAGCTACAGCAGACGTGATTACGTAGTGATCGTTGCCTCGGATGAGGAGGGCAGATTTCTCTGCGTCAAACAGTTCAGGCAGGGCATAAAGAAGGTTACGACGGAGTTCCCTGCAGGCGGTATCGAGCGTAAGGACGGCAAGGAATACGGTGATGCATCTGACATATCATCTGAAGATGCTCTGCAGGCTGCCATAAGGGAATTGAGAGAGGAAACGGGATATGAATCAGATGAATGGAAACATCTTCTGACCGTACCTTCCAATGCCACCATATCTGATAACTATGCACATATATTCTCGGCAAGGAACTGCAGAAAGGTATCAGACCTGTCCCTGGACGAGACTGAGTTTCTCAAGGTAATAAGACTTACCCCTCAGGAGATTGAGACCATGATCTCGGAGGGAAGGTTCCTGCAGGCCATGCATATTACTGCGTGGCTCCTGGCTCAGCGCGGCTGACCTTAAGTCAAATATCGCTAACAAAAAGTTTCAATCGGTATTTGTACAACTCGTATCCTGCTAATATAATCTATATATAGCATGAGAATCGAGGTGTGCATCTATGGGAATGACCATTACTCAGAAGATCCTGGCCAGACATGCAGGTGTCCCGTCCGTAGAACCGGGTGATCTTATCGAGGCATCTCTCGATGTCGTTCTCGGCAACGATGTAACCACACCTCCTGCTATCAAGGTATTCGAACAGGTCGGAAACGGCAAGGTCTTTGACAAGGACAGGATCTGCCTGATACCTGATCACTTTACTCCCAACAAAGACATTAAATCCGCAGAGCTCAATAAGTGCATGAGATGTTTTGCCAGACAGCAGGGCATCAGCAACTACTATGAACTTGGAAGGAAGGAAATGGGCATTGAGCATGTCATACTTCCCGATAACGGATTGGTCTTTCCGGGAGACCTCGTTATCGGAGCGGATTCCCATACATGCACC